>NZ_JAVWDJ010000003.1:167710-212204 GCF_036642255.1 Clostridium sp. | reverse complement strand
AGGGAAGCCTTGTGGGAGGGTAGGTGGTCGCCAGGTACTATAGTACATAAAAAAAACACTAAGCAAATGCTTAGTGTTTTTTAGTTTGTGAATTGCAGAGAATCTAAAGTAATTAGAAACTATAGTAGTAATATACATACAAGGGAATCACTTTAAGGAATTTCTCATATATTGAAATAACAATATAATTTGGAGGAATTTATGAGAAAAACAGGCTTTAATATTTTGTTTTGGGGATTTTTATTTGATATGATTGACTTTAGAATAAATAACTTTGATATTCTACCAGACATTATTGGCCATATATTATTCCTTATAGGACTTCTTTCACTTGCTAGCTACAGTGTTTACTTTAATAAAGCTAAAAATTATAGTGTTGCAATGGTAGCTTTGTCTATATTCGGGTTATTCCAGGGGACTAATGTAGGAATAGGTACAAATACTAGAATAACTATAGGAGTGACATTACTCTTAGTAATAGCTGCATTGATTGTTTATTTGTTATTGCTATATAACATATTTATGGGAATTAAAGATTTGGCTACAACACAACAAATTGGTGAAATATATGATGAAGCTGATAAAAGGTGGGTGCAATTTATTTGGCTACAGATATTAATCATTCCAGCATTCATTATCATGTTTATTCCGTTGATAAATTTGATTTATGTAGTAGCTCTGTTAATAGCTAATATAGTTTTAGCTATTAACATCATGAAACTTATGAAGAGGTGTGAGCAACTTTTATAAATAATAAGGTAAATAGTATATTAAGCAATATTATATATAACATGAATTTATTTCCTAAGATGTAGACATTTATTCAAAATAAGAAGGAGCTGTCTCACAATGTATATCTATGCATTATGAGAAGCTCCTTTTTTATTACCTAATTAAAACTAAGTATTTCTGAATATTATATTAAATTATTGTTTTTAGCATAACGCTGAATATATTTTAAAGTTTTTTATGTACTGTATTAATTTTAATGACGTTTTAGAAGATTAATTCACGTTTTGCTATTATATAACAAGAGGCCACAGAGAAATGCATTGTCTACTAAAAATCAAATGGCTTTTTAAAGTTGTAGTAGAAGATCAATCTATTCATTATTTAATGAATAGTGAAAGAATAAGTAGGAGTAAAATGATAGATAATAACATATATAGGAAACTGAAATTTTTTAATATAGACATTATAAGGAAGTGAATTTATGGCTTTGTTAACTTATGAAGATATCAGAAACAATAAGGAGTTTAAAACTTATATTGAGATGGGAGATAAGCATTTAGGAGTAATGGGCTTCACAAAGCATGATTTTGGTCATGTAGGTAAAGTATCAGACACAGCAGGAAGAATATTGCAGGTTTTAGGATATAGTGAAAGAGAAGTAGAACTTGCTAAAATTGCAAGTTACATTCATGACATAGGGAATATGGTTAATAGAGATGAACACGCTCAAACAGGGGCATGTTTGTGTTTTAATATTTTAAACAGATTAGGCATGGAACCAGAGGAAATAGCCCTAGTAGTATCTGCTGTAGGGAATCATGATGAAGGAACAGGCAATCCTATTAATCCAATTTCAGCGGCTCTTATCCTTGGAGACAAAACAGATGTAAGAAGATCAAGAGTTAGAAATGATGATTTTGCTACTTTTGATATTCATGATAGAGTAAATTATGCTGTAGAAAAGGCTATTGTTAATGTGGATGGAGAGGAGCGAACAATACAACTAGATTTAATAATAGATCCAACAATATGTTCGATTATGGAGTATTTTGAAATCTTTATTAATCGCATGATTTTATGTAGAAAAGCAGCTGATTTTCTATATAGTGAATTCCAACTTACAATGAATGGAGCTAAAATTTTATAAAATTAAGTAATTAAGTAATTAAGAAGAAAGAAGTAAACTACTCGTTACACGAACAAACTGAATTGATATAAAAATATAGAAAATTTAGCATTATAGCTTATAAAGTTGACTAAATTAAGTGTTTTAATGAAGGTTATAAATATGGAATAATTAATTATAAACATTATCTTTAAGCTAATCTTAGCGTTTAAATTTTAGCTTAATAGTAACTTTAAACAGAAGATTTGTTTTCATAAATAGTTGATAGAGAATTATAAAATTTTAAGGAAAAAATATTATGCAATACACGTTAAGGAGAAAACCACTATGAGAAGAAAAAAGCATAAAAGCAATAAACATATGGAAAAAGCATATAAATCTTTTCACCTATGGCTTATGATATTAGCTCTTATTATATGTGTTAGCGAAGTCAGTTTTGGTATTATAGATGTGTCAGAAAATAAAAATGTGGGTTCAAGAGAAACGAGCTCACTAATTGTAAAGGATGTGTTTAATGAGGAGAACAAATCCTTGAGAAAATCTTTTATTGAGCCTATCTATAGAGTAAACACAGAAGATAAAAAGATAGCGCTTACATTTGATTTAAATTGGGCTGATGAAGAATACCTATATGAAATTTTAGATATATTAGATAAATATAATGCCAAAGGAACATTTTTTGTTATGGGAAGATGGTTAGTTTATCCAGATAAAGAAAATCAAGAAAAGCTGAAAGAGATCTGCAAAAGAGGGCATGAAATAGGAAATCACAGTTATACTCATGCAGATTTTAAAAATATAAACAAGGATAAAATGATAAAGGAAATAAAAAATACAGAAAAAGTAATTAAAGATATAACAGGAGTTACTACAAAGTTATTTAGATTTCCAAGTGGCCATTATAATCAAGATGGAGTAAAGGTAGCAAAATCACTTGGTTATGAGGCAATACAATGGGATGTAGATAGTATAGATTGGAAACAGTTAGGACTTGAACAAGAATATAATAGGGTAATAAAGAAGGCAAAGGCTGGTTCTATTGTGTTATTTCACAACAATGGGAGACATACACCCAAGAATTTAGAGAGGCTTATTCCAGTACTTCAAAATCAGGGATATAAGTTTGTACCTGTAGGGCAATTAATATATAAGGATGGTTTTTATATAGATAATGAAGGCGTTCAAAGATTGGAATAAAGGTAATTACTTAGGACTGTAACATTAACTAAAAAGGGCATAAATTTAAATCTATTTTATAAGATAGGACTAACATTAACTTTATTATTAGGCTGAGTGCTTAATAAAACAGATGTATAGGTTAAAATGCAAATTTGGATGCTATGGTAACTAAGTAAGTCATACCAATAAAAAACAAATATTGTACATAATAAAAATTTCAATGCTCAAAATAAACTGAGGTGATAATATGAGTATAAATATAGAAACAGATGTTAAGAAAACTAATAAATTTTTAAGAGGAATACATATGGGTGGAGCTACTTTTAAGGATTATCTTAGTAAAGCGCAAGATAAAGAACTTAAAGAAGAACTAACTCATATAATAGAATCATTTAAAAGACATGAGGAAGCTATTACTAATAGAATCGAAAAGCTTGGTGGAGATGCAGTAGATACTCTTGGAGTCATGGGTACTATGGCTGAATTCTTCGAAAAGGTTAAGACAATGGTGGTAAAGACTGATTTAGAGGTTTGCGAAAGAGCAAAGGAAGCTATGGAAATGGGAATATATCAAGGCGAAAAGTTCATTGATGAAAATAAAGATTTAGACTCAAGTCTTATGAAGGAAATTAAGGGTGTTGTAAATGATTATGATAATCACTTAAGGCGTGTTGAAAAAATAATGGAAAAGTATAAATAAGCTTTAAATCATTATTAAAAACAAAGCAAAGAGATGATGAATTATTAATCTTAAATGAAAGTATTATGTTTATTTATGAACTTAAACGAACTTATGGTTAGATAACTCAACTAGAAAATAAATTTGTTGGTAGTTGAATCTTTAAGTATTGTGTGAGTAGTATTTAAGTAATTTATATTTAATATATAAATAATAAGGTCACTTTTAATAGTGGCCTTATTATTATTTATGCGAAAATAGTAATGATTTTTTTACTATACATTTAGATATATCCATAACTCTAAATTATTATGTTTATACAATTTTTTAAAGAAGAATCATATTATAAACTTTAAGATTAAATGAATTATAATAAAGTGAGTTTTGTTTGGATTTATAATGAGAAAAAATAATAATTAAAGTCACTTTACTTTATAAAGTGACTTTAAAAAGTAAAGCTTATAGAATATAATATAGGTACAGTAAAGTTTAAGGAGGACGCATATTGGAGATTACAAAGTTTTTTTTAGTTTTCGTAGAGGGATTATTATCTTTTTTATCCCCCTGCATTGTACCAATTTTACCAGTGTACATAAGCATTCTTTCAAATAGTAGTGGAAAAGATTTTGAGCAAGGAAAAGTAAACTTTCTGAAAACCCCATTATTTAGAAATACAATTTTATTCATTTTGGGAATCTCATCTACATTTTTTATTTTAGGTACATCTATCAATGCTTTTAGTAAATTCTTAATATCTAATAAAGAAGACATTATAAGAATGGGTGGTGTAATAATAATTCTTATGGGACTCTTCTATATGGGATGTTTAAATATTCCTATGTTACAACAGGAGAGAAAAATGCGTATAAATACCGAAAATATGAATCCTGTTACTGCTTACATTTTAGGGATTACCTTTAGCTTTGGATGGACTCCCTGTGTAGGACCAATGTTAGCTTCAGTTCTTATAATGGCATCAGGAGCTGATAGTATAATAACAGGCAATTTAATGATAGCGGTTTATACTCTTGGGTTTACATTACCTTTTATTATTCTTGCTGCTTTTTATAAAAATATGTTTAAGTATTTGAATAAGGTGAAACAGCATATGAATGAAATTAAAAAAATAGGAGGACTTATTCTTATAATTTCAGGAATAATTATGGTTTTAGGAGGAGCAGATAAAGTACGTGGATATATAGATGATATGATTTCTAAACCTTCAAAAATAGTTGAGGAGAAAACGGGAGTTAGAGAAGAATCAAATCCAAGTAAGGACAAAGAAGATAGCCCAAATATAGATAATGAAGCAACCGGCAAAGGTAATATAGAGGAAAATGGTATAGAAAGTGGAAATATAGGTGAAGAGGAGCAAAATGCATTATTAGCTCCAGATTTTAAACTAGTAGATCAATATGGAAAGGCTCATTCTTTAATTGATTACAAGGGTAAAGTAGTATTCCTAAATTTCTGGGCAACTTGGTGTCCACCGTGTCGTGAGGAAATGCCACATATTGAAGAATTATACAAGGAATACAACAAAAATGAGGAGGATATTGTAATTCTTGGAGTTGCAATACCTAACGTTGGAAGAGAAGGTTCAACTGAGGATATAAAGAATTTTTTACAAAATGAAGGATACACCTTTCCAGTAGTTTTTGATGAGGATGCAAAACTTCTAAACAAATATTTTATAAATGCATTTCCAACTACCTTTATAATTGGTAAAGAAGGCAATGTGATAAATTATATACCTGGAGCTATGGATAAGGAAACTATGAGGGCTGTGATTAGTGAAGCTATGGGAAATTAAGTTTTAATTAGAAAAGCTCAAGCAGAAGAAAGTATAAAATATTAATGAGATTCACAAATAGATTTATCTAATTAAGAGAATGGTATAATTATATTTTCAATTTAAATTTATCCATATATTCTGCGCTGCTATAGTGTTAACAACAGCAGTTGGTAGTAACTTTCTCAAAAAGGAAATATTTAATTTTCACAAGTACTTACTATGAATTAGTTTATAACAAATTATATTATTGGAGGGCTTTAAAAGTGAAGGGAAATTACGATTTTAAATGTAATTTAGCTCAAACCTTAAATATCTTAGAAGATAAATGGACACTGTTAGTGTTACATAGAATTTCAAATGGAAGAAATACATTTAAAGAATTACAAGAAATATTAGCGCCCATACCCACAAATATCTTATCTAAAAGATTGAAGACACTTGAGGAAAATGAACTTATTAAAGCAGAACTTTATAGTGAACATCCCCCAAGATATGAGTATCTTCTTACTGAAAAGGGGAGAGATTTTAGACATGTATTTAATTCTATAATTATTTGGTCTAACAAGCACTTAGATAGTTGTAATAGAAATGTGAAGCATGAAAAATGTGAAACTGATGTAGAAATTAGGTACTATTGTAAAAGTTGTGACGAGATTGTGGATGATTTGGTAGTGAAGTAACTTTAATAATATTTATGGGCTAAAGATATTTTGAAATTCTAAATATCTTTAGCCCTAATTTATAAATCTATTTAGCTATTGTTTTATCCGCTGCTACTTCTAAATTTCATGTATTAATATAAACATCTAAATTCAATTCCCCTTCAGATTTTCCAACAATTACTGTACAAATAGCATAGCCAACGATATTAACTACAGTTCTGAACATATCACAATTCTATCTACGCTTAAAACTAATACAACTCGCTCAAGTTGTAAGCCTACTTGTTGAAGTACCAGAGTTAGCATTACGATACCAGCAGAACAATCTTAAATTATTCTGAGTATAAGAAGTTAACTATTATGTACTAAAAATGAAGTCTTATAGCAATTCTTAATAAGAAGAAGAAATATAAAATCAATAGTCCCCTTTGGAATATCCACAGGACAATATTAATTAATTTGTCATTACTGATATTTCTGCTAAGGCATTTTCTAGTGTTTGAAGACTACTATTATGTAATCTGAAACTAGGTATATTTTTTTTCTTAGAGATTTTCATTGTTGAAAGGACTAACTTATGAGACGTTACATCTGTAAACATTACTATATAGTCTGGGTTTCCAATTCTTCTACTCAAATCACTTGGCATTTTGGTGAATACTTTAACTTTACAGCCGTGTTTTTCACCGGTGTTTATATAAATTCTTTCCATTCTTTCATGTCCACCAATAATCACAACACTCATTATTTATCACTCCTTTCATAAAATAGATGGCTTTTATAATCATACCGTAATTATATTTTTAATTTTATTTTGAATTTTCTTTTGAAGTCAAAATTGTAAATTTAAATTTTAAAATGGATATTGATTCTATTAATTTATAACTTATATATAACAGAAAAGTGAAATTGATAATCAATATCAATTGAGTAATTATAGATTATCATAGATTTTTCAACTTGTAAATGTATTTTTATATAATTAAATATAGAACAAGCTAAAACAGATTTGTTATTGACACCGGTAATTATTAACAATATAATGAAACTGATAATCATATTCAATGAGAGGTTTTTATAAGTGTTAATTCTGATATGTATGCAGAGGGATATTATTATAAAAATTGTAGATAATTATTAATAGACAGGAATTTGGTCTTAAGATTTATCTATCATGTTATTTAAACAATAGTTGATTACAAACAACTTTTAAGGATATTAATTATTATAAAAATTATATTTATGAATGTTCTTCATTTAGATTATGAGAAACAAACAATATAAAATGATATTCAAGAATAAATACAAGTAAAGAAATGAGGTAAAAATTATGGAGATAAAGAAATTTGGAAGTAACAAAATTACAGGAGTTAAAATAAATGTAAAGCCTGTAGAACACGTTCATGGAGGTAAGTATGTTGGTGAAACATTAAATGGAAAAGCCAATGGAGAAGGAACTTATTTTTACAAGGACGGAAGTAAATATGTAGGGCAATGGAAAGAAGACAAGATGCACGGTGATGGTATATTCACTTGGAGCAATGGAGAAAAATATATCGGCTCTTGGGAAAATGATTTAAAACATGGATATGGAACGTATACTTGGCCAGATGAAGAAGTTTATATTGGACAATGGAAAGAAGATTTTAAGGATGGAGAAGGTATATATATTTGGGCTGATGGTGGGAAATACATAGGTCAATACAAAGATGATATTGAGAAAGGACATGGAATTTATATAGAGCCAAACGGAAAAGTTCATGTTCAACAAGGGGAATAAAATTAATATATAGATTATTACAAGAGGTATAGGTAAACTACTATACCTCTTTATATTTTTGATGAAATTATAATTTGACGCTCATTTGAAGTCATAATTGTCATATAGATAAAGAAGGATATTATATTTACTAATAGAAAAGTTTTTAAGATAGTAAATAATAGTTTCAAGCAACATAAGAATATAGAAAAATACAGGAGAAAGATGAAGGAATTAAACTGTAACTTTCAGAAAGATAACTATGATATAATAAATTTACAAGAAATTACACAAAGGGGAGAGGAATATTGAATACCGTATCAAAAAAAGATACAAACTTTCTACTGATAATTAACGTAATATTAATCATAATATGTATTTATTTTAATCTATCACTTAGCATTGGATTTCTAGTAGGTATATGTATTACCTTAAGCTTACTTAAAATACGTGGATTTCGGATTAAGCTACTCTTACAACCTATGTTAATGGGAATAAAATCATGTTCTGCGGTTCTTTTTATAATAGCACTTATGGGAGGAACTATAGCTATTTGGCTTGCCTCAGGTATAGTTCCAACTATTATATATTATGGTTATAACTATATTGGAGAAATAAACTTCCTTTTTGCAAGTTTTCTTATAGCTGGAATTACTTCGATCTTTATGGGAACAGCCTTAGGGACCTTTTCTACCATTGGAATGGCTCTTTTTGGTTTAGGCATAAGCCTTGGAATTCAAAAGCCTATGCTCCTAGGAGCCATAACTTCAGGAGTGTTTTTGGCAGATAAGATTTCTCCTATATCCTCATTAACTAATCTAACACTGAAGTTGAATGATATAAGTTACAAAGAGTATATGAAGGTTTCTTTAAGGACCGTGATTCCAACAATCATAATTTGCATGATTGTATTTTATTATTGGGGATCACAATTTACTAATGAATTAGATATAAATCAGATACAAGAATTACAACAAGGAATTAAAGGAACATATAATATAAATACGGCATTACTACTTTTTCCACTAATTATCATTGTGCTTGCCATTAAGGGAGTAAATATAATATACAATATGGTTTTCGGTATTGTAGGAGGGGCATTGATATCTTTATTTGTACAAAAGCTCGCCTTAGTAAATGTGATAAAAGCAATACTTTTTGGATACAAAGCTGATACTTCATTATTAGAACTAAATAATCTACTACAAGGTGGAGGTGCAATGAATATGCTAGAAGTAATATTTATTGTAATTCTTGCTGTAGCTTTAACAAGTTTATTTGAAGGTTTAAACTTCTTTGAACCTTTGGTAAATAATTATATAAATAAAGCAAAAACTAAAGGAAGCTTAATTACTAGGACAGCTATATTAAGTTCAGCTTTAACAGTAATTACTTGTGATCAAACTGTGGGAATATTATTGCCATCAAAGTTACTTAAGGATAAATACAAGTCATTAGGTTTAAAAACCAGTATATTGGCTAGAACTATTTCAGATAGTGGTACAAGTATAGCGCCACTAATGGCTTGGAATGTGAATGCTATTATCATAACTTCTATCACCGGAGTTTCTGCTATGAGTTATGGCATATACACTGTATTATGCTATGTTATTCCATTAGTTACTGTTATGTCGGCATACTTAATGAATAATAAAAGTTTAACTAATATAGAAGGAAATGTTATTACAAAAGAAAACTAGTTATAATAAATTAAGCCTTCCATCAATTGGGTTTATTAGGTGAATCTAATATATTTTGTAAGAAAATAATAGATAATGTAAAAATTTATACGGTAAGCTATGGTAATAAATTTTAAAATTGGTATAATATAAAGTAGATAAAGTTATATTATACCAATTTTTCATTGGAAATATGTAAAAACTAATTTAGTCAGAATAAATAAAGCAGTTATTTTTAGCACAAAAAGTTATTAATTTATTTGATGATGAAATAAAATGATATTTGTTAAATTTTCCAATAAGTTAATTATGTACTTGGATAAGGTCACACAATTAATTGCTTGATTATTTTAAAAAGAAACTTTTGGTTAACAAGGTTGCTCGGTAGCAACGTAAATGTTTTCATTAATAAATCGGTATCAATCTAATTTTCAGATTGATTTGAAAGCTATATTACTAGGGATGAAATTAGTACTGATAATAGTAAGAGGGAAAATAAATGTTAGAAACTATAATATTAGCATTTATCATTGCTAAAATAAAAGGGTACAAGCTTAAATCTTTATTTAAATCCTGGGAAATATATCCTGTGTTAGGATTTGAATTAATGTATGTAATAATGCAAATTTCTGTTTTTATGGGTGACTATAGCTTCATAAAATATGCTGGTATATATAAAACATTGTATCTTTATTCTGTTTTATTTTTAGTATTTAAATATCGGCTTTATATTAGTGCTATCATTGGTTCAGGTTTTATATTTATAGGCACTGCATTGAATAAGATTGCAATAGCTGCAAACAATGGAAATATGCCTGTATTTCCTAGTTTCTCATATTATACGGGATACGCCACACCAGATTCTTTTTCAAAGATTAAAGATATACATATACTAGGAAATGAAACAACTAAGTTGAAGTTCCTAACAGATATATTTGATGTGGGATATAGCATTCTAAGTATAGGTGATATTTTTATAAGGCTTTTTGTTTTTGTGATTATTTATAATACTATAAAGCATTTAAATGAAACTCGCTGAAAAGTAAGCTCAATATAGTTTTAGTTTCATTACTAATAACTAAAATCAATTTAATAGATAACATATGAAAAAATCATAAGAGGTGATAAAAAACATGCCTAAATTAACACTTTTAGAATTTTTCTTAAGAGGTATACCAGAAACATTTATATTTATTTTTGCAGCTTATGCATTTTCGAAAACTTCTTTTGATCTAAAGAGATATTTATTGTCAAGTATTGTTTTTGCTATAGTCGGATCAATAACAAGAATGCTTCCCACTCATAATGGAGTACATACTATATTGAATCTTTTTGCTTTTATCATAATAGCTTCGAGTATTAATAAAATTGATTTAATTAAGTCTATAAAAGTAGGGGTTATTACAGTTATCCTCCAATCTGTTTGTGAATTAATTAATATTATTATTATTCAATTTATTTTCAAACAGGATATGAATTATATACTTGGCAACCCAACGTTAAAAACACTATATGGAATACCATCTATACTAATTTTTGGTATTACAGTAATTTCATATTATATAGTAATTGTAAATAAAAAGGAATTAAGGCAGGTTACGAATGGAAAGAATATGTAATAGCATTGCTGAAAAAATATCCATGGAACTAAACTTTGATAGCGACCGCAAGGAAGTAATAGCCTATGGACTGTTTGCTTTATTACAAATGATTTTATCTATATTGCTTGTAATTGTATTTGGAAGCTTATTTAATGTAGTTATTGAAGCAGTAATAATCTCCTTTACAGCAAGTATATTAAGAAAATATTCTGGTGGAGTCCATGCAAGTTCTCCTTCGAAGTGTTTAGTTATTGGTACAATTTCTTGCATTGGACAAGCTATATTAATAAAAATTTTAGTCATGCAAAGTATTAATTTAAATTTGGTACTATTTTTAGGGACTATAACTTTTTTATGGTCTTATTATATGATTTATAAATTAGCACCAGTTGGTAGTCTTGAAAAACCTATAAAGAGCGAAGAAAAAAGAAAAAGAATGAGAAAAGTATCTATTGTAATTTTAAGTGTTTATTTAATTTTAGTAATAGTAAGCATTGCCACTTATTCATATTTTCATGAAATGGTTGCACTTAAATATTGTCTATGCATATATATAGGTATCTTATGGCAAGTTTTTACTATTACAACATATGGTAACTTAATGATTAGAAAAATAGATACCTTTTTTACTCATATATTAAAGTTATAGGGGTGAGAAAATGAAAAAACTAAATAAAGGATTCCTAGCAATAATAGCAACAATATCAACTATCCTTGCTACGACAGTAGCAACATCTGCTTGCACTTGGTTCTTATATCAACCAGAGGAACCTAAATGCTTAAGAGAAAAATAATATGAAGTCGGTTTATCCGACTTCCTATTACTATAAAAAGGATAATTTCAACAAAGGTAATGAGGGATGAGAAATATGACAAGCTTTGAGGATATTAAACGAAAAAAAATAAATGAAATATTATCTATAGTAAAATTATCTTCTCTTTTATTCTCTGGAATAGCATTATTAAAATATCTTTTTGGGGATAGTAATACAAGGATTGACTTAACTAGTACCTATTTCACTTTGATATCTGCTGTTGTAGTAATGTTTTTAATTGTAGGTATATATGGTGTTTGGACACTTTCTACGATTAATAAGTGTAATTTAAAGTACATAAAAAGAATGCAGTTGGTGGAAACTTGTTTGTTTATTTTTATATTTTTCCTTGCAATTCTCCTTACTGGTGGATACGCTAGTAGTTATAAATTCTTATTTTTATTTATTATAATAACTACAACAATACAATCTGGTATGAAACAAGGAATGACAACTGCTTGCATTTCTTCAATTATTATTTTAGCAATAGATTTAATTGGCGCACCTAATAATTTAATAAGCACATATGATAGACAAGTGAACCAATATTTTGAGAATGATCTGATTTTGACAGGAATTTTTATACTTACAGCGTGGCCACTAGGGTTTTACGTAAAAATTGAAGGAAGCCATATCGAACAACTTAAATGCCAGGCAAACGAAGACGGGCTAACAGGATTGTATAATCATAGATATTTTCATGACAAATTAAGAGAGAAAATGATATTATCTGAAAAAGAGAAGAAACCTATTTCGATGATAATTATGGATATAGATTACTTTAAACATTATAATGACTTATATGGACATCAAAAGGGTGATGAAGTTCTTAGAAATATCGGAGCCTTATTGAAAGAAATTGCTAGGAAGCAAGATATAGTCACAAGGTATGGTGGAGAAGAGTTTGCAATAATTCTACCTAATACTTCTGAAAATGAAGCAATTAGCATAGCTGAGAATATAAGGAAGCAGATAGAAAAAACTTATTTTCAAGGTGAGGAAAATCAACCTAATGGAAGGTTAACAGTTTCAATAGGAATATCTGTTTATCCTGATAAAGCTAAAAATGATGTTGATTTTATAAAAAGTGCTGATGATGCACTATATAGAGCAAAGTTTTTTAATAAGAATAGGGTGGAGACCTACACCTCTATTTTAGATGAGTTAAAAGACGATATAGAGGAAAAACATATAGATTTAGTAACATCAATAAAAACCTTAATTAGTGTTATAAATGCAAAGGATAAATATACATATGGTCACGTTGAGAGAGTGGTAGTTTATTCGAGATTACTTGCAGATAAGTTAGGGCTGAGTGATGATGATAAGAAAACCCTTATTTATGGAGCTTATATGCACGACATTGGTAAAATAAATATCGCTGAGCAAATTCTAAACAAAAGAATGCCTCTAAATGACGAAGAGTGGCAGGAATTAAAACAGCATTCATCAAACGGAGTTGAAATAATAAAACCAGTAGAATCCCTTCATTATATTGCACCATTGATAATGCATCATCATGAGAGATATGATGGTAAGGGATATCCAGATGGTCTTAAAGGGGAAGAAATACCATATCTAGCTAGGGTATTAACCGTAGTGGATAGTTTTGATGCTATGACCTCCCATAGACCTTATAATAAAAGAAAAAGCTATGCGGAAGGTATAGAGGAACTAAGAAGATGTAGTGGTACTCAATTTGACCCACTTATTGCAGAGTCTTTTGCAGAAGTTATAATAGAAGGTAAAGACGTGTTAGGTAAACAACCTACACTTAGCGCTTAAATAGTGAGCTTTATTTGGTTTTATTTTTTATAGAACTAAATAAAGCTCTATATTTTTGCTGAAATATATTTGAATTTACTCCACAGTTAATATGAAAATATGCAGTTAAGCTACTTTTTTTATGGTACGAGTAAGAATAAATCTAATCATTAAAGATATAGGCTACCCACCTTAAGTTTTTATCGAATACAAAACTAAAGTCTACAAGCCATCCAACAAAGTTAGCATTTTTATCATATAAAGGATCAACTACTAGATCCATTAACTGCACCTCCACTTTCTTGATTTTGTATCACTGGAATCAATAAGTTATCAAAAATATTAGAAACAACAAGTTCACCGGCTTGGGTAAGATAGTCTTCCACCTCATCCATTCCAAGACCTAATATATAAGCAGAAACTGTTTTATCCTTTTCAATGTTAAAGAAAATCCATTTTCTATAGTATAAATAATAAAGAGCTGCAATTATTTCAATTCTGCAATCATTAGGTATTTCATAGTCAATACTAATGCACACTTCGTAGCCATATATATAAAAGTCACTATATAATTGAAACAAAATATTATATCTAAGTAATCTACGTTTTTCTAATATTAATAAGTCCATTAAGCACCTCTTGAAATCGTGTGTTTCTATTTAATATGTTTAGGTTTAAAAAATGTAAACTTTTAAAAATGCTGATAAATATTTCAATATTAGTATGAATTACATTGGAAAATGTTTCTATTTATTTAATTAAATTTATTATTAGATGAAAAAATATTTACAAGCCATTCTATAATAAAAATTATGGATTAAATAGTCTAATTATGTCAAAATGCATCGAATGTATTATGAGAACATATTATGCAATTTTATAATAAATTTAAGGTGGAAATTAAAGATGAACTTGTTACAAAACAAATCAATAAGATTTAAAATACTTATTATACCAATAATAAGTACCTTCATAGCTATGTTAGCTATTACACTTGCAGTAATATCCAATACAAAGACAAGAATTACTGAGCAACTAGAACAAGATGGAATGATGATTGCAAATCAAGCAACATCTCAGATAGAGATGAGTAGTACTGCTATGGAAATTATAAATAGCACTTTGGAGAATGATATAAGAAACATAGGAACTTTCTTAAATGCTAACAAGTCAAACATAAGTAATGAGTATTTAACTAATATAGCAAAACAGTTTGAGGTAGATGAAATAAATGTTACTGATGCTAGCGGTAAGATTATCTATTCAAACTTACAAAGTAGTATGGGACAAGTTTTCAACAGTGACCATCCAGGTTATACTGTTTTAAAAGGTGAAAAAGATCAGCTTATGGAAAACATTAGAAAGAGCAATGAAACTAATGATTACTACAAGTATGGTTATGTAAAAAGTAATGATGGTGGATTTATTCAAGTTGCAATTTTAGCAAAAAAATTCAAGAGTTTAATAATGCTGTAGGATACCAAAACCTAGTAACTAATATAGAAAAAGATGAAAATGTAGTTTACTCACTTTTTATTGATAAGGATTTAAAGGCAGCACCTCATTCAGATACAGAAAGAATAGGAATTACCTTAGATGATGAAGGAAGCCAAAAAGTGGTGCTTGAAGGACAACCGTATGCATCAACTTACTTTTATGAAAAGGAAAATGTAAATGTTTACGATGTCCTTGTACCAGTAAAAAAGGGCAATGAAGTTATTGGAGCCATAGATATAGGAGTTTCCTTGAAAAACATTGAACTGGCTATAAGAAATGTAGTATTTATTATTTCCGGAATTAGTATCTTAGCTTTTGTTTTGATTTCACTGATTCTTACTTTGATTTCAAATAGTGTTATAAATCCGCTTAAAAAACTAGTTACTTCTTCTCAGGATGCGGCTAGAGGGGAACTTTACAATGATATCCAATGTTCAGGTAAGGATGAAGTAGGAGATCTTGCATTAAGCTTTAAAGACATGGTGTTAAACTTAAAAGAAGCTATTAGTAATAAACAATGCATATGTTTCTATGGATAATACAATTAATTCTAAGAATCTGGTAGTTGAAAAAATTTCTTCAGTTTCAGGGGTGGCACAAGAAATGTCAGCATCATCAGAGGAAATTTCAGCATCTTCTGAAGAAATGCTAGCAAGTGCTCAAGAAGTATCGCAATATGCATCACAATTAAATGGAATAGCTGAAGAATTAAACACTAAAGTTAATGAATTTAAGTTAAAATAAATTAATAATTTAAAAATCAATATTTTACTTTATTAGTTTAGGTATGTATACATCATAAAGTTTATGATATAATGTACCTATAAAACGAAATATGACTAGGGGTGCCAGAATGGGCTGGCTGAGATAAAGAACCATAACTCTTTGACCCTTAAACCTGATCTAGATAATACTAGCGTAGGGAAGTTGCTTGGCAGAGTTATATAAGTTATATATCAATGCTAATGAATTATAATAATGTAATTTAAGCACAAACCTATTGGTTTGTGCTTTTTATTTATTGAAATAAAGATATCATTTTCAAATTATTCTTCAGTAAGCTTTTTTATGAGAGAAATCAGTGTAAAGCTGATTAAGTTATCAAAGTACAATTTAAAAGCTGTTGTACAAGAGAAAAATCCATAGAAATGATTTAGAAGCTTAAATTTTCTTATGGTATCTGTAGCTGAAATGATAACCAATCTGTTCTGTAGAAATAAAGTGGAAAAGTATTTAATTCAAAAAACTTTGTTACTAAAAATAATGATACTGCGGTATTAGAATAATGGAGGAGGATTATAATGAGAAATTTATTAACAATAGCGGGATCAGATTCATGTGGTGGAGCTGGAATACAAGCAGATTTAAAGGCTTTTTCAGCACATGGCGTTTATGGAATGAGTGTAATTACGGCGGTGACAGCTCAAAATACTCAAGGGGTATTTGCTGTGCAGGATATTAATCCAGAAATAATTGAAGCACAAATAGATGCAATTTTTCAAGATATAAAGGTTCATGGAGTTAAAATTGGTATGGTATCCCAAATAGCAACTATTAAGGCTATTGCAAACAAAATAAAACAATACAAGCCAACTAATGTGGTAGTGGATCCAGTGATGATTTCTAAAAGTGGTTATGATTTATTACAGCCAGAAGCAAAAGTTACTTTAATCGAGGAGTTAATTCCACTGGCAGATTTAATAACTCCCAACCTTCCAGAAGCAGAAGCAATTACAAAAATGACAATAGAAACTATTGAAGAGATGAAAGTGGCTGCAGTAAAGATTCATAAAATGGGAGTTAAAAATGTACTGATTAAAGGTGGACACTTGCCTGATCGAGCAGTAGATATCTTGTTTGATGGCACTGAGTTTACTTTCTATGAAAGTAAGAGAATTGATACTAAAAATACTCATGGAACAGGCTGCACACTATCTTCTTCAATAGCTGCAAACTTAGGAATAGGATTGGATATAAAAACTGCATTAGAAGCTTCAAAGGGCTATATAACTACAGCTATAGAACATTCAATTGATCTTGGCAAAGGGGTTGGGCCAACTAATCATTTTTATACATTATATAAAAATGCAGGGATGTTAGAAGAGTAGTCTTATAATATAAAGCTATTAATTCATTGATGTATAAGTCAAAATCTGAGTCTTGTGTTGTTAGACCTAAGCAACTTGCTATGACTTTAATGAAAATAACCTTGTGATTAGGTAAAAAGGATTTCTAAATTATAAAAAGGAGAGATAAAAATGGATATTATAAAAAACATTATTAATAATTTAGAGGCTGTTAAAGAAAAAAGCCCTCTAGTGCATCATATAACAAACTATGTAACTGTAAATGACTGTGCAAACATAGTGTTGGCATTAGGTGGATCTCCAGTTATGGCTGATGATATTAACGAAGTGGAGGAAATGGTGTCTTTTGCATCAGCTTTAGTAATAAATGTTGGAACCCTTAATGAAAGAACAATTGAGTCAATGATTAAAGCTGGAATCAAAGCAAATGCGCTAAATATACCAGTTATATTGGACCCGGTGGGAGTTGGAGCTACAACTTTAAGAACTGAAACTATTAAAAAGTTATTACAAAATATAAAATTCGCAGTAATAAGAGGTAACATGTCTGAAATAAAAATCACAGCTGGAATAGATGTAGAGATAAAAGGGGTAGATTCTACCGCTAGTGATGAAGGAGCTTTAGATATTGCCAAAAATCTTGCAAGAAAATTAAATACAGTAGTTGCTATAACCGGCGCTAGAGATGTTATAACAGATGGAGATAGACATTGCTTTATAGATAACGGTCATAAAATTCTTTCTATGGTTACTGGAACAGGATGTATGAGTACGGCACTTATTGGTGTTTACGCTGGAGCAACTAAAGATTACTTATTAGCAGCTACCTCTGGAATTATTTCTATGGGAATTGCAGGAGAGAAGGCTTATGAATCTTTATCTAATAGTGAAGGAATAGGAACTTTCAGAATGAGACTTTTTGATAATATATATAACCTATGCGCTGATGATTTTGAGAAAAGAGGGAAAGTTATTTATGAATAATATAGATGTAGCATTATATGTAGTTACAGATAGAGGAATTTTAGGAAAAAGAGATTTTTTTAAGAGTATAGAGGAAGCAATTTTAGGCGGGGCAACTGTTGTTCAGCTTAGAGAAAAAAATATTTCAACCTTAGAGTTTCATAATATTGCAGTTAATGTTAAAGAATTAGCCACTAAATACAATGTTCCTTTAATTATTAATGATAGGATAGATATTGCCTTAAGTTGTGATGCTGATGGTCTTCATATTGGACAAGATGACATGCCGCTAGAAATTGCTAGAAAAATTCTTGGGGAACATAAGATTATAGGGGTTTCTGTTAGAACTGAGAAAGAGGCACTACTTGCGGAAAATAATGGAGCAGATTACTTAGGAGTAGGAGCAATTTATCCTACAGGATCAAAAGATGATGCTACTTTAGTTGGGTTAGAGAAGCTTAAAAATATAAAAGCAATAGTTAAAGTTCCAGTAGTTGCAATTGGGGGAATTAGTGAAGCTAATTGTGAAGAAGTAATGGAGTTTAAAGCTGACGGAATTGCTGTTATTTCTGCGGTGTTTGGCAAAGAGGATATAAAAGGGTCATCTCAAAGATTGATTAAAATAGTAAAAGATATCTGTAATAAATTATAATGATTAGCAATGTCAAACACGTTTTAAAGTAATAATATTTTGTTTTTAGCAAGGAATAAAATGTATGACGAAGAATTTTCATTAAGAAATATTTTTTAGAGTGCAAAATAATTGAAAATATTTGTGAGTAAAAGTAATTGAATGACTAAGTTTAAAAGAGAGGAAAGAGAATAATCTTTCCTCTCTTTTCCATTTAAATTAAAATTTAAATGGAATTTTTGGAATTTACATAACTGTATTTACAGTTATGTAAAATAATGATATAATATGTTAGTATTTGTAATAAATAGTCGTAATGTGGTTTCTGAGATTTGAAATAATATTTTTAGTCAACGATGAATGAAGTGATTTGATTGAAAATTTCAAAATATTGTAGTTTTTAATGAATTAACGCATTTTAGTATATATTTCAGATAATGGTTTATTTTTTGAAATGAGAAGATATAAAGTTAGCAGCTTAATTATGGAAAATGCACACTTAACGGTGGTTATTATATTAGAAAATTATCAGTAATACTCGTTTATTTTAGGTTAATAGATTAATTAATTAATATGTAAATAAAGGCAAACTTATTGAAAGATAAGGACGCAAAGCCATGGGTCTAAGGAACGAAGGTTCTATGATTGCCAGGTTGCTAAAGCCATTTTTGTGCAAAATTAAATTTTTACATTAACAAATGTCAAGGCAACAGGGATACCTAGGTGCTTTGACATTTTTTATTTAATAATAATAACTAGTAAAGTTATTGCAGAAGAAAAATAGGAAGAAATAATGTATTTATCCTTTAGTTGAGGATATTAACAAGGATTTACAGTCAACTTTATTTTAAAAGGAGTGTAATAATGCCGTTATTAGAAAGTTCACTTGCTTTAGCTATTTATAGTACAT
The DNA here is from genome assembly GCF_036642255.1 of Clostridium sp. Lineage (GTDB taxonomy): Bacteria > Bacillota > Clostridia > Clostridiales > Clostridiaceae > Clostridium_J. The sequence goes on along the minus strand of NZ_JAVWDJ010000003.1, from coordinate 192,325 downwards.
TATCTATAGTCATCTTATACACATATTTATATAAAATTCATAAACAAAGCTTTATAAAGCCATGGATTTTAGGATGGTCCGCATATCTAATAAGTCAAATTTTAGTTTTTATTTTGTTTAAAGGGTTAAATATTCAAGTTGTAATAGACGGTAGACAAGTTTTTTCTATTTTAAGTAGTATTTTTTTTCTTATTGCAGCTCACGAATTCATTCATAAACCAATTGAAAAATCAAATCTATGGAGAATTTTCTTCAGTGTAACTATAGTAGTTTTATTAGTTATAAATTATGTTCCTAATAAAATTGCAATTTATAGTACACAATTTGTTTTAGGGGTAATTAATATTTATATTGGATTAAATATTTACAAGTTCAAAAATAACAAAAACTTTTTGATAAAAATGGTGTCAGTAACCTTTATATTATTGGGAATACATAAATTTGATTATTTGTTCTTTTATAAAAATTCTAGCTTTGCATCTTGGGGATATTTTATTAATTCAGTATTTCAATATATTTTAGCTTTAGGTATGATTTTGATTTATATTAATGATAAGGCAAAACAATTTTATAATTCAGAGGAATTACAAAATGAGACTAAAGAGCAATTGAAATATATGGTGTATTATGATGATCTAACAAGACTACCTAATAGGAGAATGATAATTGAAGAATTTAATAAGAAAGTTCAATATTCAATTGAGAAAAATCCCATGCTGGGGTTACTAGTGATAAATCTTGATAGATTTAAAAGTATTAATGATATTTTAGGACATGCAACTGGTAATATGCTATTAAAAAAAGTAGCTGAAATTTTAAGGGCTATTGTGAATAATCGGGGGCTAATAGCTAGAATAGGTCCAGATGAATTTTTAATTTTTCTATGGGACATTCATAACATAGAACAGATTAGAAGTATAGCAGAGAATATTATAAGTTCTTTAAGGATGCCTATATTAATTGAGGATTATGAATTATTCACTACAGCTAGCGTGGGAATAAGTGTTTATCCACAGGATGGTATGGATGTAGAAACTCTTATAAGAAATGTAGATATAGCCATGAATAGATCTAAAGAACTAGGCAGAGATACTTATCAATTTTATCAGCACCATATGAAGAATACATTACAAGATAATTTTTATTTGGCAAATTACTTGAGAACTGCAATTGAAAAAAATGAATTATTTCTTCATTTTCAACCAAATTTAGATTCTGTTTCAGGGAAGATAGTAGGAGTTGAAGCCTTAGCAAGGTGGAATCATTTAGAGTTTGGACAAATACCTCCAAGTACGTTTATTCCTATTGCAGAGGAAACTGGTCTTATAGTCCCAATAGGAGAATGGATATTAAAGGAAGCATGTAGACAAAATAAAGCATGGCAAGATAATGGATTTCCAAGGATAAAAATAGCAGTTAATGTATCTGTAAGACAATTATATTATAATGATTTTTATAAAACTGTAGTAGATGTTCTAAATGACACAGGATTAGAACCACAGTATTTAGAACTTGAAATTACTGAGAGTGTAACAATTAAAGATATTAAAATAGTAAATAATATATTAATAAAATTAAAAAGCATAGGAATTCATATTGCTATGGATGATTTTGGTACTGGGTATTCTTCATTAAGCTATCTAAATCAATTGAATCTGGATAAATTAAAATTAGATCAATCTTTTATTAGAAATATGACAAGTTTTCCAGAGAATAAGGAAATAGCAGCTACAATCATCAAAATGGCTCATACATTGGATCTTAAGGTAACTGCTGAAGGTGTTGAGACTATAGAGCATGTAAACTTTTTGAAAGAACAACAGTGCGATTACATGCAGGGATATTATTATAGTAAGCCAGTTGCAAGTGAGGAAATCGAGAACTTGTTTAATATATTTATATAGAAATAAGTTGTTATCTTATAATTAAAATGCATAAAACTAAAGAGAATATCAGCCACACTAAAGTTTTAATAAGATGAAGTTTGGATATATATAAATTATTAAATCCTTAAAATACCTTAATTGTGATATAAGTCACGGTAAATAAAAGTTATAAGACTATAATCTAATATATTAGGAAGTTTAAAACTAGGCTATAAGCTAATTGCTTTTTGATTCCTAAAGTTTATGTTTTTTATCTTGAAATTAATTTTAAGGAGGAATTTTAATGGATAAGCAAAGAGTGAATTATAGAAAGTTATATTATGGGTTTCCTGTTTTTTTAGTAAGTTTTTATGGTGAAAATGGGGTTCCTAATGTAACAACTTTATCATCTTCCTATACACTAATGGATATGATTACTTTGGGTTTTGGTAGTAAGGGATATGCAATAAATCAAATTAAAAAAGTAAAAGACTTTGTTATAAATATTCCAGATAGAAGCTTAATGAAAGAAATTGATTTCTGTGGGTTTTCATCAGGACATTCCTGCAAAAAATTTGATTTCCTTAACTTAACACCAGTTAAATCTGATATCATTAATGCGCCAATGATTAAAGAGTGTGGTATTTCAATTGAGTGCACTTTAACAGATGTGATTGAAAGGGAACAATTTAGAGGAATAACCAACATCCTGGCTCAAATTAAAGGAAGATGTGTGTCTCCAGAACTTTTAAAAGAAGATGGATATTTAGATTATCCTTTACTTGATCCAGTGCTTTATGTAGGTGATGACTCACAGCGCGTGTACAGATATGCAGAAAAAAATCGAGCTCATAATTCTAAATCATTTCTGTAACAAATTCCAATAAAATTGATACAAGGATTTTTATTGCGTAGGTAGCTTTACTTCTAATTGATTGTTATAGAAAAATATTGATATCATGCTATGAAAATTTATAGATGTATATCAAAAGTTACTTTACACCTATAGGTTAAGTACTTAAATAAATAAAGGCATTATAAATTTGAAAAAGGTTATGGTAAAGGAAGTTATACTTCTTCTCCATAACCTTTTTTATATAATATTTTGATTTCACATATAGTTATGCATTTGTAAGGTATAAAACTTAGATTAATTTTATTAAGTGGTTAATATTACATATGAAATAGTTCATATGTAAAAGGTCTCTCTAAAATAAGTTAAGTTAAACCTTAAAAGGTAAGTGTCAATTATAATAGTGATGAAATTTAAAATAATAATAAAAATTTATTATTAAGTTATTTACAATAGTGTGTGCCATACAGTATAATAATATTAGGAGATGATTTTGTGGATATTAAAAAAGATGATGCAATATTTGATAGTTTAGTACTAGAATTACGAAGGGGAACTATAATTCTCAGCGTATTAAGTCAACTTAAATCACCACAGTATGGGTATTCCCTAGTGGTATTACTTGAAGAAAAGGGGATTGCTGTAGACTCGGGAACCTTATACCCTCTACTTAGAAGATTAGAAAAGCAAGAAATCTTACAAAGTAGTTGGGATGTAGAGAGTACAAAACCAAGGAAATATTACGAACTAAGTAGTTATGGCAAAGAAATATATGAGAAACTATGTACTCAATGGATTACTATGACGGACAGTATCAGTAAATTAATAAATGTGGATGGGGGGAAGTAAATGGAGCTTATTAATAGGTATGTTTTTGCGGTTACAAAAAGATTACCAGAAAGTCAAAGGGAAGATATTGAAAGGGAACTCAAAACTATAATTGAAGACATGATGGATGAATATGGAGAAGAAGAGCCAAAGGAAGCTAGGGTAAAAAAAGTGCTTTTAGAACTGGGAGATCCTGCATTACTAGCAGATAATTATCGTGGTTCTAAAAGGTATTTAATTGGACCTGAGCATTATGACAACTATATCACGGTGCTTAAGATTGTATTCTCAGCCATTTTTATAGGGATGTCCGTAGCTGTTGTAGTTGCTAATATAGTTTCTTTTGAAGGTAGCCTTCTTAATGTAATAATAGAATATACGGCAACTTTATTTTCAGCACTTATGCAAGGTTTAGCGTGGGTTACAATATCTTTTGGAATTGCAGAATACTATGGTACAAAGGAATTAAATAAGAAAAAGGAGAACAAAGGGTGGGATTTATCAGAATTACCACAAATACCAGCGAAAGAAGCCATTATCTCAAAATGGGAATTATTATTTGCAGTTATCTTTAGTACAATCTTTACTATTGTATTTTGTTTTACTCCACAAGTTATAGCTGTATATATTTCAAGAGCCGCTGGTACAACGATTATACCTGTATTTAATGTAGAAGCTATATTAGGATATAGAATATTATTTATTATTACCTTAATAATAGGAATAATAAAAGAAGTGCTTAAGTTTATCTCAGGAAGATGGACTTTTAAATTATCAATAGCTGACTCTTTAATAAGTATAATTTCAATGGCTTTAGCATTAATTATTTTTTCTAATCCAAATATTTGGAATGGAAGTTTTCCTATTGAGATTGCAAAGGTATTTCCAGAGGCTGGAGTTGACTTCGTAAAAATATGGGATGGTGCAAGAAAGGGAATTTTGCTAGCTATTATTATATTTACTGGGATGGATGTTGCTTCAGTTATGTATAAGGGAATAAAATATAAAAAATAGAAAGTAAAAAGCAGCTATGTTTGGAAATATAGTTGCTTTTTACGGTTTATTACTGGGAATCAATTGATATAGATTATCATTTACAAAATTAAAAACTTATGATATAATTTACTTACGGCTGACTGGCGCCAAATTATAACCGCGATAAATTTATTAGAGCGGCAGTAAATAGTTCCTGCGCTCTACAAATAGCAGGAGGATTAATATGGCGAAATATATGGGACCAAGATTTAAAGTAGCAAGACGTCTAGGGGTTAATGTATTCAATCACCCTAAAGCTTTAAATAGGGGTGTGAAGAAACAAAAGCTTTCAGAATACGGAGAGCAGTTATTAGAAAAGCAGAAATTAAAGGCATACTATGGTGTGTTAGAAAAACAGTTCAAGAAAACTGTATTTGATGCAATGAAATCAAAGGAAAAAACTGAAGATGTATTAGTTCAAAGTCTTGAAAGAAGATTGGATAATTTGGTTTACAGATTAGGCTTTGCTTCTACCTTAAGGCAAGGAAGACAAATGGTCAGTCACGGACATATTTTGGTAAATGGACAGAAGGTGGACATTCCTTCTTTTAAAGTGAAAGTAGGAGATGTAATATCTTTAAGAGAGAAGTCTAGGAATACCGAAATGTTTACTATAAATTTTACATCTACAATTTTATCTCTATCCTACCTTGAAAAGGATGTTGATTCCTTCTCAGGAAGACTTCTAAGGATTCCAAACTTAGATGAAGTTCCAATTGAAGTTAAATATTCTAAAGTTATTGAGTTTTATTCTAAAAACTAAAAAGTTAAAGTGGGTGTCTCAGAGGAGTTTGAGGCACCCTTTTTGTTAATAATAGAGGCTTAAATTAAGGTTATTAAATTCCTAAGAAACTTTGGAAAATAGTGAAAGCTACAGTCAATAGAAGACATAGATGAAGAGGTACTTCAAGAAAGCTCCTGAATATAAATTATAAAGATGAATAAACTGTTGACTTTATGCACAAATCTTGATATACTTCATTCATATTAAAAAAACTTAAAACGGAATAGCGTATAAACAGCGTGATACAGAGGCTGCGAATCGTCATCAGTAATATATGTATTAAGTATACATATGTGAAAGGGGCCTTCGCCGAAGTGGATAGATTTTGGTCTATATACTGGGATTATACTGAAGAAGTATAATACTGTCTTTAGAAAATTGCCCAATTTTCTAAAGGTGAGCTTATCATGTTGGGGCAAAAGGGTTATTGTTATTTATAACAGTCATGGCTTCCTTTTGCTCATGACTGTTTTTTGTTTATCAAAATATTTGAGAATAAATTCAAATTTAATATAAACGATATGATACAGAGGCCGCGGTGGTCATTAGTAATGCATAATTATTCATTATATATGCATAAAAGGGTCCTCCGCCGAAATACAGAAATCTTTGATTTGTGTATTGGGACTATGCTTAATAGGCATGGTACTGTCCTTAGAGAATTGCCCAATTCTCTAAGGGAGTGCTTATCATATTGGGGCAAGAGGCTCTGTTTGTGTGCGCATAAAACAGTCATGAGTGCCTTTTGCTCATGACTGTTTTTATTTTCTCTTAAATAACGAATAAATCTTAAGGAATTTAAGCACTTAAAAAACTTTAAGGTTATACAAATGAAATAGTTAATTACTAATAGAAAAGAGGAGAAAGCATATGAAACTATTTGGAACTACAAATGTAAACAGCAAAGGAAATTTAGAGATAGGTAAATGCGATGTTATAGATTTAGTAAGAGATTTTGGCACTCCATTATACGTTGTAGATGAACAATTGGTTAGAGATAATTGCAGATTATTTAAAGAAAGTTTTGCTATGGATGAGATTAAAACTGAAGTAGTATATGCATCTAAAGCTTTTTTAAATTTAGCTATGTGCCAGTTAATTAAAGAAGAAGGCATATCCTTAGATGTGGTATCTGGAGGAGAATTATATACTGCTCTAAAAGCAAATTTTCCATCCAATAAAATATATATGCATGGGAATAACAAAACAAAGGATGAATTATCCTTTGCTATTAAATCTAATGTGGGAAGGATTATTGTGGATAATACACATGAGTTATATTTAATTGACAGGTTATGCAAAGAATTAAACAAAAAAGTTGATGTTTTGCTTAGAGTAAATCCAGGTATTGATGCCCATACTCATGAATATATTCAAACCTCAAAAAATGATTCTAAATTTGGAATTTCTATATACAATGAGGATATTTGTGAAATTATAAATGCATTTCAAAGCAGTAATAATGTTAATTTGAAGGGTTTTCACTGTCATATAGGATCACAAATTTTTGAAGAAAATTCCTTTTACTCAGCTATTTCTGTAATGCTGGGATTCTTGAACAAGGTAAAAGTTCAGTGCAATTTTATTACAGAAGAATTAAATTTAGGTGGAGGCTTTGGGGTATATTACACTCATGAAGATAGGCCAGTGAATTTAGAGGCATGTCTTCAGAATATGCTGATAATAATCAAGGATGAAACAGAAAGACTGAATATTGATACTCCAAAGATAATCATTGAGCCAGGAAGATCCATTGTTGCAAATGCAGGGACTACTCTTTACAGCATAGGAGGAATCAAGAAAACCTTTGGAGGAAAGCATTTTATTTTTGTTGATGGGGGCATGAGTGATAATCCGAGAACAGCACTATATGACGCAAAATATGAAGCTATGGTTGCTAATAAAGTGAATTTTAATAAGGAAGAAAACTATACAGTGGCAGGAAAGTGCTGCGAATCAGGAGATGTAATAATAAAAAATATTGAATTACCAAAAGTAGATATAGATGATACCTTAGCTATACTCAGTACTGGAGCATACAATTACAGCATGGCAAGCAATTATAATAGAATTCCAAAGCCAGCAGTGGTATTTGTTAAGAGTGGAGAAGCTAGATTAGTTGTAAAAAGAGAAACTTATGAAGATATCATAAGAAATGATATAGGTTTTTAGAGAAAAGCATCATATGAAAATAACCAGAATGTACCATTAACTTGACAAGTGCTTAGTAACAGAACCTGTTAATGGCACAACTATTAATTCAGCTGCACTTGTCTTATGCAAAATAGTTTTGGCATCATTGATTTGTTATTTTATTTTAGATGCCTAGATTTTAATTATAAGATTTTTTAGAGTAATTAGGAGGAGTTAATATGGCAATTATTGTGCAAAAATATGGAGGAACCTCTGTTGGTACAACAGATAGGATAAAATCAGTGGCTGAAAGAGTTATTCAAAGAAAACAAAAGGGTGATGATGTTGTGGTAGTAGTTTCTGCCATGGGAAAAGCTACTGATCATCTTATTAGATTAGCTAAGGAAATTACACCAAACCCTAATAAAAGAGAGCTAGATATGCTTTTAGCTACGGGAGAACAAGTATCCATCTCATTACTTTCAATGGCCTTTCAACAATATGGATATGATTCAATTTCGTTAACTGGGTATCAAGCTGGGATAAAAACCACTGGAGCCCATACCAAGAATATAATCACAGACATAGATATTGATGGAGTAAAAAGCCACTTAGATAAGGGGAAAATAGTGGTGGTGGCTGGATTTCAGGGGATAAACGAAAATGGGGATATAACAACCTTAGGCAGAGGTGGATCAGATACCACAGCTGTGGCATTAGCAGCAAAGTTAGGATGTACCTGTGAGATTTATACTGATGTAGATGGAATATATAGTGTTGATCCTAGAGCTTATCCTGATGCAAAAAAAATTGATTTTATCAGTTATGAAGAAATGATGGAAATGGCAAGCTTAGGTGCTGGAGTCATGGAAACAAGGGCAGTGGAAATAGGATGTAAGTATAATATTCCTATTTATGTAGCATTAAGTAGTGAAGATAGAAAAGGAACTTATATAAAGGAGTATGATGAGTCAATGGAAGAAAAAGCAATAACAGGACTTACAATTAATGATAATGTTCTAATGGTAACAGTAAATGATGTATTATACAAATCTAGAAATGTAGCTATAATCTTTGAAAAGCTAGCAAAACACCATGTAAATGTGGACATGATTAGTCAAACTGCACCGCTACATGACTATGTTAATATATCCTTTACCGCATCTATAGAAGATGAGCATGTTATTGATGAAATAACAAAGGAATTGAAAGAAGAAATGGAAGGTATTGAGGTATCTAAAGATTCAAGTATTACAAAAGTATCTGTTGTTGGAATCGGTATGAAAAAACAATCTGGTGTTGCAAGTAGTGTGTTTAAGATTTTTGCAGATAATGATATTGAGTTTAAACAAGTAACTACTTCTGAAATAAGTATTTCCTATACTATAGATTCAAAGGATACTCAAAGAGCTGTGACTGTTTTATCAAAGGGACTAAACTTATAAAAATAATTTCTTTGAAAAAAACTAATTAATGATGAACGATATATTCTTAATGAAAAATGGACTAAATTATAGAGATTGCCTACATGGTCAAGATTTTTAAGTAACCTAATATTTAAAGTGCGGCAAATAAAATTATTTAAGAATTAAAAATTCTATGGTTGACTTTGAAAATTAAGGGTGTTATATTAAGTGTGTAAAAATTATTAAAATTAAATAATCTTCAGGGCGGGGCGCAAATCCCCACCGGCGGTATAGCCCGCGAGCCGTAAGGCAGATTCGGTGTAACTCCGAAGCCGACAGTATAGTCTGGATGGAAGAAGAATAAATATAATATTATAGTACCATTTTCTATGTAAATTTAAGTATAGTTTACGTATTTTTGGCTATAATATTAATTAATTATAAGCAATTAAGCCCTGAGAATAAAATCTCAGGGCTTTTAATATTTCTGCTTAAGAAATGGAGTGGTTAGGTTGGATATTCAGTATATGAAAAGAGCTCTTGATCTTGCAAAGCTAGGTATTGGATTCACAAACCCAAACCCATTAGTGGGAGCGGTTATAGTAAAAGATGGGAAGGTAATTGGAGAAGGATACCATGAGGTTTATGGAAGTCACCATGCTGAGGTCAATGCTTTTAAAAATGCAACGGATGATGTTAAAGGTGCAACCATGTACGTAACCTTGGAGCCTTGTTCACATTATGGAAAAACGCCACCTTGTGCTATGGCAATAGTAGAAAAGGGAATAAAAAAAGTTGTGATTGGGTTAAAGGATCCAAACCCCTTAGTTAGTGGAAAAGGAATTAAAATTTTAGAAGATGCTGGCATAGAAGTGGTAACTGGAGTTTTAGAAGAAGATGGAAGAGAGTTAAATGAAGTGTTTTTAAAGTACATAACCACTAAAACTCCCTTTTGTGTTATGAAAACTGCAATGACTCTAGATGGTAAAATTGCAACTTATACAGGAGATTCTAAGTGGATTACAGGAGAAAGCTCAAGAAAATATGTTCATGAATTAAGACATAAGTTATCAGGAATCATGGTAGGTATTGGTACTATTATAGTTGATGATCCAATGCTTACAACAAGACTTGATAAGATAAAGGGAAGTGATCCTGTAAGAATTGTTATAGATAGTACAGGAAAAATACCGCTGGACGCTAAGGTATTAAATCTTCATTCAAATGCACAAACTATAATTGCAACTACAGAAAAAGCTAATGCTGATAAGATTAAGTCACTGAAAGAAAAAGGGGCGGAAGTTATTGTAACTCCTTTAAAAAGCAATGGTGTGGACTTAAGTTACCTAATGGGAGTTCTTGGAGAAATGAAAATAGATAGCATACTTTTAGAGGGTGGAAGTAAGTTGAATTATTCAGCGTTAGAAGAGGGCATAGTTGATAAAGTAAATGCTTTTATTGCACCCAAAATCATAGGTGGAGATAATGCAAAGACTCCAGTAGGCGGAAATGGGAAAGAATACATGAGAGAAGCAATCACCCTAAGTGATATAAAAATTCATAATTTTCATGAGGACATAATGATAGAAGGATACATAAAGAAATAAGATTTGCTTAAGAGGTAAAATTAAACTTGTTCATTATTTAAAGAATAGGATAAAAATATAAAGGAAGTGTAACATTATTGTTTACAGGATTAATTGAGGAAATAGGAATAGTAGAAGCAGTTTCTAAATCAACAAAATCAGCAAGGATAACTATTAAAGCAAGTACAGTACTTGAAGGAACAAAGCTTGGGGATAGTATTTGTACTAATGGGGTGTGCCTAACAGTTACAGATTTTAGCAACAACAGATTTATTGTTGACGTCATGGCTGAAACCATGAGAAGAAGCAACTTAAATAGTTTTTCCCCTGGAGAGAAAGTAAATCTTGAGCGAGCATTAAGACTAGGAGACAGATTAGGCGGACATATAGTTAGTGGACATATAGATGGTATGGGAACAATCTCAAGTTTTGAAAAAGAGGATAATGCTGTATGGATTACTATAGCTGCTTCTCAGGAAATCTTAAAGTACATAGTACAAAAAGGATCAATTGCAATTGATGGTGTTAGTCTTACAGTAGCATTTGTAGATAAGGAAGTATTTAAGGTATCAATAATTCCACATACTAAAGATATGACTACCCTACTGCGCAAAAAAGTTGGGGATATTGTGAATTTAGAATGTGATGTTATAGGAAAATATATAGAAAAGTTCATTGGAGCAGAAGAGCAGGCTCCAGTAAAAAAAGGAATTGATTTTAATTTTCTAAGTGAACATGGTTTTGCATAATTGGAGGGATTAATAATGAGTAAATTTAACACAATAGAAGAGGCAATTGAAGATATTAAAGCAGGTAAAATGATTGTAGTAATTGATGATGAAGATAGGGAAAATGAAGGAGATCTTCTGATGGCAGCTGAGAAGGTGACACCTGAGGCGATAAACTTTATGGCTAAATACGGTAGAGGATTAATTTGTATGCCAGTGTCAGGGGAAAGATTAAAAGAACTAGATATCTACCCTATGGTAGCTAAGAATACAGATTCCCATCATACTGCTTTTACTGTATCAATTGATGCAGCTGAAACAACTACAGGAATCTCAGCACATGAAAGATCAGCTACAATACAAAAGGTTTTAGATAAAAATGCAACTCCACAAGATTTTAAGAGACCAGGTCATATATTTCCACTAGAAGCTAAGGACGGTGGGGTATTAAAAAGAGCAGGTCACACAGAAGCAGCAGTAGATTTTGCAAAACTTGCAGGGTTTAGTCCAGCTGGAGTTATTTGTGAAATAATGAATGACGATGGAACTATGGCGAGAACTCCTGAGCTTATAGGATATGTTAAAGAGCATAATTTGAAATTTGTAACTATAGCAGATTTAATTGCTTATCGTAGAGAAAAAGAAGTGTACATAAAAAGAGTAACAGAAGCTAAAATGCCAACAAAATATGGTGAATTTATAATGATTGGTTATGAAAACACCCTAAATGGAGAGCATCATGTAGCTTTAGTTAAAGGTGATATAACAAATGGTGAGCCTGTACTAGCTAGAGTACACTCTGAATGCCTTACAGGAGATGCTTTTGGTTCATTAAGATGTGATTGTGGAGAACAATTTGCAGCTGCAATGAAATCAATAGAAAAAGAGGGCAGAGGAATACTACTTTATATGAGACAAGAAGGTAGAGGAATAGGGCTAATAAATAAGATTAAAGCCTATGAACTTCAGGACCAAGGTATGGATACTGTAGAAGCAAATCTTGCACTAGGCTTCCCAGCTGATCTTAGAGACTATGGTATAGGAGCTCAAATCTTAGTAGATTTAGGAGTTAAGAAAGTAAAACTTATGACTAATAATCCTAAAAAGATGGCTGGACTCACAGGTTACGGAATAGAACTTTCAGATAGAGTTCCGATCCAAATGAACCATAACGAGAGAAATGAATATTATTTGAAAACTAAACAACAAAAGCTTGGACATATTTTAAACTTTGAAGAAAATAAGGAAGTATAAGTAGATTAAATAGAAGAAACTTATTCATTATTTGGAAAAAATAAAGGAGGAAAACAAGATGAAAGTATATGAAGGAAAATTAATTGCACAAGGACTAAAAGTAGGGATAGTAGTAGGAAGGTTTAATGAGTTTATTGGTGGAAAACTTTTATCAGGAGCACTTGATGGATTACTTCGTCATGGAGTAGAAGAAAACAATATAGAAGTATCTTGGGTACCTGGTGCCTTTGAGATTCCACTTATAGCAAAAAAGATGGCTAAATCTCAAAAATATGATGCAGTTATATGTCTTGGAGCAGTAATAAAAGGTGCAACACCACACTTTGACTATGTATCAAGTGAAGTAACAAAAGGGGTTGCAAGTGTTTCATTAGAAACAGAAATACCAGTGGTATTTGGCGTGTTAACTACAGATTCTATTGAGCAAGCAATAGAAAGAGCAGGAACAAAAGCAGGAAATAAAGGATATGATGCAGCAGTTACAGCAATTGAAATGGCGAATTTACTAAAGGAATTTTAAAAAGGAGCGCTGATCATTGATACCTTTTGAGAAGATAAAAACTATATACTTTGATTATGATGGAACGCTTCACGATAGCATAAAAATATATGCACCAGCCTTTAAAAAGGCTTATGACTATCTTGTGGAGGAAAGTCTTGCAGAAAAAAGAATCTGGACAGATGAAGAAATAGGTTACTGGCTTGGGTTTAATCCTAAAGAAATGTGGGAAAACTTTATGCCAGATCTTGAACAAAGTAAAAGAGACCAATGTAGTAAGATCATCGGAAAAGAAATGAAAACTTTTATAGAAGAAGGAAAAGGGCAGCTTTATGATGGAACTATAGAAACCTTAGAGTACCTAAAACATAGAGGTTACAAATTAGTTTTTATAAGCAATTGCAACACGTACTATATGGATACTCATAATAAGTTGTTTGAACTTCATAAATACTTTGAAAACTTTGTATGTTCAGAGCAATATAAATTTATTCCTAAGTATGAAATCCTAAGCAAAATCATGCACAACTATCCAAAAGAAATGGTTATTGTAGGTGATCGAAGCAAGGACATTGAAGCAGGCGTAAAGAACCATATATACACAATAGGTTGTAGCTATGGATATGCTCTCCCTAGAGAACTAGATGAGGTAGACTTGTTAATAAATGATATAAAGGAATTGAAAAATTACTTTTAGTTACATTATATAGGAAGGTAAAAGGCTATTGATACTATAAGTAACCACTAAAAATATTGCTAAAGTATTTCACAAAATATTATTTTAAATTTTAGATTACATAAATAAGGGATGTATAGTGTTATTAGCACTATACATCCCTTATTTATATATCTGTTTATTTAAATTTAACTCTATTAAATAGTTTTTAATTCAAGCATAAGTTAATCAATAGAAATACTAATCATTGATAAATGAATCCTTTTACTCTTCTTTGCTAACTTATATACAAGTGGACGAGGTTATTCACTTTATATAACTGAAAGTTTATTTGGAATATTCTTGATTTTAATGGAAAAATATTCTATAATATATTTAATGACTAAAATTAGGAGGATAAATGTAATGATTATAGCTGTTCTACGTTAATGTCTAATAAAAATAGTGCAAAAATTCCTCAGGGATTTCATAAACCTTAAATGTAAAAGGTTTATTTCTGATGCACAAAAAATTAATTTTATTAGAAGTACGTTCCATAATGAATTTTATAACTTTCAGTTAGGCATTACTTTAAAGCCATACTGTAAGTGATTGAATTTTATTGGAGCTAATATTTGTAGAACAACATTAATTACAATCCTTTAATTTCAGTTTATTATTAAAGATTATGAAATCAGACTAAGGAAAACATTATTAGTCTCATAATTATAATCTTTATGATTAAATAGTAATTAATGTCATGTTGTTTTCACTTCATGACGTTTTTTTATTTAAGTAGTTATGGACCACCAAGACTATAATTTAGTTATAGTTTTAGAAAGTCTTAGGGAAGCAGTTGAAGATTATGAAAAAGTTGATTTTTAAATGACTCCTTTACCACAAGTAACATTAGTGATTTAAGATTAAATTTGTATTTTTTTATATGAGTAGGAATGTAAAATACTATAAATTATATAGTAAAAGATAATTACTTCATGTGAAATATAGTCTATTAAATAGAAAGCTATAGAAGACCGTTCTATTTAACAGTCCAATATAAAATTGTGTTAAAATCATTATTTCTTTATAGTTTAAATTTTAGTATAAATTTTAAACTGAAAGAGCTGAGTTACATGTTTCTACTTGAATTATTACTTAATGAAATTTTCAAGGTTGCAAATGGATGTATGTTCATTTGTAACCTTTTATTTTTTGAAGGAGGGGATTAAAAGTTGAAAAAAACAATTTTGTTTTATGGATTTAAAAGAGGGTTAAATTCTAATAGGAATTTATTAGAGAGTTGGTTTGGTTGAGGAAACAATAAATTTTAAAGTAAAGGACAAAATTATTTTACAGTTTAATATCAGTTATGAAAAAAGCTTATTTAATGTGAAACTGTTACCCATCATTGTGATATCAGGGGAGGGGAAAAAATGAAAATCCCATTAAAAGAATATATTAAATTATTATCAAAATATTTAAGGGCACAAAAGGGGAGTGTCATATTACTGGCAGTAGTTTTAGCTAGCAATATTGCACTGCAATTGGTAAATCCACAAATTTTACGTTATTTTATAGATGCAGCTACAAAGGGGGATACCACTAGAAGTTTAACCATAGCTGCGATTATTTTTATTGGAGCTGCTGTAATTCAACAGGTATTTAATTTAATTGCTACTTATTTAAGTCAAAATGTAGGATGGACAGCTACCAATGGGTTGCGTGTAGATTTAATTGAGCATTGCCTTAATTTAGATATGGAATTTCATAAAGCACATCAATCTGGGGAGTTAATAGAGAGAATAGATGGTGATGTTAATGCACTATTTAACTTTTTCTCAAAGTTTATTCTTAATGTTTTAACTAATGGTGTATTACTATTAGGAATCCTTATATTACTTCTTAGAGAAGACTGGAGAATTGGACTTAGCTTATCAATTTTTGCTATGTTGGCCCTTTATGTACTTTGGCATTTGCAATCAAGAAAAGTTCATTCCTGGGTTGCTGATCGTGAAGCTTATGGAAAGTTTTATGGATTCATAGGAGAGCAAATTACAAGTACTGAAGATATACTCTCAAGTGGAGCTAAAAATCATGTAATGAATCGGTTTTATGATATTTTAAATAAAATGCTACCAATTACAACTAAAGCAGTGATGAACTATTATAATATGTGGTCTGCTACCTTAATTGTATTCACTGTTGGAAATGTTATTGCCTTTGGGCTGTCTGCATATCTGTGGAAGCAGGGGATTGTAACTATAGGAACTGTGTATCTTATTTTTAGTTATACAGAGCTTTTATCAAGACCTATAGAACAAATCAGGCAACAACTTCAAGATTTGCAAAAGGCTGGTGCTAGTATTACAAGGGTTAAAGAACTTTTTAATACTAAATCTAAGCTTATGAAAGGAAGCAAAAGCATAAGTACAAAGGGACCAATTGAAGTTATGTTAAATCAGGTTTCCTTTAGTTATGAAGAGGACTCCCAAGTAATAAAGAATGTAACTTTACAGATTCCAAAAGGAACAATTTTAGGAGTTTTAGGACATACAGGTAGTGGAAAAACTACTTTAGCTAAACTCCTAGTACGTCTTTATGACGTAGAAAGTGGTGAAATCACTTTCAATGATGATGCAATTACTTCTCTAGATTTTAAGGAATTAAGAAAAGAGATAGCTTACGTAACTCAGGAAGTCCAACTTTTCCAGGCTTCAGTTAGGGATAATCTTGCTATGTTTAGTAGTGATATAAAAGATGAAGAAATTATAAAGGTACTTTATGAGGTTGGACTTACACAGTGGTATCATAGTCTTCCTGAAGGATTAGATACCATACTTAAGGCTGGGGGTGGAGGATTGTCCGCAGGGGAAGCTCAGTTATTAGCATTTGTTAGAGTGTTTTTGAAAAATCCAGGATTAGTGATTCTTGATGAAGCTACATCAAGATTAGATCCTATAACTGAACAGTTAATTGAAAAAGCTCTTGATAATCTTCTTAAAAATAGAACTTGCATTATAATTGCCCACCGTTTATGGACAGTGCAAAGAGCACATCACATAGTAATTTTAGAAAATGGAAGTGTGGTGGAGTATGGAGAAAGAGAAAGATTAGCTAAAGACAGTGAATCAAAATTTTATAACTTATTACAAAAGGGTATTGAGGAGGTGCTAGTGTAATGGAATCTAAAAAAAATAAAAATACCTTTTATTATATGTGGAGATTGATAAGGTACAGACCCTGGCTATATTTAGTTAACTGTATACTATGGATTATAATTCATACTTCACCTCTAATTCCGGGACTTATTACTAAAGAGTTTTTTGATGCCTTAAGTGGCAATGCCAGTTTGAAGGTTGGCATTTGGGGGCTTTTAGCTTTAATGATAATAACAACTTTAATGAGGATAATTTTCATAAGCTTTGGTGGAAGAGTGGATATTGTTCATAGATTTAATATGAGTGGACTTATTAGAAGAAATTTGCTTCAAGGTATACTAGATAAGCCTGGTGCCAAGTCTATATCTTGCTCAGTTGGAGAAGCGGTAAACTGTTTTAAAGATGATGCAGACCAAGCTGAAAACTCCATAAGTTGGACTCTTGATGTAATTGGAAGTGCAGCTTTTGCAATAGTTGCCATACTAATATTACTCACTGTAAATACACAAATGACATTGTTTGTATTTACTCCTTTAGTGGTAGTAGTGGCTTTAGCACAAAGGGCAGGGCAACGCATTGAAAAGTATAGAGAAGCTTCAAGAGAAGCCACGGCAAATGTTACTGGAGCTATGGGAGAGATGTTTAACTCAGTTCAGGCAATAAAGGTGGCTGGTGCTGAAAAAGATATTTTGAAAAACTTGAATAAGTTAAACAAGATTAGACATACTCTTACCTTGAAGGATAGTATTTTAAATCAGCTTATGCAATCTATATATGAAAATACAGTAAACCTCGGAACAGGGCTTATATTATTATTAGCTGGCCAATCTATAAAATCAGGAAACTTCACAGTAGGAGATTTTGCACTGTTTGTTTACTATTTAGCCTTTGTTGCTGATTTTACTCAATTTTTTGGATCCTTTTTAGCACATTACCAGCAAACTGGAGTAGCTTTTAGGCGAATGGTAGAACTTTTACAAGGATCAGAATGTGATGTTTTAGTACAGCATAATCCCCTGTTTTTAGATGAGTTTTGGAAGAGAAAGTCTAAGGTGTCATTGGGCTCGGCAGTAGAATTAGAATCTCAAACAAGTTTAAAAACTATTGATTATAATGCCAATGAAGATTTCGTGGGAAATAATTCTTCCTATAATGAAGTTAAATCAACGAAATTAGATGATTCTTTAAGAAAACTTTCTAATGATAGAGATAGAAATACTGTAATGAAGGAGCATTTTGATGAAAAAGAAAGCTCCATACCTAATAATGAGAAGTTAAATAAGTTAGAAGTTAATGGATTAACTTACGATTATGAGGGTGCTGGTGGAGGAATAAAAAATGTGAGTTTCACCTTAAATAGGGGTGAATTTACCGTAATAACAGGACGTATTGGTTCAGGGAAAAGTACCCTTGTAAAGACCTTACTTGGTCTATTACCAAAGGCAAGTGGAGATATATATTGGAATGGCAAGAAAATTGAAGAACCTGCAGAGTTTTTTCTTCCACCAATAAGTGCGTATACTTCTCAGGTACCTAATTTGTTTAGTGACACTGTGAGGGAAAACATTTTACTAGGTATACCTGAAAAAGAGCTGGATATAGAAAAGGCAATAAACTCAGCCGTTCTTGAAAAAGATATTAGGGTACTGCATAAAGGATTAGAAACAATAATTGGTTCAAAGGGAGTAAAACTTTCTGGAGGACAAATACAAAGAGTAGCAGCGGCTCGAATGTTTGCAAGAGATGCAGAGTTATACGTGTTTGATGATATTTCTAGTGCGCTAGATGTGGATACTGAAGTCACCCTTTGGAGTAGATTATTAAATGAAGAAAAGCCAACTTGTCTTGTAGTATCTAATAGAAAGTTTGTATTAGAGCATGCAGAGCACATTATTGTAATGAAGGATAGTGAAGTTGAATCAGAGGGAACCTTAGAAGAACTTTTGGAGAAATCTGAGGAGATGAAGCAAATTTGGAATGTATTACAGTAAAATTTCTTTTCTTATATTTTTTTATGATACTGCGCTATGATAGACCAGATTTAAGTAAAATCATAATAACGTCAATTATATAAAATAAACTACTAGAATGATCAAAAATCTTCCGAAATTAATCTTAATAAAATTATTTTTAAGAAAAGTTTGACATATATGTAAAATAATGATATATTAGTTGTGGTGATAATATTTTTAAAGGAGGTCGTTGATTAATGAAAAACTTGAACTTAGTAAATATGGGATTAGCTGAATTAAATAATAATCGATGCGGCCTTTGTGAAGAAGCTTAAAATGTTTATTTTGATATTTTAAAGCCATGGGGTTGTGTAACCCTATGGCTTTTTTATATGCACTGTTAATGTTGTAGTATAAAGAGTCATAGTGTATCTTTGTGTTTTTAACACAAGGGTAAGCTGTGTCTTTTTTTATTGCCTGTGAACAGAACTTTTTCATGTACTACAGTACACATTGATTAGAAAGGAAGTGAGAAAAATCATAAATAAATTTTTGCATCACATTCACTTACTGTTATAAATAGTGCAGTAAGCAAACTAGTTATTTACTAAAGAAAGGAGGGAGATCCTATGAAAACCATATTAAATTCTATATTTAATGAGAAACAACATCTTAGTTTTTATAATATCTGGGGAGTTATAAAGATTAAGGATCAAAGTTCAAGCATATGGCTTGAAAATATCACTACTTTAAAAATGTAGTAATAAAATAATTTTTTTTAACTTACAAAATAGTTGTAACTATCCGATGTATTATAAGCTTACACCATGAAAGTACATGGATGGGGGGAATTACAATATATATTTAGAAAAGCTAAAAAATATTTTAATAAGAAAGATTTAATTTTAAGAGTCAAATTAAGTGTTAATAAAGAAAGGTTGATGAATTATGAAAAGTATAATAAAAAGGTTATTTAATAAAGGTTATGAGGGTTATGATAAATGGAGCTATATAAAAATCAAAGAGCGGAGAACTCAACTTTGGGTTGATAATATTTACACTTTTAAAATGTAGTAACGATTCAAAATAATAATAAATATAAAAACCTCGTTTTTCAGGTATTATTAACTGGAGAATGGGGTTTTAGATACGTTAAAAATTATTGATTTTATAAAAAATGTGATATATAAAATATTTTTAGGACTTTCTAACAATAAATCATTATTAAGCTTTATAAAGTAAAGAAATTATTAGTATTAGAAAAACTAATAGATACTATTGGGTTCATAAATAATATGTATTGGAAAAATATATAAAATACCCTTAAAATAGTAAGTGAAGTAAATGTTTGGCCCCTTGGTCAAGTGGTTAAGACATCACCCTCTCAAGGTGGAAGCAGGAGTTCAATTCTCCTAGGGGTCACCATAATGGGGTATAGCCAAGCGGTAAGGCACTAGACTCTGACTCTGGTACGCGCAGGTTCGAATCCTGCTACCCTAGCCATAATAAAGTAATTTTATATAAATCGTGTGTAAACTATGAAATTGTTCAGCATTTAATCGTAGTAATTTAGTTATGGATTTTAGGAGGGGTTTACTTGAATAAGGATACATTAAGATCTCTAGAGATAACTGAAAGAGAAAAAATTATGAGAGAAGAACTTGGAGAAGAGAAGTGTAAAGTTATAGACAAATATGACCTTCATCCAAATCATAGACTTTATTGGGAAAGAATACAAGATAAGTATCCTGTTCAAGAGTATTTTAGCCATAACCTAGCAGTGAAGGCTTCCACTTTAGGAATGGTGTTTCAAATATATAGGTTATGTTATGCTAAAACAAAATATTTTGAGAGTAATTGGAACAACTTCGAACCATGCGTATATAGCCACAAAGAAGGGTTCACAAAAACAGAAATTTATAACATGGAATATATAAAGCAAAAAAGTACAGGTATAGTTATAGATTTGAGAGAACTGAATAAAATTAAAAGCTTTAGTGTGTTTAAAGATCTTTGTAGATATTTAGAAGAAAAGCATGATGAACTAACGTTAACAAAGGCTATATAAATATTAGGAAACGAATGGAGAGATATTATGAGTAAAAGTCCAAGAGAAATTTTGAATTCATTTATGACAGGGCTACAAGAAGTAGCAAAAACAAACGGAGCTAGTATTCAAGCTTTCATGGGGTTTACAGGAGCTATAAATAAACCAGGTGCTGTGGATGTGAAAACAAAAGAACTTATAAGTGTAGGAATTGGCGCTTATAACCGTTGTGAATACTGCATAGTTTACCATGTATACAAAGCATTAGAAGCAGGTGCTACTAGAGAAGAGATAATGGAAGCAGCAATGGTGGCAGTTGGGTTTGGTGGTGGTCCATCTATGGCATATACTGTAACACTTCTTAGAGATTCCATTGATGAATTTGAAAAAGATTTTAAATAATTGATGAAAAATACCTGTGCAGGAAACTGTACAGGTATCTTTGCGTATAGATAGGTTGCTATAGTATACCTATATCTATGTATATTATAGAATTCAAATAAATTTTAAAAGGATAAGTTTCACATTCTCTTTATTGTATAAACTTGTTTAAGTACTTTAATTTGTAAAATATTAAAACATATTTAAGGTATAGTTTAAATCTCCTATCAGGAGTTGGTACATAAAATATACTTATTATTAATTAAAAAATATTAAGTTATGATCAGATAACTACTTTTCAGTTCCATTTAAAAGTCTTTTAATATTTTCTTTATGTCTAATAAGAATTAAGGTCAAAGCTAAAAAGGATAGGAATTTAAATTCTATACTATAATTTAATATGAAAGTGGTTATAAAAAGCACAAATGATAAGGTCATAGACTTTACAGAAACTATTTTTGTAAGTAGCTTTAATATTCCATAGGAGATAACACCACAAAGAGTTGGAAACGGAAGAATATATATAGTTGCGCCTACAGTTGTTGCAACTCCTTTACCACCTTTAAAGTTTAAGAAAATAGTAAAATTATGACCAAGTATTGTAGCAACACATACTGCACTTAAAAGTAAATCTTTGTTAAAATCATAATTAACATATTCATACAAAATACTTGAGATAAATACAGGTAAAAAACCTTTAAGCATATCAAGAGTTTGAACAATTAAACTTAGTTTTCTACCAGCTACTCTTTTCACATTTGTAGCTCCAATATTTCCGCTGCCTACGTTTCTAATATCTATGCCTTTGTATTTTTTTATAATCAAGTAACCAAAAGGAATAGAACCTATTAGATAAGCCGTCATTATGGTGCAAATCTCGAGCATCTCAGCACCTCCGTATTTCTATAATTAATTTTAACATAAAGTATATATAGATTTATGGTAACTAGGAAAACATTTTCAATAAAATACTATATGATTATACGAAGGAGAAAAAAGAAATATGGCGAATATAGTAAATATTAGATGAAAATTGTTGGAGAAATTAGTATTAATTTTTTACAAAAATATATTAGAAGTGAATTTTAATGTTTTTCAAAAGGATAAATATTCTATGATCCTTTAAGGATTAATCAAGTTTAATGTGAAAGTATCTTACAAAGGGATATGTTTTGTAAAAGTTAAGTCTCCTTTCAGAAGAGTTGAACAAAGTCAGTTATTAATTAAAATATCAGCCACGATGTGTTTTCAGGGGGATAAAAATGTTAAACTTAAAATTAAAAGAAATTAGGACTATTAAACTACTTTATGTGATTGTTCTAGGTGTAGTTATCAATTTCTTTATTAGTTCTTTATTAATTTATTCAATAGTAGTCAATGAGGTATTAAGTTCAAATAGAATAATTTTGTTAACATTTATGTTAATGGTATCAAGCTTAGGTCAAATCTTTGCTATTCTTAATGTAATTGATAATATAAAAAATTTGAAAGAATACAAAGATATTTTTAAACAAGTGGTAGAAGCACTGCCAAATGCAGTATTTATACATAGAAAGTTAAAATTTATTTACGCAAATATTGAGGGTGCTAAGTTTTTTAATTTAAATAATCCAGAAAAGTTAATTGGAAGACCGGTAAGTGATTTCATAAAACTTAATGTTGATTATATTGGTGATGACCGTTTGAATGGTGCATTAAGTGAAACTGTATTTAGACCCTTAGTTGAAAATGTGATAACAAAGGCCAATGGAGAGGTAGTTGAAGTTGAAACTTTTTCTACACCTTTGTTTATAAATGATAAGGTTAATGTATTAAATATACTTAAAGATCTTACAAAACAAAAAGAACTTGAACAATTACAGAAAAAAGTCGAAGAAGAAGAAATGAAGCTTAAGGAAGCTGTAGAAATTGATAGATTAAGAAATGAGTTTTTTGCTAACTTATCTCATGAGTTGAGAACTCCTCTTACAATAATATTTGGAACCATGCAGTTAATAGAAAAAGAGATGAGTCAATGCTCGCAGAAAGATGACATACTAAACAAAAGGTTAAAAACTTTAAAGCAAAATTGTTATAGATTACTAAGACTTATAAACAATTTAATCGATATGACTAAAATAGATGCTGGGTACTTTTCAATAGCTCTACAAAATCATAATATAATACCTATAATAGAAGACATTACTTTATCTGTGGTAGAGTTTGCTAAAAATAAAGGAATACATATAGAATTTGATACAGAAATTGAAGAGGAGATTACTGCCTGTGATCCTGATAAAATAGAAAGAATTATGTTAAATTTACTTTCAAATGCTATAAAGTTTACTAGACCAGGTGGAATCATTAAGATAAGCGTGTTGGAAGAAAATTCATATTTAAAAGTTGTGGTTGAGGATGATGGCATTGGTATGCCAGAAGATAAATTAACTTCAATATTTGATAGATTTGTTCAAGTGGACAAATCTTTTACAAGAAATCATGAAGGAAGTGGATTAGGGTTATCTATAGTAAAGTCTTTTGTTAATATGCATGGTGGAAATATAAAAGTAGAAAGTAAAGCGGGTGAAGGAACAGCATTTACGATAGAACTACCAATAACTTTAGTAGAAGAAGATGCTGGGATAATGGATTTTTTAGCAATAGGAGAAAGTCACGTAGAAAGAGTAAAAATAGAGTTTTCCGATATATATTCATAGTAATTTAAAAGAAAAAGTTATATATAATAACATAATTTATCCTGTGTAATTCATATATAATTAAATAAGAAACTATGTTAAGTTTAATTAGGGTTTGGAAGGAAGCTTATTTTTCTAAATTACTAATAAAACTCACAGATGACAATAAAAATGGAGGAATCACTTATGAATGGATCAAATTTAGGCATAATAGCAGCCTTAGGAACTGCATTTTGCTGGACGATCACCGCTGTTGCCTTTGAATCTGCAGGAAAAAAAGTTGGTTCCCTAGCTGTAAATTTAATAAGACTAGTAATGGCATTTGTATTACTTTCCATATTTAATTTATTTACTAGAGGAATGATTTTACCTTTAGATGCTTCAGGAGCTACATGGCTTTGGTTGAGTTTTTCGGGGCTAATAGGCTTTGTAATTGGAGATTTATTTTTATTTCAGGCATATGTGGAAATAGGATCTCGTATATCAATGTTAATTATGTCAATAGTTCCACCAATAACTGCATTAACTGGTTTCATTCTTATGGATGAAAGAATTTCATTATTAGGCTTATTAGGTATGTTTGTTACCATTGGAGGAATAGCTATTGTAATTTTCAGTAGGAATCCAGATGATAAGAAAGTTAAGCTCTCTCATCCTATTAAAGGAATGATTTATGCTTTCATAGGAGCATTAGGACAAGCTTTTGGTCTTGTTTTTAGTAAATTTGGAATGGGAGACTATAATCCTTTTGGAGCGACTCAAATTAGAATTATTGC
>NZ_JAVWDJ010000003.1:53396-167610 GCF_036642255.1 Clostridium sp. | reverse complement strand
AATTTGGAATGGGAGACTATAATCCTTTTGGAGCGACTCAAATTAGAATTATTGCTGCTATTATAGGTTTTTCTATAGTTATAACTATATGGAAAAAGTGGGGAGAATTAAAAACAGCTATAAAAGATAAAAATGCCCTTAAACAAATTTCTCTAGGAGCATTTTTTGGACCTTTCATTGGTGTATCACTTTCTTTATTAGCAGTTCAATATGTACCAACTGGAATTGTTTCCACTATTACTTCTCTTACGCCCATACTGGTTATACCTGCATCGATATTTATCTTTAAGGAAAAGGTACTCCCTAGAGAAATTATTGGAGCTATAATATCCTTAATTGGTGTCTCACTGTTATTTATATAGATTTGAAGTTATCATAATAGTAAGGATTTTGAAAGAGTAGCATAGCTTTAAGTTTTAAAAGCAATCTGAAAGGATAGGTTATCAACTTTCTTTAATGTTTTAGTAATTTAAAATGTTTATGTTAGTTTAAGATGAGAGTTTTCACAAAAATCTAAACCGTGTGAGAGGCTATTTTATCAGGTGTTAATTTTTAAAAAAATGGTTGAATAGAATGAGTTAAACATTTATAATTTATGAAACTATAAATGTTTAATTTAGATTCTTGTCCACTTTTAGTGGACTTTTTTCATATTTTTACTTATAAAAATATAATTTGTAATATAATTGAAGAATGTAAACATTATAAATTATATAAATCTAAGATAGTAATCACGACAATAAGCATTTAGTGCATAGATAACTAAATAAAATGCACTTGTTCATTGTAGTAAATTGAAAAATGAATTTGGAGGTACTTCATGGAAAAGGTTTTTTTTGATAGAATTGATACTGATAGAATTATGCTAAGAAAATTAGAGGATACTGATGCAGATAACTTTTATAGATATAGAAAAAATCCCGAGGTTGCCTTATATCAAGGATGGGAGCCGTACACATATGAAAAAGCTCTAAATTTTATAGAACAGCAAAAAAACTTTAGACCCAACATTCCAGGTACTTGGTTTCAAATCGCTATAGCATTAAAATCAGATAATACGCTAATAGGGGATTGTGCACTTCATACCTTAGAAGAAGATCCAGAACAGGCTGAAATAGGTTTTACTTTAGAGCCGATATATCAAAATCAAGGTTATGCAAGGGAAGCAGTGAAAGTTGTGATTAATTATATATTTACTGTTTTAAAAAAGCATAGAGTTATTGCGCGAGTAGATCCAAGAAATCAGCGATCAATAAATTTGCTTGAAAAGGTTGGAATGAGAAAAGAAGGATGTTTCATTAAGAGTTACTTATCAAAAGGGGAATACGTGGATGAAGTTCATTTTGCCATATTAAGAGAAGAGTGGGAAGGGTTAAATAAAACTTTAAGTGAGTCAACTTAAAATGCATTTGAATTATTTAAAGTTGATATATAAAAGTTAAGGAGCTATTAGAATGAAAATTATAGATTTGACTCACAAAATAAAAGAATCCATGCCAGTATATCCAGGAACAGAGCCACCAATAATTATAGATCAAAACACCATAGAAAAGAATGGATTTGCAGAAAAGAAGATAACCATGTTTAGTCATACAGGTACACATATGGATGCTCCTAGTCACATGAGGATTGAAGGAAAAACCTTAGGTGAGTTTCCTGTAGATAAATTTATTGGTGAAGGATTTATTATAGATTTAAC
This sequence comes from Clostridium sp., assembly GCF_036642255.1. Lineage (GTDB taxonomy): Bacteria > Bacillota > Clostridia > Clostridiales > Clostridiaceae > Clostridium_J. The sequence continues at coordinate 165,911 of NZ_JAVWDJ010000003.1, read as the reverse complement.
GAATTTGAATATAGAAAAAATAACCTTGCAATTTTTGGAAAAGTATAAGGGGGAAATTTCAAAAGTTGATTTTATAATAATGAAAACAGGTTGGAGTGCTTATTGGGGTGAGGAAACATACTTCAAAGGATATCCAACTTTAACACTGGAAGCAGCTAAGTGGCTTACGAACTTTAAACTAAAAGGAATAGGAGTTGATACTATTTCTGTAGATCCTATTGATACCATAGATTTTTTTGTGCATCATACTTTCTTTGAAAATAGTTTAGTAATAATAGAAAACTTAAATAACTTAAGTGAAATTAATGAAAACATAATTACATTCTCAGCTATGCCTTTGAATTTAGATAATGCTGATGGTTCACCAGTAAGAGCAGTAGCCATGGTAAAAGAATTAATTTAATATTAAATAAATTCCTTGTATAAATTTCTAAAAGATTATATAATTCATACAAGTAATGTGTATTCGAGTAAGGAGTGATATCATGGCTAAGAACAAACCAGCTTTTCAATCAAATAACAGCAAATTTGGCAATCAACAGGTTAATAAAGGTGAAAAAAGCACCAGTGCTCCAACACCTAAAAAACCAATAAGAGGAAATTCAAGAGGTCAATAATAAAGAAGGTGTGAAATTAGATATATAATCTAAACTTCACACCTTTTCTCATTAAACTTCCACCAAGAAAACTTAATATATAAATTACTTAAAGTATAAAAAAATCAAAAGAGCTACAGGCATGAGTAATATACTGATTTTGGGTAATTATAAAATCAATTTTATTTATTACTGAATTCAAAGAACTTTTTTTGAAACCACATCTAATGAGGTTTATAAAAATCCATGATAACTTGGTTGCGTCCTTTTTCTTTTGCAGCATATAGATTTTTGTCAGCACATTGTATAAATGCATTAACATCGATACTTTCATATCTTTCAAGATAACAAATGCCAAAACTGGCAGTTAATTTAATCTTAGTGTCCTCATATACAAAATCTTTTTTATCAACAAGTTCCCTAAGCTTCTCAGCTACCTTGTAAGCATCTTTACCAGTAGAATTCCTAAGCAAAATTAGAAATTCTTCACCACCATATCTAGCTACCCAGTCTGTTGTTTTTCTTATCCCTTTTGAAATTAATTGAGCGAATTCTTTTAAGATATAATCTCCAGCTACGTGACCAAAGGTGTCATTAATATTCTTGAAGTTATCAATATCAGTTAAAATTATCGACAGTGGATATCTATTAATTGAGCTTTCCTCAATATCAAAAGGTAGTGTATCATCGATAAATCTCCTGTTATAAACTCCAGTAAGAGCATCAGTAACCAATTCATTATTTATATCTAGCATTAATTTATCTATGGATTCTGCATGCTCATTTTCAGGTTTTATCGTGAGGCCATCATTTGTAACATCTTTTAATAGTTCCACTACATAGGATTTACCATGCCAGTTAACTGGAGTTGCGATAGTGATAAAAACCTTATCTTCTTTAGTTTCAATCTTCATAAAGGTACTATTTTCTCTTAATGCTCTTATCATTACGCAATTAGTACATACTTTATTCTTTTTCCAAAAATGATAACAAGTGCTGTTTAATGCATTGTCACTACTAGAATCTGCGGATAGAATTGTTCTATTAGCAGGGTCTATTACTCTTAGTACATCATAAATATTTGTGAATATATTTAATCTTTCTTTTATAATTTCTAGAATATCTATTTTCAACACACCCTTCGCAGTTTAAAAACTATGTTGATAATGAAAATTAATTACCGTTTTTAGAATTGTAAGTTTCACATGGACATATGGAATTAAATAATGTGAACAACTTTGAAGTAAAAGTGCTCATCTACAATTAAAACTAAAATGAAGTTATTTTTTAATTTCATCAATAAAGGTTAACAAAATTAATTTATATATTATTTATGGTATTTTAAATTTACTATCTTCTAGTTTTCCCTACAATATAGGATTTATTTACATTTTATTATACTTATAGCAAGTTTTAGTGTGACATCGCAGAAATTAGAACACTTCATTTAAAGACAAGCATACTATGTAATATAGAACAAATATTAAAATATATAGTCAAATATGGAGATGGTTTAAGTGAGGTTAAAGACTAGGCTAGTTACATCCATGGTTTTTACGGTAGCTCTCCCTATTATTATTGGCATAGGTATAATTGATTTTGCAATTAGAAGTAGTATAACAAAAATTGAGATAGATAACTCCAAGGAGCATATGATAAACACTCAAAATTACATTAAATCATTGATTATACTTCAAGAATTAAATATAAATTCTGTTGCTACAGGAACTAAGAAGTGGATGATTACTCATAGCAAATACAATCTTAAGAAATACTTAAGATTTATCCTAAGAAATAATTAAGGAGTGGCTAATATAATTATAATATAGGGTGTTAAATTGTAATTATAATATTAAATTGCAAATAGAACCTGTATAAACAAATAGAAAGATAGGAATTAACAAAGTATTATTTTTCTATGGGATTTTATAAGTATATAAGTTCCAATAATATCAATAAATATTTAGCTAACTTTTAAGGTAACTTGAGATTTACTAAGATGGAACATATATAGTTAATTTTAAAAAATCTAAAAAGGTTATATAAAATAAAAATTAGATTTTTTTGTTGCGTTTCAAGGGGGGTATAGTAATTGAAAATTTTATTGACAACAGATACTTACTATCCAATGATAAATGGAGTTGTAATTTCCACAAGTAATTTATATAGAGAACTAAGGAATCAAGGACATGAGGTTAAAATTTTGACCTTATCCCACACTGGAGAAGAGAGCGTGCAGGGCGATATTTATTATTTAAAATCTATTAAGATCAATGTTTACCCTGATGCTAGAATGAAAGTGCCATTTCGAAATAAACTAATTAAAGAAATTCTAGATTGGCATCCAGATATTGTACATTCACAAACAGAGTTTTCTACTATGGTAGTAGCAAAACATATTGTAAAGAAATTAAATATTCCTCAAATACACACATATCACACTATGTATGAGGATTATCTTAATTATTTATTAGGGGGAAGAATTCTTAAAAGAGGTGTAGCTGCTAAAGTTACTAAATTACTCTTAAATTCTTTAGACGGGGTCATTGCTCCCACTGATAAGACTAAAGCAGCCCTTAGAGGTTATGGAGTAGATAGTGATATAAATATAATTCCAACAGGTATTGATATAGACAAGTTTCAAAAAAAACTTAATGAAGAGGAAAAAGATGCGCTACTTTTAAATTTAGGTATAAAAAAAGAAGATAAAATTATGGCCTATGTAGGAAGAGTTGCAGAAGAAAAAAATATAGATGAAATTCTAAATCTCTTCCCACAGGTGCTAGAAAAAGTTGTAAATGCAAAAATTCTAATTGTTGGGGGTGGACCTCATCTTGAGTCTCTAAAAGATCTTGTGAAAGAAAAAGCTTTAGAGAACAAGGTAATATTCACTGGTATGGTAGAACCTAAGGATGTATATAAATATTACAATTTGGCACACTTATTTGTTACAGCTTCCACTAGTGAAACTCAAGGATTAACTTACTTAGAAGCATTAAGTAGTGGCTGTCCTATTGTGTGTAAATATGATAAAGCTATTGAAGAGGTAGTGTTGCAGGGAATAAATGGCTTTTCCTATAAGAATGATTGGGAATTTATTTTATACACCAGTGAAATTTTGCTAAATGAGGAATTAAGAGAGGAACTGAGTATAAAGGCGAAAGGAAAAGCACTAGAATATTCCAGCGGGGCTTTCGCAAATAGAGTACTTGCTTTATACTCTAAAGTAGGGAGTAATTCATCAATTCTTCATGGTGAAGCAAGAACTTCAGGCATGCAATATTAGAGTGTAAGGGTGATATAATAGTGAAAAAAATTAAAGATAATTTGCTTCCATTAATGCTCATGATGTTAATACCAATAACAAATATATTTTATGGATTTTTAAACAACTCAAGTAGAGGGGTGTATTCTCTTGTTACAGATCTGGATAAGGCAATACCTTTTGCAAAAATATTTATATTGCCCTATTTAGTATGGTATCCGTTTATCCTTATTACATTAGTGTACTTTTGTTTATATTATAAAAAGATATATTACAAAACTTTAAGTACCTTAGTTATAGGTATGCTAGTAAGTTATGTGGTTTACTTTTTCTTTCAGACCACTGTACCAAGGCCAGAATTAGTAGAAAATGATATACTGACTAGCCTTGTAAATTTAATATATAAATCAGATAATCCTTATAACTGCTTCCCAAGTATACATGTTTTAACAAGTTATGCTATGATAATTGGAATGAAAAAAAGTGGAAGCAACAATTTGAAAATAAATAATATTATAAGTTTCACTGCTTTAATAATAATAATATCTACACTATTTGTTAAACAGCATGTTATTTTAGATGTAGTTTTTGGGATAGTATTTGCAGATGTTGTTTATAAGGCTGTTGATAAAGTGAGTTTAGAGAGGTGCCTATTATGGATAAAGAAACCATCTTGGTGGTGGACGACGAAAAAGAAATTAGAGATTTAGTTGGGATATATCTACAAAATGATAATTATAAAGTTTTAAAGGCTGAGAATGGATTAGATGCCTTAGAAGTTTTAGAAAAACATGAGGTGGATTTAATTATACTTGATATTATGATGCCAAATATGGATGGGATAAAAGCTTGCATGAAAATAAGAGAAGATAAAAACATGCCTATTATCATGCTCTCTGCAAAAAGTGAAGATATGGATAAAATTATGGGATTAACCACTGGAGCTGATGACTATGTTACCAAACCTTTTAATCCCCTTGAGCTTTTAGCAAGAGTAAAGTCTCAACTTCGTAGATACAAAAAATTAAATACTAGCCCCGAAAGACAGATAGGTGTAATTGAAATAGATGAGCTTTTTATTAACACAAATACACATGAAGTCAGAATTGGAGAAAAAGATGTAAAGCTTACTCCAAGAGAGTTTGATATACTTTATCTTTTAGCAAAAAACAAGAATATGATATTTAGCATCGAAAAAATATACTCCATGGTTTGGAAAGAGGATTTTTTTGAATCCGATAATACCGTTATGGTTCACATAAGAAAAATAAGAGAAAAAATAGAAGAAGACCCAAGAAAGCCTAGATTTATAAAGACTGTATGGGGAGTGGGGTACAAAATTGAAAATTAGATGTCCTAAGTTCATAAAAAAGTTATTTTCACCAGTAACAAGACTTTATAATATGATTTGGAACAAAGTTAAAAAAAGCATAAGACTAGAATTGGTTACTATTTTCGGTATATGTTTGCTTGCATCAACCATAGTTGCAAGTATAGCTGATGACTTTTTTGAAGATAGAGGTAGATATGCTAGGATAGATTATACCTATAGTAGTGAAAGAATATCAGAACAAGCAAGCCGTATAGTAAATTCAATAACAGAAGAACAAGTAGCCATAAGCGATAAAGTGAAAGTAGATGAGGTTTTAAAACAGTCAAATCTTGGTGAAGATTTCAAGACGATAATTTCAGATTTAGAGGGTAAGGTTTTATACAAATCTGAAAATGCCAATGAAACTCAAGTGGATATTTATACCACAATAAAAAATGCCACTGAGATATCCAGAGGTAGGGAAGAAAATAGTAATAAAGAGTATGTAAGCTTTTATCCTATAAACTTTACTGATGGTAAGGGATATGTAATAGTAAGTGGTATTCCAGAAGGTCAAATAGTTTATGAAACAAATACTGACCCCATGGCAGGTAATATTGCGGCACTTCTTACTTTTCTTTTGTCTTTTTACTTCATTACAAATAGAAAGATGAGATATGTAGAAGTTGTATCTCATGGGCTTATTGAGATAGCAAAGGGAAACCTAGATCATAGAATTGAAAAATGTGGTGAAGATGAATTAAGTTCCCTGGCAGATAACATAAACTTTATGGCCCATCAACTTAAAAATAAAATAGAAAATGAAAGAAAATCTGAAAGAGCAAAAAATGAGTTAATAACTAATGTTTCTCATGATTTAAGAACTCCATTAACTTCAATTAAAGGATATTTAGGTTTAATAAAGGAAAAAAAGTATAAAGAAGATGAACAGTTAGAGGAATATGTAAATATTGCTTATAATAAGTCAGAGAAGCTAGAGTTACTAATAAATGACTTGTTTGAATACACTAAACTTACAAATGAAGGAGCTAACATAAATAAGCAAAACATAGCTTTAAATGGATTACTTGATCAACTTATAGATGAATTAAGTTTTATTAGTGAAGAAAACAAAGTAACCATAGCTGAAGAATTTATAAATGAAAAGGTCATAGTTAACATTGATCCAAATAAAACTGTAAGAGTTTTTGAAAATTTATTGATGAATGCTATTAGATACAGTTTAAAGCCTGGAGAAATTAAGGTAATACTTACAAGAGAGAAAGATGTTGCCTTAGTAAGTGTTCAAAATAAATGCGACAACTTAAGTGAAGAGGATTTAGAAAAGATATTTGATAGGTTCTATAGAGTAGAAAAATCTAGAGCTTCACATACAGGAGGAAGTGGATTAGGCCTTGCCATAGCAAAGAATATTGTGGAACTTCAAGGTGGACGCATTGAGGCAAAATATAAAGATGGGTATGTAAGTTTTGATGTGAGATTTAGAATGGCAAATGATTAAATGATTTCTTGTTAACAGCTACATCGAATATCTACAAAACATGGGATTTAAACTAAATAACAACAGATATAAAGAAATTTTCTATACTTTAAAAACAACTGAATTTATAATTAGTCAGTTGTTTTTTTATTTGGAAATAATTATTAATTTGCTGTTTAAAATTAAATTTGGGAAGTATGAAAGTTTTAAAATGTAACTCGCTGTATTATTTTGTAAAACTCAGTGACATGAAAATACTTTGATGTTATGATTTATTTACAGTATGACCAAAGGGGTTAGGGTGATAAAAATGATTAATATTGGGGTTATCGTTCCTAAAGAATTAAAAAACATAGTAGTGCAAGCAGCGGAGGAATTAAATGAGAAGGTTACAGTTATTGAAAGACCTTTAAATTGTGGGTTTGAACTGGCGAGAAAGCTTGAAAAAAAGGGATACGATGTGATAATTGCAAGAGGTGGCACAGAACTGTTATTAAAAAAAGCAGTTCTGCAGATTCCAATTGTTGTGCTACCTATTACTCCAATGGATATTTTCAAAGCTATGAGAGATGCTTATAAATACGAATCAAAAGTAGCTGTTATTACTTTTAATAACGTACTTCCTGCAATAGAAAGTTATGAGGAAATAATAGAAGTCCAATTAGAAAAATACTTAGTGAAGGAAGAGGAAGATATTGAGAGAAGTGTTATTGAACTTCATAACAAAGGCTACAAAGTAGTAGTTGGTGGAGGAGTAGTTGCAAATATCGCGGCCCAATATGGAATAAGGCCAGTGGTAATTAGCACAGGAAAAGAAGTATTTGCCAATGCAATTAGAGAAGCAAAAAACATAGTTCAAGCCACAATAATAGAAAAAGAAAAAGGAGAAAGATTTAAAGCTATTGTTGAACATACCTACAATGGAATTGTAGCGGTAGATGAAAAAGGTTTTATTAATACTTTTAATTTTTCATCAGAAAAACTTCTAAATATAAAGAGGAAGGACATAATCGGAAAACCTATAAATTATGTTATACCACAGCTTGAATTGGGACAAGTATTAGATAAAGGAATAAAGGAAATAGATGTTATTAAAAACATTGGGGATAGTAAACTTATGGTTTCTAATGTGCCTATATATGTAAGAAATGAGATTTTTGGAGCTGTTTCAGTATTCCATGATGTAAAAAGGATACAGCAGATGGAAGAGAAAATTAGGCGAGAGGCATTACAGTCAGGTCACTACGCAAAATATTCCTTCAAAGATGTTATTGGAGAAGGTGAATCTACTAAAGAACAAATTCGTTTAGGCAAAGAGTATGCAAAGGTTAATTCTACAGTTTTAATTGAAGGGGAAACAGGTACAGGAAAGGAAATTATGGCTCAAAGCATTCATAGTGAAAGTGAAAGAGCTTTAAGACCCTTTGTAGCAGTAAACTGTGCAGCACTTCCGGAAAGTTTGCTTGAATCAGAATTGTTTGGATATGCCTCGGGAGCATTTACAGGAGCAGATCGTAAAGGGAGGGCAGGATTATTTGAATTAGCTCACAATGGTACAATTTTCCTTGATGAAATTTCTGAAATGAATCTTGGACTACAAGGAAGACTACTAAGAGTTCTTCAAGAAAAACAAATAATGAGAGTTGGTGCAGATAAGCTAACGCCAATTAATGTAAGAGTAATTGTTGCAACAAATAACAATCTTTACGAAATGGTTAAAGCCGGCAAATTCAGGGAAGACCTTTATTATAGACTTAATGTTTTAAAAGTGAAGTTAGTACCTCTTAGATATAGGCAAGAGGATATTCCGTGCTTTATTAAATCTTTTACTGATCAATATTGCGAAAGGCTGAGAAAAGATAAAATTAGCTTTACTGAGGCTTCAATGGGCTATTTATGTAAATATACATGGCCAGGAAATGTAAGACAACTAAGAAACTTCGTTGAAAGAGCAGTGGTAATGGCAAAAACTTCAGTAATTGACTTAAGGGAACTAGAAAATACAGTTCTAAACGATGAAATGATTGAAGAACTTTTTAGCAAAAGTAATAACTATGAAATTATAAATTCTTTTGAAATTAATGAAAAGGAAGAAATAATAGCTGCTTTGAAAAAGAGTTATGGCAATGTGTCAAAGGCTGCTAAGTTTTTGGACATTTCAAGAACAACTTTATGGCGTAAAATGAAAAAGTTCAATATATTAGTAACTGAATAACGTTGTTATAACAAAAATGAAACAAAACTAAAACTATATTAAGACGATTATGAAACATATTTGAAACAATAACTAGGATTTTTGAAGAATAGAGTGTAGATTTGTTTTACAAAAGTAATGAAGGTGTAACACAAAGTGTTCATAATAATATATTTAAGAAAAAAAGTTGAATTTATATCAATGTACAAATCTATAAAAAAAGCGATTTACACCCGTCATAAGATGAAAAGTAAATATGTTGAAAAATAAAATATAATGCTGTGTCATAAAGTTGGCACAGCATTTGCTTTATATATAATTATTAGAAATTTCTTGATAACTTCTCATTCGGAGGGAACGGTTTACTAGCTAGGACTAATCAGTATAAATAAAAGGGGGATGAGGATAAAAATATAATTGGTTCATAATAACATTAAACTTAGATTTAATGAATCAGTAAAGCTTTATGTGAAAGGAAAAAATATGAAAATATTAATAAAAAACACTAGGCTTGTAGATGGAGAAAGAGAAATAAATGGTGATATTTATTTGAAAGGAGGTTATATCGAAGATATTGGAGAAAATTTGAAATATGATTGTTATACTATAGATGGTAATGGACTGTATGTTATGCCAAGTTTTATTGATATGCATGTTCACTTTAGAGATCCCGGAGCAGTTCACAAAGAAGATCTAATCACAGGGTCATTAGCAGCACTAAAGGGTGGATATACTTATACTAACCTAATGTATGAGTCAAAAGATCACTGGTCTATTAGTCAAACTCTAGATTATATCTACAACAAGAATGAACAATTAGATTTAATAAATCTTCATCAAAGTATATTTATTGGCAGACACAACTGTGAAGATACCCTTGAAATATTAAATACTGTTGATTCAAGAGTTAAGAGTGTGGTTATAGAAAGAAGCGCATATATTAACAATAGTATATTTTTGAAGGCAGTAAATCTATGCAAGGAAAAAAATATAGTATTAATTGTACAAGCAGAGGATAGAGAATTGCAAAAGAATAATCCAAGGCTTTCAGAGGAACTAGAAACTATAAGATGCGGATTGCTAGCAAAGCACAGCCACTCAAGCATTCACTTTACACATATTAGTTCTAAGGAAGCAGTGAAAGCAATGAGGCAATTAAAGGTAGTGAGTAATAACATTACTTGTGATATTACACCACATCATTTAGCACTGAACGACACAAAATACAGGGTTAATCCTCCGTTAAAAGAAAAGGAGGATACAGATATATTCATTGAAGCAATAAAGGACGATATAATTGATACCATTGCTACAGACCACGCACCACAAACTATGGAGGATTTCGATAAGGGGTTCACTGGTGCTGTGGGACTAGAGACAGCCTTTTCCGTTTGCTATACTGCATTGGTTAAAAATCATAAAATAAAACTTAGTAAGCTTTCATCTTTAATGTCAGGAAAGCCATCAGAGATATTAAACCTAAACCAAGGTTATTTAAGAAAAGGGTATAAAGCGGATATAGTATTAGTTGATTTGAACAAAACCGGAATTATTGATTCATCAAAATTTTTATCCAAGTGTAACAATACTCCGTTCTGCAATTATAAATATTTCGGAGAGATATTAATGACTATTAAGGATGGTCAGATCAAGTATAGAAACCAATGTTTAGAGAAGAGCCAAGTTATATAGGGAAAATGCGATAATGTTAGATAATAAGTTTAGTTATATTTATAAATTGAGTAAGTGCTAGGGGGATAACATGTTAGATAATAATAAATTTATTTTAGAAGAAGCTACTATAAAATCTATCCATAAGGCCATTGTAGAAAAACAAATTAACTGTAAAGAATTAATAACCATGTGTATAGAGAGAATTAATAAATTTGATAAGAAGGGTATTTCCGTTAATTCTATAATTACAATTAATCCTCATGCCTTGGAAATGGCAAAAAAACTAGATGAGGATTTTGAGAAAAATGGACTTGTCGGACCATTACATGGAATACCAGTGCTACTTAAGGATAATATATTCACAAAAGATATGAAAACTACATCAGGATCAATACTTTTGAAGGATTTTCACCCTAATAGAGATGCTTTTATCGCTAATAAGTTGATAGAAGCTGGTGCTATAATCCTTGCTAAAGCCAACTTGCATGAATTTGCAATCGGTGGTGAAACAAATAACACATTAATGGGCCAAACTTTAAATCCATATGACGTAACAAGAACTCCAGGAGGATCTAGTGGGGGTACAGCAGTAGGGATTGCAATGAACTTTGGAGTTATAGGATTAGGTACTGATACAGTAAATTCTGTAAGATCTCCATCTTCCGCTTGTAATCTTGTAGGATTAAGGCCAACTTATGGCTTGTTAAGCAAATCAGGTGTTATTCCATCTTCAATTAATCAAGATTGTGTTGGAATAATAACTAGAACAGTTGAGGATTTAAACTTAGCACTGAATGCTATGTATGGTTATGATCCTGATGTGACCTGTACTGAAATAGCCAATAGCTATAATAAAATTGAAAGTTTAGATAATGAAGATTTTACTTTAGATGGGTGCAGAATAGGAATTCTCAAGAGCTTCTTTGGAAATGATGAAATCCATACTGATGTAAATAAAAATATGTATAATTGCATAGATATGATGAAAAAAGCAGGTGCAGTGTTTGTTGACATTGAAGAAAATTATGATGCCGTTAAATTGCAGCAAAGTACTAGTGTGGACTTATTCGAATTTAAAGATGCCTTAAATGAGTTTTTATTAAAAGAAGGCAAAGAACTTAATGTGAAGAGTTTATCGGATATACTTGAATCAGGTTTGTATTTCAAAGGAATCGAATCTAGCTGTATAAGAGCAAATAGTATAAATAGAGAAGATAATGTTGATTATGAAGGCAGAGTAGCAAGAAGGCTTGCAATGAGGAAGGAACTCAATGAGCTAACTGAGAAATATAACATTGATGCTCTTGTATACCCTCATCAAAAAAGACCAGTTGTGAAAATCGGGGAATCACAGTTAGAGAGAAATGGAATATTAGCATCTTTATTAGGATATCCAGCTATTGTTATGCCGGCAGGGTTTACTGAGAAAACAGACACAGCACCATTAGGAGTGCCAGTAGGAATAGAGTTTTTAAGTTGTGAATTAAAGGATAGTGTATTAATTAAAATTGCTCGTGAATTTGAGAAATTGTCAAAATTCAGAAGGGCTCCTGTGATCTAAAAATTTTCAAGAGCTATTAATGAGACTATTGAGCTTTTAGCTTATCAATGAACATTATTTATTTAGATTATTAGCTTATTGATACTGAGAAAAATTACGTATTAAAACTGTTACTTGGGGGGATATTTATGTCAACAAAACCTATAAATAATAAGGGGAAAATATCATTAACTAACCAAATACTTATTGCAACAATTATCGGTATAATTGCTGGTTTAATTTTAGGACCAAAGATTGCGCCAATTAAGTTTTTAGGTGATATATTTTTAAGGTTAATCATGATGGGAGTTCCTTTAATAATATTAGGATCTGTTACTGTAGCTGTTGGTCAGATTTCACCAAAGGAGCTTGGTAAACTTGGATTTAAAATATTTGCTTGGTTTTTAGGTGGTACAATAATATCAGCAATTATTGGAATTACCTTTGGATATATTTTAAAACCAGGTGAAGGATTACCAGCAATGGAGCTTGTTAAGACTATTGAACCAACTAAACAAACTATATTTGAAACTTTCGTTAATTTTATACCTAACAACATACTAGACTCTTTAGCTAAAACAAATATGATTCATATAATAGTATTTGCAATATTTTTAGGAACTGCTACAAGTAGTTATGTTGATAAAAAGGGAGATAGAACTATATTAGAACTAATGATGAAGGGCAACGATATACTACTTATTATTATTAAAAATGTAATGAAAATTGCACCAATTGGTGTAGGTGCTTTAATCGCTGTAGTATCAGGAAGTATGGGATTAAATGTTATTACATTAATGATTAAATATTTAGGTGGCCTATTCTTAGCTTGCGGGTTAGTAATGATTTTAGCAATACTAGTTACTGCAGCTAGAGTTAAAGTTAATCCATGGAAGTTAGCAAAGAAACTTGGAAATATGACTTTGGTAGCAGCAACTACCACATCATCTGCAATTACTTTGCCTACTAAAATGGATGATTCCGTTAATAAGTTAGGAGTAAGTAAAAGAATATCAGATTTAGTTAATCCTCTAGGAATGGCTATGAACAGTTGTGGTCAAGCGGTATTTATGTCGATGGCAAGCTTAATGTTATTACAATTTTTCAATATGGATGCATCCTTAGGTAAGGTTATTCAAATAGTTGCAGTAGCAACTTTAGGGTGTATGGGTTCCCTTGCTGTTCCTGGTGGAGGATTAGTAGTATTTGTTAGTATGATGCCAGTTCTTGGTTTACCAGTAGAAGGAATAGCATTAATAGCAGGAGTAGATTGGTTTAGAGGTGCTATTACCACTGTTCCAAACGTAGATATTGATGCTTTAGTAGCACTTATAATCGCAGATGATGAAGGTGAATTTAATAGAGACATCTTTGATGAAAAAACATTAGATGCAAATGTAAATGCATAATCCTTTGTTTGTAAGTGCAAGATTAAATAAACCAATAAAATAGCATAACAAAATCATATTTACCTTTTAGTTAGAGGCACTAAGATATTTAGTGTCTCTATTATTGTGAAAAAAATTCCACATTAAGTGTCTATAGATTATAGGCGGAATAGAACAAGTGAATGTGATTTTGTAACCTGGAAAATTTCATACGCCAAAACCATTGGTGATTGTACAAATAGCAGATTGTATAACTAGGTATTTATAGGTAATCTTTTAGCAAAGCGGGAAAAGAAGGCTTAAATTAGTTAGTACAAATAAAAATAACCTGTAAGAATTAATTCTTACAGGTTATTGAATCCCAAATGGGAATTTGATTCTAAAATATTACTATCTTCTGAATCCGTTGTTGTTGTTGTTTTGTTGCTTCTTTGCTCTTCTGCAATCAGCACATCTTTGTGGCTCATTTTCGAATCCTTTTTCTTTGTAGAAAGCTTGCTCGCCCTCTGTGAATACGAATTCTTGTGAACAATCTTTACATACTAATGTTTTATCTGCCATTTATATAATCCCCTTTTTTCTATATTAAGACTTAATTTTTGATTGACATTGTTATTCTAAAAAAAGAGGAAACGTTGCTATCAAATTTAAACCTCGCTTTTGTGATTAACTACAATCACTACATTTGTTATATTATCATATATAGATTCGTAATGCAAGGAAAAATGTAAATTTTATATCTAGAACTATTATATGAAGGTATTATAGTAAGGAAAATAGCTTAATTCTAACTTTATTTTGGAATGCAATTTTGTTGCTTACCTCTACTACTAAGTGATTTAAACTACAAAACTAAAAAGGCAGATCTACTGATGTTACTATTTCAAAAGTAAAAGAACCAAGTTCAAGGAGGCAACGTTGGACTTGGTTCTTTTAAAAGAATTTAGTTTATATTGTAGATTTTTCTATCCAAAAGAGAAATACAAATATAGTTTGTCAATTAAAAAGGTTATTTATGCATGTATATAGTAATCAGTACAGCAATCTTAGAAAGTGAAGTTAAAAATTAAAATAAGTGAAAATTAGATGTTGTTATAGATATGGTTCTTGTGGAGATTTTCAAGAATTTAGAACTGGAAATAAAAAATCTACTAAAAGATATATTTAACAGTAAATTGACTTTCTATATAAGGGGTTGAGCTACAGTAGAGCATTATGACACATATTTCATAAACTCAAAGAAATGAATTTTGTTGGAATATTATGTAAAGGGTATTCATAATATAGTGTATACAAATGATGGAAGTATTACCTATTGAGAAAAATCATTAGTAAAAATAAATATTACATGTTAAAAGGGGGGTAATTTAATGAAAAGAAAATGGATGTCTTGCTTACTGGCAGCAACAATGGCAATTTCCTTTGTATTTACAGGATGCAGCAAAGGAGCAGCTGGAAGTGAAACTAAAGATGAGGTAATAAAAGTTGGTTGGATAGGTTCTCTTTCAGGGGATCAGGCTGTATGGGGACAATGTGAGTCGCAGACTGTAAAGATGGTTTTCGAAGATATAAACAATAATGGTGGACTATTAGGGAAAAAAATAGAAGTTGTTACTTATGATACTAGAGGTGATAGTACAGAAGCTGTTAATGCAGTAAAGAGATTAACTGGCCAGGATAAAGTTGTAGCAATTATTGGACCAAATGCCAGCGGTCAAGCAATTCCTATTTCTAGTGTCCTTGAAGAAATGAAGGTTCCAGATATAGCAACTGTAGCTACAAATCCGAAGGTTACAGTAGTAGATGGTAAAGTAAAACCATATAACTTTAGAGTTTGCTTCATAGATCCTTATCAAGGAGCTGTAGCAGCAGGTTTTGCTGCAGATGTATTAAAGGTTAAGAAAGCTGCAGTACTTTATGATGTAGGGGATGATTATTCTCAAGGACTTACGCAATTCTTTGAAGAAACCTTCAAGAAAAGCGGAGGTACAATTGTTGCAAAAGAAGGATTTAAGAGTGGAGATGTAGACTTTAGAGCTCAACTTACAAAGATTAAAGCTGCAGAGCCAGATGTTATATTTATGCCATATTTCTTTAAAGAAGTAGCTCTAAGTGCTAAACAAGCAAGAGAACTTGGAATAACTGCTACTCTTCTAGGTGGAGATGGATGGCCATCAGAGCAACTAATTCCAATGGCAAAAGAAGCAGTAGAAGGATCATATATTGTTAATCACTTAGATTTTGATGACCCAGAAGTTCAAGCTTTTAAAAATAAATATAAAGAAAAGTTTGGTAAAGATGTTGAGTTAAATGGATACTTAGCTTATGACGCATCTAATATGCTTATTGATGCAATAAAGAGATCAAATAGCTTTGATCCAGTTAAAATAACTGAAGCCCTTGAAACAACAAATATTACTGGGATAACTGGGAAAATAGTTATAGGAAAAGATACTCATAACCCAGAAAAGAAAGATGCAGCTATCATTAAAATTGAAAATCAACAATATAAATTTAAGCAAAAGTATAGACCAGAATAAGTGAAATAAAATGAAATGAGTTAAGTGAGAACCTCACTTAACTCATTATAATATAAAGCACAAGAAGTTATTATTTCTTTAATAGTTACAAGGATCAAAATTAATTCATAAGGTGGAATGATATATGATTAATTTTTTACAACAACTTATAAATGGATTATCCATAGGAAGTGTATATGCACTAATGGCTGTAGGATATTCCTTAGTATATAGTATTATGAATTTTTCAAACTTTGCACATGGTGGCGTAATAATGTTTGGTGCATACTTTGGATATTTCTTTATGACACTGTTTAAATATTCTTTTCCAGTAGCATTTATACTTTCAGCTCTTTGCGCAGGTATTCTTGCCATAGTTATTGAAAGGATTGCGTACAAGCCTTTAAGAGATAGAAAAGCTCCGTTTTTATATTTTATTATTTCTGCAATGGGTGTGTCTATATTATTAGAGAATTTAGTAGTAGCAACTATAGGACCAACCTTTATGACTTATCCTGAAGTATTTTCAACTGCACCTATAAAAATAGGACTATTATCCATAGGTAAAATAGATTTAACTATGTTTTTAATATCAGCAGTTTGTCTTGGAATTCTAATATATTTAATTGAATTTACAAAGATAGGTAAAGCAATTCAAGCCACTGCTTATAACATGAAGGCTAGTGCTTTGGTAGGAATAAACACAAATATTATTATAATGTTGATTTTTGCAATAGGTGGAATGTTAGGTGGAGTTGCTGGAGTGCTTTTCGGTATGAAATATACAGTATATCCACAAATTGGGGTTATAACTCTAAAGTCATTCATCGCAGCAGTATTTGGTGGTCTTGGAAGTATTCAAGGAGCTGTTTTAGGATCAGTAATTTTAGGAATTATTGAGACTATAACCGCAGCATATTTTTCATCTCAATACCGTGATTTAATAGCATTTGCTCTTCTAATTCTAGTACTTGTCTTTAGACCTACGGGACTTATGGGCAAGGTTACTGAAGATAAGGCATAAAGGAGGAAGTATTCATGGATATTAGTTGGTACTACTTAAAAGGAATCCTTACCCTTGCAGGAATCTTTATGTTACCTGTGCTTGGACTTTCATTACTAACAGGGTTTACAGGGCTATTTTCTTTTGGTCATGCAGGGTTTATGGCTATTGGGGGATACACTACTGCACTTATGATGACAAAATTACATTTACCATTTGTTTTGTCAGTGTTAATTGGTGGCGCAGTGGCTTCATTAATAAGCATTCTTATAGGTAAAGTTACATTAAATTTAAAGGGAGACTACTTTTGTATTGCTACATTAGGCTTTGGTGAAGCTATTAGATTAATATTAGATAACGTACAGTTTTTTGGTGGAGCTAGGGGATGGCCAGGAATACCCTTAGCAACTAATTTAACAACAGTGGTAGTGTTTGATATTTTAGGCGTTATACTTTTATTTAATGTTATAAAATCAAGACAAGGTAGAAATATGATTGCAATAAAAGAAGAAGAATTGGCTTCTCAAATGATAGGGATTAATGTTTTTAAATATAAACTAAAAGCCTTAATAATAAGTGCCTTTTATGCTGGTGTTGGTGGAGGGCTTTTAGCTACTTATCTTGGTTTCCTTCAACCAAAAATGTTTGCACTTACAAGATCAACAGAACTTACCATAATTGTGATTTTCGGAGGACTAGGAAGTATTTCTGGTAGTGTTCTTGGATCTCTTGTATTGATATCATTACCAGAACTATTAAGGACCTTTGCCAATTGGCGATTAGTTATTTATGGCGCTGCAGTGGTGTTTATAATGATTGCAAGACCACAGGGATTAATGGGAGGGAAAGAATTTAGAATTTCTGCCTGCATTAATTTCTTTAAGAAGCTATTTAAAAAGAAAAACATTAAAGATAGTGTATCTAAGGAAGAGGGTGTTTAATATGGCATTGCTAGAGATAAATGGCTTAACTAAACAATTTGGAGGACTTACAGCGGTTAATGATGTGGGGTTTAAAATTGAAGAAAACAGTATTACTGGATTAATAGGACCAAATGGAGCAGGAAAAACCACCATCTTTAATTTGATAACAGGAATTTATAAGGTTTCCTCAGGAAGTATTATTTTTGATGGTAAGCATATTGAAAACAAAGAAACTTTTAAAGTTATAGAGACAGGAATAACTAGAACCTTCCAAAATATAAGGTTATTTAAAAATCTCACTGTGTATGAAAACATACTCACAGCATGTCATAATAGCGCAAATTATTCTTTTGGAGAGGCATTATTGTTTGGTACTCTTCCTAAGACTCTTAGTAAGAAAACTAGATATAGAAAGGAAGAAAATAATCTAAAAGAACAAGCTGAAGAATTAATGGAAATAATGGGACTTACAGATAGAAGAGCTTTTATTGCAAATAATCTTCCATATGGAATCCAAAGAAGGCTTGAAATAGCAAGAGCTTTAGCTTTGAAGCCAAAGCTGCTTTTATTAGATGAGCCAGCTGCAGGGATGAATCCAGATGAAACTATAAAGCTTATGGAACTTGTTATTGATATTAGAAAAAAATTCAACTTATCGGTATTATTAATTGAACATCATATGGACATGATAATGGGAATTTGCGATAACATTGTGGTATTAAACTTTGGATGCAAATTAGCTGAAGGCACACCTCAGGAAATACAAGGGAATAGCAAAGTGAAAGAAGCTTATCTAGGAGGTGGAGAAAATGCTAAAGGTTAATAATTTACATGTTTATTATGGTGGGATTCATGCCTTAAAAGGGATAAATGTAGAAGTAAACCAGGGAGAAATAGTAACAATAATTGGATCAAATGGAGCAGGTAAATCCACCTTGTTAAATTCAGTTTCTGGATTTTTAAAACCAAAGGATGGAACTATATCCTACATGGGTGAAAAGATTACTACTAATCCTACTAAAATAGTGAAAAAGGGCATGTGCCATGTGCCAGAAGGAAGATTAGTTTTTGTAAATTTAACTGTTAAAGATAATCTTTTACTAGGTGCTTATTTAAGAAGAGATAAGAAAGCTATTGGAGAAGATTTAGAGAAAGTTTACACTTTATTTCCAAGACTTAAAGAAAGAGAAAAACAGATAGCAGGAACTCTTTCAGGAGGAGAACAACAGATGCTTGCCATGGGAAGAGGACTTATGAGTAATCCAGACTTAATACTATTAGATGAACCTTCTCTTGGACTTGCACCTCTTCTAGTTCAAACTATTTTTGATATAATAATAGATATTAAAAAAATGGGTAAAACCATATTGCTAGTAGAACAAAATGCCTTTCAAGCACTTTCTATTGCGGATAGGGCTTATGTTTTGGAACAAGGAGTTATAACTATGGAAGGCGATGCTAAAGAAATTGCAAAAAATCCACAGATCCATGAAGCTTATCTTGGGGTTCAAAAGGTGTAGATGTGATTATAGAAAAATAACTTCATCATAAAAGGACGCCCTATAGGCGTCCTTTCTATGTTACATTATTTTAATCTAGTTTTCTTGAATTCCAACTTTTGCTTTTCCAGCCTCAACTAAATCTTTGCTACCAATTAAGAAAAATCCTTGAATGAACAATAGAAAACCAGTTCCTATGAGGAGCCATTCAATTTGAATTGCATCAGATATTGGTCCAAAAATAAGCATTCCAAGAGGCATCATTGAACTTGAAATCATGCCTAAAACACCGAATACTCTTCCCAAGAAATCTGGTTCAACCTTTTCTTGTAGTAAAACCGTTGAAGGTGTATTGAAAAAGGGAAGAGAAACACCAATCATTACCATAATAAATAAGTAAACCCAAAAATTAGCAACAATCCCTAGAGCAAAGGTACCTATACCAACCATGAAACTTGAAAATGTCATGGTATGAACCTTGTTTTTAAAGCCACCCCAAGAAGCCATGATAATTCCTCCGAACATCATTCCAAGGGAGAAGGTAATTTCAATGGCGGTTAAGCGCCAAACATCATCTCCAAAAGTCCTTGTAACTTGAAGTGGAGTTAGAAAGGCAACGGGAGCCACCAAGAAAAAGAAGAAAGCACAAAAGATAAAAAACTTTTTCACATAAGTATGACCTTTAATGTAGGAAATTCCTGCAGCTAGATCTTTGAAATAGCTGACTTCTTGTGTACTTTGTGCTTTTGCATGGGGAGATACTTTCAAAAATAGCAACATTACCAAAACCGCAATAGCCGCTGTAACTACATCAATGAAAAAGATAGCTTCTATGGAAGCTACGGATAGTAGAGCACCACTGAGCATTGGTGAAATTAACATTACCATGGATTGAATACTACCATTTATGCCATTGACTCTTGTTAGCTGATCTTCAGGTACTATTTGAGGCATAAACGCTCCTATAGCTGGAGTTTGAATTCCAGTCCCTATTGATCTTAGTGCGGACATAACAAAAAGCAAGCCCATGGATTCGTAGCCCATTAAGAATAGTATTGCCAGTATAAGTGTACTTAGGGCAATGAAGGAATCTGATAACATAATGAGATTTTTTCGATTATAGCGGTCCGCCCACACTCCTGCAAAGGGTGAGAGGAAAAATGTAGGAAGGAATCCACAAATAATAGAAATAGTCATCATGAGACCTGATTTAGTATTTAAGGTAATATACCATAAAATCGCATACTGAACTAAAGAAGAACCAAAAAGTGATATAGTTTGGCTTAATAAAAATAGCACCATATTTTTCTTCCAATTATTTTTCATATGTTAATAGTCACTCCAATCTAATGCTGTGATTTAATACCTGAACTCCGCAGAAAATTTGTCTTAGTTTATATATCCAACTTAGTAATTTAATAAGAGTACCCAATATTAATTTTTTTGTCTAAAGAGCCTAAAATAATATTTATGGTAAACTTTAAAATAGATATATAGATTTTAAAACGAAAAACTAATATATGTATATTAGAACCTTAATGGAACCAAGGTAGCTCTATGTATACGCAGAATCTTGAAATTAGTTCATCATAGATATAAATTAAATTTAAGAAGTCCAAGTGCATTACTGAAACATTTTACTATATATATTGCCATCTTTACAATGATTATAGACAAAAACAAAAGAAGATTAAATAAAACTATAAATTGCAAATGCAGCAAAGGGTGAAAGTTCAATGATATCAGGAAAATAGTGCACGGATATGCCTAATAACCGTTGGTGAAGTTTTTAGTAATGAATAAATTAAGAGGGTGAATTTTTATCACCCCCTTAATTATAATACTTGAATGCTATTACTTAATATAAGATCATAAAAAATAATGTGTGTTCCTAGTTAGCAAAAACATTATATTCATCTGTATATAAAACTATATAACCACAATTAGGGCATACCGCCGCTTTAGGTTTAGCTGAAACACCATTAAATAGCCCTTTACCTTTTTTTGTGATTCTAATTCCATACATACCATATTGGATATCGATTGCTAAATCCTCTACCATTTCGGTTTGACATTGAGTACATATTCTTTTCATTTCTCTCCCTCCATTTGAATTAGTTAGCTCTAATTTATTTTAACTGCCTTATTAATTATAGTGAGATTCCATGATAATAATTACATAATTATAAGTATGTGTACATTAATTTAGAGTTGGTTTTATTTTTAAAGAGAATCACATATCAACACAGAGGAGTTATTAATGTAATGAAAAATTAAAATTTACTAAGGATTTTCATGTTTTTTATTCAGGACATAAAGTTATGTGTAAAAAACTCAAAATAAAACCTATTGGAAAATATTGTTGGAATTTTAACAATATTGCTATAATATAATTAAAAGATATGAAATATCGGAGATAAGTGAAAGTTAAATAATATAAATGTGGACTAGATTTTCAGTTTTAAGAAGAATTTAAAATAAAGTTAAGGGGATGTGGGCTATGGATAAGATTATTGAAATAACAGGTCTTAGAAAATCCTATGGGGAATTAGAAGTAGTAAAAGGCCTTGATTTTTTTGTTGAGAGAGGAACATTATTTGCTTTTTTGGGTCCTAATGGTGCAGGAAAGTCAACTACTATAAACATAATAGGTACCTTGCTAAAGTCAAATGGAGGTGAGGTTACTATTGATGGGTATGGCTTGGGCAAGGATGATGATAAAATTCGTCACATGATTGGTACAGTATTCCAAGATAATGTATTAGACAAACTGTTGACGGTAAAAGAAAACCTAATAATCAGGGGAAGTTTTTATCATTCCAAGAAAGATGAGTTAATGGCAGCTGTTGATTATGCAGCAAAAAGTACAGGAGTAACAGGATATTTAGATCGTAAATATGGTGAATTATCAGGAGGACAGAGAAGAAGAGCAGATATTGCAAGGGCCCTTGTAAATGCACCTAAAATTCTAATCTTAGATGAGCCTACAACTGGATTAGACCCACAAACTAGGCAGAATGTGTGGGAGGCTATTGAGTATTTGAGAAAAGAAAAAAATATGACTATCTTCCTTACTACTCATTATATGGAAGAGGCAGCCAAAGCAGATTATGTAGTAGTTATCGACAATGGAACTATTTCAGCAAAAGGTACTCCTGCACAGTTAAAAGAAGAATATAGTACTGATCATTTGATAATGCATACTTCATCTATGGAAGAAATCACTTATATCCTTAAAGATATGGGACTTGCCTATGAAATTAAGGGGGATACAGTAACAATTAAGTTAGATTCAACCCTACAGGCAATGCCTATTTTAGAGCAATGTAAAGGTAAATTAATAGGATTTCAAGTAGTGGAAGGAAATATGGATGATGCCTTTATTAATATTACTGGGAAGGAGATAAGAGAATGAGATATTTAGTGAAACGTAATTTGTTAATATTTTTCCGTGATAAAAGCAGTGTGTTTTTCTCCCTTCTTGGGGTATTGGTAATTATTGGTCTTTATGTTTTGTTTTTAGGTGATATGATGGTAAAAAACATGGGTGATATGAAAGGTGCCAGGTTTTTAATGGATAGTTGGATTATGGGAGGATTATTAGCAGTAACTCCTATAACTACATCCTTAGGAGCTATGGCAACCATGATTGAAGATAAAAGAAATAATATATATAAAGATTTTCAAGCTTCACCTTTAAAGAGAAGTACTCTAGCAGGAGGTTATATAGTTAGTGGATTTTTCATTAGTCTTATCATGACCTTAATTACTTTTGTTTTGGCAGAAGGGTATATTGTTATGTATGGTGGAGAACTATTAACCTTTGAAGCTATGTCAAAAGTCATATTGTTAATTATCTTTACCACTGCAGCTTCAAGCTTCATGATGTTTTATATGGTGTCTTGGTTTAAAAGTGTAAATGCTTTCTCTACTGCAAGTACTTTAGTAGGTACTTTAATAGGATTTCTTACAGGAATTTATATACCTATCGGAAGTTTACCAGAGGCTGTACAGTTAGTTGTAAAAGTATTTCCACCTTCCCATGCAGGAGTATTATTTCGAAGAATTATGATGGAGGAAGCCGAGAAGATTACCTTTGCAGGTGCACCAATTGCAGCATTGGAGGAATTTAGATTATCCTTAGGGGGTGCCTTCAAAGTTGGAGATACTATTCTAAGCCTCAATGCCAGTTTAATTTATATTTTTGTTTTTATGGTTATATTCTTTGGGCTATCCATTTTGAAAATTTCTAAAAAAGAAAAATAGTTGAACCTTCACTTTATTTAGGTTGATATATGCATTTAATTGAAAAAAGCGAGGGATTGTATGAACTAAAGGAAGCTACGCTGTACTGAAATTTTAGAACACTTGGGCAGAATGGAAGCATCACTTCCTACTGGGAGGATTTTTATTGAAATAGGTTATTTAATGGTGTTTGTACTAGTTGTAATTAGTTTATTATTAGTCCTATTACTCACTGGACGAAGCCATGGCAAAAATGTGTAGTAAAGATAGTGCAGTAACTTTAATCTAATTTTTATAAAAAGCAACTAGAACTCATGAGTTTTTCATGAGTTCTAGTGTTGAAGAATTGTTAGATTAAAAGTATAAATTTTAACAATAATCGATTATTAATATTATAAAAGAATTTTTACTTGTTCTAATACAATGAAAACCACCTTTTGGCTCTCAGCCTTAAGGTGATTTTATTTTAAATTAAAAAAATTTTTGATGGAAACTAATCCAAATTGGAAAAAATTTCTGGTTGATTGCATATGCTTAGAATAAGAACTAAAAAAACTAGGAAAGACTCTTAAAACTGTGAATTACCACTTAAATTTAGGGTGTGAGTTATAGAAAAGTAGCTAATAGTAAGTTTGGGAGGAGGTTAGAACTGTAGAAGGCATAGGAGAACATTATTAAAAAACAAAGAGAAATAGAAACTTAAAGAATAGTTGATGTACATAAGTTAAGTGTAGAGATTATACTAAAAAGTACACTCATTATAGAAAGAAGATACACAAGATTATGAGGAATTATAAAATAATAAGAGCTCAAGGGGGTATAAAATGAATACAACAATCCACGTGATTTTAAACCTTATCATAATGATTGCTTTCGTCTATGGGATAATATGGATGCAAAAGAAACACTACTCATTTACTGTTAGGGTTCTTTTAGCCCTTGTAGTAGGTATTTTATATGGGGCTGTACTCCAATTATTGTACGGCGCAACAAGTCCTGTGGTAAAGGAAGCTAACACTTGGTTTGCTATATTGGGGAATGGTTATGTAAGACTATTAAAGATGATAGTTATGCCATTGATATTTGTGTCAATATCCACAGCTATTATAAACCAAAATTCTAAGGATCTTGGAAAAAAAGCTGGAACTATTATAGCCGTTCTTATTATAACTGCAGGAATATCTGCAGCTGTGGGAGCTTTTACTGCAGGAGCCTTTAACTTAGATGCTAGTGGAATGCAAGCAGGAGAAGCTCAAATTAAACAAGGTGAAAAGTTAGACGAATCTTTAAAGAGTTTCCAAGCAAAATCGGTTCAAGATCAAATAGTGGAAATAATACCAACTAATCCATTCTATTCTTTGACAGGACAAGGAAGTGCGGCAACCTTATCAGTGGTTGTATTTGCAGGGTTCATTGGGATTGCTACTATTGGAATTAAAAAGAAACATCCAGAATCAGCAGAAACCTTTACTAAATTCTTAAACTCAATCCATGATGTTGTTATGAGAATGGTAACGTTAATACTTAGATTAACTCCTTTTGGAGTATTAGCACTTATGACTAGAATGGTTTCAACAAGCAACTTTGCTGAAATAGTTAAGTTGATGAAGTTTGTTGGGGCATCATATGTAGCCATAATAATTATGTTTATAATACACTTTATAATACTAGCACTTAATGGGCTAAACCCACTAACTTATCTAAAGAAATCAGCAGCAGTACTAACCTTTGCATTTACTTCAAGAACAAGTGCAGGTACCCTTCCTTTAACTATTGAGGCTGAGACAAATAAACTAGGTCTTTCAGAAGGAATAGCTAATCTTTCAGCTTCGCTTGGAACAAGTATAGGTCAAAATGGATGTGCTGGTATATATCCAGCAATGCTTGCAGTAATGATAGCTCCAACTGTGGGAATAAATCCAATGGAGCCAGGATTTTTAATTAAACTTATAATAGTTACAGCATTAGGTTCCTTTGGTATTGCTGGAGTCGGTGGAGGAGCAACTTTTGCAGCTCTAACAGTTTTATCTGCTATGGGACTTCCTGTAGGGTTAGTTGGTCTTTTGATAGCAATAGAACCACTTATTGATATGGCTAGAACAGCCCTTAATGTAAGTGATTCCATGGTATCTGGGCTAGTTACAGGGAAGAGATTGAAGGAAATAGATATGAAGGTATATAACAGTAAGGAAAAAGTAGAAATAAGTGAATAATCTATAATAAAAATATCCAGCTTAAAAAGTATTTTAGGCTGGATATTGATTTTTTAAATAAGGTATTTATAATGAATAAAATAGTTTATAATAATTAATGAGGTGATGATATATGTTTAATTTAGATGATTGCATCGGAATTATAACAAGTAGAGGTACAAAACATATAGTTGATGCTTTTAATAATAGATTAGCGCTTTATGGTATTACAAGAGTTCAATGGATAGCTCTTTATTATATAGGAAGAAATGAAGGTATAACTCAAAAGGAATTATCAGAGGAAATGGATTTAACGGAATCCACAGTAGTAAGACTTATAGATAGATTAGAAAAGGAAAATACAGTTGAACGAATGAAGGATGGAAAAGATAGAAGAATAACTAAGCTATATCTAACTAAAGAAGGCAAAGAGAAAAGAGAAGCTTTGCTTCCCATTGGAGAAAGTTTTTCAAATGAGGCTAACAGTGGAATAAGTGAAGAGCATTTAGAAATCTTTAAAGAAGTGCTAAATAAGATTGTATTTAATGTGAAAGAAGGAAATAAATAAAAGATATATAAATAAACTCTATTATATTATACAAAATCCACTTGTAGAAAGAGAACGAGGAAATATGATTATAAATCAATATATATTTCATTATTTTCTATAACATATAAAATATAATAAATTCAGCTTTAACTATTTCAAAAAAATATATGATAAAACATTGTCAATGCCACCGAAAGGTGGTACTATAAAAGTAGATACTTGCTATAGCAACTATTAGTATTGCAAGTAAAAATAGGTGAATGGAGAGATACATTATGAATAAAAATCCAAGAGAACTGCTAAATGCCTTTATGGGAGGACTACAAGAATTAGGAAATACAAATGGAGCTAATGTAGAAGCTTTTATGGGACTTTTAGGAACAACCTATACACCAGGAGCTTTAGATGTTAAAGCTAAAGAATTAATAAGTGTTGCAATTGGTGCTTATAACCGTTGTGAATATTGCATAGTATTCCATGTTTATAAAGCTTTAGAAGCAGGAGCTACTAGAGAAGAAATAATGGAAGCAGCTATGGTTGCAGTTGCATTTGGTGGCGGACCATCAATGGCGTACTCAGTAACTCTTCTTAAAGATTCAATTGATGAATTTGAGAAAGACTTCAAATAATTAATAAATACGTACCTGTGCAAATAGTTTGTACAGGTACATATTTTAGTGAACTTGTTTATTATTGAATATAAGGCGGGGATAATAATGGTTGAATTAAAAATTGATAAATTAGCAGGTCATAGTAAAACAGGTAAAGTTGGAAAAGTAAATGTTAAGGTTGGAGACAATTTAAAAGCTGGAGACATAATTTTTCAAGTTGAAGGAGACAAGGGAAATGCCCCAATAAAAGCAAGTTGTTCAGGAATTTTAAAGGAGCTAAAGGTAAATGAAGGAGACACAGTAAATGTAGGGGAGATATTTGGAATTGTAGAAGGAACCGCAGAAACAAAGGAAAAATCTAAGGGTTTTGATTACTTTAGCTCAATGTTAAAACCAGTAAAAAGGGAGGTAAGCTGTGATTTAACAGTAATTGGTGCAGGCCCAGGAGGATATGTAGCAGCTATTTATGCAGCTAAAAAAGGTTTGAAAACTGTAATTATTGAAAAGGAAAATCTAGGTGGCACCTGTTTAAATGTAGGATGCATACCAACTAAAGCATTGGTGAGATCCTCTGAAATATTTGACAATGTAAAGCATGGAGTAGAATTTGGAATTAAAGTAGCACATGCAGAAGTAGATATGAATCAAGTAATAAATAGAAAAGATAAAATAGTGAAAAATCTCACTGGTGGTATAGATTTTCTATTAGAAAAAAATTCTGTAGAGAAAATCACTGGTTTAGGTGAAATAATAGAAAAAAATAAGGTTTTCGTAAAGAGTAAAAGAGAAGAAGTCACTATAAGTACGAAGAATATAATAGTTGCAACAGGTTCAAAGATTGCAAACATTAATATAGAAGGATTTAATGGAGATAAGGTTATAAATAGTACTGAGGCATTAGAGATAAGGAAACTTCCAGAGAAAATGGTGGTTATCGGTGGCGGTGTTATCGGCATGGAGTTCGCCTTCATTTATTCGAATTTTGGTGTAGAAGTAACTGTTGTTGAATATATGCCAAAGATACTTTGCTCTATGGATGAAGATGTTGTTGATGAAATAAAATCCATAGGTGAAGAAAAAGGAATTAAGTTCTTTACATCATCAAAAGTCACTGGAGTAAAAAATAGTGAAGATGGAAAGGCTATTGTGTGCTTTGAATCAAATGGAGTTGAAAAGTTAATTACCTGCGATAAGGTACTAGTTGCCATAGGAAGAGAACCTAATATAGAAGGCCTTGGAATTGAAAACATTGGAATTGAGTTAAACTGTAATGGAAAAGGAATAAAGGTTAATGATAAACTAAAAACAAACATAGATAATATTTATGCTATTGGTGATGTTAATAATAAAATAGGCCTTGCTCACGTTGCATCCCATGGAGCAATGGTGGCTGTAGACAATATTTTAGGTGAAGAAAAAGAAATGGATTACTTAGTGGTACCTAGTGTGGTGTATACTACTCCAGAGGTTGCCACAGTGGGGGTAACAGAAAAATCAGCTCTTGAATGCGGTATTGAAATAAAGATAGGAAAATTCCCTTTCATGGCTAATGGAAAAGCTTTAACATATGGAGAAGAACGAGGCTTTGTAAAGGTGATAAAAGATAAGAATAGTAATAGATTAATTGGAGCTTCTATAGTGGGGCCACATGGTTCTGATTTAATCGGTATATTAACTTTAGCTATTAAGAATAATCTTTCAGAAGAGCAAATAAAAGAAACAATTTTTGCTCATCCAACAACAGCAGAAGCAATTCATGAGGCGGTGTTATCTTTAGAAGGCGGTGCGATTCACTTTGATAGCTAAAAGAAAGGTTATAGTTTCTAATAGTTACAATCCTTATTTCAACTTAGCATTGGAAGAACTTCTTCTAAATACAGTAGAAAAACATGAAATAATAATGTATCTGTGGAGAAATCAAAATACAGTGGTAATAGGTCGAAATCAGAACCCATGGAAGGAATGCAACTTAGAGGTCTTGTCTAGGAATAAAGGGAAATTGGCAAGAAGGTTGTCAGGTGGGGGAGCGGTTTATCACGATTTAGGAAATCTAAATTTTACATTTTTAATGAGTGATGAAAATGAGGACTTAAGTAAGCAGCTGTCTGTAATAATAAAAGCGTTAGAAGAATTAGGTGTAAAAGCAGGGTTTTCAGGAAGAAATGATATTCTAGTGCAAAATAAAAAAATATCTGGAAATGCCTTTTATAGAGAAGAGGATAAATACTATCATCATGGAACTTTATTATTTGACGTAGACATGGAAGTACTACCCACAATATTAACTCCCTCAATAGAAAAGTTAGAATCAAAGGGAATAGATTCTGTTAAGAGTAGGGTGACGAATTTAAAGGGCTGTAAGGAAGGTTTAACTATTGATAAGCTAAAAGAAGCATTAATAGAAGCCTTTAAATATAACTATGGTAAAATAGATAATACACAATATGTAGATGAAGGCTCTGTCAGCATGGAGAATCTTATCTTAAAGTATTCCAGTGAAGAATGGGTATACGGAGATTGCCCAAGCTTTGATGTGTCTATGGATAAACTCTTTAAAGAAGGGAAAATAGAAATTAATCTTAAAACCGAAGAAGGAAAAATAAACCAGTGTAAAATATACACTGATTCCTTGATGACAAGGGAGTTTACTGTGATTGAGAACTTATTAAAAGGTTGCAATTTTAATAAGGTTGATATTTTAGAGAAGCTAGAAAATGCAAATGAAAGCTTTCCTAAAGGCGAAATTAATGTTTTAACTATGGTTAAAGAGATTATAGAAGATACGATGATTTAATTTAATTTATTTATGAAGAATATATTAGTATAAAAATATCTTTTATAGATACCTAATAATGATTTTGTAAAAGCTAGTTAGTTAAAAGAATATAATGAAATTAGATTATAAAGAGATAATGATAAGGAAAAATAGAAATTACAATTGAGCTTAGTAATTTACAAATAAGCAGTAATAGTAAATAAGAATTTAGTCTAATGGCTAGATTCTTATTTTTTTTATAAAAGGCATAGTTTGGACTAACTATACCTTTTAATTTAGAAATGATAAATATTAACATTGTTTAACATCACTATAAATTAAAGAAGCTAATTCACTTGAGGTAATAATAATGTTAATATGTTTAAGTTTGATTTTAATTTGGATTTAAGTTTGGGTTTTGTGTCCCTTGGTATGAATTATTATAAATGCTAAAGCTATATAATTTCATTAATTAGCCCAGTTATACACAGAGCCACTAAAAATCCAAAGGCTCCTATAAATTCACTAATATTGCTAATTAGGTTAACTTTAGGAAGCATTCCAGTTAGGATTGTAACTCCAATAGAGGCACCAAAGTATCGTCCTAGCTGGATAACTCCGCTAAGTACGGTTCTATCCTCACCGTTTACAGCATTTTGAGAATTGATAAGGAAGGTTGCCATAATTCCCCCTGTGAAAAGCCCAATTAGCACTGTTAATATATTAAAGAATAAAAGATTTCCAGTAGTAATTGAAAATAACATAAGAACAGAGCTTGTAATCATAACAATCCACAGAATTCTTGTGATAAGCCCAGGTCTAAACTTAGCCTTAACCATATATATCAGCAAGCTTTGAAAATAGAGGAATTGTTGCTAGGGAGGCTAGCATATAGCTGGAGAAAATCCAGCTATACATATTGCTACCGCCAATCTCAGTTACTATGAAGGGCAGTGCAGTGGCAAGGATGAGCTGCATAACTCCTATTGAAAACATTCCAACTAATATTCCTGCAAATCCAATCATTGCAATTACCTCTATTCTTCAATAATCATTACATAGCCAGCATTACCATCTACTCTGATTTTTTGACCAGTTTTTATTATTTTTGTAGCATCAGTGATTCCAACTACCGCCGGCATACCATATTCCCTAGCAACCACAGTTCCATGGGTTAAAAGACCACCAATCTCCATTACAAGTCCTGCTGCATTAATAAAAAGAGGAGTCCAGCCTGGGTCTGTAAATGGTGCAACTAGTATCTCACCTTTATTTATAGATCCACTTGACGGATCTGTGATAACTCTGGCCATACCTTCTATTATCCCAGAAGATACAGGGATTCCCGCTAGAGAGCCCTTAGGAAGGTTGTCTATTTTGTAACCTGCTTTAATCTCTTCACCTTCACTAGTTATAACTCTTGGAGGTGTTAACTTTTTAAAGTGTTCATATTCTTCTTTTCTAAGTGCTACAAGGTGTACAAGACTCTCATTGTTTTTCATGGCTTCATATAGTTCCCAAAAGCTTACATAGAATATATCCTTTTCTGCTTGAAGATGACCCTTTTGTACTAATATCTTAGCTTCTTCAAGGAAAGCTTTCTTAAAAATTAGAATAAGTTTCATTATTAGATATTTTGGATGTTCTCGCACTGGTAAATAGTTTCTTAAAACTCTTATGAGTCTCTTAACTACTATACCTTTAGCTTTTCCATGTTTTGCTTCTACTTCCATTATGAACTCTTGTGCAGCTTTCTTTGCTGTTTCTATGGTGTCTTTGTAGTCTTTTCTATGGATACCTTCTTCAGAAGTTTTTACTGTAGCCATTATTGCTTTAACCAAAGGTTCAGGATTCTCAATCCACCTGTCCTTGGCCATGTCTATTTCTCCAGCGGCTCTCATATCATATTTATTCATAAAATCATTGAAAAGCCTCTTAAATTCAAGGTAACCATTAAGGCTATTTATTCTTTCGATTAAAGTTCTATAGTTGTTGCTTTCGAATTCTCTTGTTAAATCAAGTGATTTTCTTATATGGTCAGCCATATCACCAACTAAAAGTCCCAATTCCGTAGTTATATTTCCTTCTAAGCCTTTAACTATTAAATTAGAGTATTTGTTTGTACCAAGTAATTTTTTTTCAAGCCCTTCTACGGCTTTAAAACTTATCATTGCAGGCGCCATCTTTGGAAGAATTGTTTGGAAATCATTAATAAAGCTCGAGTGCTTAAATATGGCTTCTAGTTTTTCTATTCCATGGGCTGAACTATTGATAGCTTCTTCTGTTTTCTTCATTCTATTTTTTATATATTCGTTTACAAATTCTATGGTACCCTCGGGTGTTTTGTAGGCTAAATTTTTAATAGCTTTTACCGCTATGGGTTTAATAAATTTCTTTAATGATTTTCCGGAGGCGTCATTCTTTACTAACTGTGCTTCAAAATCAGGTCTGTTTGTAAGTTCTACTAATGCCTCAGATGCTAGGGCATCGGCATTTTTCATGAATGAAGTAACTATATTTCTAACTCTTTTATGTTGTAATAATACACTTAAATCAATATAGATCCTGCCTGCTGCAGATTTTAAAATTTTATATTCCTCAGCACTTCTAGCTCCATTATCAAAGGACATGATTAGTCTTAACATATCAATTCCAAGAGGTGAAATAGGATGGATCATAACCTGAAAATGGTTGAATGAAACATAACCATGCAGGGCATCATCCTTTGGAATTGGGGTAGGAATAGGGAATAAGGAAGTAATGGCACGGCTTTGAACTATATAAATTTTCCCCTTTTCCATACACCACTCTATATCCTGTGGACTACCGTAATGTTTTTCTATTGCAATACCAATTTCAACAAGGCTTTTTATTTGGGAGTCTTCCATTACTTGATTACTTGATTCTTTTCCTGAAATCTCAATCTTTTTGGTGCCACCATCCTCAAGAGGTATGATTGCGAGTTTTTTTTGTGCTATAGTTTTACTATCTATGGAGCCAGTTTTCTTTCTAAATTTATATATATCTGGAGAAACAAGACCAGATACAAGAGCTTCTCCTAGTCCATAGCTAGCATCAATGGATACAATTCCCCTATGACCAGTGATTGGATCCGCAGTAAACATAATACCAGAGATTTCTGGCAGAACCATTTTTTGAATTACGACAGACATATAGACATTTTCGTGTGGTATTTTATTTTGAATTCTGTATAGTATAGCTCTATCTGTAAACAACGAAGCCCAACAGTTTTTCACAGATTCCAGGATGGATTCCTCACCTTTTATGTTAAGATAGGTGTCCTGCTGACCTGCAAAGGAAGCAAAGGCTAGATCCTCTGCAGTAGCACTAGATCTAACTGCATAATAGTTGGTTGATCCTATCCTATTAAGGGATTTAACTAATTCTTGCTTAACACCTACAGGGATTTCACACTGAATTATCTTGCTTCTAATTTCTTTACCTATGGGGCTTACATTATCAAGGGTTGCACCTTTGATAATTTGTGATATAAAGTCTGATAGCTTGTTCAGTTCAATAAATTCCTTATAACATTCCGTAGTTACACAAAAACCGAAAGGTACAGTAAAGCCGGTTTTAGTCATTTCACCAAGGTTCGCCCCTTTTCCACCTACCAATGGTAAGTGATTTTTGTCTATTTCATCAAAAAATATAGTGTACTTACTTTTCATAATTATTCCCCCATTCATTCAAATGATTATTGCTTTGCCCCATTTAAAAACAGTCCAATCAATTGAGTTTTTATGTACTCTATATCAAGGGTTTCTTTCGTATATATACTTGAAACAAAAAAGCTCATGGCTAGGAATTGAAAGTTTCGTGTTAATACTAAAGCAGGTATATCACTTCTAAGTTGTCCATTTTCCTGAGCCTTTTCCATGATTTCTAGCACCCATTTTTCAACTCCACTTCGCTGAGAGCTATCCACTAGATTCACATCAATAGGAGATTTCATTCTATGCTTAAAATAAATTAGTGCTAATTCATCATGATTTTTAAAAATTTTGCTCATTAAACCTAATAAAGTATAAAGTCTTGTTTCTATATTCATATTAACCATAAGGGATTCTTTGATTTCATCGAAATAATCAGCAATGATTGTTTGAAAATACCCCACTAATATGGATTCCTTATCTTGAAAGTAGTTGTAAAGAGTACCTTTTGACACATCAGACTTTTCTGCAATTTCCTCCATAGAGGTTTCTTGAAAACCTTTTTCTTCAAATAAACTAACGGCAGTATCTATTATATTTCCTCGGGTTTCTTCTTTTTTTCGTTCTCTTCTGCTCATATTTATAACCTCCTAAAATTCAATTTATTTATACTTGATATATTATTATACGGTGTAAAATTTTATACTATGCTCAATATTATGAAATGTCAATATTGATTTTTCAATATCGAAAGATATTGCGTAGATAAAAATTAACTGATTTAGAAGAATAGTAACCATTATCCAAGTATTTTTTTATACAAATATTGGAATTGGTGTTATAATTAAGGTGAAAATAAACTACGATTATTTTCATTTATGAGAAAAGTGAAGATTATAATATAAGGAATAGGAGGTAAAGAATGAATTAATCTTTATCATTGAAAACTAATAATATTAATTATTCAACTATTATATTGACGAATATTAAGACATATAATAACTATGTAGCATTAAATGATTTTAATATATTGGTAAAAAGTAATGTATTTAGGGGGCGGGGTTATGAAAATTATTAATAAATTCGGTATAGCTCTAGTTATCATATTTGGTATGGGAATTGTAATGGCTTGTAGTAGACAAGCACCTACTCTGGAAGAAGATAAGATATTTACATTTACAGCTACTCCTACAGAAAAAGATAATTTTTCTTATGGGCAGTTTTCGGTTTGGTGCCCCGAAAATATAAAAACCTATAGGGGCATATTATACCTAGGAGCAGGCTATGAATATAGTAGTATTCCAATGATGGAGGAAGAAAAGTGGAAGGAAATCGCAAGAGAAAATCAATTTGTTTTATTGACTTCCCATATGAAAAGCCGAACTGAGGAGGACTATGATATACCATACTGGCAGGCAGAGTTTGGAAGTGGTGAAGCAATGCTAGATGCCCTAGCATATTTTGCCAAGGAGTCAAAGCATCCTGAAATAGAATTTGCTCCCTTAGCCATGTGGGGATTTTCTGCTGGAGGACAATTTAATTATCAGTTTGCATGTTGGAAGCCTGAGAGGGTTATTACATTTGTTGCTGTAAAAGGGGGATATTATTTTGCAGAAGCAAATAATGAGGCATTAAAAATACCTGCATTATACTTTACTGGAGCATATGATTTGCCACGTAGAAAAGATGCAGCTAAGGATTTATTTAATAAATATATAAATAAGGATCCTCTTTGGTGTTTAGCTAATGAAGCATTCTCTGGACATGTAATAGGTAAAACAGATGAGTTAGCCATTCCATGGTTAAAGGAAATTATTCAGCAAAGAGTTCCAAAGAAATCTAATTCATCAAAGGGGCCAATTGTGCTTAAAGATATAAAACAGTCCAATGTTTGGATTGGAGATAGAACTGATGGATCTATAACTCCTGTTTCAGAGTTTAAAAAAGATAAGAACATTTCTTCATGGATCCCTAATGAAGAATTGGCGAATAAATGGAAGGAATTTCATTATTACAAGTAACTTATACTGTTTTATGCAAATAGTTATATTAATGTAACATATAAAAAACCGCACTATAATAAAAGTGCGGTTTTTCTATTAAGTCATCATATTTATTATTAAAAAAGTTAAAAAATAAAAGTTCTAACTAGAATATTTATAGGTATAAGTACATTCATTTCCTAAGTATTAACTACATATTACTACTAAATAATTTATCTTTAGTAAATTGTTTTGGTAATGATTTTATTAATGCCCATATTAAAATACAAGATCCTATTTTATCTAAAAGATTATTAACTATTTTTGCTAAGAAAGAAGAAACAAATATACTGTTACCAACCTTTTGAAGCCACATAAACAAGAAATCTGTTCAGGTACCAGTAAGCCCACCGTACACCCAAATTCCTAGATGCATTTCTAGCATATTCCCTTAAGTTTAGGAGAAAATATCTATACAAATGATTTATTTGTAATGTTTTCATTAGTACTGCTGTAGCTATATTTGGTTACAATTTAAGTTTGTCTAGTAGAAATTTTGCACAATTTAAGCCTTCAGCAAAGAATTTTACAAATGAAAATATGGAAAGGAGAAAATAAATCAGAGTTCAATCATGGTTTATTTAGTGATATATATGTTTAAACCTAAAAGAATTATATTTGAGAAAGATTCATTGAATTATGAGATGGGTAAGGAGATTTTCAATAGATTTAAGGATGATGATAAGGTTGAAATAATAAACTTGACTTCGAATAAGCTTAAACAACACATTCCTGGTGAGGATTTATTTTCTCAATATAGGGAAGGTAAAAAGACTCTAGTAGTTGGACCAAAGAAAAGTTTAAAGTTTCAGTCCTGCAAACCTTCAGCCCACTATCAACTTCCACTAGTATCAGGGTGTATGGGCCAATGTGAGTATTGCTATTTAAACACTCAACTAGGAGATAAGCCATTTGTAAAAGTACATACTAATATAGAGGATATTCTTAATCAAGCTCAGAGATATATTGATGAAAGGCTTCCTGAAATAACTATATTTGAAGGAGCAGCTACTTCAGATCCAATACCTATAGAACCATATACGCATTCACTGCAAAAGTCTATAGAGTTTTTTGGAAAATCTCCAAATGCTAGATTTAGATTTGTAACAAAATATAATGACGTAGACTCTCTTCTTAACATAGAGCATAATGGACATACAGAAATAAGGTTTAGTATTAATACATCATCTGTTATAGATCAATATGAAAATCATACTGCTTCTCGTGACTTAAGAATAGAAGCAAGTATAAAGGTGGCCAAAGCAGGATACCCTATTGGATTCTTAGTTGCGCCTGTTTTCATTTATCCTAATTGGAAGGAAGAGTATCATGATTTGTTAGTGCAATTAAGCAAAAAGCTTCCAGAGGATTTGAAGTTTCCAGTAACTTTTGAAATTATATCTCATAGGTATACAACTATAGCAAAGAATAGAATACTTGAGATATTCCCAGAAACAAAGCTACCTATGAATGATGAAGAACGTAAATTTAAATATGGTCAATTTGGGTATGGTAAGTATGTGTATCCAAAGGAAAGTATAGCAGAAATAAAAGAGTTCTTTACTACGGAAATAGAAGAGCTGTTTAGCAATAAAAAGATTTTATATACAATATAGATTTTTTAGGCATTATTAATAGGATTTCAGTAATTGTAAAATTCAAGAAAAGAAAAGAATCCATCCTTCGGTATGATTGAAAGGTGATTAGCTTAAACGTAGAAAAGAATATGAAAAGTTCCGAGAGAAGTATAGTTACTAAACCAAAAAGATACTATGTAATTTTTAAGTAAAAATTAATTTAAAATTTAGTTTGGAAATTTATTGAATTTATGATATGATATTGTTATATGGACTAAAAGAGAAGGAAATTAAGAGTAATTTTTACTAACTAAGGTTACTTCACTTAAGACTGTTATTATAGAAATAATAAAATTTCTATAATAAATGCCTAAATAGTATCATATAATATAATGATTTTATTATTTTTAGAAATGGAGGGGAGTAAAATGGCAGTTGTTATCAGGTCTAGCGTGTTAGAGTTTTTAGCTGAAGCTCAAGCTATGACAGCAATTTTTTTTGGAGACACTGGGGAAAGTGCGTCCAAAATTAAATATGCTGTAAACCTGATGATGTAGAATTTACTCTCTTATTAATAAAGACATAAGAAAATATAATGAATTGATATGCTTGAAACAATAAATATGTTTTTAAGCTGTGGTCCATTATTATATATGTCAAAAATGAAGATGAGCCTCTAAGTGTAATTCTACTTAGGGGTATTTTTATGTGCATTTATAGGTTTACTGTGGATAAAAGGTTTATAATAGTTTGGACACATGAGGTAGGGCGGGAACAATTTAAAGTTATCAAAAATTGAGAGGGGATTAATTATGAACTACAATGTGCAGTTAAAAAGAAATGTTTATAAAAATTATGTGTATACACTATTACAAAATATAGATTTAACCCGTGGAATATGGATGATTTATTTAGCCAACAAGGGAATGAGTTTAACTCAACTAGGACTTCTAGAAACAATTTTTCATATGACTTCTTTTACTATGGAGGTGCCAACAGGTGCCATTGCAGACATCTTTGGAAGAAAAATAAGCAGAATTCTAGGTAGAATTTTTTCCTTAGTAAGTGTGATATTATTGCTAGCAGCTAATAGCTTTTTATGGTTTGCTATATCCTTTGTGTTCACTGCAATTTCTTATAATTTAGAGTCTGGTGCAGGAGATGCCTTGGTTTATGATTCATTAAAAGAAGTTGGTGAAGAGAACACTTATATGAAAATATCCGGTAGAAAGGAATTGTTTTTTCAGGTTGCCAGAACCGTTTCCTTTTTAGCAGGGGGATACTTGGCTGCAAAGAGCTATAATATAGCTTTCATTATAACTATAATAATTGGGTTATTAACCATATTTCAGTCCTTTACCTTTAAAGAGCCAAAGTCAGGAAGAATAAATAAAGAGGAAGGTCATAGAAATATTTTTATACAGCAGGTAAAGACAAGTCTTAAGGTGATTAAAGATAAACCTAAAGTTGGATTCCTAATTATTTTTGCAGAAGTACTTGGAGCTTTTTGCACTTGTATTTTCTTTTATCTTCAAAACTTTCTTAAGGGAGATGGCTACAGTGAAGCGATAATAGGAATTATATATGCAACATGTTCACTAAGTTCAGCGGTGATGTCAACACAGGTCTATGCGTTAGAGAGGAAAATAAAAGAGCAAGCCCTACTGCTTATAACACCAATATTAACAGTGGTAAGCATCTGGGGCATTGCTTTAAGTAAATTTCATTATATTTTCTTCATTCTACTTATGGTAACAGAAGGAATTATATTTGTTTCCATGAGTGACTATATAAATAAAATGATACCAAGTGAAAATAGAGCAACTATTCTATCCTTTCAAAGCATGGTGTTTAGCTTTTTTATGATTACCTTATTCCCTTTAGTAGGGATAATAGGAGATAAATATTCTTTGACTACTGCTTTTAAAGCCTTAGGGGTTTTAGGAATAGTGTTTGTAATGATAAATAGCTATACACTTTTAGTAAAAGCGAATAAAAAAACCACAGGAACCATTGATGGATAATAGTTAAAGCATTGCTTAGAAGTTACCAAGTGAAAAATTCATTAGAGTTATTATGCCGGCTTCAAATTAAGATATTTAAAACAAAACAGTGTTTAGGACTTACTTTAAAAAGGTAAGTCCTATTTTTGAAATTATCATATTAAAGAGAAAAAAAGCCTTTAGTTTTTATTGCAATTTACAATAAAAGTAAGTAATTATAGGCTGCTATATTTTGAAAGGTATTTATTCAATAAATGTTGAAAATTAACTATTATTAACTCAGCATTTTCCAATATATCTCCAGAAAATTTATGGTAAAATATAATTATACAATGAATATGAAATATAATAAAATCCAACTTATAATATTATAATGGTAGTAAAAGTTATGAGAAGAGAGGTATATATGGAACCTATGGATGTTATTAAGGAGCATATTATTGATTTTAAACATATAACTGGGCAGGATATGTTAGAAGAAATTAAGGGGCTTTTCTTAGAATACGCCCAGTCTTTGAAAATAGACCTTGCTTTTCAAAATTTCGAAGCAGAGTTTAACACATTACCTGGTAAGTATGTATCATTTGGATTTTATGATATAGAGCCATATGTTTATAATCCAATTAAAGGAACAAGGTTTTTGGAACTAAAGTTAAAAGATTGATTTATTACTTTACTAAATATAATTAGTAAAGAATATTGTTATATAACAAATTATTGGGGAGGAATATTGATGGATGTAAAGTTAGAAAATAATAATCTAAAAGAAGTAAAGTTAAGAAATGGTGATCATTTAATATTAAGGAAGCCTATTATAGATGATGCTGAAAAAATGGTTGAATATCTTAATGCAGTTGGTGGTGAGAGTGACAACCTGCTATTTGGAAAAGATGAATTTCGCCTTACTGTTGAACAAGAAATGGAATACATTAAAAATATAAGCAAAGATCCTAATACACTTATGATTCTAGGAATTATAGATAGTAAAATTATTAGTGTTGCACAGATTAGTAGCAATAATAGGAAAAGAATAGCCCATAATAGTGAAATTTCAATTTCAGTTAAAAAAGAGTATTGGCGAACTGGTATTGGAAGTATTGTAATGGAAGAATTAATAAGATTCGGAAAGGAGCATAACACAATTAAAAATATAAGCCTTGGTGTTAGTTCAAGTAATGTTAATGCAATTAAGATGTATGAGAAATTTGGATTCATCAAAGTTGGAATACATAAGAACTTTTTTAATATAGATGGTAATTTTCATGATGAAATACTCATGGACTTATACTTGTAATTGTTAATATAGATAAAAAATTTCTTTGAAAAGTGATTTAAAGGGTGAATTTTATTCTGGTGAATGAAATTCACCTTTAAATTTATGAAGGATATAAACGTGCTACCCAAATATAAGGAAAATTATATAAATTATAAAATTAAAAAGGAATTAATTAATTCGTGTTGAAAAATATATTTAGAGTATCTAAATAATTCATAGAAATATAAATAATTGTATCTTATAATTAAAATTGTATAAAGATATGTAAAAACTAAAGGTTGAATATTTATTTCATCCTTTGAAGTAGAAGCTTTTTATATCTTAAATGGAGTAAATATATCAATAATCATAAGGAAAAGTTTTATTACATTATTTTAAAATTGTTACATAGACGAATTAATGAAGTAATGGGGTGGGAAAGCAGTGAAGTTTCTAGATAAATACATAAAAAAATACTGGAAGCCGTTTTTGCTTGCAGTAGCTTGTTTAACTGTAGAGGCCACTTGTGACCTTTTGCAACCAACTATCATGTCTAAAATAGTAGATATAGGAGTAAAAAATAAGGATTTAAATTTTGTATTACGGATGAGTGCTGTGATGCTTGGAATTAGTGCACTAGGAGCCTTAGGTGCAGTTAGTCGTAACATCCTAGCAAGTATAGTTTCACAAAAATTTGGTACAGAACTTAGAGGGGATCTTTTTAGTAAAGTTCAAAGTCTTTCTTTTGAAAGTTTAGATAAATATGATGGAGCATCTTTAGTCACAAGGCTTACCAATGATGTAACTATGGTACAAAACTTTACAAATGGACTTATGAGAATATTTGTAAAGGCTCCTCTTTTATGCGTAGGAAGTTTTATAATGGCGGTGAGACTTAATCCTAAAATGTCCATGATATTTCTAATAGTGATTCCTATAATAGTATTGCTTATAGTTATGAATATGAAGATCGGGTATCCTTTCTTTAAAAAAATTCAAAAGGCCCTAGATAATGTAAATAGTGTGATGAGAGAATATTTGTCAGGGGTTAGAGTTGTTAAGGCTTTTAATAGATTTAACTATGAAACAAACCGATTTAAAAAATCAAATAGAGAGTTATCTGACATATCCATAAGTGCCATGCGTGTAATGGCTATATTTTCACCTGGGATTACCCTTACTGTAAATCTAGGAATTGTTGCAACCATTTGGATAGGTGGAATTAGAGTAGATAATGGAAATATGCAAGTTGGAGAAATAATTGCTTTTATAAATTATATGACACAAATACTCTTCTCCATGATGATGATTTCTCATGTTTTTACTATGTTTGTTAGAGCTAAGGCATCTGCTGAACGGATAGATGAAGTTTTTACAGAGGAAAATACTCTGAAAACTTTAACAACACTTTCAGAGGGGAAGGCTACAAACTTCTCAAAGGATGAGCTTAGGGAGCAATGCGTAACTTCTTTGGGAGTTGAGGCATCTTTTAAGGAAGTTGAAAGAGATCAACTTATTCAAAAAACCTCTTGTAAAAATAGACTTGATCAAAAGGTAGTTGCTGAAAGTGAATTTGCACAAGATTATCATTTAAAAAATAGTAGTGAGGAATCAGAAATCAAAGGCAGACTAGACTTTGAAAATGTTAGTTTTTCTTATCCTGGCACCTCAGGTGAACCTGTTCTTAAAGATATTACTTTTTCTAGTTTACCTGGAGAGACTATTGGAATTATAGGATCTACAGGTTCTGGTAAAACTTCTATGGTTAATTTAATTACACGATTTTATGATGTTAATTCAGGAAAGATAAAAATAAATAATAGAGATATTAGGAATATGGACGTTAAGACGCTGAGAGATAAGATAGCAATTGTTCCTCAGAAAATAGTACTTTTCTCTGGTACAGTTATGGATAATATAAAATGGGGTAAGGAAGCTGCAACTTTAGAAGAAATCAATGAAGCAGCTCAGGTTGCTCAGGCTCACGAGTTTATTACATCTCTGCCAGAGGGCTATAACACAATCCTTGGACAGGGGGGAGTAAATGTATCCGGTGGACAAAAGCAACGTATTTCCATTGCTAGGGCACTGATTAAGAAGCCAGAAATCCTTATACTAGATGATTGCACCAGTGCTGTGGATGTGACCACCGAAGCAAAGATAAGAGATGCACTAAAAGAATATTCTAATAAACTCACTTGCATTGTAATTGCTCAACGTATTACTTCAGTTATCAGTGCTGATAGGATAATAGTTCTTGAGAATGGAGAAATTGTGGGGATAGGGAAACACCAAGAGCTTATGGAAATCTGTGAGGTGTATAAGGATATATTCCGTTCTCAAATAGGTAAGGAGGCGGTACAACATGGAAAAGAAGAATAATAGAAATATTGAAGCCTCAGTACCAAGTCCGTTAAATAGAGGTGTAGGCTTTGGTGGAAGAAGGCCTATGGGGGCACCTGTGGTTAAGCCAAAGAATTTTAAGGGCACGCTTCTAAGACTTTGGAAGTATTTTGGTGGAGAACAAAAACTATTATTTATTATATTTATTTTTATAATAATAAGTTCAGGCATTGGATTATCAGTACCCTATTTACTAGGACGTGCAATAGATGCTATGTCAATAAGTGGTGGAACTGTTGATTTTAGAGTGTTAGGGATTGTTGTAGCTATATTAACTAT
This sequence comes from Clostridium sp., assembly GCF_036642255.1. GTDB lineage: Bacteria > Bacillota > Clostridia > Clostridiales > Clostridiaceae > Clostridium_J. The sequence goes on along the minus strand of NZ_JAVWDJ010000003.1, from coordinate 122,911 downwards.
TACTTACATTATTGATGGAGTAATAAACTTTTTTCAAGGATGGCTTATGGCTGGGGTGGCCCAGAGGATAGTTAAGAAACTAAGAGATACCTTATTTGAGAAACTCCAAAAACTATCTATAGCCTTTTTCGATGTCCGTACCCATGGAGAGATTATGAGTAGACTATCTAATGATATTGAAAATGTGAGCACCACAATTTCACAGTCTACAATTCAATTGATGTCAGGGGTAATAGTGATCATAGGGTCCTTTGTAATGATGCTTTACTTAAGTCCTCTTCTTACCTTAGCTAGTCTTCTAACTATACCCTTAGTATTTTTACTTACAAGTACAGTGGCCAAAAGTACCAAAGTACTATTTAAAACCCAACAAGTAGAACTAGGAAAGCTCAATGGTCATATTGAGGAAACTATATCAGGAATTTTAGTAGTAAAGGCCTTTAATCATGAGGATAAAGCAATTGAAGAATTTAACAAAGTTAATAATAAGCTTTGTGATGTGGGGATAAAAGCTCAAATTTTATCTGGATATATTATGCCTCTTATGAATGTAATTAACAATATAGGATTTACAATAGTTGCAGGTGTTGGTGGGGCTCTAGCGGTTAAAGGGATGATTACCATAGGAGTAATAGCTAGTTTTTTAAGTTATTCAAGGCAGTTTTCAAGACCTTTAAATGATTTAGCGAATATATTTAATACTCTTCAATCTGCTGTAGCTGGAGCTGAAAGAGTTTTTGAAATTTTAGATGAAAAAGAAGAACCAAGGGATAACACAGGAGCGGTGGAACTTAAAGATCCAAGAGGAGATGTAGTGTTTGAAAATGTTACCTTTGGCTACCGCAAAGATATTCCCATACTTAAAAATGTTAGTTTTCACGCTAAGGAAGGAAGTAATATTGCTTTGGTTGGCCCCACAGGAGCAGGAAAAACTACTATTGTAAACTTATTAGCAAGATTTTATGATGTCACTGAGGGAAGAATACTAATTGATGATATTGATATAAGGGAATATACTAGGGATAGCTTAAGAAAATGTTTTGGAATAGTACTTCAAGATACCTATCTTTTTGCAGGCACCATTAGAGAAAATATAAGATATGGAAGGCTAGACGCTACTGACAAAGAAGTGGAGGAAGCTGCAACCATGGCAAATGCAGATATTTTTATTAGGCGTTTGCCAAGAGGTTATGAAACTATGCTTTCTGAAAGTGGAAGTAATTTAAGTCAGGGACAAAAACAACTTTTGGCTATTGCCAGGGCAATTTTATGCAATCCTTCTATACTAATTTTAGATGAGGCTACCAGTAGTGTAGATACTCGGACAGAGCTTAATATTCAAGAGGCAATGTTAAAACTGATGAAGGGAAGAACAAGTTTTATTATTGCTCATAGACTTAGCACTATTCGTGATGCAGATACTATAATGGTGATTGATAATGGTGAAATAGTAGAAAGTGGTAGTCATGAGGAGCTAATACGTTGCCAAGGAGTTTATTTTAATATGTATAGTAGACAATTTTCACAGTCCTATGAAGAAGAAGTTTAAAAGGAGGAATGAGTGATGTCCTTAGTCACTAAAAAAGCACTGGCACAATCCCTAAAGAATCTCATGAAAAAATCTACCCTTGATCATATTACAGTTAAAGATGTGACCGCTGATTGTGGTGTTAATAGGCAAACCTTTTATTATCACTTCAAGGACATCTATGATCTGGTTGAATGGATTTATAAAACAGAAGCTGTTGAAAGTATTGCAAAATATAAGTCTTATGGAACCTGGCAGCAAGGGTTTTTAATCATTTTTGAATATGTTGGGAACAATGTAGAATTTTGCGCTAATTGTTTTAATTCATTAGGCAGAGAACCTCTTGATAGGTTTTTATATAATGCTACCTTTGATTTGCTACTTGGTGTTATAAATGAGGTGGCTGAAGGGAATGAAGTAAATGAGAGAGAGAAACGATTTATAGCTAACTTTTACTGCTATGCCTTCATTGGTATTATGACTCAGTGGATTCGAGAAGGAGCTAAAGAAAATCCAAGCAACATAATAAATGATATAAATCAATTAATAGAAGGAGATATTAAAAAAGCAATTCATAAATATATTTAGAAAGATTTTTTAGACACTTTTCTATAAGTGTCTAAAGTTTGTACACTTGAGAAGTTTTGTTTATGGTGAACCTCCAAGAATGAAGTTATGATTAAAGCATAAATTTCATTTATTGGAGGTTCTTTATATGGCTAATATGAAAAGTAATAAACAAGCATACTTTGTAGGTGGTGGCTTAGCTTCCTTAGCTGGTGCAGCCTATTTAATTAGAGATTGCGGCTTTGATGGTAAAGACATACACATTATTGAAGGGATGCACATCTTAGGGGGAAGTAATGATGGAATAGGAAATCCAACTCAGGGTTTCGTTTGCCGTGGGGGACGAATGCTAAACGAAGAAACCTATGAAAACTTTTGGGAATTGTTTAGAACTATCCCATCCTTAGAGATAAAAGGTAAATCAGTAACAGAGGAAATCTTAGAATTTGACCACGCACATCCAACTTGTGCAAAGGCAAGACTTATAAATAAACAAGGCAAAATCCTTGATGTAAAGTCTATGGGATTTAATAGAGCTGACCGCATGGCCCTTGCTAAACTTATGATAACACCAGAGGAGAAGCTTGATAACTTGAGTATCAGTGATTGGTTTAGAAAAACTCCGCACTTCTTTGAAACTAATTTTTGGTATATGTGGCAAACAACCTTTGCATTCCAAAAATGGTCTAGCTTATTCGAGTTTAAGAGATATATGAATAGAATGATGTTTGAATACTCAAGAATTGAAACCCTTGAAGGGGTTACAAGAACTCCATATAACCAGTATGATTCAGTAATATTACCAATTAAAGCTTATCTAGATCAGCATGGAGTAGATTTTACGCTTAAGTGCACTGTTACAGATCTTGATTTTGAAGAGTCAGATGACGTTACAGTAACAGCAATTCATTATACAAAAGATGGGGTTACAGATGATTATATCCAACTTCATGAAGGTGATATTTGTATTGTCACAAATGGCTGTATGACTGATAATGCTACCCTTGGAGATTTTAAAACCAAGGCATCTATGAAGATAGAAAAACCTATGTCAGGTGAGCTTTGGGCAAATATCGCTAAAAAGAAAAAGGGATTAGGAAATCCTACGCCTTTCTTTAAAAATCCTGAAGAAACAAACTGGGAATCCTTCACCGTTACAATGAAGGGCGATAAATTACTTAAGAAAATTGAGAAATATAGTGGTAACGTGCCTGGAAGTGGAGCATTAATGACCTTTAAGGATTCAAATTGGCTAATGTCAATAGTTATAGCAGCCCAACCTCATTTCAAAGCACAAAGTAATGATGAAACTATATTTTGGGGATATGCACTTAATACAAATAAAGTTGGAGATTATGTTAAAAAGCCAATGAGGGAATGTACAGGGGAAGAGATGTTAATCGAGCTTCTACATCACTTGCATTTTGAAAATGAAAAGGACGAAATAATGAAGGATGTTATTAATGTTATTCCATGTATGATGCCATACATTATTTCCATGTTCCAACCTCGAGGAATGAAAGATAGACCACAGGTGGTTCCAGAGGGCTCAACAAACTTTGCAATGATAAGTCAATTTGTTGAAATTCCAGAGGATATGGTATTTACAGAGGAATATTCCGTACGTGCTGCAAGAATGGCTATATATAAGCTTATGGGAGTAAATAAAGAGATTTGTCCAGTAACACCACATTCAAAAAATTCGGGTACAAAAATCAAAGCTATAAAAACATCTTATCGTTAATAAAAGCAGGTTATAAGATAAAATAATATATCTTATAACCTGTTTTATATTAGCTATTCTGTGTTATTACATAAAGAAGTTTTATTTTCAGTTAATCCAATTTACATAATCTAAAAGCACATTAGCAGCGTGTTCATCAACACCCTTACCTTTTTGTGCTAATAATTCATGGGTAAATGCTGTTAAATTTCCTTTAGATAACTTAGTATTTAAGCTATTGTAAATACCTTTGTTTTTAATTAGGCCTTCATTGTAGAATTTTTCAAGTAAATTAGTTAAGCTTTCCTTTGAACCGGTTATAGTAAAATTCACTTCTTTTCTTGCAATATTCCCTGCTTTGTCTACTGCAGTAATAACTATTTGATGATTTCTCAAAGCAAGTGTTTCAAGTTTTACTGTCTCATTGTTACTTATTTTAGCACCATCTAATGTTATTTCTAATGTATTTATTCCAGAGGTAGTGTCTTCTGCTAAGGTTATAATGTTAATTGTACCTAGTCTTTCGAAAATACTACCGTTGGCAATATTAACAGTTATTAATGGAGCTGTTTTATCAATTGTAAAGTTTATTGTTTCTTTTGATAAATTTCCTATCAAATCAATAGCAGTTACCACTAATTGGTATGTGCCATCTACAGTAATAGTTTCTCCATTATATGGTTTGCCATTAAGTGTCTTTGTAACAACTGCATTAATATCATCTACAGCAATTACTGGTGTAACATTTACATTATACAATCTATTATTTGCTACTCCAGTTATTGTTATTACAGGAGGAGTTGAATCTAGAAGCACTACTTCAGAAGTGTTTCTAACTCTTAATCTATGACCTTCAGGGTCTTGTGATGCAAGACCAATAACACTTACATTGTCGCCAACCTTTATATTAGGATTCCATTTTCCTCTTGTAACATCATTGCCAGTTTCATCGCTGATATAGCCCTCAAGGTATGCTCTGGCTTCACCAGTTCCGTCATTTATAAACATATTTTGCCCTTCAATTCTTGTTACCTTGCCTTGTATTTTTACAAGCCAACCTTCACTAGCTTCCTCCATACTTATCTTTGTACTCATGATCTTTGGAGCTACTAGGCTGATGGTATTGTCTATTATCTCTATTTGTTTGCTCTCATCTGATAGCGAAAGTTGAGAATCGTTTAGATATTGACCTACTGTGCCAGTAACTCTCACTTTAGTTCCAAGTGGAAGTACTGTATTAGAAACACCAAAAATACAAATACCACCAGTGGTATCCTGAACATAAATTACTTCAAAGAAAGAATTTTTAGGAACAACTGCTTCTGATTGTGCTGTTATTCTGCCCTCAATAGTAAATCTCTTACCGTAGTTATCTGGAATTCCATCATTATTCAAATCTGCTCTTACTTCAGCTATGGATTTCAATGGAGCAGGGGCTGGGATGGACATCCAGGAGATTATATTGTCTGTTATAAGCTTATTTGAATAAGCATTATCCACAGAGGCAGTTTCAAAGTCTGAGAAGAAGGTTGATCCTGCGACAATAACTTTACTACCACTTGGAAGAACTTCTGCAGCAAGAACATTTACATTTCCTTTAACAACCGGAGTTGCGTCATTAGCTAAATCAGAGTCGAGTATTTCAGTTGTATCATGCCCCTTAACGAGCCAATCAATAGTTGCTTCATCTCCACCAGATTTTAATACTACTGAACAACCGCTATAGAAACTATAAGTTTCTCCACTTGGAACATTTGAAGTCAAATTGTACTTAGAACTAGTGTAGTCGTCAAAATATAATCTAAACTCTTGCCCGCCATTAGAAGTTTTATCTATAACTTCATCATCATTGAATCTTAAATTAGAGCCGATAACTTCTAAAATGCTATTACCTTGAACGGAACTTTGATAGGTTGAATCAATCACACCTTTATCATTATAATCAGCTCTTGAAGTTATAATGAGAGAACCACCGCCATCTATAAAATTCTTAATAACTTGAATTTCTTTATCAGTAAATTTACTTGGAGTAAGTGCATCCTTTTTTACACTTTGAGGGTCTGTTATCATTAATATATTTGTATTTTGGAGATCTTGTGCTGTAAGTTCATCTGTATTTTGAACTAGCATATATTTTTTATCTTTTAACATAGAAGTTAAGGTTAAGATTTTTCCTGCATAATCACCATTTACGTACTGATTAACATGACCTGCATCAATAACTACTTTAAACATATCCTCTGCCTGAGCCACTCTAAAAGTAGTGCTTTGAGTAAACACTTTATTTGTTCCGTCATGTGCAATAATAGCTTGGGCATAAATTTTAATATCACCTGTTTGTGTTGGTGTCCAAGTTATTTTTGAGGTACCCATGCTTGAAGAAGCTATGGAAGAAATAGTGCCTTCACCAATTTTATTTTCAGGCGTAACGGAATTTTGGAAGTATTCAACTTTAATATTGGTTAAACTTTGAGTACTATTGTTATATATGGTAGAAGCTATTTCTACTGGTGTATTAATTATTTGAGGATCTTGTGAAACCTCAACTTTTGATATTCCAACTGGCACCACAGTACTTGCCCATATTGGTGCTGAAACAGCTATATCTTTATCACTTTCATCTACTCTTATATAATAATAGCTATACCCTGTAGGGAAAGAGATATCCCATTGTGCTGAATTTGTAGCAAAAGTCTTAGATTGTAAAACCTTTCCACCATCAACAATTACAGACACCTTGCCAATTACATCGTTAGCATCTGGATCATTTATAGTTATTTTTGCACTTAAGGTATCAGGAGAGTCTAAAATACTTCCCATAGGCTTGTTATTAATAGTGTAGTCAATTCTTAAATTATTATCTTCAGTGGCATATACTCTTCTATTTCTCATTGCATCATATAAACTATCTCTAGTTAGATTTGGAGCTAAAATAACGGTTCTAGCTGTATTTGCATTCACCCAGATACCTTTATGATTATCTTGGTTATTTGTTGGTGCTAAATGCCAGCCTTTATCTAAAGCTCTTGTGTAAAGGTCATAACTTGGATAATATCCGCTACCACGAACTGGGCCTTCCCCGTTACCAACTTCAATTAAATTTACAACTTTATCTGCTTCTGGTGTGTAATAACCAAAGTCAGAAAAATCTCCAAAGGTTGTGCCTGGGTGATTAAGTTGAGATATTGATTGAGGGTTTTGTGCAAGTTTTGAATAATAGCTCTTTAAATCCATTTTTGGGTTACTTCTTGAAGTAAACCATGGTGTATTAAAGGTGTTTATATGTCCCCATCCTCCAGTACTTCCACTCCAAGTCATCTCAAAGGCACCTATAGCAACGAAGTCATCATCTTTATTAAAAGTATCAGCAATTTCATGAAGTTTTTTCCATTCTGTACTTGTTGAAGAATTAAAGTCTGTAATAGTTTCATTACCTAAATCTTTTTCTCCATCAAACCAATTTGAATGATCAGTTATAGCAAGAAAATCAGCTTTTGCATTATCTCTTGCCCAAGTGTAAGCCTCACCTGGAGTTCCAGTCCCATCTGAAAGGTTAGTATGGCTGTGAAGTCCTCCAAAGTAGAAATTAAATTTCTGTTCTCCAACATAGAAATTCCATTCTAATATACTAATATTGGAAGGTGATACTGTGTCCTTAACTTCAAGCATTACCTTATGCTCTCCAATAGTAAGGTCAATAGATGGAACATAAGTTATGCCAGTAGAAGTTATGGTAGCTAAATTTGTTACATTTACATCGTCAACTTTTAAAATTATTGAATTTAAGTCAATGCCAGAGGGGTCACTATAATTTGCACTAATAGTAGGTCTAGTAACAAGGCCTGTACTATCTCCACTAGCAGGATTCAAATTTGATATTTCTGGTTTAGTAAAATCGCCAACTGGTTTTGGAGTTACATTAACATTACATGTTGCAGTTTTATTTCCATCCTCTGTTGTTACTGTTATTGTTGCAGTTCCTGCTCCAATAGCTGTTAAAGTACCGTTTAAAACTGTAACTACTTCAGGTTTGTCGGTTGTCCAGGTTACCTTTTTATTAGTAGCATTTGCTGGAAGTACTGTAGCATTAAGTAAAGCTGTTTGTCCTTCTTCTAAAGAAACAGTAATTTTATCTAAGGATACTCCAGTAACATCTACTTGTGTTGGAGGAGTGCCTACCTTCTCAATAAAAGTGGTATTTTTCAAACCTGAATGAGGTGTAAAGTAAGGAGTTAAATTGCCTGTAACTTTAATTTGCATACCCATATTAGTAGGGTTAGTTTTTAAGGCATATTCCGCTCTTAAGTAAGCTGGTGTAGTTGGTAATTGTACATATAACATTTTAGCAACGTCAGTTTCTCCAACTGTATCTGCTATTGCTATAGCTGTATCGCCAGTAAATGAACCTGATAATACAACATTTGCACTAGTAGGTTGACCGACAATATAGCCTATTACACTAGCTATACTATTATTTTGAATTCCGATAGCGTGAGCAACGGTATATGGATTATCTATGTTGCCATTTCCATCTGCTGCCTTTGCAATTTGGCTTCCGTTGAAACCAATAAAATTTGATAGAATCAAAGCTAATGTGATAATCCAACTAAGGATTTTTTTCGGCTTCGCTTTAGTCATTGTATTAGCCCCCCTATAAACTAATTTTAGTTAAGAATGAAGTTATAAAAAAATATATTAGCAGATCCTTATCCACCCCCAATATTGTTGATTATTTATTCAATGTAGTGTGATTCTTAATAGTAATAATATTATATGCAACAAAAGATAGAATATATTTGTTGGAAAATAAAAGTGGCTTAAAATATAACTACAGGATTTAAAGTGTTTATTCGTGGGTATCAAATGAGTTAATGTAGTTTTAAATATGAAGTTTTGGTAGTGATACGGAAAATTATATACATTGAATTTACATCTAAGGATACAGAGATAATTAATTTAAAGCGACATAATAGATTGATAAACTTTATTACTAAGATGCAAATGGTTAAAAATTATAGTTATAAGAGGAAATATATTTTTGATTTTAAAAAGTATTTGTACTAAATAATAATTATATTGACATTATGACCATGTGGTCATATACTGAAGCTAATGAATGACCACATGGTCATAAAATAAATAGCAAAAGTTATAAGTGAACATGAGGAGATGAATTTCATGCCAAAAGACGCTTTTCATAAGATTTCAGAAGAAAAGAAAAATATTATTATAAAGGCAGCCTTAAGTGAGTTTGGAAATAACTCTTATAAAAACAGCAGTCTAAATAATATCGTTAAGATTACTAAAATACCAAAGGGAAGCTTTTATCAATACTTTGAAGATAAACTAGATTTGTACAAATATGTGTTAGATTTAGCTACAGAAGAGAAAATGAATTCTTTTTCAAAAGAAGCAGAAGTTTTAAGAGAGTTGTCTATATTTGAATTAGTGAAAACTCTTTTTAAAAAAGGAATTCAATTTGCAGCTATATATCCTGAACTTGCAGCTGTAGGGAATCAATTTGCAAAAGAAACTAATGAAGAATTAAAAAAAGAAATTTTAAAAGGTGCAAATGAAGCAGGAGAAAACTTTTTTATAGGGCTGGTGGAGTCTGCAAAAGCAAAAGGGGATATTAATAAGAAACTTAATACAAAGGCTTGTGCGCAAATGTTTATGACTTTAAATCAAACAGTTCTAGATGAAATGCTAAAACGATATGAATTTGAAAACCTTGTTAACCATGAGGAAGAGCTCTACGAATGGGTTGATGAGCTTTTAGATATTCTCATCTATGGAATGAAATCAAATTAAATTTAATTATTAAAGGGGGTTAAATTATGAAGAGATTTTTGAAGAAAAATGATAAGGTTATTTCAGTATTGTTTTTAATTTTAACATTAGGATTTTTAGTACTATTTTTGACTAATAAGGAGTTTTCAGACTGGGCTTATGGCAGACATGAAAATATTTTGAGTTGGTACATTAGACCATTGTTTATAATTCCTATCTGTTGGTTCGCATACAAAAAAAGCTTGGGGGGAATATCCTTTACCATATTTGCACTTTTCACAAGCATGTTTTGGTTCAATACTCCAGGTGTAGTTTCACCATCTGTAGAAGAATTTTTAGCTTTTGAGAAGGCATATACTTTTGGTGCTTGGGATTTTCAAAAGATATTTCTTAGCTTATCAGTACCTTTATTTTTCTATCTATTAACCCTAGCATTCTGGCGAAGAAAGCTAAAGTATGGAATTTATGTTATTATAGGTGCTGCAGTGCTCAAGATAATTTGGAGTGTAGCTTTTGCAGGAAACTCTGGGGCATCAATTATTAAACCAGCAATTACTGGACTTGTTATTTGTATAGGAGTTGTGTATATGTTTGTAAGGAAGAAAAATAAGTCTAAATAATTATGAGTTGGTAGTTAACTTTATAAAAGAAGAAGATTAAAAACTTAAAGTACTATTCTTATAATTGGATAGTATTTTAGTTTTTTCATGTTTAAAAATTTAAAATAATCCTAAGTAAAATATAAAAGCTGTGATTCATATTATGATACATTTGAAAAAACCTTTATTGTTACTATAGAAATATATTAAAACAGTTTAATAGGGTTATAAAATTCTGGAAGGGATGCAAGTCTTTATATCAATAATAAGAGTGAAGAAACTAAAGTGTAGAGTAGAAGAAAGAATCTTATACAAATACCTTTATAAAATACAATAATAAAAAGGAATCTTTTTTAACAACTCAATAAAAAGCTTACATTATGGTATCAAATCTGTGGAGAAATAAGGGGGAAAATATGATTATGGAAGCTTGCAACTTTATTGTACAAGCTCATATATTATATTACAAAACAATATAAAAGAGGTGAAAGTCTATGTTTGTTTCTTTTGACGCAATAGGACTTTTAGCAGCAATAGATTATACCATAGTTGAAATTTTAGAGAGATTTGGGATGAAAAGAAAGCATGCGCACCTCTTAGCAATACCCATAGGAATAATCCTTGGGATTGTTTCATTTCAAGATGTGGTTATTTATAGGAAAGTTATTTATGGGATATTTGTGGGGATTCTATCTGTGGGGTCATGTGATACAATTTGTAATGTAAAGAATGTAATGGGGTTCTTAATTAAATAGAAAGTTCATTAGGTGAAGGATAATTGATAGATGCAAGGCTCTGATGACTAAAAATAAAAATCATCGGTGTTTTAAAATAGAAAGATAATTTTGGAAGAGAGGTGAAACTAACATCTCTCTTTCTTAATTTAAGGGATTAAAATAAAAATTCAAATTCTTAATAAATGTTTGTACAAATTTCATAAATGTGGGAAATATATAAATGGCACACTAGAAAGTATATTATATAGGGATTATAATGGATGTGAGAGATTTATATATTCATGAAAGAGGTATACCAATGATAGATATTAAAATTTCAGAAAAACTAAAAGAAAAGTGCCCACAGGTGACTATAGGATGTATTGAGGCTACTGTTATTGTAGAAAGCGAAAATAAAGAATTGTGGAACATCATAGATGAGAAATGTAAAGTCATAGAGGAAAGATATGAACCAGAAGATATATTAAAAATAAAAAACATAGATAGTTCAAGGAAAGCATATAAGGCCTTAGGAAAAGATCCAAGTAGATACAGGCTATCTTCTGAATCCTTAGTAAAACGAATAGTAAAAGGAAATGGTTTATATAAGGTTAACAATGTAGTAGATATTAACAATCTGATATCACTAAGTAGCTGCTATTCTGTTGGAACATATGACTTGGATAATATTAGTTCTAGTATAGATTTTACTGTAGGAAATCAAGGGGATTATTATGAAGGAATAGGTAGAGGTCCAATAAATCTTGAAAGTTTGCCAGTGTTTAAGGATAAGAATGGTTATTTTGGAAGTACAACTTCAGATTCTACAAGAGCAATGATAACTGAAAGTACAAAACAAATAATTATGAATATAATTTCCTTTAATGGTGATGAGGAGCTCAAGGAACATATGGATTATGCGATAAATTTATTAGAGAAGTATGCTAGTGGTAGAATTTTGAATGTAGAGATAGTTTAATGAACAATGCTCTCATTTTCTAAGCCCCACATGATAGGAGAAAAACTGGGGAACAAAAAAGGGCAGTATAGCATTATGTATTGGTAATTAATGGTAAGTCACTGTTGAAATTAAAAAATAACTTATATTAAACATCACCATCGTCAGCACATGAGAAAAGAAAGAAGTCATATGAATTCTGTACCAGTGCAAAAATGTACGAGTTGAAATTTTTATATAGTCACATATAAAGGTGAATAAAAAGATATTAAGATAACTAAAACGGAAAATGAAGGGAGAAGTCATGGAAGAAAATAAAATTACTATTAACACAATTGATGAATACATTCTGCAGTTTCCTCCTGAAGTTCAGGAAAAACTTAACACCTTAAGAAGTGTTATTAAAGAGTCAGCACCAGGGGCTACTGAAAAAATGAGTTGGCAAATGCCTACTTTTGCGCTACACGGAAACTTGGTACACTTTGCTGCTCACAAAAAGCATATAGGGTTTTATCCAGGAGCTAGCGGAGTTGAAAAATTTAATCATGAGTTTTCGGAATATAAAAGTTCAAAGGGCGCAGTGCAATTTCCTTTAGATAAGCCAATACCTTATGAATTAATAAGAAACATAGTGAAATTTAGAGTTGCTGAAAATATAAAAGATGCAGAAGAAAAATTAAAAAAGAAGAAGTAATTCTGGTGATCATTTAGAGTTGAGAAGTTACAAAGATATATAGTGATATAATGAATGTTTAGATTTAAGATAAGTAAATGAAAAAGAGTTGTAGATATCATTATGGTGTGCATAACTCTTTTTCATTTAAAAATTATATTCAGTTTTCAAAGAACCTAACTTCTAATTGAAATTTCATTAGGTGTGTAACCATATAACAAAACAATAGCTTTTGTATGCAATCTAATATTTATTTCAGAAAATACAGAGATATATTAGAAGAAAGAAACGTTAAGAAATAAAGAAAAATATAGCAATTATTACTTATAATTTATAATCAATGACACAGTGAAAGCTAGCCATGAAGCATAAAAATGTGGTGAAATTAAATAAGTTAAGCAAACGTTTACCAAAGCTTTGACTAAAATGCATAGCTATAAGTCGTATTTTATATGCCACGAGAAAATAGAAGGTGTTGAAGTGATTTTCCTAGGAATATTGTTTAATATTGATATTCTATATTTTTGTAAAACTAGAGCATATATGGAAGTATGTAATATAAATATTATGCAAAAGTGTACGATAGATTAAACATAATAACAAAATATATGGATTCATACAACGAAAGAAAAAACATTATAACACAGTAGTACAGTTTCATAAGGGAGCAGAATAATGGGAAGCTATAGAAAAATAGAAGTTTTTGAGAAAGATATGGGAGAAACCATAAAGGAGTTAATTAAAAAGCAAGAGGAACTAAAAAGAAGTGAAGAGAGATATAGAATAGTTGCAGAGGCTACTAAAGATATTATTTGGGAAGGTGACCTAATTAATAAAAAAAGGTTTTTCTCAGGAAAACTTTATGAAGTACTTGGATACAATGAAAAGGAATTGGAAAATCTTGATGAATGGTTTAATATTGTTCATCCAGAGGATCGTGCCTTTGTTATAGAAGGCATTAGAGCGCAAATTGGAGAGAAAGCAGAGTTTAAGACATTTGAATACAGAGTAAAGTGTAAAAACGGAAGCTATAAATGGTTATCTTCCAATACAAAGTGTGAATTTAATCATAAAGGAGAGCCGATATCGACCTTTGGTGCATTTACTGATATTACCGAGCTTAAAGAGCATGAGAAAAAAATACATGATTTAGCCTATTATGATTCTGTAACTGGGCTGCCTAATAGAGCCATGCTTACTGAAGTAATACCAGAGAAGATTGAAGATGCCCATGAAAATAACAGAAAATTCTCAATGATTTTTATGGATTTAGACAATTTTAAGTTTGTTAATGATTCTTATGGTCATGTAGTGGGTGATAAGCTGCTTGTAGAGGTAGGAAAGAGATTAAGAGAAATGAACAGTGATAAAATTACTTCCTTTAGATTAGGTGGGGATGAATTCATTGTTTTAATAGAAAATATTGAAGATAAAGATGAGGTGGAGCAACTATCAAAGTATTTACATAGAGTTCTAGCAAGTCCTTTTGTTGTTAATGCACATATGTTCCGTGTTACACACAGCAGTGGCATAGTTCTCTATCCTGAAAATGGAGATAATTTTCAGGAGTTGTTAAAAAATGCTGATACAGCAATGTACAAATCTAAAGAGTTAGGTAAGGGTACTAATTCTTTTTATCATGTAAAAATGGGAGAAGCTACAAAAGAAAAATTTGAAATAGAAGCAGATTTATATAAGGCTATTGAAAATAGTGAATTTGAATTATATTATCAACCTATAGTTGACACTGCGGTGGGAAAAATAAAAGGGTGTGAGGCTCTAATTAGATGGAGACATCCTAAAAAAGGAATGGTTCCTCCAGAGAAGTTTATTAGCATAGCAGAAGAAAATGGAACTATAGTAGAGATAGGGAAATGGGTCTTCGAGAGTGCTTGTGAATATGCCAAAAGGATGCATGATAGTGGGCATACTGACTTTTATGTATCAGTAAATATTTCTCCGCTTCAGTTATTGCAAAACGAATTCACTGATTTTGTACTTAACACTATAAAAAAAATAGGTATAACCCCGGAACTTCTAATAATTGAAATCACTGAATCAGTGCTAATAGAATCTATGGATTCAGTAACTAATAAACTAAAAGAACTTAAAGATAATAATATTAAAATTGCACTGGATGACTTCGGGTGTGGATATTCTTCCCTTACTTATCTTAAGACGCTACCAATAAATATTGTAAAGATAGACAGCTCTTTTATTATGGATATCCAATGTGAAGAGGATACAAAAAATATGACTAATATTATTATTCTTATGGCAAGACAATTAGGATTAAATGTTATAGCTGAAGGTGTTGAGTTAAAGCATCACCTGAACTATTTAAAGAAACATGGGTGTGATATGTTCCAAGGGTACCTTATTAGCAAGCCCGTGCCTGAAGAAGAATTTGATAGGCTAATTAAGCTTCAAAATGCCTGTAATTTATAAAATGTATAATAATATAAAATACCTACCGTCTGCAAAATTGCAGACGGTAATTTTTATTGAGAGCATTTAAAAGATCAAAAGGACTAAAATACCCCTTAAATGAGAATAAATTTAACAAAAAATATTGATAAACACTTGAATATAGGAACAAAATATTATATTCAGGTGTCTAAATAAAAGAATTTTATTGGATTTACAAAGTTCAGTGTTATTAAATCTGTAGTTGAATTAAAGAAAAAAGAAATATGAAATTTATAAATAGTGCTTGACCTTAACATAGTGTCAAGTATTATATTAAGTCTATAATCTAGATTATACAAAAACAGGTGGTGCAAGAATGTTTAATATAGGTAAGTTTTCACAGCTGGTTAGAGTTTCTCCACGTATGCTAAGGCATTACGAGAAGTGCGGATTGTTTTTCCCTGCAGAAATAGATAAAATCAACGGATATCGGCTATATAGTGCCACTCAGATTCCGTTGATATTGAGAATTGTTTCACTTCGGGACATGGGTTTTTCTATCGAAGAGATCAGTGATATCCTTGATAGCTTTGAAGAAAAAGAAAATATGGATAAAGTGCTGAATCGGAAGTTCAATGAAATACAAGAAAAGATAGCTGAAGAAAATAGGAAAATTGAAATGTTAAAAGGCACCCTTCATAGGATAGAAAAGGGAAATTATACAACTACCTGCGAAAATGTTGTATTGAAGGAGATACCGAAAATTCAGGTTTTGTCACTTAGAGAAGTAGTACCTGATTATAGTTACCAAGAACAGCTTTGGGAGAGACTATACAGCTTTATTGGTGATAATTCCATGTATCCAATCTTGGAGGAGGCTGCTATTGCACTTTACCATGAAATGGAATACAAAGAGCAAGATGTAGATATTGAAGTGGCAATTCCCGTAAAAGAGATGGGTAAAAGTATAGATAGTTTTGTATTCAAGGAATTAGAACCAATTGACTTAGCTGCTACTGTTATTTGTAACGGTCCCTATGAAAAAATTCTACCAGAAGGTGAAGGGTTACTCGCCAAGTGGATTGAAGACAATGACTATGAAATTATAGGAAGTGAACGTGGATATGCTATAAGACATCCTGGAAATGAACAGGATCCCAATAACTATCTTACGGAGATCCAAATTCCAGTGAAAAAGAACAAATAAACATATATTATGTAAAATAAAAAATAAGTTATTATGGGGGAATAGAAAAATGGCAATTGATATATTTGTTAATTTTAAAGGAAACTGTCGTGAAGCAGTAGAGTTTTACGCGGAGGTTTTCAAAACTGAAAAACCACAAATTATGACCTACGGTGATACCCCACAACAACCTGGTGAGGAATTTCCTCAGTTTGAAGAAGTGAAAAATATGGTGATGGCTGCTAGTGTTAACATTAATGGAAGCAATGTGATGTTTCAAGATGTTTTCCCAGATATGCCATTAACAATAGGAAGCAATATAAACCTTACAATAACTTTAAATGATATGGAGGAAATTAAATCTATATTTAGTAAGTTGAAAGAAGGTGGTGCTGTAAGCATGGACCTTCAGGAAACCTTTTGGAGTAAATTATATGGCGCTGTAATTGATAAATTCGGAATCCCTTGGCAATTCAACTATATGGAAAGTTAATATGATTTTATAATATGTAAAAATGATATAAAACAAAAACTAGTGGTGTTGTTACCGAGATGTCTGACAAAATATCAGTTCCGATATTGGTCAGGCATTTTTACATGCAATTATATTTTTACTTGAGATAGACTAAGGAAAAGTCAAAGGTTTTGGTTTGGGTTTCCTTCATGGAATTTAATGTAGCTAACAAGTTCTTCTAGACGGTTTATCTTGAAGGACAAAATAAAACCGCCAACTAAGTCGGCGGTTTTATTGAAATTTCAAATAAATATTGTATTTATTATCTTTGAGCTTCAAACTGTCTTAAAAGCTTAACAAATAATTCAGGAACCTTTGCCATGTTTTCAGGAGTTTCAACGAAGGAAATTCTGAATTGTGTGTTTCCTGGATTTGCTTCACCTTTGCTAATGTTATAGAATCCCTTCATTGGTGCTACAAGTAGAGTTGTTTCAACTCCGTCGATGTTAACTGATCCTTCTTGTGCACAGTATAAAATGAAGTCAATTCCGTTAAAGCCAGGTTTTACAACGTTTCTAACGTCTATTACTGTGTATATTGATGCATCTGGGCTAGAAACAATTAAGCCAGGTTCTTGATCTTTAAGACCTTTATATACCTTGAAGATTTGTTCTTTGTAGTATTCTCTAATGCTTGTACACCATTCAGCAATTTCTTCTTTAGTCTGATGAGCAAGAGCACCGAATATGTACTGACCAATTACGTTAGCACAAAGGTTTGCAGTATATTCAGCTACAGAACGGTTGTTGAATTCAGCACTGTCTGTGATTAATGCTCCAATTCTTAAACCACAAGCATTCCATACCTTTGATGTAGTTTCGATACTGATTCTTCTACCTTCGATACCAGGTACTTCAGCATCAGTAACTCCCCAGATACTTACAAGCTTGTTATTTATATCATAGAATAGTTCACGATAAGCTTCATCACTTACCATCCACATGTTGTATTTTACGCATAATTCGGCTAGTTGCTTAAGAGTTTCGAAATCAAAGTACTGTCCTGTTGGATTGTCATAAGGGATCACAAGAAGTGCTCCAGGATTATGCTTTTTAATTGCTTCTTCGATTCCTGATAGTTCTGGAAGGCTAAACTTTCCATCGTCATTTAAATTACGTGATACTGTAACTATTTTACGTCCTACTCTTTCTGCAAAAGAGATATAATTTGTGTATGCAGGATCTATAACCATAAGAGGTTTGTCCTCAGTACCAGCAGCACCGCAAACACCAAGTAAAAGTAATTCCATAGCAGCGGATCCACCGTCAGTTACCTGAACGAATAATTTGCTTGTATCGAAGCCTTCACATTTAAGGATGTTTTTGAAAGCATCTTGGCACTCTGGAACACCAGCAGTAGTTGAATATCTTACAATACCCTTTGCAAATGGGCTTTCAGGTGCACCAAGTTCAAACATTCTTTTCATCATAGCTGGATTTGTAGGAAGAGAAACGTTACCTATACCTACATTGATTACAGCTTCAGGTTTAACTTTACGCTCTTCATATTTCATTTGTGCTAATCTCACATCTGATGGCATTCTTGACTCGAAGTGAGCTGATAAAATTGGTTTATTCATAGTTAAAGCTCCTTTTCTAAAAAATATTTTTTCTCAAGTAATAAGCTTGATGTATTTTACATGTTTTTTGATGTCATAATTATTTTAGCACGAATTCGTTTACATTTCACTTTTTTTTTATAACTTTTTAAAAATCTAATTTTATGTAATAGGGCTAACTATCCTCATTAGGTATTAGGCTCAATATAATTCATTCTTTTAAATAAAATAGTTCGTTTTCAAAATAAAAGGTTTAAACAATAAAAAATCAATGGTATTTAATTACAGTATTTAATGGTAGAATTGAATTATTATATCTTAAGTAAATGTGACATATTAAGGTAATAAAGGGAGGTTTATTTATGATTTGGAACATGGATTTTAAACCTGTAGTGGAAAAACTTTCTTTGGAGCAAGGAGATGGAAATAATTATGCTACTCATGTTTCAGAGATAATTGATGAAGTAATTACAAGTTTTATTATCCAGTTAAGTGAAGTTCATGAATCTAATAAGGATGAAGAGTCACTTCATACACAGGCATCCTTTGCAATAGATCAGTGGCTAAAAACTATGAGAGAAGAGGTTAATAAACTAAATCAATCAGTGTTTTGGGCGAAAAGCCTTCTTGTGCTTTTAGTTAAAACATTGGATTATGTTAAAGATTGGCATCCTTATATTGGGATAATTGATGAGCAACTAAAATCTAAACTGCCAAAGCATTATAAGCTTAATAAATAGTAATTTTATAGTATTAATGCAGCGTAAAGTATATTTATGTGAGTAACAAGGGATGATTTAGTTCGCATAAATTAAGGATTAAGTGAAAAAAACATAGAAAGTTAATAAGTTAATATAGGCAATTGATATGGAAATATAAATCTATTCAATTTGCAAGAAGGTTAGTTAGTTAACCTGTAATGTATGGAGGGGGTGGAAACGTGGTATTCAAAGAGTTTGGGGACAAAAATATGCCAGTTATTGTTTTTCTTCATGGGGGTGGTTTGTCTTGGTGGTCATGGAAACAACAGATTGAAGCGCTGCAAAAGGATTATTATATAGTTACGCCTATTATTGATGGTCATGGTGATAATTGGGATACTACTTTTGAAAGTATAAAAAATTCCGCACAACAGGTAATCAGATATATAAAAGAAAGTTGTAATGGAAAAGTTTTTGCCCTTTGCGGCCTTTCAATTGGCGCTCAAATTGTTGTTGAAGTATTATCTCAAGATGAAAGTATCACAGAATATGCTGTTATAGAAAGTGCATTAGTTTATCCCATGAAAGTAGTAACTTCATTAACTGTGCCAATGTATAACATGTGCTATGGGCTAATTAAAAAAAGATGGTACGCAAAGCTACAGGCTAAAACCTTGAGTGTACCAGAAGAATTATTTGAAAATTATTACGTGGATAGCTCTCGAATGTCAAAAGAATCATTAATCAATATTACTAAAAGTAATGGAGATTACCCAATGCCTTCAAACTTATATAACACCAATGCAAATACTTTAATTCTAGTTGGTGAAAAGGAAATATCCATCATGAAGAGGTCTGCAAGCTTACTTCATGATACCATTAATAATAGTTCTATAAAGATTCTCGAAAAATGTGCACATGGAGAATTAAGTTTAATTTATCCTGAGAAGTACGTTAAGATGTTACTAGATTTTTTCGCGCAAAATAAGAAGTAAAGTAAGAATAGCTTAAGAGTAACTTATGGAATATCTTATTAATTTTATAGTGATTTAATAAGATATGAAAATTAATATCTTATTAAATACCCTATAATTCCCAAAAGAATTTCAGGGTAATTTTCCGTCATAGAAAAAAACATGACTTCTGCGTCCATATAACATTTAGTATAATGCTCCATAACAATTGAAAAGACTAATTTGCAAATTTCATATATAAAAGGAGACTATAATGAAAATAAATTTAATGATTTTTGTAACCTCGATGAAAGAAGAAAAAGAAAAGAATGTACAAGAGCTAATGATGAAAACCTTGGAATCTAATATTCGTCCTGTTCAAGGGGATATAATAGATGACCAAGGATTTGATGGGAAATTTCACAATGGATATGAAGTTA
Organism: Clostridium sp.; assembly: GCF_036642255.1. Classification (GTDB taxonomy): domain Bacteria; phylum Bacillota; class Clostridia; order Clostridiales; family Clostridiaceae; genus Clostridium_J. The sequence continues at coordinate 102,596 of NZ_JAVWDJ010000003.1, read as the reverse complement.
CAAAAGTTACTATTAATTATGCCTTGGATGAATGCTGGGTTTCTTTGACCCCACTTGTCATAGAAATTGAGGAAATCAAAGTAGAAACATATATAGAGAAACTTAAAGCTCATGGATGGCGAGTTGTTTCAAAAGAAGAGTTGCAAAATAGATAAAGTATTTAGCACTACACATAAATATCTGAGGGTTATGTAGTTAATAAAAAGTTTATTTTTCTGATTTTATTTTTTGTAATAATTGCTGCAATAATAACTAATATTAAATAAGTTTCATAAGAATCAAAGCAAAAAAAGCTATTACAATATTTAAGATGTTGTAATAGCTTAAGTGAAAAACCAATACCTCGATTTATAGATCTACTGATTTATGAAAATTATAATGCGAATGTCTCTGGTGCAGCTGTAAAGGAAGATATAGTGGCGTCTCCTTTAGTGAAGTATAAAACAGCAAAAATTCCATCATCAACGCTATACATTTGTTTTAAAGAAGGAGCAGATTCAAGGGCAAGTTCCTTAACTTCTCTCCTGTCATCATTTGCAACCTCACCAGTGATACGAATCCATTGTCCCTTGCTATTGGTAGCAGAGATTTCTACCTTTGGATTTATTAGCATTTGGTTAAAACATTCTTTTTTATTACTTGTCACAATATATAACTTTCCTTCATATTCAAATACAGCACCAAAGGGTCTAACTCTTGGTTGATCACCTTCAGTAGTTGCTAAGTAAAAGATACCAGTTTCTTGTAAAAATTCTAATGCTTTTTTCATTATTATTGCTCCTCTCACGTATTCATGTTAAAATTGATTACGGAATAATAATAGCATGTACAATTATTATATCAAGTACGATTTTTATGTTATGTAAGTATCTAAAAGATACTACAGGAGGAGATATAATGGAGAATACTGATAGTCTTTTTGGAAAGTGCCCGTATTTTACAGCACAAAAAGTATTTTCGGGAAAATGGTCAATTTTAATTATGTATCATTTGAATGAGGAAGCACTACGTTATGGAGAATTACAAAGAAGAATGGGGGATATTACCCAGGCTACCCTAACAAAACAGTTAAGAATGTTAGAAGACTTTGGATTGGTAAGTAGACAGGTTTATTCAGAAATTCCACCTAAGGTAGAGTATTCACTAACGGATCTAGGAAAGGATTTCAATCCAGTGTTAGAACAGTTTAGGATTTGGGGAGATAAGTATATCCAGTCTACTAAAAATCAATAGATGAGAATAAAATTCTAGGCAAAAATGAATAATAATGAGTTATGTGCTAGATTGCACTTTCTTATTATGTAACAAAGGCTTACCTTAAACAAGGTAAGCCTTTGCTTTTGTATATGAAATTAAACTTTTTTCACAAATATAAGGTATGATAAGTCTTTGAGCTACAGATTTTCTAATTAAAAATAAAAACAACTTTAAAGGTGTGGAAAAGCACAATATTAGTAATAACTATAATTTTTTACTTATTGTACTTAAAGTACTGCTTAGGAGACAGTTTAAACTCCTTTTTAAAGGTTCTCACAAAGGTGGAATAATCTCCAAAGCCACATAGAGAGCAAACCTCTCCAGCTTGAGTGCCACTTTTTATTAGGTCTGCCGCCTTCATTACTCTCTTCTTTTGTATGTAGCTATATAAGGTGTATCCTGTTTCTTTCTTAAATAAATGCATTAGGTAGTATTTGTTTAAATAAAATCTTTCGGAAAGAATATCTATAGATAAATCCTTATCTAGATTGGAGTTTATAAAGGTCAAAATATCCTCGATTCGTAGATCATATTTAATATCCTCAAGATTATCCTTAAAGTTCATTTCCAAAAACAACCTATTTATTTTAACCATTAACTGAAGGAATAAGGAGTTTTTTAATATATCACTACCAAAAGCTTTGTCCTTGGTGGCCTCATCAAGATTGGTTAGAGTTTCCTTTAATGAATCAATGCTTATTTTGTTTAATCTAATAAGATTCATCTTTCTTTCAGTTGAAAGTTGAAAACAGCTTAGTAGATTACAATTATTCCTATTATGTTCTTCTAAAAATAATGGATTTAACCATAAAATCATTCTTTCATAGGGGGTGGTGGGATTTATTATGGGTAAATGAAGATCATTTTTTCCAACTAACAATATATCCCACGGTTTTAGCTTATAGGATTTTCCTTCAATTATGTAGGTAACATCCCCAGAGATAAAAACAATTATCTTATTAAAGTCATGGTAGTGAAACTCAAATTCATTTCTTAACTTATCCTTCAGATTAAAAAATTGAAAATCTTCATTTAGATATCCTTTTTTTACTTTTTTAATAGAATTAATTTCATTCATATAGTAACCTCCATTATAAAACTCATTATAGCACTTTTTGCAATAAATTGAACAGTAACTACAATATAAATTGCAGATGTAGCTATTATAATAATTACTAGAAAGAATTAAGGAGTTGAATTTATGAGTAACTTTTTTAAAAATTACAAAATGTCTTTAGTGTTACTTTTATCAATATTACTGGGTGGGATTATAGGTGTTATATTAGGGCCAAGTTCAACCGTGTTAGAACCTTTTGGGCAACTGTTTCTTAATTTAATGTTCACTATATTAGTACCTTTAGTTTTTTTTAGTGTAGCTTCGTCTATAGCTAATATGGGAAACATGAATCGACTAAGCAAAATAGTAGTAAGCATTGCAATTACCTTTGCATTAACTGCATTAATATCTGGACTATTGTCAATTATCGGAGTATTAATTTTTAATCCAACTGAAGGATTAAATAGTGAAGTTATTAAAGGGATTTTAACTCAATCAGGTGAGGAAGTAGGGAAGAATACTGAAAAGTTATCCTTATCAAAACAGCTTGTGAACACAATTACAGTGGGGGACTTTTCAGCACTACTTTCTAAAAGTAATATGCTTCAGCTAATTGTATTTTCTGTTTTGTTTGGATTATCCACAGCATTAGTTGGCGAAAAAGCAACGGTTGTTAAAAACTTTTTAGATGCATCAGCAGCTGTAATGATGAAGATGGTAAAAATTATTATGTATTATGCACCAATTGGGCTTGGATGTTATTTTGCAACAGTGGTGGGTCAGTTGGGAACCCAGATATTAGAGGGATACTTAAGGGTATTTATTTTATATTTAGTGATAGCGGCAATAAATTATTTTATAATTTTTAGTGCTTATGCTTATTTATCAGCAGGAAAATTAGGATTTAAGGCCTTTTGGAAAAATGCTATTGCACCTACAGTTACTGCGCTAGCCACTTGTTCTAGTGCTGCATCCATACCAGTAAATCTTGAAGCCACTAAGAAAATTGGAGTTCCAAAGGATATTGCTGAAACTGTTATTCCTCTTGGAGTTAATACTCATAAGGATGGTTCAGTTATTGGGGGAGTATTAAAGATAGCTTTCTTATTTGGGTTATTCGGTAAGGATCTTCATAGTACTGAAGCTTTATTATCTATATTGGCAGTAGGGTTTTTAGTGGGAGCTGTTATGGGCGCAATTCCAGGGGGAGGAATGATTGGAGAAATGCTTATAATAAGTGTTTATGGTTTTCCACCTGAAGCTCTTCCAGTTATAGCAGTTATCAGCACAATCATTGATGCCCCTGCAACCGTGTTAAACTCCACAGGAAATACAGTTTGTGCAATGATAGTGTCAAAACTTGTTGATGGGAAGAAGTGGTTAAAGGTCTGCTAACATGTTTCTTGCATCATCAAGAATAATCGATAATGTAAATATATGAATTGAAAGTAATATTATGGTATAATTTGTTGTATACCTGATGAAGATTGACTAAGAAGAACTTAACTGTAATGGCAAAGTCAGGTTTAATTTTTAGTAATGGAATGGAGTGATTATATGTCCAGAGCAAATGACAGGGATATAGTTAAATTTCAGTATAATTCAGATAAGAATTTAAATGCTAGACTAGCTTTACATCTTGGTTTCAGTACAAATAAATACGGATGGCAAAATTGGGTATTTGATCAGTATAAGCTTAAAACCAATGATAGAATTATTGAATTTGGTTGTGGTAATGGAAGTATTTGGGCCAATAATAGAAATAGGATACTAAAGGATATTAGGGTTATTCTCACAGATTTATCTGAAGGTATGCTTGAAGCAACAAAAGAAAGTCTTTTAGGTATTGATGGAGTATTTGAGTATTCACTTATGGATATACAAAACATTGAATTTGAAGATGATTCCTTTAATAGTGCTATTGCCAATCATATGCTCTACCATGTGAAAGATAGAGATTTAGCAATAAGTGAAGTTGCTCGCATACTTAAACCACATGGAACTTTTTATGCTACTACAAATAGCTTATACAACATGAAGGGATTAAAAGCTTTAGTAAGAAATTTTGATTCTCGCCTTGATTATGCATCCTTTTCTGTTGCAAAGGAATTTGGATTAGAAAATGGAGCTGAGCAGTTAATTAAACATTTTGATTCTGTTGAAATGTTAGTATATGAAGATTCTCTTCATATAACAGAAGCAAAGCCCTTAGTTGATTATATTTTGTCTCTGGAAGGACACGTAAACATACATGATATAATGACAGATAGTAGAATAAAGGACTTACACATGTATTTGGAAGATATAATTTTAAGAGAAGGAAGTATTGATATACCTAAATCCAGCGGAATGTTTATAGCTAAGAATCCTAAAAAATCGTAATAAAATGGATAATAACTGTTGAATATTTAAATTTTTATAAATAACCTTAAATCAACAAATAAGGCGAGTGATAAATTATGTTTGGTTACATAACTTATCACTCGTCTTATTATTTTATTCTGACAACGTCTAAAACTCTCAGTTGTAAGTAATAGAAAGAAAATATCATAAATAAATTAGGCTAATGCTAGTATTAGGTTAACCGAATCTCATTTGTCCATAGCCTTGTAAAAACCACTGTGAGTTTTTCAATATTTGTTATATAAAAATGTAGATGATTATGTACTATTAGTACTTGCCTTATTAAAAAAAATAATAGTAGCTTTACATATTATTAGAAAATGCTATTCGACTAATTATTGGACATAGTGTAACATACTATATTGGTAATTAAAGCGAAAATATTAAAATGCATATTAAGGGGAGTGATACCATGAAGAAGAAATTGCTTATTTATATTCTTGTTGTAACTATGTTTGCTGTATTTGCTACTGGTTGCGCTTCTAAACCTGAACCAACTACAAATAATTCAACAAATGGTTCAACAAATACTAACACTGTTGAGGCTGTGACAAAGACAAAGGTATTTGTTTCTGCAGATTGGGTAAAAAGTGTAATTGATGGTAAGCAGCCAGAATCAAAAGATTACAAAATCCTTGAAGTGTCTTGGGGGCCAGTTAGTGAGGCTAAAGACTACAAAGAAGCCCACATACCTGGAGCAGCTCATATAAATACAGATGATATTGAAGAGCCAGACTACTGGAACATAAGAACAGGTGATGAGATTAAGAAGCTCATGGCGGATTATGGAATAACAAAAGATACCACTGTTATTGTTTATGGTGGTGACTCAGGTGCTACTAGAGTTGCCTTTGTGTGTCTTTGGGCTGGAGTTGAAAATGTAAAGGTTGTTGATGGTGGCTTAAGTTCTTGGACAAAAGCAGGATATTCAACGAATAAAGATATAGAAAATCCAGTAGCAACTACGAAAGATTTTGGAGTAGCTATACCAGCACATCCTGAGTACCTTTTATCTATGCCAAAGGATGTAAAGGATGAAATGGCAAAAAATGATAAATTCAGATTAGTTAGTATAAGAAGTTTAGATGAATTTACAGGTAAAGAAAGTGGATATGACTATATCAAAAGAACAGGGGAGCCACAAGGAGCTGTATGGGGTCATGATGAACCAGATTACCGTAATGCTGATGGAACCTTTATTACATTTGATAAAGCTATAGCAATGTGGGAAGAACAAGGAGTTACAAAAGATAACGAAATCGCATTTTATTGCGGTACTGGCTGGAGAGCAACTATTCCATTTTTAATGGCATATGAAAATGGATGGAAAAACGTAAAAATGTATGATGGCGGATGGTTCGCATGGCAGTTGGATCCAAACAATCCAGTGCAAGCAATCACTCCAGAAGAAGCAGCAGCCCAATATAAATAAATTAAATGTCTGATGGTTAATAGGCCTTCAGACATTTTTTTATCATATTAATTAATGGAGTTAGGGCACTTAACTAAATCTGTTATTTGGTTTTTTTTAATATAGAATAATTTTTATATCCTGTATAAGTGTAGTGATCGCTAATATCAAACTGGTAAAATAATATGAGCGATAACTTACTGTTGAATACGCTAAAGTGAAAGTTACAAATGAAATAGTAAGTATTATATCTACTATTAACATTGGTAAAAATTTTTTAGACTTAAAATAATTATCTTTTTTTATTTTTATATATAAAATAATAGAAGAACATAATAGTATTAAAAATGTAATTGCAAAACCTTGTAATACAGAAATAGGATATAAGGATTGCCATTCTTTATTTATAAATACTACATACCTCATCATACCCATCTTTTTCATAGAAAAAAATTGTATCCCATAAGCTGTAATGAGTAGAAGCACTTGAAGTATTGTGAACATCCAAAAGAAAAATTTTTTCATTATAAGTATATCTCCTTACTATTAATGTGATATTACTATTGTACCAAAATCTTTTCTCGAATGGTTATTAGAAGTTAATTTATTCAGTCTAAGATTCTTCTAAAAGTCTTCTTTTCCTTTATTTTTTTCACACAATCCAAGGATTTTAAAAAAGTAAATTCGTTTATTTATCTTGAGAATTTTTATTTGGACAAGTATAATGGTTAATGGAAAGTGGGGATAACTATGGAGATAAAACAGTTACTTGACTTGCAGTTAACCATGTTCTTAATGATATTTATAGGCTTTGCTCTTAAAAAGCTAAATGTAATTTCAGAAAGTGGTAAAGAAAGCTTAACAAATCTAGTGCTTTATGTTTTACTACCCTTTAATATTATTAAATCCTTTATGATCACCTTCAATAAAAGTATTTTAATAAGTTTTGGTACTGTGTTAATTATTTCTATATTAATTCAGTTTATGTGTTCTATATTGGGAAAATTATTATATGTAAAATGCAGTCCAGGTCAAAGTCAGGTATTAAAATATGCCACTTTATGCTCTAATGCAGGTTTTTTTGGAAATCCTATTGCAGAAAGTGTTTTTGGAATGATGGGTCTTGCTTATGCATCTATATTTTTAATTCCTCAACGAATAGTTATGTGGTCTGCTGGTATATCCATTTTCACGGAAGCTCCTGATAAAAAGACCTTAACAAAAAAAGTACTTACACATCCATGCATTGTGGCAGTGTATATTGGACTATTATTTATGTTTATGCAGGTAAAGCTTCCTGGGTTTTTAGATACCTCAATTAAGAGCTTAAGTACTGCTAATACACCAATTTCTATGATAGTGATAGGAACAATCTTTGCAGAAGTTGACTTTAAAAACTTAGTAAATAAAACAATAGCATATTATACAGTGTTAAGACTTGTTATTTTGCCCTTAATAGTGTGGACTTTATGTTTAATATTTAAAATTGATCATTTAGTAACGGGAGTAGTGGTTATATTAACTGCAATGCCAGCTGGAACTGCTACCGCAATGCTAGCGTCTAAATATGATGGAGACTATATATTTGCTTCCAGATGTATTATCTTTTCTACTCTTGTATCGATTATTTCAATTCCAATTTGGAGTTTTATATTAAGATAGTTAATATTTGGGGTGAACCCCCTGCAGAAAATACTTCATCAGAGAATTTGTGTATAAATAGGTAATAATCCTTACTAGCTTATGTAAAATAACTGTTTAAAGGGGAAGTTAAAATTATCTCATATAATATGAAAATCCATATAACAAATTGGAAAATATATTACGCCCTTTTGTGAGTTAGACGTAAAGAAAATATAATAGCTAAAATGATGTGCTCCCCTTAAAGTAGATAGATTTTAAAATGAAAAATCTGTTACTTCAAGGGGAGTGTTTTTGTGTTTTAAAAGTAAATATACAGTAAATGAAAAAAAGGAATCAACTAAAACAATACCTTTTCAACAAGAGTGCTTTTTCCTGCTTCAGGATCATTTAATTCTTCAATATATTTATAGCCTAAGGTGTAATAAAAGTTTAATGATGTCAAACTTGCATGTAAACGTAAAAATTTAATTGACTTATGCTTAGCTACTTCTTCAATAAAACACATTAGTCTTCTACCTATACCACGGTTATGATAATCGATATTTACATAAACTGCACAAATAATATGCTTATCTAAGCTTGCAGTGCCAATAAGCTTACCATTTAATTCAGCCACATATATATCACGGGCTTTAGCTATTTCTATTATGTGTTCAGAAGTGTAAAGATCACACATGTTATTGATAATATGTGCAGGATAGTCTTTGCTATTTACTTTAATCAAGTTTCTCTTTATTATGTCGCATACTTCTATACTATCACTACTTTCAAATCTTCTTATAATAATATTCTCAGGTTTCATTATTACACCTCACACTATGGATTTTGAGTTATGCATTATCCGGATCTTTATTTAGTTTGTTAATATAACGATAAACGGTTGGTTCTGAACAATGAAGTTGTTTTGCCACTTCACTTACAGCACCTTTTAGCATAAAAACACCCTTTTGAATTAAAATATCAATAACATCCAGTCGTTCATCCTGGGTTAATCTATCAAGAGGAATGTTCTTTGAAGACAATACTTTATTAAGGGCATTTTCAGTTGCTTCAGAAATAGAACCAGAAAATGTCTCAACTTCATCATCTGATAATGTATTAACAGATTCATAGGTACAGTGCTTTTCAATTAATTCATTTGGGTGACAAAGCTGCATTATTTCATTGCTGAGATTTACAAATTTTCTATCATCGAAGTTGATGCATAACATTCCCACAAGTTCCTCGTTTTCATCCTTGATAAACATAGTTGAGGATCTAAGTATATTCTGGTCTTTTGAAATCCCGGGGTAGTTTAATTTGTAGTTACTATGCATATAAAGCTTATTTGAGATTGTATTTAATCCCATATTTGTCATGGGGGCGCCTATGGTTCTACCACTGATATAGCCATTTGCGATGGCTACTAAGGAATTAGTTTCACTTCCAATATCGTATAAAGCAACCTCATAGTCTGGTCCTAAGGTTTTTCCTAAAAACTCTACGAGAATGCTATATTGTTTTAATGTATTATCATTCATATTTTCACCTACTCTTATAATTTCGTAAAGCTATATCTTTATAATTTATAAATATATTTTATCACTATAAAAATAAAAATACTAATAATATTTTATCAACATAATAAAATATTATCTAAGTAATAGAAGAAAAGCTACATAAATGCAATGGCATGGTATATAAAATAGTTATAATATAAGAAATTAAATATGAATAGGCAAATTAACAACATATTTATTGACTAAAAATTATTACGATGATAATATTATATTAAAGGGATTATTAATTTGTAAAATTAATTGTCTGAATAATCGAAAAAGAATATAAATTGGGAATAGTAAGTGATGGCTTAGTGATTGAGGACACATCTTATAATAGATGATACCTATAGGCATATCTAGAAGTACAAAGTATTTTACTTTTTATGTCTTATTTAGAAGTTATTAATTTTTAACTTGATTATAAATTAAAATAAAAGTCATGGGGGGATTACAATGGGCGTAAAATATATGCCAGAACCGTTTAGAATTAAAATGGTAGAGACAATTAAAATGCTTACACGTGAGGAAAGAATACAAAAAATTGCTGAAGCAAAATACAATGTGTTTAATCTTAGAGCAGAAGATGTTTATATTGATTTATTAACAGACAGTGGAACAAATGCAATGAGCCAAGAACAGTGGGCGGGTATTGTTAGAGGTGATGAAGCCTATGCTGGTGGATCAAGTTACTTTAAACTTGTAGATGCAGCAAAAGATATTTTTGGTTATAACTATATCCAACCAGTTCATCAAGGTCGTGCTGCAGAAAAGGTTATGTTTGGATTATTACTAGGAGAAGGTCAGTACTCTATCTCTAACACGTTCTTTGATACAACAAGAGCACACGTAGAAGCAACAGGTGCTAGAGCAATTGATGCAGTAGTTGCAGAAGCTAAAGATCCAGCGAAGAGAGCTCCTTTTAAAGGAAATATGGATATTGAAAAATTAGAAAGCTTAATTAGAGAGTATGGAGCTGAAAAGATTGGTCTTGTTGTTGTAACAGTAACAAACAACTCAGCGGGTGGACAACCAGTATCTGTGCAAAATGTAAGAGAAACAGCTGCGGTTTGTAAAAAATATGGTATAAAATTATGTATTGATGCTGCGCGTTATGCTGAAAATGCATACTTCGTAAAAGAAAGAGAAGAAGGTTATGCAGATAAATCAATAAAAGAGATTGTTAAAGAGATGTTTGGATATGCTGACATGTTTACAATGAGTGCTAAGAAAGACACAATTGTAAATATGGGTGGATTAATTGGAATTAAAGATAATGAAGAGTTAGTTCAAGCTTGTAAAGAAAGAACAATTTTATTTGAAGGTTTCATTACTTACGGTGGACTTTCAGGCCGTGAACTTGAAAGTTTAGCAATTGGACTTTATGAGGGACTTGATGAAAATTACTTAAGATATCGTATTGGACAAATGCAGTATCTTGCAGGAAGACTTGATGATGGTGGTATTTCATACCAATCACCAGTAGGTGGACATGGCGTGTTTATAGATGCTAAAGCATTGCTTCCTCACATTCCATACTATGAATTCCCTGGTCAAGCTCTTGCAATAGAACTTTACATTGAAGCTGGAATACGTACCTGTGATATTGGATCATATATGCTAGGAAATGATCCTGATACAGGTAAACAGTTGAAATCAGAATTTGAATTTACACGTCTAGCAATTCCACGTCGTGTTTATACACAAGCTCATTTTGATGTTATGGCAGAAGCTTTGATTGCTATTAAAGAAAGAGCTAGTGAAGTTAAAGGATACAGAATTACATGGGAGCCAGCAGTTCTTAGACACTTCACAGCACATCTTGAACCAATAGGAAAATAAGAATTAATATAGAGACTTAAACTTCTATTATTATCTCTGAGGTTATATGATAGCCTCAGAGATTTTATGTTAATGCAGTACGTTTAAATGATTCTGCCATAGGATTTGAGGCATTGTTTAAACCAGAGTATTTGGGTTTTTGCTTACGCTCAGGATTTTTCTCAACAACTTTAGCTGAAGGGGTATGATTACCTATGGTTCATACTTAGATGATAAAGTAGATACTGTAAACAGTACAATTATTATAGTTTTTGCAAATTCAAGTTTTGATCTTATTGTTGGAGTATTAGTATTCTCGACACCAGGATATTTAGTAAGTAATAAGGGAGTAGAATTTACATCTTTTGGTACAGGTGCAGGTGCTGCATTTATTGCAGGGTTATTATCAAGTATTTCAATGTTAGAATCATTCGCTACCGTGCACTAGATAAATTTAAATTTTAAGAGAAAAGCTTGTTGCAATTCTTACCACATTGGCGGTAGAGAAGAAAAAAGGTGATATAATCCTATTTTGAGGTAATAGGCAGAAGCTCTTACAGCTTGCCTCTAAATTATAGGTTGAAGTAATTTGTTATTAAATTCAAAAATTTCAAAATAGATTCGCAAAATGTATTTACAACATATGAAAGAAATGATAATATATAATATTAATAAGAGAAAAGTAGTATTTACTTTTCTAAAATCAGATATGAAATGGGCTAAGATAGGGAAAAGTACTATAGAAACAGTTTTCAGAGAGGGAGTGTCACCGGCTGTAAGCATTCCTAAATATGACTATAAGAAAAACTACCCTGGAGCTATGGCTGAGTAGCAAACTTCGTAAAATGCCATCGGTGAAAATCGTTAAAATGTTTTGAGAAGAATTGAATTATTTTAATTCAATTTGGGTGGAACCACGGATATTATGCATTCGTCCCAAGACCGGGATGGATGCTTTTTTTATATCAAAAATTAGGCAGATTTGTAATGTGACTTAAATTAAAATTTAGAAGAAGGAGGTAATGAGGTATGATAAGTGTAAAACTTAAAGATGGATCAGTAAAGGAAATTTCAGATGGCTCAAGTATTTATGACCTTGCAAGCTCAATTAGCAAAAATTTAGCTAAAGCTGCAATAGTGGGGGAAGTAAACGGAACCCTAGTGGATTTAAGCTACAAATTAAAAGAAAATGATGAGGTTAGTATCCTAACCTATGAAGATGAAAAAGCAATTGAAGTTTTGAGACATTCTACATCTCACGTTATGGCTCAAGCAGTCAAGCGAATTTATAAAGACGCAAAGATTGCCATTGGACCTTCCATTGACAATGGATTCTATTATGATTTTGATATTGAAAATCCACTATCTATTGATGATCTAAGTAAGATTGAAGCAGAAATGAACAAAATAATAAGTGAAAACTTAAGCTTAGAGAGAATTGATATTTCAAGAGAAGAAGCAATTAAGCTAATGGAGGAAAAAGGAGAAACCTATAAAGAAGAGCTTATTAGCGAGTTTCCAGAGGATGAAAAAATATCCTTATACACACAAGGTGAATACATTGATCTTTGTAGAGGACCTCATATACCTTCTACAAAATATATAAAAGCCTTTAAGCTTTTAAGTGTAGCAGGAGCCTACTGGAGAGGTAGCGAAAAGAATAAGATGCTTCAAAGAGTCTATGGAGTTGCCTTTGCAAATAAGGCTCAATTAGATACTCATTTGCACAATTTAGAAGAAGCTAAAAAGAGAGATCACAGAAAATTAGGCAGAGAATTAAAGTTATTTACTTTTGCAGAAGAAGGGCCAGGATTCCCATTTATGCTACCTAAAGGTGTGGTTCTTAAAAATATTTTAATTGATTTTTGGAGAATACTTCATAATGAAGCGGGCTATGTAGAAATTGAAACTCCAATAATGCTTAATAAAAAACTATGGGAAACTTCAGGTCACTGGTATCATTACAAAGAAAACATGTATACTTCAGTAATTGACGAGGAAGAATTTGCTCTAAAACCAATGAACTGTCCTGGTGGAATGATGGTGTACAAATCAGAAGCTCATTCCTATAGAGATTTTCCAATGAGAGTTGGGGAACTTGGAAGAGTTCACAGACACGAACTTTCAGGTGCAATGCATGGACTCATGAGAGTAAGAGCTTTTACACAAGATGATGCTCATATATTTATGCTACCTAGTCAGATTAAATCTGAAATAAAAGGTGTTATAGATCTTATTGATAAGGTATATTCGAAATTTGGATTTAAATATAATCTTGAACTTTCTACAAGACCAGAAAATTCTATGGGAAGCGATGAAGACTGGAAGTTAGCAGAAGAATCCTTACAAGGTGCCTTAGATGAGCTGAATTTGCAGTACAAAGTAAATGAGGGTGATGGAGCCTTCTATGGACCTAAGATAGACTTTCATCTTGAAGATAGTATAGGTAGAACATGGCAATGTGGAACAATTCAATTAGACTTCCAGTTACCTCAAAGATTTGAACTTGAGTACACAGGGGCTGATGGAGAAAAGCATAGACCTATAGTTATTCATAGAGTTGTATACGGAAGTATAGAAAGATTTATTGGAATACTAATAGAGCACTTTGCAGGAAAATTCCCAACTTGGCTTTCACCAGTTCAGGTAAAAGTACTTCCTATATCAAATAAATTCAACGATTATTCAGAGAAAGTTAAAGAGCAACTAAGAGCTAAAGGAATAAGAGTTGAAATGGATTATAGAGATGAAAAGATAGGATATAAAATTAGAGAAGCTAGAAATGAAAGAGTTCCATATATTATTGTTGTTGGAGAAAAGGAAGAGATGGAAGGAAAGATTTCTTTACGCAGCAGAAATAACGGAGATGAAGGAAGTTTAGATTTAGGAGCGTTTATAAATAGGATCAATGGAGAAATAGTGAATAAAGAACTGTAATAATATAAATTTTAAAATAGTAGCTATCCTTTTTCTGTGGGGGGCTACTATTTTTTCTATAAGTAACCCTATTAAGGGTAATGGCGAAGTTAAGAGCAAACCAACTTGAAGGGTTACAGTGAGTTGCCAAGGATTTCCTCAGAGCATATAATAAAGGTAGTATTTGGAATAGAAAAACATCTAAAGGAATAGAATTTAGAAGAATGGTGTCATGGGGGGATTTTATGACAAGGATTTTTGATATCAGAAACTTTACAAATGGGATAAAGTTATTTACCTACATTTCTGCCACAGTTTTATTAATTGTAAACAACAATTTTCAAAACTTGACACGAATTATACCAATTATAGTATTTATATTTTTTACTAATTATTCAAGAGATTACTTCATAGTTTCAAAGAACAAAGCTATAGGTTATGTAATAACAAGTATGGCTATTGAAATGATTCTCATATTATCCATAAGCTTTTTTGATAAAGAAAATATTAACCTACTTTTATTTTTCGTTTTTGTATCCTCAACGGTGATTATACATCCCTTTATATATTCAATTTTTTTAGTGGCTGTGTATTTAGGTTCTACTTTTTTTATTTTCATTATACAAAGTGGATTTACTCAAGCTATGCAATCATTTCTTGCTATGTTTTTTAATTATGGGGTTTCTATAGCCTTTGTAGTTGGGATGAGCTATTTGGTAAAGGTGCAGATTCGGGAAAAGGAAAAGCTGGCAAGGACCAAGGCTGAACTGGAAAAAACCTATAAGAAGCTTATAGAAACTTCAGCAATAGCAGAAGAGCTTACAGTGGAAAAAGAAAGAACTAGAATGGCTAGAGAGATTCATGATACTCTTGCTCATACTTTAACAACATTGATTATCCAGCTAGAAGCTTGTAAAAAACTGTCTTCAAAGGACCCTTCTAGACTACCTATGGAACTAGAAAAGGCTCAGAAATTATCAAGAAGTGGCTTTAATGAGGTAAAACGCAGTATAAAAGCACTAAGACCTCAAGTTATGGAAGAAAAATCTTTCTTCGCTTCCATAAATGCTATTATCAATGAAACTATGGAGAACACCAAAGTGAAAATTGTGTTAAACAACTTACTTCCAAAAAATATAAAGCTAGCATCACAGCATGAGGTTGCGCTGTTTAGGATTACACAGGAAAGTATTACAAACTCCATAAGACACGGACAGGCCAGTGAAATTGAAATTTATATGGAAAAGCAGGAAAATGATATCAATTTAAGAATTTCTGACAATGGCTACGGATGTGCAAATATGAAAAAAGGGTATGGTACCCAGGGGATTCAGGAAAGAGTTGAAAGTCTAAAGGGAACTGTGGAATTTGAAAGTTTCCAAGGTAAAGGCTTTAAGACAAAGGTATTAATTCCTTGTGAGGTGTTATAGAAAATGAAAATTAAAGTAATGATTACAGATGACCAAAGACTCATGAGAGAAGGACTTAAGACTCTTCTTGATTTAGAGGAGGATTTAACTGTAGTAGAGCTTGCTGAAAATGGAAAAGATGCACTAGAGAAGCTTCAAAGTGCCAAGCCTGATGTAATCCTCATGGATATCCGGATGCCTGTGATGGATGGGGTAGAATGTACAAAAGTCATAAAGCAACAGTATCCAAGGGTTAAGGTTATTATTTTAACTACCTTCGATGATGACGAATTTATAATAGAAGCTTTGAAAAACGGTGCTGTGGGATATATTTTAAAGGATCTTTCTTCAGAAAAGCTGGTGGAAGTCATTAAAGATGCCTATAAAGGGAATTCAATAATGCAGCCTGAAATTGCAGCAAAGGTGATTTCTCACATAACCGGCTCAACAAAAGAATCCACGCACCATGAGGTTCCTAAGGAGATTCACATGAATACTACTAAAGTTATAAATCATATATCAGAACTTACGGAACGTGAAGGAGAAATACTCCACCTAGTGGGAGAGGGAATGTCTAATACTGAAATAGCTAAGAAACTTTATATTTCAGTGGGGACGGTTAAAAATTATATCAGCAATCTTTATAGCAAATTGGAAATAGATGATAGAAGCAAATTAACTTTATACGCAATTAAGGTAGCTTCAAAAAAATAACAAGTATGTTATTTCTCAAAAGTTCTTTGATTTCTTCAATTGTTAGTTAAAATATATATCTAAAATAAAATAATATGACCCAAGTCATAGGTCACTATGACTAAAGTTGTTACCCAAGACACATGTGTAAAAACCTCCTAAGATTTACAATTAATATATAACGAATTGTAAATTTTGGAGGTTTATTATGTTAACTTTTCTAGAAATCATTATAGTAGTATTAAATATGACAGTGATCGTATGGCCTTTAATCACTAGTAAGAAGGCCCCTCGCTCTATTGATTTTATTCCTTTAGCTGCGGTAGTTGTTCTTATACTTCATATTTTCATTGACAAGGATACTGTAGCAGCAAGGTTTATTCCACTTTATATATTCACAATCACTATGTTTTTAGTTTCAATTCAGAAAATTTTCAAGGGTAATTCTAAGGAACCAAAACATGGAGTGAAAGCTAGCATAGGCCGCGTATTTCAATTAATTTTATTAGCAGTGTGTGTATTTATTCCAACCATGGTAATACCTTTTTATTCACTTCCAGAACCAACAGGGACCTTTGATGTAGGAACAGTGGTTATGGATTTTACAGATAATAACCGCACAGAAACTCTTTCAAAATCAGGCGGTAATCGAAAAATTGCTGTTCAATTCTGGTATCCTTCAGATAGACAGGAAACAGAAGTTAGGTATGATATAGAAGGTGTACCAGTTTCTACAATACAGAAGCAATATCCGCTAGTTATATTTTCTCATGGAGCTTTTGGAATGCGTATGAGTAATGCTTCAACTTGTAGGGAATTAGCTAGTCACGGCTATATTGTAGCTAGCATAGATCATGCATATCAAGCTTTTTACACTTCTTTTGCAGATGGAAAGGTAGCAATTGTAAACAATGATTTTCTAAATGAGGCCATAGGAGTTCAGGTAGATGATATTAAAGGTCAAAAGGCTTTTGATATCACCCATAGTTGGCTTGATTTAAGAACTAAAGATATAAACCTTGTAATTGATAGTCTTAAAGCAGGAAACCTTGGAACAAATGGAGAATTTTTAAAGGGACACATGGATTTAAATAACATTGGGCTTTTTGGGCATTCTCTTGGTGGAGCTGCATCAGCTCAGGTTGCGAGAGTACGTGATGATGTGAAGGCTGCTATTGTTATTGATGGAACAATGATAGGAGATATAAAAGGTTTAAATAGTGATAATAGTGAAATCATCACAGAAGAGAAGTTCACTAAACCACTTATGTTAATGTATGGTTCCTTATTTCAGCAGGAGGAAGCTAAAAAGTCAGCTTACCTACCCAATATCCAGGCGTATAATAATTCTACTAATGCTGCATACTCCTTATTCATAAAGGAGTCAGGACATTTAAACTTTACAGATCTTCCAAGAATATCACCATTTTTAGCACAAAAGCTTGGAGTTGGTACTGTAGACTCTTTTGTATGCATAAAGATAGTTAATGATTATTCTTTAGCTTTCTTTGATAAGCATATAAAAGGACAAAATAGCTTACTATTAGAAAATAATACACCTAGTGAACAGGTGGAATTTAGTAAGAGAGTTTCTGAGATTGTAGGAAGATAAATGATTACTAGAAAGGCATAATCACATTAGAAGATAAATATGTTTCTCCTAACTTTCCTAGATTTGCTTATAAAATTGGGGCAGAAATGGGCTGGCGTCAGCAACTTAAAGCAAATGGACTAAAGGTGAGTGACTTGAATATAAAGAGAGAAATCTAATTGATAAGGTTTATTTGGCTAAAAAAATGTTTTTTATGATTAACTCTCTGGTACAATATGAGGTAAACAAAATTTTGAAGCTGCAGTTTAGGATAAAGTACGATGAACCGTATCATAAGTAAATGAGATTTTTTAATGTGTGCTTATGCTTATTAATATATTTAAATATGTTGCATATGTAAGTGAGCTTAGGTATATTTAATATTTTAAAAGATTGTAAAGTACGAGTTGCAAATAGTTTATCAGTGCTTATATAACTAAGTACAAATATAAAAAGCCCACAAGGAAAGCCTGGTTTAAAGCTTAGCATGCCTTGTGGGTAGTTTTCTACTTTCTCAAGTTTTTAATTTTTATTTTGCTTTTAAGAAGTTGTGGGAGTATAAATAAAGCTGCTGGTATTATGGTTAAGTAGGGGAAGTAAGGCTTAACACTATAAATAACTGTTTTGAAAGAGCTTAGAGCTATTGCGAACTCCACACCGGTAATCATTCTAAAAGCAATATAAGCTGCACCCAATACAGCTACAGTTGCTAGAGGTGACAACAAAAGCAATAGCATAAATAAAATCCTTTTAAAAATTTTATTCACTTAAAATCACCTCATTTAAAGTTATTTTATCATATTTTCTGGTTAGTATATAACATAGGATTCCAACTATAAGCATCAATACTCCTGCACATATCATCCAGGAGCTAATGCCTATTAAACTAGATAAAGGTCCTGCTATAAACATTCCTATAGGAGCCGCAAAGCTCATTACGCTAGTCACTAGGGAAATAACCTTACCCAAGTTTTCCTGCGGTATTGTCTTTTGTATATAAGCGGTGAACGGAATATTAGACAACATCCCCGTTGTACCCATTATGAAAATAACTATACAGAATATCCAGAAGGCACCAGAAGGAAGTGTCCCTCCTACTAAAGAGCAAACTCCCAAGGTAAATATACCCACAGAAATCATGAGAAACTGCTTTCTTATTCCTCCAGTTATGCTTATTACCATTGCACCTATAAGCATTCCACTAGAAAATAGAGTTTGCACAATTCCATTATGCCAGGCAGTACCATGGAAGTATTCTTTCACTATTAAGGGTAACAGGGTGCCCATAGGTACAAAAACAATTGTTGAAAGAAGTATTGGAATGGACACTGTCATTAGTGCTTTATTTGCTTTTATAGCCCTTATACCTTGTTTTATATCTGCTATAATACTGAACTTGGTTGAATTCACAGTGTGCTTTGCTATCTTAACCGAAGAAAGTGTCAGTACAGCTAAGAAAGCACTTAGTACGTCAACGACCATTGCATATTGAAGAGTTGTGACACTCATTAAAAAGGCTCCAAGCATTGGCCCCACCATAGAGCAAGCTGACTGAATCATTTGTCCAACACCTCCAACTTTAGTAAGTTGATTTTCAGGGACAATCTGTGGGATGGCTGCCTGCATTGCCGGCTTGTGGAAGGTTTCTCCTAAGGCCCTGATAAACAAAATGAAGTAAATAAATATCAAAGAAGGTGTAGTGAAAAAGAAAGATAGACCTAGAAAAAGACTAGACACTGCAACAGCGCTATCAGCAATTATCATTATGGTTTTACGGTTGAATCTATCTATCCAAACCCCTGCAAAGGGTCCTATTACGGCCTGTGGCAGGAGGCCCACTACGCTTGCAGCTGTAAGGGCCATAGCAGAGCCTGTTTGAAGAGTAATCCACCAGATTATTGAAAACTGAACAGCACTGGAGCTTAAAAGTGAAAAGGCTTGACCTATATACATGGTAAAGAAAGTCTTGTGCCAATTTTGAAGGTTTTTCATAGAATTACCTCCTTAGACTGTGTACAATAACTTTTGCACATTCTCTAGCACCGTTTTCAGTGGAGATGTTTGCTGCTAGAATCTTTGCATTTTGGGCAATTTTATCCTGAAGGGCATAGTTAATAGCTTCAGCCAGATTATCAGAAGTTAACTTCTTTATAGGAATAGGCTTTGAACCAACTCCAAGGTCATAAGCTCTATGAGCCCAAGCATGTTGGTCGTTGGCAAAAGGTATAATAACGCTTGGAACACCAGCTGCAAAACTTGCAGAGGTAGTTCCTGCCCCTCCGTGATGGCATACTGCTGCAACTCTATCAAAAAGCCAGGAGTGAGGTATGCTATCTATAGCTATTATATTCTCTGGTAAATTGTGAAGCTTACCCATTCCACAGATTATTCCACGTCTGTTAGCTTTTGAAAGAGCATCTATAATCAGTTTAGATAAGGCATCTTTCTGATCTTCATGAAATACGCTACCAAACCCAATATAGACAGGCTTTTCACCAGAACTTAAAAAATGTGCTAGTTCCTTTGAAGGAGTATATTCATTTGGCTCATTTACAAACCAATACCCATATTGATGTATATTCTCATTCCAATCACTTGGTCTTTTGAAAACAAAGTTACTGCAGGATATAACAGCAGGTTGTGTTTTCACTGTATGACGCTCATAAGGCTTACCAAAATTTTTAGGAAGTCCTCCGAATTCTTTCTTCCAAAGGTATTTCACTGAGTTGTTTGATGCTAGCCACAGCATACTTTGAAGCATATGGTAGCTAATTATATTTTTAAATGGAGAGGATTTAACTCTTCCATACTGAATTACAGAGGTCTGCTCTTTTGTTTTGTGCATTGGGAAGGGAGAAGCCAAAATAGCAGGTATACCAAGCCTTTCAGCGGCAAAATAACCGATGGTGCAACCAGGGTGATAAATAATTAATTCGCTTTCTTCACAGGCTGCATAGAATTCATTAGCTATGGTTAACCCATATTTTTTCATTTTATTGAAGGTTAAAAGCATCTTTAATGGGTTGTCTGCTGATTGGGCTTCCTTAAGCATGTTCTCATCAACATTAAGGGATTTGAAATCTGCCTGTATAGGATAAAAATCTATGCCATAGCTTTTAACAAAGTCTTCAAATTCTCTCATACCAGTAATACGAACATCTCTTCCTAACTTCTTAAGCTCTTGTGCAAGAGCGATATATGGCTGAAAATCTCCTCTTGAACCTGAACAAAGTATTGTAATCATGTATTATTCCTCCTTGTATTATCCGACAACTTGTTGTATATTTACAGTATAATTGTGTTTTAATTGTCCATCAACCAACAATCAGAGGATGAATGTCGGATTCTAATGGGGATAGGGAAATGAAATAGGACACTGAACAATTAATATTTGCTCAGTTCGGAATAAGGAATACAGGAGGAAAATATGAAAAAGCAGCTCGAAATAACCGCACAGACCAAGCAGAACTTAATTGATGCATTCTGGTGCTTATATTGTGAAAAAAGAATTGAAAAAATAACTATTAAGGAAATAACACAGAAAGCAGGCTACAACAGAGGGACTTTCTACGAATATTTTACAGATGTTTATGATGTACTAGAGCAGATTGAGAAATCCCTCATACCTACAATTCATGAGTTGCCTCCAATTTTTATACCAAATGAAAATATGGGGATGCCACTTGATATGTTTATTACTCTCTATGAGCAGAACAGCAAATACTATTCTGTGTTACTTGGTGATAATGGTGATCCTGCTTTTGCAAGCAAGCTGAAAAACTCAACAAAACCTGTTATTAGGCAAGCATTCCTTGGAAAATACGATATAAATTCTATAGAATTTGACTTTATCCTAGAATTTGTTCTTTCAGCTATGATAGGCATAATGAGCTACTGGTTCAGGGAGGATAAAATATTACCTGCAGAAGATTTAGTCTCACTAATATACGATATTATGGAAAATGGTGTTATGAAGCGTGTTCAGAGTAATGTATTATAAAATACCATAGATTTACGTTTAAAAATATTAAAAGAAATATGGCAAAAATCTATAGTGTTTCGAGTATAATAGATAATTATAAAGAAAAAAAGAGTAGGAAGTGAATGTATATGTGTCTAACTATAGTAGTAGGCTCCATGCAAAGGTTGTAAAATATGAAAAACTTATGCTTGGAGCTAATAAATAAAAATTGAGTTTTTCATATTTGATTAAGCCTTTGCATCTTCATTTAGGAACTAAATGTAGATGGGAGCGAAGATTTATGAAATATGAGAAAGCAGAAAATATATTACCAAATAATATAATAGAATTAATTCAAGACTATATTGATGGTGGGTATATCTATATACCTAGAAAGAATGAAAATAAGAAGTCCTGGGGAGAAAATACTGAAACCAAAAGGCAGCTTGAGGCTAGGGATAAAGAAATTTTTTATAAGTATTCCTCTGGAGCGTCTGTGAAAATTCTATGTGAGCAGTATTTCTTAACGGAAAGCAGCATTAGAAGAATAATTAGAAATCAAAAAAAATATGGGTGAGATGAGCTTCCATGATAAAGAATGAAAGTATTCATTTTCTAGAAGCTTTAGAGCAACCAAGGTAGGTTCATTTATAAGTTAAGCTTTGACTTTGGTTCCCTATATTTGAGGTATATTTTCGTAGTTTTTACTATGGAAATATACCTTTATTCTTATATAAAAAGTTCAACTTTGCTACACTTAAAATAAAGTCGTCAAAGTCCTGATATTAGCGGCTTTTACGGTATTACAAAAAATTCCAAGTAATTGTAGCTTCTTAAGAGGTGTGTGAATAAACGCTTTTGTTCTTTTGTGGTTATATTTATTACAGAATCATTTGCAACCTTGGGTCCTTGTACTGATGGATGATATTATTATATATGAGGGTACAAGGAGGTGCACAGTTTATGAGCATTTTAACAATTGAAAACATGAACCATTCTTTTGGTGATAGAATACTTTTTAGCAATGTATCCTTTAATCTATTTAAGGGAGAACATGTTGGTCTAATTGGTGCTAATGGAGAGGGTAAGTCAACCTTTATGAAAATTCTTACAGATCAGATTTTGCCCGATAGCGGTAATATTCAATGGAATAGAAAATTCACCATTGGGTATATGGATCAGCTTGTGGATTTAAAAGTAGGAGTTACCACAATAGATTTCTTGAAAGAGGCATTTATAAATCTATATAATATGGAAAATAAAATTAATGATTTATATAATAATCTTGGTAATATGAATACAGAAGAAATGGATAAAGCCTTAATTAAAATAGCTCAATTTCAGGAGATATTAGATAAAAGTGATTTTTACACCATTAATTCAAAAATACAGGCAATGGCAATTGGCCTTGGATTTAAGGAGCTGTTAGATAAAGAAGTTTCTGCTTTAAGTGGTGGTCAGAGAACTAAAATTTTACTTGCTAAGCTGCTTTTAGAAAAGCCAGATATTTTACTGTTAGATGAGCCCACTAACCATTTGGATGAGGAGCATATAGAATGGCTTAAAAGTTACTTGATAGAGTATAAGAATGCATTTATATTGATATCTCATGATAATAGCTTTTTAAATAGTGTAGTAAATGTAGATTATCATCTTGAACACAAGGAGCTAACAAGATATGAAGGGAACTATGATTATTTTGTTAAGCTTTATGAGATAAGGAAAGAGCAGAGACTCATTGAGTATAAAGAGCAACAAGCGGAAATTAAAAAGCTCGAAGATTATATAAGAAAAAATAAGGTGAGAACAGCAACTGCAAAACAAGCTAAAGCAAGAGAAAAAAAGCTCAATAAAATTGAGAGAATAGAAATCAAAAAAGATATGATAAAGCCTTATTTCAATTTTATAAGTGTAGCCATACCAGAAAGTATAGTTCTTCAAACTAGCAATTTAGTTATAGGTTACAATGAACCCTTAAGTAAGCCTCTAAATTTAAAGATGAAGAGGGGAGAAAAAATTGCAATAATTGGGGCCAATGGACTTGGTAAAACAACTCTTCTAAAAAGCTTACTTGGACTTCTAAAACCTATAGATGGGGAAATAAGCTTAAGTGAATATATAAAAATTGGTTATTTTGAGCAAGAAATTACAGAAAATAATACTACTGAAGTGTTAAAGGATATGTGGGATACCTTTCCACATATGACGGTGACAGAAGTTAGAAGAAGTCTTGCTCAATGCGGATTAACAAGGCAGCATATAGAAAGTCCTATTAATATACTAAGTGGAGGAGAGCAAGCTAAAGTAAGATTATGTAAGCTGATTAATAGACCTTCCAATATATTGGTTTTGGATGAACCCATAAATCATCTGGATATTCATGCTAAAAGTGAACTTAAGCGTGCATTAAAGGAATATGATGGTAGCATAATTCTAGTTTGTCATGAACCAGAGTTTTATAGTGATATTGTAACAGAAGTATGGAATTGTGAGGATTGGGTAGTTTGAGGTAGCTGAAGACATCGTATTGTAAGTAATAGCATATTTACAAAATATGTTATAATGAAAAGTAAATAATATTAAGTAAAAGATAAATTGCAATTGATGTCTAAATAAATAATGAACATATTGTTTAGATATCAGTTAGATTTTTTATAAATATTAAAGCATAAGGTTTTACAAATATACAAGACATATCTTATGAATTATAAAAATTCCTTAAGGAAATTGTGTGAAAATTACTAAAAGAGATTCAAGTTTTTTAAGGATATGAAATAAGAAAATTCTTAAATTAATATGATACGATAAATGTAGTATAGAAAATATCGAGTAGAAATATCTAAAAATATTTATTATAGAAATAGAGGTGAGGAAAAGAATGTTACAGGAGTTTAATAAGGTAATGGAGTATATAGAGAATAATTTGACCGAGGTTATTGAAGTAGAAAAAATCGCTCAAATTGTTGGAGCATCTGATTATCATTTTCGTAAAATGTTTTCTTATATTTCAGGAATGTCTTTAAGTGAATATATTAAGAATAGAAGATTGGCAAATGCCAATACTGATTTGATAAAGGGAGAAAAGGTTACTGATGTAGCTTTTAAATATGGGTATCAGTCAGTAGATGGATTTACTAGGGCATTTAAAGGATGGATGGGTGTTCTGCCTTCAGAAGTTATTAAAACCAAAGCTCAAAAATCTTTTCCTAAGCTTTCATTTTATTTAAATATTAGAGGAGGAGTTTCTATGGATTTTAGAATTGAAGAGAAAAAAGCATTTAATATTATTGGAGTGAGCAAAAGGGTTCCAATACAATTTGAAGGAGTGAATAATGTTATTTTAGAACTTGCTAAGAGTATATCAGATCAACAAAGAGCTGAAATGCATGAGTTCAAGGATATGTACCCTCATAGAGTGGTGAATGCGTCTTACGATTTTGATGATGGAATATTGGAAGAAAAGGGAGAATTAGCCCATATGATAGGGTTTGTTTCAGAAAAGCATAATAAGTTTGAGGATTTAGATGAAATTTCTGTTCCTGCATTGACGTGGGCTATATTTCCTAATGAAGGACCATTCCCTATGACTCTTCAAAATACTTGGGCACAAATATATTCAGAGTGGTTACCATCATCAGGATATGAGCTAGTGAAGGCTCCTGGAATATCGTTTACTGAACATGATAAAGGAACTGATAGCAAATATAGTGAAATTTGGATTGCAGTAAAGAAGAAATAGATGAAAATTTTATATATAAAATAATATACAAATAAATATAGAAAGTTAGACAAGGAACTAGATAAGAGAAAGAGTAAACTTTTCTAAGCTTAAGAGGAGGATAAAATAGAATATCATTTTAGGCTGAAATTATCACAATTAATAAGAAGTATTTGCTAAATTAAATTTAGGTATGATACTAAACTTCGTTTTATAAAAAAACCTTGATAATATTGAAATATATTATCAAGGTTTTTTTATAAATTAAGTTATTGACACACTTGTGTGGAAATTTCTTGTTTTCCATAATCATAAGTAAGGAAATCTAACTTAACGGATAAAGTTTTAATATAACTCCTTCTTCTCTTTCTGGTAGTGCTTGCCAAGCAGTTTCTAAAGATAACAAGAATTTAATAACTTAAAATTTTTTTAATAAAAGGTATTTAAATATGTTTATCTCAAGAGATAGAAGTATATATTTTTTTCTTTACATAAAAAAGCATAAGTTATACTAATTAAGGAGAACTGAATCACAAATAAATAAGGTTTATTGTCTTAGTCATTTATATAACTTGCCTAAGACTATTTTTACAGATAAAATACCGTATCGTAAATAATGATGAATTAACAAGATATGTTTTAATAAAAAGAAAGATAAATATGAATTTGGTAAATAGAATTGAAAAAATTTCTATTATATTTTGAGAGCTAACAAAGCATATGTTAAAAGCCTCACTTGAAACTAATACGGAGAACCATATCATAAATAATGGCGATTTTAGCTGTTACTAATATCAAATATTGTATAGGATTTACATAAAAATAGGACTATTCTTGTGATATAATAAATAGTATTATTTAAGAAAATTATTTAAGTGAGGTTTTATTATGGCCAAACATAATATATATACAATGAGCATAGCAAGAGTACATCCTCTTTTGGTTACGAAGGCGGAGAAAAAGGGACGTACTAAAGCGGAAGTGGATGAAATCATCCTTTGGCTCACAGGATACACCAGGAGGAGTTAGAAGTCCAACTGGAAAAACAGATAGATTATGAGACCTTCTTTGCTGAAGCTCCTAAGCTTAATCCTTCCAGGATTTTGATCAAAGGTGTGGTTTGTGGTGTCAGATTGAAAGATATCGAAGAACCAACTATGAAGGAAATTCGCTATTTGGATAAGCTCATCGATGAGTTAGCAAAAGGAAAAGTCATGGATAAGATTTTGAGAAAATAATAATTTAAGAAGAATAAGCACTGATTCCATATATATATTCCATTAAAGTTTATACCTTTGTAATTTAGGGTTGTGATTATTTAGTAATTACTAAAATGTATTTTCATTACTAGAACATATATACAATATAAAGAATCGGTGTTTTTTGAATCCACAATATTGGCATTAATTAAATATAAGGGGATGTACTTAATGGAATCAGAAGGAAACAAAAAAGTTATGCAGTACAGAAAAGATAGGAAAGGGAAGGGCATATCTATTCTTAGTTATGGATGCATGCGATTTACGAAAAAAGGCACCAGCATTGACTTGGACAAAGCTGAAAAAGAAGTGATGGAAGCCATCGAAAGCGGTGTCAATTATTTTGATACTGCTTATGTTTATGTAGGAAGTGAAGCAGCACTTGGGGAAATACTTAAAAGAAACTCTTGCAGAGAAAAGGTGTATATAGCAACCAAGCTTCCACACTATATGGTTAAATCTAAAAATAGTCTGGAAAAGTATTTTCAAGAACAATTAAAGAGGCTGCAAACAGATTATGTGGATTACTATTTGATGCATATGCTCACAGATGTGGATACCTGGGAGCGTCTAAAAGCTTTAGGGGTAGAAGATTGGATAAAGGAAAAAATGGATAAAGGCCAAATCCGAAATATAGGATTTTCCTATCATGGAAGTACGGATATGTTTATAAAATTAGTAGATGCATATGATTGGGATTTTTGCCAAATTCAATACAATTACATTGATGAGCACAGTCAGGCTGGTAGAAGAGGTCTTGATTATGCAAATAAAAAGGGTATACCAGTTATTATAATGGAACCACTTAGAGGTGGAAGATTGGTAAATCTGCTTCCTGAAAAGGCAAAGGATATTTTCAAACAGGATTTAAGAAAGCGTACACCTGCTGAATGGGCCTTTAGGTGGTTATGGAACCAAGAGGCAGTTACTTCAGTTCTATCTGGCATGAATTCCCTTGATATGATAAGAGAAAATATAAGGGTTGCCTCAGAAGTTAAAGTTGGTGAGTTTTCAGAAGAGGATTTTGCTTTAATACACCAGGTAAAGAGTGAGATAAATAAGAATGTGAAGGTTGGATGTACAGGCTGTGGTTACTGCGTGCCATGTCACAAGGGGGTTGATATTCCAGGTGCTTTCCACAGTTACAATATGATATATTCAGAGAATAGAAAATCAGGTTGGCGTGACTATATAATGTGTACTGTAATGCGAAAGACACCAAGTAGCGCATCTCAGTGTGTGGATTGTGGGAAATGTGAAAAACACTGCCCACAGAACATTGAAATTCGCAAGGAATTAAAGAATGTGAAAAGGGAACTTGAAACTCCTGTTTATAAAATTGCTAAAGCAGCAGTTGGATTGTTTAAATTGTGGTAATATCTCTTTTCTCTTTGGAATATTAACCTTAAATTTAAGCTTGTAACTATTTACTTTATGTTGCTGTAAGTGATATAACTAAAATAATATATTATACTATAGAAACCCTCAGCCTTGTAATTAGGACTGAGGGTCTTGTTTTAGAATGAACACCATAACAGCAAGAATCAGGACGAAATTAATATGGATTACTTGCTAAAATTAACTCAGCTAATATTATGAGAAAAGCAAAATGTACAGCATAAGGTGAAGGGAAGTGGTTAAATGGCGACCAAAATCAATCTCTCCTTTGAAGAGATGTGGGAAAGAATCATGGCTTGCGATAGTAAATATGATGGCCTATTTTTTACAGCAGTAAAAACAAGCTATTTAAATAAAAAGGCTTACATCCCAGGATGTAAGCCTTTCTCGCTATTATTTCTTTTCAGATGATTCCTCTTTTTCAGTATCTTTACCAAAGTATTCATCTAATTTCTTTCTCATATTTTCTGGAATTTTTCTTTCAATTGGGAATACCACTGAGTTTACCACTGATTCACTGAAATCTTTAGTTATAACAGTAGTTTTTTCTAAAGCTTCAGCACTTAAATAGTCCATAACATCGTGTCGAGTATGGATAAAAGCTCCCCCTTGAGGTGCAAAACGGCAGAAGGTAAGAGAAGGAATTCCTGCATCAGCAAAGGCTGTGGAATCACTTGAGTAGATATCTTGATCTACCTTAAGTGGGAAGCCTTTAATTTTAGCCATATGATTAATATAATCAACTAAGCTTTGCTCAGCAGTAACTAAAGCCATTTCTTTTCCAAGAATTGATCCAGCCACATCTACGTTGATCATTAGAAGATGGTTTTTAAGTTCTTCTTCATGAGCTTTTAAATAAGCTTTACTTCCAAGAAGCCCAACTTCCTCAGAGCCGTACCATACAAATTTTAAAGTTCTCATTGGTGGATTTTCCTTAAAGTGTCTAAGAAGTTCCATTATAATAACTGAACCAGCACCATTGTCATATACCCCTGTACTGAAAGGAACACTATCATAGTGAGCACCAAAGGATATTATTTCATCAGGGTATTTAGTACCTTCTAAGGTTACCACCACATTATGAGAAGTAAGTTCTATATCTTCAGTAATTAGTTCTACTTTAACCTTAGAGGCTTTGTTTTGAACCATATGAAAGCCGTCTTTCATTCGAATATTTAAAGCAGTTACTTTTCCATATTGAGTATTCTTTTCACGCATTCTAGCTACAGTAATATCAGTTTTGTCTTCTTCGTCCCTGGCAGTACCGCTCATAGTTATATAACCAGCGATGCCAGCTTTCATAAGTTTTTTGTAAACCTTAGGGTTTGGCCCCATGTTCATAAGTACAAACTTTCCTTTAAGATCAACTAAATTTGCATCTAGTCCATCTTCTATATATATAAAATCTGTAGTTATTCCACCTTCAGGTGTACTAATGGAGCAGTTATATGGTGTAATCTCATATTCCCTTTCAAAAGGCTCAACTACCTTTAGTGTAGCTTTTTTTATTTTAGAAGTAGGAACTTTAAAATCCTCTAAGTGTCCGCTGCAGCCTATTGAAGCTACTTCTTCCAGTAAAATGTTTGCAGCTCTTAATTCTTCTTCTGAACCGCTGGTTCTTACAAAACCAATCTTTTTTAAAAGTTCAAATTCTCTTTCACAATTTATTGTCATAATATTTCCCCCCGTCTATTTAGTTATATATATTATACCAAAATTGAAAGAAAATTCAAAATACCAAAAAATCTGCATAACAACAAAAAAGGAAGGAATGTTTTCAGTAGCCATAGTATAACTGAGAACATTATATACTTCTTTTGCAATATAAGAAGGAGGGTAATTACACCCTCTCTCTGAATTGAAGCAAATTGCATGTATTAATATAATATAGATTAATTTAGCAAAGAACAATGATTTTATAAGGTGTAGTTTGAGGAGGTATGCTCTTGGTAGTAGGGCCATAAACAACAATTAGGTTTTTATTTCTAGGTAATCCGTTAAAAAGCTGATCGTTTCTCAAAATTACCTCAGTAAATGGGGCGATATTTAGTTTCAAATTTCCATCGCTGCTTATAAGCTGATTGTTAAAATAGTCTACAGTAACATTTTCATATACTGTGTCTTTCACCATAACAATTGCAGGGTATTGCGGCGGATAAATAAGGAGGGCAGGTGCATTTGCATCGTAGAATCCAGTTACCTCATCTCCTACCTCTACCAATTCATGGTCTAAAAAATAAGTTTCTGGGGATATCACAAAATTTACTGGTCCCATGTCGATGCTTTCCAGTGACATCATTTTATAGCAGCCTACTGATGCATCATCTTCGCTTGTGTAAAAGTCTTCAATCTTTGTAACGGTACCACTGAAAGGTGCAAATTTTAATGATGTATTCCTTAACTTTGCATTTAAGGAGGAGTAAGTAGCATGATTCATGTAGTGAGGATAGTAGGGAAATTTGTTATTATACATATAATACTCCTTTATATTGATAGAATATAAACTTCACTAATAATATATTTCATATTCTGAGAAGTGCTACATAATGTGAAGTAGACAGTTGTTACTAAGATTAAATGTTAAGAAAGAAAAATAGGGGTAAACTCATATGTTTTATAAAAAAGAGTAAGGAATTAAACTAAACCGAATTCATTGATGTGCATTTTATAAGTCCATGGCTTTTTTATGTTATAATAAGCAAGTAAGTAAAAATTTATCTAATAGTGTTAGTATAATTTAATGGACACGAGTACAGATAACAAGTTAATATATCAATGTTGGAAGGAAGTGTCCGTGTGAGAGTTACAGGAAAGATATATACGTACGATTTTAAGAAAATGTTAATAGAGGTATATAATTCAGGCAAGCCAGTGCTTGAACTATGCAGCGAATATGGCGTAACAAGTGCAACCCTATATAAGTGGATTAAGAACCCACCTAGCAATGAATCAAAGAAGCCTATAATAAAAATTGATGATAAGCCGAAGGCTGTGGATAAAGACAAAGAGTTGATTAAGCTTCAAAAGGAAAATGAACGCATTAAAGAGGAAAATGAAATATTAAAAAAAGCTATCGCCATATTCGCAAAGGAAGAATATCCATATTAGATTTTATTGATGAAAATAAGGGGAACTATTCGGTTAAAACTATGTGTAAGTGCTCAACATACCCAGGAGTACTTATTACAAGTTCCTGGATAAGACTCCAAGTAAGAGGACTATTGAAAATCAAAAATATGAATCTGAGATACTTGCTATTTATAAAAAGAGTAGCAAGCGATATGGTGCACCCAAAATTCATAAACTGCTCACAAATCAAGGCTTTAAAATAAGCATTAAACGAGTTCAGAGGCTTACGAAAAGGTTAAATATAGCATCAGTTATGGATATTCACACAAGAAAGATAGTTGGATATTCATTTTCAAAAACCATGGATACAAACTTAATTATTGCAGCCTTAAAAAATGCATACGAAACACAAAGGCCTAACGGCTCCGTTATTTTTCACTCTGATCTTGGAACACAGTATACTAGCGAAGCGTTTATAGAGCAACTAAAAAGATACGACATTACAGCCTCGTACAGCGGTAAAGGGTGTCCTTACGATAATGCTTGTATAGCGTCTTTTCATTCTATCTTAAAGAAAGAAGAAGTTAATCGTGTAACATACTATGATTTTGCTGCCGCAAGGCTGGCGCTCTTTAAGTATATTGAGGGGTGGTATAACAGGCAGAGAATTCATGGGTCAATTAGTTATTTAACGCCTCAGGCTAAAGAAGACTTGGCTAAGGCGTCAAACTGATAAAAAATTGTGTCCAAAATATTGACCTAGGTCAAAATCATAAGGTATAGTAATTTGGAATAATGACATGGGAACCGTATCATAAATAAATGAGGTCTTAGCGTAAAATAACATACCATAGTCGGCGCTTTAGGTCCGTACTCAATACCTGCACTTTTTCAACAACTGACAACCATTTTAGGACACTGGATCTAAACCAAAAATCGAGCAGTTTGACTAATAGTCACTGCTGCTAGATTCTATAAATAAAAAAACCACCACCAATTAATTAGTGGTGGTTTTCAATAATTTTCACGTAAATATTTATATCTAATTAGGCCTGGCTGTAGAAAGGGAGTTAAGCTTATCTAATGGGAAGTAATAATCCATGTATTGCCTCAATACAAGGCCAGTTGCTGGGCTGCCGGGTATTACCTCCTGGCAAAGCACTTCTGAGCGTATTAAGCTTTCCGGCTCATTTATTCCAAATAGTAACCGCATGCCTGTAGAACTGCTGAATCTGGGATTTATTTCAAAAATTACTGGCTTGCAATCTTTAAGGCGCAATTGAATATTTATAGCCCCATAGGCTCCCAGTGTACTTGCAACCATAGCACAATAATCTGCAATGTGGTGATAATCATCAGAAACTGCAGCAATAGAAACTCCTTCCAGCAAATACCTCCTTAAAGCGATTTTGGAAATCACCTCTCCCTGTTGATTTATGCAAATCCCT
Organism: Clostridium sp.; assembly: GCF_036642255.1. Lineage (GTDB taxonomy): Bacteria > Bacillota > Clostridia > Clostridiales > Clostridiaceae > Clostridium_J. The sequence goes on along the minus strand of NZ_JAVWDJ010000003.1, from coordinate 70,003 downwards.
ACGGTAAACTCTTGCTCCTCATCTGTAAGGTATTCCTGTATAAGTAGGCTTTTCTTATCCTTTATATTTTCAAGCAGCACCTGCTCATCCTTAACTAAAACAACACCTACTGAGCCACGTCCAAAACGCGGCTTCACTATCAAGGGAAACCCAGTACTTTCAATAAATGAGGAGAGCATACCAGCATCTTCAGGATACCTGATACTTGCAGGAATTTGAAAACCGCAGCGTGATAAATGGCACATGGTGAGCCACTTATCGGTGCAAAGATCTATCACTTCAGGAGAATTTACAAACACCTTTGTTCCTGTAGCTCTTTCAAGGGATTCTCTATTTCTTGAATAAAAGGGAAGTTCCGCTGTGGAGCCGATAAATATTCCTTTAATCTGATAATTTATACAAAGATCTTTAATAAACATATAATAGCTTTCTTCAGCTGCTACCTTGGGAGCGATAAAGCTTTTGTGGGCAACAAATAAACCTAGGGAATATGGGTTAGAGTCAATTGCTATTGTTTCAACAGGAAGCACCGATTCTTTCAGTGACCTGATAATACCTAGTCCGTATACGGAACCTGCACCTGTAACCAATACACTAAGAGTACCATTGATTTCATTCATATCTTTGCAAGCTGCTGACAATGTAATCAACCTCCTGTTCTGTTAATCCAGGGTGAACAGGTATTGAAACTACCCTTTCAGCAGCTATTCGGGCATTTGTGAAAGATCCCAAGATTTCTCCCTGCTGATACAGGGGCTGGTCAGGGATAGCTGTGGGATAATGGATACCATAGCCAATACCCTGTGTTTCCAGAAATTCTATGAAATCCCTGCGATTGTTCACCCCAAGGGTAAATTGGTGATATACATGCTCAAAACCCGGTAAGCATACGGGCTTAGTAAAAGCGGTGTTGGTTATCTCCCTTAAATATCGTGCTGCAATAGCTTTGCGACTTTCATTGAAGTAAGGCAGCTTGCGCAACTGTTCTATGCCGATTGCTGCATGGATATTGGTCATCCTGTAATTGTAGCCAAGTGCATCATGACGGTATTTGGCTATCTGTCCATGGTTTATGAAACTCCTGGCCTTATCAGCCAGCTCTTTGTCATCGGTCACAACCATGCCCCCTTCTCCGCAGGTCATGTTTTTTGTAGGATAAAAGCTAAAAACCCCACAGTGCCCAAAGGTTCCGACTTTCTTACTATTGATGGATGCACCGTGAGCTTGTGCACAATCCTCTATCACTGGCAGCTTGTATTCATTGGCTATTGCCATTATCTCTGTCATAGGAGCTGGATAGCCGTAAAGATGAACTACTAGGATTGCTTTTGCATCAGGATGTCTTTTCATGGTATCTTGCAGCTCTTGAGGCGACATGTTGTAATCCTCCAGATTAATGTCACAAAACACAGGAACAGCTTGCGCATAAAGTATGGCATTTGAAGTTGCAATAAATGAGAAAGGTGTGGTTATAACTTTGTCCCCAGGTTTAATACCTAAAGACAGCAGTGCCACATGAAGGGCAGAGGTGCCTGAAGAGGTGGCGATGCTGTGCTTGCTGCCCTGGAATAGGGCAAAGTCCCGTTCAAACATTTCCACATATTCTCCCTGGGCTAGCTTTCCACTGGAAAGAACTTCATTCACAAGTATTTTTTCCTCTATACCAAGCATAGGTTTAGCTAAAGCGATCATCACTACACTCCTCATAAATATTTTTGCACAACTCTAGATTTAACCGGTGACCGGATCTGAAGCCTATCACATGTCCCTGTACCTTTTTCCCAAGTAGGCCAAGGTCTCCGAGAAGGTCAAGCACTTTATGTCGGGCAGGTTCATTGGGCCATTTCCAAGACCTGTACTCAGCCCCGGATTTCACAACCAATACATTTGAGCTGACTTTCCCAGTGAGGTTTACAACCTCTTCAACCTCTGACTCAATTATATAAGAACGGGCATCTGCCAGCTCTTTAGCAAAGGTTTCGGGAGTTATGTCCATTTCAGCTACTTGAGTTAGTTGCGGCAGATTGGGATAGTCGATCACATAGGTTAGTTTAAATCCATGGTAGGGAAGAGCTATCAGGAACTTTTCATATTCCATATCCCCTAAGCTTTCACGTTGATATACAATAATGGGCTTAAGTATTTTTATCATTTCCTTCTTGGCATTTTGTTCCACTATCCCAGCTCCCGTGAGCGCTTCTTTGAACTTTTTACTGCTGTAATCCTCTGTTACTGGCAGGCTGGCCTGTTCCAGCTCAATAAATACGTTGTCTAGTCCTAATCCTGATAAGGCTGCTAAGGCATGCTCCGTGTGTTCAATGCGAACAGCTCCATCAACAAGAGAAGTCCATCTGTATTCAACCTTTGCTTTTTCAAATGAGCATTTTACTTTAGGGCAGCCTGGCAGGTCATTACGGATAAATATTATACCAGTACTCGGCGGGGCTGGATAAAAAGTTACCTTTGCATCAGTTTCTCCAGCAATGCTAGTACCAATTAAAGAAACTTTTTGTTTAATAGTTTTCTGATTATCCATTTCAATTTCATTTCCTTTCAACTAAACTGCAGAAATCAAGAATTTGTCTGGCCCGTTCCTTATAAGTATGTTTTAAATAAACCGACCGCTGACCATTGCGGGCTATTTCTTGCCGTGCTGCGGTATTTTTAAGAAAATAATTTACCAGGTGAACTGTATCCTCTGGGGAAGAGGCACACGACAGGTGAACATTATTTATAAACAGCTTGGTGACAGATTGTGTTGATACCGTAAGCAAAAAACCCCCCGAACCCAGTACCTCAAAAGTCCGAGATGTTAACATGTCATGATCATTTTGCAAACCTAATATAATTCTGGCTGAATTATATACTTTATTTGTTTCCTCATAAGGTAGTTCACCTTTAAGCATATGCGTTGGGATCTTAAAACCCATTAGTTCCTCATTAAAACGGTCCCATCGCTTACCCCAAATAGCAATGTTATATCCTCTTTCCACCAAAGGCTTAAGTAATATCTGAACGCTATTCTTACGATATGACTTCCACTCTCTTCCACCATTTCCGATTAAAACCACATCATAATCGTATTTACTGATTGGAGGTTCACTCTTATTGAACTCCGGATTGCAACCAAAATCCAGATGCCCGGAGGGAAGCCCAAGCTCTCTGTATTTATTTACACTACCAGGATGTATGGTCATAATTGCATTAGGTTTAAAGGTTTCAATACACCTGAAGGAACACTTTTCCGTCCATCTTGGATCTTCAGTTGCCCAATACACATGTTTCACCTTATATTTAGAAGCTCTTTTCGTAAGCTCCTCTATATGCTCACGGCTATACCTGCGGTAAGCCCATCCCGTGGTTATCATAATATCAGGCCTAAAGTTGTCAATTGCGTCTGTTATAGAACTTCTACTTAAATCCCTCAGGACAAAAACAGGGCAGTTCAATTCTTTAAAGCCCTGGGGCAGTCCAAGAGTATATTTAGAACTATGTGCAAAAAACAGTATTCTTTTCATACTTACACCTCTTTCAACAAAAGCTTGCGTGTGCCTTTTGTCCCACAATTAAATAACATATCAACTATAGACAAATTGGGTATAAAATTGCCCCAAAGCTGCGGATATGCTATAGGCTCATAATTTAAATACTCCAATTTAATACCTTGTTTTTCAAAAATCTCTGGTTGATTATATGCCTTTCCTCCAATACCGGACAGGTAACTGTCAGCAGAGAAGTGGCTGCAGATTGCAGCTATCAGTTCATTTTTTCGAAGCTCAGAAAATTGAGGTAAATCTGATAAAAACACAAGCTTAGTTTTAAGTCCCAGCAGGTGATGTACCAGCTTGATGAAAGCTATGTTGGTATCTACAAGATATCCGGTATCTTGCAATACCTGCTCCATCATGGGGAAAACTTCTTTGAAATGAGGTGCCTTTGCGTAGTTTACTTGGAGTGCCATAAGATGATGCCTTTTCCAACCCGGTATCATAGTTACTTCATTAAACCGCTGCAAGCCCATGCCTTTGCGTTTTACCGGCACAGTTAGTAGCTGAGTCCCTTGGGAAGTCTTGATAAGATTCCTATTATCTAGTGAACTGCCTGTTTGAAACTGAGCAGTATCTAAAATAAAAAAAATATCACACTGTGCCATCTTAACAAAATATCCCGGCCAGGGAATATAATTCGGTTGATGACCTGCTAATTTCATTGCCTCACTCCTTTAAATTATTTGCTATTGTTTACTTCATACAAATAGCATTCCCGCAATACCCCATGCCCTCCATAGCCTTCTTTGAAACGGAACAGCCCTGTATTGACTCTACTTCCTTTTACCTCAGTGGAAATACCCCAATCTAAGTATGAAAAGCCGTTTTTTAGTCCCCATTCCATCATATGACCAAAAATAAGGTTTAAGGGCCGCTTATGCTGGAAACCATCGTGGTGGGCAATATAAAAACAGTTTATAACTCTATCGTTCAGTAAAAATGCTAAAACACCCGCTGCAGGAGTTACTCCTTCATATGCTGCAAAGAGTTTTATCCTGTGTGGATAAAGGGTTTTTAGATGTTTGATTTCATCTAATGTATGTGCAGGCTTTGCATTATGACTATGTTTAAGTTTATTTTCCAGAATAGGCCAAAAACCATTTATATCCGCATCCTCCACCACTGATAATCCGCTTTTCAATGCCTTTTGATAGTTTCGAAAAGCTGTGTCACTCATTACCAGCTTTACAAAGGGCTCCTCATCTTTTTTTAGCTCAAGCACTGTGGCCAGCTCTGTATACTCAATCCTAAACCCAGAAAACCTTAAAGCAAAGTCAAGTTGGTCCGAAAGCTCATTATGGTAAACCTTCGGAACAGGTTTTAGCCGTATATAGTGAAAACCAGCCATGGCACAATATTCAATAAGGGCACTTACTAACTCCAGGGATTTTTTAGTGCTTAAACTGGACTTTATTATCAGCCCTCCATGGGAAGCGCCGGGGTGGGAAACCAGGATGCGTTTATCCTCTTGTTGTACTACGGCAGCAGGAAGAACAGCAATGATTCTCTTATCCTCCATAAATATCAGGGAATGATCTGAAAACCTGTCTGAAGGATGATAACCCAGGAATCTTCTCTCCTGCATAAAAGTGCCGTTAACTGAGGAACTCACAAATCCCTCCCATTCATTCTCAAGTTCTTTTGAATAGTTCTTTACAATTAACATAATTTCACCACACTTTCCTGATTATAATGCTTGCCGTCTCCATCAAAAGATGTTGATTTTCTCTCCACCTTTTGCGAGAGATTCTGAAATACAATCAATTATTTTTGCCACAAATTCTATATTTTCTCTGCCGCTAAGAGGCTCCTTGTGTTCTCTAATGCATTCCATAAAATGAAGACACTCCTGTGTCAGAGGTTCCAACTTCTCTTCCACTGACAAAAAATGCTCCTGCTCTCCGTTATGGAAGATTTGGATTTTTCTATCGGCAGTCTGTGCATCGTCAAATACTAATTTTGTTTTCGATGTAACCAGTGTCATTTTCCTGGTTTTCTCCCTATGAATGAAGCTAGCAAATATAGAAGCCATTTTACCATTGGGGAAACCCATCAGTATATTGATAACATTGTTATAAGGACTTTGAATATATTTTTCACCATGGGCAATTACCCAGATAGGGTCCATACCTATGAGGTGGCGGGAAAGATAAATATCATGAACTGCCAGATCATAAAGAACATCTACTTTTGGAGCCTGAGAAGTGGAACTGGTTCTGCACATGTTGAAGAAACATTGATCATCAATAATATGTTTTTCTTCCAGAAGCCCCTTTATCTTTTTCACAGCAGGATGGTAAATCAATGTATGGCCGGCCATCAATACGGTATTTTGAGCAGCAGCCAATTCAATTAGATCATCACTGTCTTTCCTGTTAATTGTCACGGGCTTTTCTACGAGAACAGCTTTGCCTTTGCTTATTGCTTCCTTCGCCAGTATGTAATGACTTTCAGGTGTTGTGGCTATAATAACCCCCTGTACCTCACTGTCATTCAATATATCTGCTTTATTTTCAGTGAACCTGGTATGAGGGTAAACAGGTGCTGCCTGATTTAGCTTTTCATAGTCTAGGTCGCAGGCCCACTTCAATTCACAGCCCTCTATTGCATTTACAGTTTTTAGATAATTTTTTCCCCATTTTCCACAGCCTATCAAAGCAAGCTTCATCATTGCAATCACCTCTCATTACATACTAATTATATGCCGGAGCACCATGTATTAGTGTATTCACCACTCATAAAAAATGTTACTTGCATTGAGGATCCTCATTGCGTAAAGCGAAAAAAATAAAAGGGGCTAATAACTGAACGCAGAAGGTTCAAGAGCAAGCATTACACTTCCAGGCTTAAGAGACAACATAACCGAAGCAGAGGTTTCAGCAGCTATGGATGTGGTTATAGCATCTAGTGGAGATTTGAAATCAAATCATTCAGCTCAGATTACTGAGAGGAATATTACTGATCTTGCGGTGAGATAATAAAATTAGGGGCTATGTTGTAAGATGATTTTGAGTTCATCTTTCAGCATAGCCCCTTTGTTTTGCTTTTGGACTGTTTTCTTATTAGTTGTGATACTGTTCACAGTAATTAATCCTAAATAAGATTACTCCATAAGTCCCCAGGTTGTTGACACTTTTGTATACTTTTAAATATATTTTTCTGCTCAGTTGAAATAATATCTGCTAATGTTGATCTGGATGACAGGACTCGAACCTGCGGCCTCATGGTCCGGAACCAAGAGGAGCATTTATAGTTGAAATAGTAAGCTTTGGTGGAGTTATTTCCTATGTATACCTAACTCCTTAGACATTAAGCTAGTAGTTGTTTCACCTGATAATATTTTTGCAACTGTTTGTTCTTTAAATGATTTATCAAACTTTTTTCTTTCTCTCACACTGAATCCCTCCGTTTCTTCTTATTATATAGGGAATCTTCATGTCTATCAAACTGGGGGAAGGTTACTATTTTTGGCGGTAAGACATGATGATATCTATAGAGCTAATGTGCAGGAGAAGTTGAAGCAATTAGAAGTTACAGCGTTATTGAAAGAAGAAACAATATAGGAACAAAAAACATATTGTGACATCTATGGTAAAAACCTCACTTGCAACTGATACAGTGAACCATATCATAAATAAGAAATGCTTAGTGCCGATAACACTAAGCAAAATATTAGAGAATTTATTTGTTTTAAACAATAAACAAATTCATTATTTAAAAGAACTTTTAACCTAGCTTTTATCCCATTCTAGTAAAGTTGAAATAGCATAATGTAAAAGTTCCGGAGTCCTATGAAATAAGTCCTCCTTTAAAACCCTTTCTGTGAGCTTATGGAATTCTTTGCCCCAGGGTCCTATGTTTATACAAGGCATTGATAGATCTTCAATGTCTTGAAGTGGAATGGAGTAAAGTGAACCAAACAGTGGCATGCTTCCCTGAAGAGTTTCTGATATAACCTTGGAGTTATTGATAGATGTATAGCTTAAATCAGAAATACCGGTGAAAAAATACTCACTAGAGTAGCCTTGATTAAAGTGTTTTAATGAATAATCCATAATACAATTAGAAAGATTTTTGGCTTTAGGATTAATATCCTTAATATACATATTTGATACATTAGGATAATAAGGAGGTGCCAGACCTATAACAATTCGTGGAGATAAATCATTAATAAAATCATAAACCGCTTCCACTAGAAAGAAATTACTTTCGATAATGGAAAGCTCACTGCTTTCAACCTTTAACTTTATGGTTTGAAGAACTTCCTCATACTTAGTTTTAAAGGTATCACCATAATCAGCGTAAGCGTCATCATAAAGCTCTTTAAAAGTTACTACTTTAGCTTTCCATGGCAAAGGTTCAAAGGGTTTGTTCATTCTTTCCTTGAAGATCTTGTATTTTCCATTCATGTCCATAATTACTTCGTCAAAAGCCTGATAGCAAATTCTGCGGATGGTTTCTAGCATGGAAGTAGGATCTCTGTTCAAGGTAAGAATACTTAAACATCCTCCTACACTTGGTGGTAACGACACATCATATTGATATTTTCTTTCCTTAAAATAAAGCCAGGTAGGTGGAGGAGAAGCCTCATCACCAATGAAATCAGAAAGTTCTAAATTAAGCTCTGTTCTGCGGACTATTTCGGATAAAAGAGATACAGGATTGAAGCCTTCAAAAACTTTTCCTACATGGGATAAAAACCCCCTAACATAGAAAAATGGCATCATCTTTCCAACGGAGCCTTCTGAAAGTACTCCAACTTCTTTATTTACTCTTTGATGTGGTTCAGAATTTATCATCATTAAATAATTAAGCTCATATTTTTCTTTTAATTCCTTTAATAATAAAACCGCACTGAGCATTCCTGCAGAAAGATTTTCCTCATCTGGTACAGAAATAAGCAAAGCATTGCCACAAAAATTTTCTAGCTGTGAATATCTTTTTATAAGTGCAAGTTGAATAGAGCCACCACCCTTCATATCTGCTGTGCCACGACCAAAAATGTAATCTCCACTTTCAAGATCATTTCTTGCTTCAGGTTGCAAATCCTCCACTAATTTCATTAGTTCTATTTCTAGTTCTTTTGGTGAATAAGCGTAAGGCTTAAGGGTTTTAAAATCTTCAATACTAACTACATCATTATGATGTATGAGAACCACGGTGTCATTTCCTTTCCCTTTTACAAGGCCCCAGCAAACGGACCTCTCAAGTGTATCATCCTTGATTTTATATGTGCCAAAAAAATCAGGATTATTTTTAAAATAATCTATACTGCCAAAGAAATTCATTAAAAAAAGTTCTATGTCCCGTTCTAATTCTGTGAAAGTATCGCTTCTAACTTTAATATAGGGATAAAAAATAGCTTCAATTTCCTTATCAATTTTATCTAAAACAGAATTTTTCATATCCTTGTCCACCTTCCTTAGGATAATTAATATTATAGTTCGATTGTAGCTGTTTCATAAAAAGTTATGTATGCAATGTGTAAATACATGAATTTTGCATACTTCTATTGTTGAAGCATTATTATAATGTAACTTCTATTAAAGAGAATACAAAACAGAACTAGATAGTTTATAGTTTTTTAATTACTATTTATTTATAAATAGTATGACTAATTATTATCTTGGTTATTGCGAAAATTAAATTATTATACTCCTCAAAATGGTAATAATATTTGCATACTAGTTCAAAAAATGTAAAATTATTGCTATGATATAAAGTATCAATATAGTATATTCAACCTGCTGAAACATATTATCATAAAATTATGAAGATGATAGATTCAAAGAAGATGCATGCATATAATTCTTTATTTCACCATAACAAATAAAAGAATTACAGTGGTTTGTAGTAATCCCACTGTTTAATGACATTTTGAAAGCTTCAAGTCTCTAGGTTTCTATAAGTAGAAGCCCTTCAGTCTAGGAAAATTTCTTTGTGTAACAAAATTCTTTTGTTCACAAAGATACTTTGTTCGGTGTAAATCTGCGTCTTGAGCTTTTGGACATAATCAGATTGTCACCACTGTAATATTGCGAAAAGCAACAATGGAGGTGTAATAGATGGAAGAGAAAAAAGTGAATTTTGGTTGTTCTCTAGATTGTTTTGGAAATTGCTCTTTGGTGGCAACAGTAGAAAATGGCAAAGTAATAAAAATAGAAGGAAATAAGAATCATCCTCTAACACAAGGTGTATTTTGTATAAAGGGAAAAAAGCATTTAGAAAGAGTATATCATCATGATAGAATATTAAGCCCAAAAAGAAAAGAAAATGGTAAATGGGTGGATATAAGCTATGAGGAAGCTTTGGGTGAAATTTCAAGAAAGCTCCTTTCTTACAAAAAAGAATACGGCTCTGAATCTGTGCTTTTGTTTTCAAGTGGTGGATATAATGGACTCAGTAAGTCTGTAGATGACATGTTTTTTAATTACTATGGTGGAGTAACAAAAGCTATAGGTAGTCTGTGCTTAGGGGCAGGTAAGGAAGCACAAAAAATAGATTTTGGCGCAAATAAGGAGCATGATCCTAAAGATGTACTAAATTCTAAGACAATTTTTGTATGGGGTAGAAATCCTGCAGATACAAATATTCATCTAATGAAGTATTTAATAGAGGCAAAAGATAAGGGCGCACAAATTTATGTAGTTGATCCAATAAAAACAAATACAGCTAAAGCAGCCTCAAAATATATAAGATTAAACCCAGGGACTGATGGTGCCTTAGCTTTTGGGATAGCAAATTACCTTATTAACAATGCGTTAATTGATGAAGAATTTATAAATAAAAATGTTAAGGGTTATGAAGAATATAAGGAATATGCTAAGAGCTTTAACCTAGATTATGTTATGAAGATCACAGGAGTAGATAAAGAAGTTATCATTGAACTGGCTAAAGCTTATGGTGAAAATACACCTTCGTCTATTTATATTGGTTATGGCCTACAAAGATATAGAAATGGTGGTAATAATGTAAGAGCCATAGATTCCTTAGGTGCCATCACAGGTAATATAGGTAAAAGTGGAGGGGGAGTCAATTACTATCACAAAACTATTAGTAAATATGTGTTTAGCGAAGTAGATAAAAGTGAAGAGCTCCCAATGAAAAAGAGAAATTATATTGTAGGTCAACTTGGGGATTTTATATTAAATACTGATAATCCTCCAGTGAAGTGCATGTTTATAAACAAAGGAAACCCCATGGTTCAAGTAGGGGATATAAACAAAACCATAGAAGCCTTTAAAAAGGTAGACTTTATCGTTGCAATAGACTTGTTTATGACAGATTCAGCAAAATATGCAGACTTAATATTACCTGCAACTAGTACGCTTGAAGAAGAAGATTTTAATTATACAGGGATGTATTCACCTTATCTCAGTTATTCACAGAGGGTTATTGAACCTGTGAACAACATCCTAGGGGAATATGAGCTTTTTAGACTCCTTGCTAAAAAAATGGAGCTAAAAGATTATCCAGATATTGATAAGGAAACTTTCTTTAGAAGCGCAATGAAGCCGTTGATGGAAAAAGCAGAGGTGAGCTATGAGTATTTAAAAGAGAATTACCTTGCTCTAGAGGGTGAAGAAATACCTTGGCAAGATGGAATATTTGATACACCTTCAGGTAAATATGAGCTTTACTCTGAAACTGCTAAAAATCAGGGATTAAGCCCAATACCAAAATATATACCTGTAAGGGAAAAGGATGATAGTTATTCACTAAGATTATTAACTCCTCATCCTAAAAATTCACTTCACTCACAGCATTTTGCCTTTGATGATAATAAACCAATAGCTTATATAAATGGAAATACCTTAAAGCAGGAAGGGTTTGAAAATAAACAATTAGTAAAAATACAGTCAAGCCGTGGTGAAATTGAAGTACAGCTTGCTGTAAGTGACATTGTAGGGGAAAATATAATTATGATGTATGAAGGTATTTGGCATAAAAGTGGTTCTGTAAATATGTTAACAACTGATGAAGTAAGTGATATAGGAGACCAATCCGCATACTATGAGAGTTTTTGCAGGTTAGAAAGTATAGGTTAGTAGCGGAGGTAAGTTCAATCGACTACCAAGTTTAAGTAGAACATATTAGTAAGCTGTAGAAGAAAAGTTGAAGAAATTATTATTTTTAAAAATGCTAACTGATGGAACAAAGAGATAGGGCAATTTACAATAATGCAGGATGAGCTGTATCATAAGTTAATGAGGTTTTTAATTAAATGCATTGGTATGACTTGATTAAGGGATTTTTATATTTTAAAATACCGTATCATAAGTAATGGAAAATTATCAAAATATGTTAAAATAAAAGAGAAAAATAACTTTCAAGTGATAGACAAATAGTAATTTGCCATTGATGTGCCAACTGGGTGTTGGACTAGATATGCTAATTTTATATATGATACAGTACGATTTCTAAAAAAGATAACTGAAAAAGAGGTATAAATTATGAGATTTATTATTACAGGTTCAGGTGGTTGTACCTGTACCCCTAAGCCATTATGTCAATGTAACATATGTGTAGAAGCAAGAGAAAAGGGATTTCCATACAAAAGGTGTGGTTGTAGTTTGTACATAGAAGATATTGCACTTTTAATTGATACTCCTGAAGATATAGCTATTGCTATAAACAATGCAGACCTTAAAGAAGTAAATCATATTATGTATAGTCATTGGGATCCTGACCATACACTTGGAATGAGAATAATGGAACAACTACGACTTGAATGGCTTGATTACTATGATAAAATTACTCCCCAAAATCCAATTAATGTTCTTGCTCAAAAAGGTGTCATGGATGATATTAATGCAATAAGAAGTAAATATGGTCCTTTGCTTGATTTCTATGAACACATGGGGCTAATCACACGTTCTATTGTGGAGCATTCTATAAAATTAGGTGATATAAGCATTACATTAATTCCTGTACCAAAGGATAAGGCTACATCTGTTTTCGTTTTTGAGTCACAAGGAAAAAAGGTTGTATATGCACCTTGCGACTGTGTTCCATTCCCAGAGGACGATAAAATAAAAAATGCCGATTTGTTAATTATAGGCCATACATTTATAGGAAATGTACTAAAGAACGGGAAAACAATAACTGATAATCATCCTCTCCACACTGTACTACATAGTTTTGAAAATGTCTTAAATATCGTAAAAGATATGCAAATAAAACGCGTGATTATTACACACATAGAGGAAGACTGGGGTAAGTCATATGATGACTATTTAGAACTGGAAAAACAATATGATTTCTTAAAGTTTGCATTTGATGGAATGATTATTGATTTATAAAAATCAAGTCTAAGTTAAATAGTAAATTTTAAGGGAAAGGAGAAAGTAGTATACAGTTTAAAATGTGTAACAAGTGATAAGTTTAATGTTTTCAATGCCTGCATACTTGTTATACAATCTGATACTAAAAATAAATTATGATAAAACCAATTATAAAAGATATATTGTTTTTAGGACAAAAATCAGAAGATGCAACTAAAAATGATATAGTAGTGATTGATGATTTAATAGATACATTAAGAGCAAACTTTGAGAATTGTGTTGGATTGGCTGGTAATATGATTGGAGTGAAAAAGCGTATATTAGTATTTGCTGTAGGCAACCTTATTGTGCCTATGATAAATCCAGTTGTATTAAATAAAGAAAAGATTTATGAAACTGAAGAGAGTTGTTTATCTTTAATTGGCTTTAGAAAAACAAAGAGATATGAAAAGATAGAAGTGGAGTATCTTGATAGAAATTTTAAGAAGCAAAAGCAAGTGTTTACTGGATTTACAGCACAAATAATTCAACATGAAATGGATCATTTTGAAGGTATAATAATTTAATTAAATAATTAAAATATGACGTAATTATTAGCCTAGGGTCATTGAGAATCATGTGAGTTTGATAAGTGAGGTTTTCCTCAGATCATAAATTAATAATGATTAGGGATACTGTTATTTAGAAACATAGTATATACTTGATTTGAAGAGAAATAGGTATTTAAAAAGAAAGAGAGCAAAAAAAATGGAAAAGTTTTTTAAAGCAATAGAGGAAAAGATAAGAAAGTCAGGATATCCTGGAGAAGTCAGTGGCGAAGAAATCTACGCTGAAATAAGTGATGAGGCCGAGGATCAAGAAGAAGGAAGTTACTTATTCATGAAGAAGCAAAATGATGATACCATGTTCGAATACAGAGTGGATATTTTAGAGGACAATATTAATTTAGCAACCCTCACCATACATACACCAGAGAGAAAGTACTTTATTGATTTTGATGCTGAATAGATAGACCTATTGAGGATGAATTAAAATTAATATTTTATTCTAGAGTGAAGCACTAGTCTTTGGCGGATGGGTGCTTTTTCTCTTTGCCATTAAGTTCTATATGAATACCAAGAAATTTAATCTTAATAATTAACTTAGAAATAAAAAGATTATGTTTCAAAACCCCCGTAGCCATCTACTACGGATTTCAAAATATTACTTTAGAATTATATCATAATTATATAGGATTTATACAGAAGAATAAAATGGAAAAACCTCATTTAGAGATGATACGGAGAGCTGTATCATAAGTGAATGCAGTTTATAGCCTTAGCCATTAATATTAATTGGCTAAGGTTGTTTTTGTGCATGAAAAAAACTTTACACAAGCAATGTATCGTTCACAAAACATGGCATAATAGGAAATATAAGCAACTTGAGTGAAACACAAATAGTAATTTGTAGATGATAATTTATGAAGAGCTTAGTTAGCCTAAGAGTAAATCAATTTGGAATATGACTATATACGAAAGAATAAAGCCTCATAGTATTATAGTAAGTATGAGTATGATAAGTTTCTTTCAAAGGATAGTGAATTAGCCAGAGAATATGCCTTTAATTTAAGTATATATAGTAAAAATAAAGTGAAAGTTGTTCAGGATAATATAAATTATAGGTTAATCCAAAGAAAATCAGAAGCATATTACATAAAGGAAAATGAACTTGTTATTGAACTCATTTGCAAGTATCCAATAGAATTGAGGGTAGATAGGCTTTAAAGTGATATACTTGAAATTTCAAGGAGCAAAATAAAAGATATGTATAAAGAAGGAGTAATATTTATTAATGGTGATAAAAAATCATTAAATATGAAAGCAAGACACGGAATGGAGATACATGTTATAAAGTCTGCAGACAATAAGAATGTTTTAGAGGCAATAGTATAAGCCTCTATTCCATTAAAAATAAGCAATTGTTGAAATTATGTGGAAGGAATGTACACACAATCTCTTTCAGAAAAGTATTACTTATCACGGAAAACTATACAAAGAATTACTTCTACAAAGAGAAAATGCCATAATACAGAATGTGCTACCTAATTTGTTTAGGTAGCACATTTTTATTTATGAATTAAGTATTAGGCCCAGTTATAGTTTAGACAATACAGCTATCGACACTAGAGTAAGTACTGTTGAATGTGGTAATAAGAAATATAAAAGAAGTCCAGAAGAGGTAAATAGTACTTACCAGCTATTATCAGTATATCCAGCATATAACGGTTTAACGTTCTTAAATAGAGAACCCCCTAAAGCACTATATTGGGTGCATTAGGCTGTTATTTATTATATTTTATTTCCCTATTTTTCAATTGTTAATAGGGAGTTAAGTGTACATGTGCAGCTATCACTTTATATTGTTAACTTCCTTTAAAATGCTCTCAAGTTTTTCGATAGACACGATTCGGTCATTACACTTCTCGCTATCTAAACATATATCAAAGGCTATTGACTTATAGGAACCTTCCCCAGCATTAGATGTTTTGCAGATAGGTGAAACAAAAGCTACTTCATTTTCGCCGCCTACATGATTACAAAGGGTACATCTATTGGTGTTATTGGAAGTATACTTTAGAGTTCTACATGACATACCTATAAGTTTACCATTCATATTATAAGCCACAAATAATTTATTGATGGAATCATCTACCCAACCTAAATATACATTCTTTGAATCCTGTGAATTTAAGCTTGATAATTTTAACTTCTTTTCCTTTTTAAACAATTTAATAATTTGCGCATTCGTAATGTTTGGCATTCCATATACATATTCATCTAGCTCAGCTAAATATTTATTAATATGAAGTGGATTTTTTATTTTACTAATATCAAGTAGAGCTCTTTCATCTTCGGATAAATTTGAAAAAATATTTAATATGTTTCCGTGGATGTATGCTTTAGTAGCTTCAATAATATTAATATCTACGCAACCTTTGAAAGCATTATTTAAATCATTTAAACGCTTTTTTATATAATTATATTCATGCTTCTTTATAAAAGCTTTCATAAAATCTAGCACCTCTTTTCTAAAACATTTATTTTTATTAATCATGTGAGTGAAAATGATATTACTTTTAATTACACTTTATCATTAGCCTGGTAACAAAAGGATGAAAGGTATCACTCTAACTGAAAGTAATAACTATCATCCTAATTTTAAACGTAATACATATGATTAACAATTTAACTCTTGAATCTTGTATTAAACTAGAAATAATAACTTTCATAGGATAGCCACAATGAAATAATAACATGGTGACAAAGAAGCCTTCAATCTAATTAATGATTCTGTAATGATTATGAGCATAGAGATTTATTTTAATCTTTTACTTACTCTATACGCTTTTTTACTGTCAATACTCTTGAATTAGTCATTAATATCGGATTCAACAATATACTATTAAAAAGCCTACTATTTCTCAACTTAATAACAGGTCTTGTGTTTTAACCATATTTTGAAGTATAAGTCTCCTAGGCACTTTATGTTTAAGCAAGTTTAAGGGGGAGTCCTTTACAGTAAGCAAAACTATGGTGTAGCAAAAGGTGCTTTGTTCAAGTGAAATCTCCTTTGAAAAATGGTTGAACAAAATGAGCTTGTACATTATTTTATTGAGATCTTTATAATAATATTGTATAATATAAACGTTATTTTTAAATATAATTAAATGTTAGTATTTATGAAAGGGAAAATATTATGATTTGCAAAAATGACTTAGGATTAAAAACAACTC
>NZ_JAVWDJ010000003.1:0-53296 GCF_036642255.1 Clostridium sp. | reverse complement strand
TATGAAAGGGAAAATATTATGATTTGCAAAAATGACTTAGGATTAAAAACAACTCCTTGCGAAGGCCATAAGAGCTAAATCGGCTATGCTTTGCTTGGAGATTATTTTGTTAAAATAGCTGATGTTGAATTATATGGCTTTGTTAAGTTCTTTTTTAATTAACCTTAAAAAGGACTTCATTTAGTGTGCAATTTTTCAGCATTAGGTGATTTAATAGATGATTTCATAAATTTTTTCCTTTATGTAAGAATGGAAACTGTTGCAAACATAGCTTTGCAACAGTTTTTTTGGTCTTTGCTTCAACAAAAATAAATTTTTGGAGGAGTAAAGATATGAAATATATTAATGCAAACAATGTTTTACCTGAGGATATTTTAAAAATTATTCAAGAATATGTTGATGGTGAATATTTATATATACCTAGAAAAGAGGAAGAACAAAAGAAATGGGGAGAACAGAGTGGCTCA
The DNA here is from genome assembly GCF_036642255.1 of Clostridium sp. GTDB lineage: Bacteria > Bacillota > Clostridia > Clostridiales > Clostridiaceae > Clostridium_J. The sequence goes on along the minus strand of NZ_JAVWDJ010000003.1, from coordinate 52,829 downwards.
AGAGACACTCTAAAAAGAAGAAATGAAGAAATTTATCTAAAATATATAGAAGGTACTGCAATTTTAGATTTAGCTCAGGAATACTATCTTTCGGATAAAAGTATAAGAAGAATTATTAGTGAACAAAAGAAGGTGCTGATGAAAATTAATACAGAATGATACAGAAATGTGAAAGTCATTTTTGAAACAACATATAAGGTATGATGGGAAAAACTATTTAATGATCCCCAAGCTTCAACCAAGAATTGAAAAGGGCAAAACTTCAAGGTATACCAGTTGTCTCAGATGATGTGAGCAAAAATCCATACATATCTAAAATAAAAGAATAATCTAACTTAAGATTAAAGTATACCCTTTGTAAGGGACATCTAAAAAACTTTCAAGAAGCTAACTAAATATTAAAGTGAGCTTTATTTTCCCTCAGACATATTGTTTGAGGGGATTTTTTTTATGTCATGAGTTTATATATTCTTTCATTTAAGGTGTGTTTAAGGTTGGTTTTATAAAATAAAGTAATGGTGGCTTCCAAGGTGAATGTTTAATTCATTCTTAAAAGTCTTAAAGGAACCAAAGTTGGCCCCTGGACGAATTAAGTTCTAACTTTGGTTCCCTATAGATTAGAAATTAAGGAGGGTAAATCTATGGTAATTTTAATTCCAGCATATGAACCAAGCGAAAAATTAATTAACCTAATAAAAGATTTAACATCTATCTGTGAATATGACATTGTAGTTGTAGATGATGGAAGTGGACAGGAACATAGACATATTTTTGATGCTGTTTCAACTCTTGGATGTACTGTTTTAACTCATAAGAAAAACAGGGGAAAGGGAGCAGCCTTAAAAACTGGCTTTAAATATATAGAAGAAACTAAAGAAGCTATAGGAGTTGTTACAGCAGACTGTGATGGTCAGCATTTACCTAAGGATATTGTGAAAATTGCTGAGTCTATAAAAAATCACAATAATACTGTAGTCCTTGGAACTAGACGTTTTGTAGGGGAAGTTCCATTTCGTAGTCGTTTTGGAAACAGCATTACAAGGTCCATATTCTCCTTTACCAGTGGTGCTAAGGTTTATGATACGCAAACTGGTCTTCGTGGATTTTCAATGGAAATGCTTCCTTGGCTTTGTGAGATTAAGGGTGACAGATTTGAATATGAAATGAATATGCTTTTAGACACTGTGCCAGCAGGTTACAGCTTTTATGAGATTGATATAGACACAGTGTACTTGGAAGAAAATAAATCCTCACATTTTCATCCTTTAAAGGACTCTCTCAGGGTATACCTACCTATCATTAAATTTAGTATGTCTTCTCTTTTGTCTGGGGTACTTGATTTTACGCTTCTAGGAGTAATACAACTCTTAACTTCAAATTTATTTTTATCAGTAGTAGGAGCAAGAATTTGCAGTGCCGTGTTTAACTATACAGTAAATAAGTTTTATGTATTTTCAAAATTTAAGGATGACTCCATCAAAACTTCTTTACCTAGATATTTCATACTAGCAGCTTTCATGATGTTTTTAAATTATGGAGTAATTGGTATGTATTACAGTGTTATAGGTTTTTCCTTATTTTTAGCCAAAGTCTTAACTGAAATAACAATCTTCTTCTTCAGTTACTGGTCTCAAAGAAAGTTTGTATTTGTTAAGTAGAAGTTTATACGAGAAGGACAATAATATTGAGCAATGAGTTATAAATTTATGGATGGTTTTGCATATTTAGGTACATTTCTAAGAATTTTACTTGAAAATGTATTTCTACCCGTAACTTTATTTAAAAATAGTTCTTCTAACTCTTCAAAATGAAAGGATGAAACCAAATGAAAAAAATACTAGCTAGGCCCTATAGATGGGCAGCTATTTACTCTATTATACTGACAGGGGCTATTAGTTTCACACTACTGGATACCTTTGTGCTGCCTAAATCAATAACTAATATTTCAGCAGAAGCAGTACCTTCAAAAGAGTCATCCACAGCATCTTCAGGCTCAACAACCACAAAAGCGGAGGAAGAAACCTCAGTAAACTCTATTGTTCAGTCGGAGGCGGTTGTTACAAGCAAATCCTATGAAGATGAGAATATTAAAATTAACATTGAAACAGTTCGCAATCATGACTCAAACATCTACGTGGCTGATATTCAAGTTTCGAATGCATCATATCTAAAAACAGCTTTTGCAAATAATACTTATGGCCGAAATATAACCGCAACAACTTCTGACATGGCAGAGGAAAACAAGGCTGTATTTGCCATAAACGGAGATTACTACGGATTTAGAGATGGCGGATATGTACTGCGAAATGGTGTAACTTACAGGGACACGGCAAGAAGCGGAGATAATGATGCTTTGATTATAGACAAGGAAGGTAACTTTTCCGTTGTTTCAGAAGGTGACACAAGTTTAGATTCCTTAAGTGACAATGATGCATGGCAGGTTTTATCCTTTGGCCCTGGCCTTGTGGTAGATGATAAAATTGTTGTAGATAGCTCTAGTGAAGTGGGGAAATCAATGTCAAGTAATCCTAGAACTGCAATTGGTCAGATTGATCCTCTTCACTATATTGTAATTGTATCCGATGGGCGTACTAGCGAAAGTGAGGGACTTTCCCTTCTACAACTTGCAGAGGAGTTGAAGGAAAGAGGTTGCAGTGTAGCATATAATCTAGATGGAGGCGGATCCTCAACCATGTACTTTAATGGAGAAATTATAAATAAACCTACAAGTGGTAAAACCATTGGAGAAAGAAAGGTGAGCGACATTGTCTATTTTGGATATTAATAAGAGAAATAATGAAAAACAGCTTAGAAAAACAATTGTAACTTATTTGATATTGTCAGTAACGGCTGTAGTTATAGATAAAGTCTATGGCATTTTTAGTCATGGAGTAGATTCAAAAGCAATGACTTGGATGTTTTTATACCCCTTGATTGGCGGTGCTCTGATTTATTTCATAATTGAAAAGTTTATGCCTCATATTATCAGATTTGAAGGATACCGAGGGTTTTTAAATATTCATAATTCAGGAATAGCAACACTTACTATTGCTAGTTTTTTAAAGGGTATATTTGAAATTGCCGGTACAAACTCCCCCTTTTTACAATACTTCTATATAGTAGGAGTAGCATTCCTCATAGTAGGGTTGGGTATTATGGTGATAATGGTTATAAATCAGAATAAAGTTAATGCATAAAATAGTCCCCCTATTTTATACACTTTTAGCCATTTCACCCTAGGTGTGATTAATAATAACCTTTAGATGATATTTAGATTAATGAATAGTAAAAAAGAGAAGGTGCTTATCCTGATGGGTAGAGCACTTTTTCTTTTTTTTGAGTTTTACGCAACCAAATATTCTATCATTTAGTATGTATAAGCTAGAATTGCCACAGAATTACAAATAGTAGAAGGCTTTGCATAAAAATGCAAAGTTTTAAAAGCCCGTTGTTACTTTTTTTGTTATGTGACAAAAGTGTAAGGAATCTGTATAGTTTTGTAAGGCAAATGAAATGGTGTCAGGAAGCTATGTTTTATATAATAAGAGTGAACTTGGAAACTAGTTTCTAAGTTCAAATTCTAAAATGTTTTTATATGGAGGATTGAAAATGAGACCTTTTGAAATGTTACTGTTCTTATCAAATTTAGGTTTATTTATAACAATATTTTTCTTAAAAAGTAGTATCCGTAAATCTACGTTGCTCATTACAAGTGGAGTAAGTTTTATTTTCCTTATTATCCATTTGGTGGTTGAAGGATATAGGTTACAGCTTCTGTTTCCATATTGTTTCACCATATTCATGTTAATTTGTTCATTCATTTACAATCATAAAACATCTGTGATTCCACAGGGTTTACATGTTATGAGGTTGCCTGGGAGAATTATTATAGTTATGTCTATGGTTATCACCGCAGTTTTAATGTATGTATTTCCTATATTTAAACTACCAATACCAACGGGAGATTTTAAGGTTGGAACCCAAGCCTTTCATTTCATAGATAGAGAAAGGGAGGAAGCTTTTTTAGACACTGCAAAGAGTAAGAGAGAGCTGATGATCCAAGTATGGTACCCAGCAGAAAATACCAGTGGAAAACCAGCTCCATTTATACCTGATACTAAAATCATGAAGCCAATGGCAAAAAATTATGGGCTTCCAGGATTTACATTTGAACATCTAAAGTACGTTCTTAGCCATTCCTATAAAGATGCTGATATCTCTTCTGTACAGAGTTCATATCCTCTAATCGTTGTTAATCCTGGCTTTGGGTCATCTAGAATTCTTCATACGTCGCAAGCTGAGAATCTAGCTAGTCAGGGTTATATAGTTGCAGTCATCGATCATACCTATAACACATTTGCAACAGTATTTCCAGATGGACGAATAACTGCCTGTGAAACCAATAAATATTTTTCAGCTGAAAATGATTATGACACTGAAACAGGTAATCGTGACAAAGTAGGAAAGGTTTTAACTGATGATGTGACTTTTGCTCTCGACCAGTTTGAATTAATGAATTCTGGGGAAATTCAAAGTAGTCTAAAAGGAAAGTTTGATTTGGAACATATAGGTGTATTTGGACATTCAATTGGTGGAGCTACAGCATATGATTCTTCCTATGATCCAAGAATTACAGTAGGTATAAATTTGGATGGAGGGTTATACCTTTTGAATGATAAAATGGGCGCAAATAAACCATTTTCATTCGTTTTTTCAGAAAGCGGATTTCAAAAACTAAAAACTATTATGAATAACTATGTGTATACTGATGAAGAGCTTAAGAAAATGGGAACTACAAGGGAATGGAAAGATAAAGAAATACAAGATAAGAAAGTCGAAATCGAACATATGAGGAAAGTGGCTGATAATGGGGGACAAATAGTGTATATTGAAAATTTGGAGCATTTGAACTTCACTGACGTACAATTCTTTTCACCGATTTTCAAAATCTTTGGAGCAACGGGGAAGAGTGATACTAAAAGAGCTGATTCTATTGTGAACTCATATACCCTTAATTTTTTCGATGCTTTTTTAAAGAATAAAACTGGAAGCTTCATTGAGGAGCAAAATAGCAAGTATCCGGAGGTAAAAGTCGTTACTTCAATGTTTATTACTGAAAAGGAGTAGGGATCAGGTCATTTGCATGAAAAGTGTGTTAATAAATATTAAATGGTATTGGAGTGCCTTCAGTAATCACCGCAATATTAAAAAGGGAAGCTAATAAGGCAACTCACGGATATGATTTTTCTAATTAAGAGAAAATAAATTCCGTGTTTTGAATCGATATTTTTCTTATGGCATAGTATGTTATTAGAAGCAATATTTAGAGGAGTAATTATATGGGATATGAGGAATTCCGTTATAAAACACATAAAATACCCTATAGTGATGATTTTTATATATTAGACTACAAACATATGGACATCAATGGTGATAATATTGAAGATGATATATATTTAATTGGGAAAAGAGATAATTTTATTGCAAGAAATTTTGCACATGATATAAGACTTGTAGTTTATGATTCTAAAACTAACAGATATTGTACTGTTGGATTAGGATTTAATTATGGCTACAATTCGAGAATTGAGTTGCAAACAATGAACCATAGCATAGTGAATATTATTATCTGCATAGATTCAGGAGAGCTGAAGTCGGTGCCTTTTCACTATATATATAATTATGTAAATAATAGGCTTGTTAAAATCTATGATTATGAAAAGGATACTAGCCATCGGGAGTTTAATGCAAATAATATAATTGGAGAAAATCAAGAGAAGCAAGAAAATAAAACATCAAGTATAGATATTTCTGATGTGAAGCCTATATATTCGGAAACTGAAAGGGATATAAACCTTGAAGAAGCAATAAGAAAAGAATATGTTTTAAATGAAAAAGGTATTAGATATTATTATAATAAAGTAGATCTTAATGATGATGGTGTTCCAGAAATTTTTGCATATCTTGTTGGTAGTAGTGTTTGTTGTAAAATAACTGGAGCATGTCAAGCAGCAATTTTTAAAGTTGAACATGGACAATATAAATTGTTATCAAAAATTATACTTATTAAAAAGCCTCTCATTATAAGTGATGAAAGGACTAATGGGTATAGGGATATTATAACAATGGTTGATAGTGGTGAAGAGAGTAATGTTTTTGTAAGAACACGGTATGATGGAATAACTTATCCAATGGTCCCCTATCTTCAATCAAGGGTTAAAGAGGCAACAAAGATCTACGGTATATCCGTTGTTTCAGATGAGGAGAGTAAAAATCCAGGTATAACTATAAAATAAAGAGAATCCAACTAAGCACCTTGTTTAGCTGGATTTTTTTATGTGGTTTGAGCTTATCTTTTTTGTGGCATAAAAAGATAGCTTATAGGAAAAAGATGTGAAAGTCATACTAAATTTTCATTATGAATAAAAATTCACTGTAAACTGGTATGTTTTTTCCAAAATAAAGGAATTGAAGTTCTTTTTATTTAAGCAAATTGTTTTGGGCTTTAAGATATTACTTATATAAAAAAACTTTTAGATTTCCTTTACTATCAACAGTTGCAAGGAGAACATTTTTCACTTCAGTTTGATATGAATTCTTCAAATTAGAAATAATCCAGTTCTCATCCTTTTGAATTTGGGTTAATTCCTCAAAATTAATTTTACCGTCCTTAATTACGGCACTAGGCAAACTAAATGGTTCTGTTTCCATTTGGTAGAAGGAAGGGGTGATGGGTTCGTATTTTGGATGTAAAAAAACTGAAATCTTTCCGTCAGCTTCCCAAATTGCTAAAGCAACCTTCTTTACATCCTCCACTTTTTCTTCACGTAATTCTTCTAGTAAAACATCAATTGATATTCTTGCCTTTTTTAATCCCTTATAAAGAATCTCTCCATCTTGGACTATGGTGATTGGTGAGCTATTAATAAGTTTTCTTACAGATGGAAATTGAAGAATACTAAAAATACTAATAATATAAAGGACAACTAATACAACCGTTGATATCATGGAGCCTTCCATCCCAAGATTTTCATCAGACAAGGGATGAGCAATAATATTCCCAATCACTAAGGCAATAACAAAATCAAGGAGTCTTAATTGGGATATGGTGCGCTGACCTAAGACTCTTGCAACAATGACCAAAAAGAAATAAGCAACAATTGCACGATAAACCCATTGAAGGGCTGTAAGTGTTTCCTGACCTTGCAAAAAATCCATATAAAATATCTCCTTATTCTAAGAATCTGAAGCTAAGTGTAATATTGATGTTATTTTAACCAATATCCAGTGAAAAAATTAAAGGTACTGAGGTAAGATCTAATTTATAAAACTAAATGGTTTAATTTTTAAGCAGTGCAGGGAAGAAAAATAATAGAAACAACTTATGATTAAAAAATTAATACTACTATATACCATTAAGTTTTAAAGTGAGAAATGCAAACATATTATAAATTAGTGATTGTTTTTCACAACCTTTTGGAAAGATATTTCTCTTATACTCCATAGAAAAGAATCCAAAAGAGAAGAATCCAAAAGAGAAGTATGAACTTTTGTGGAAGTTAAATCTTTTTCGCGGTTGTTAAACTTGGTTAAGTTCCTTATTATTCTAAAAAATGTATTTTTGATGAAAGGTAATATCTATATGAAAAATATCAATGCAAAAAAGCTTTTTAAAAACCAAATTACAGGAAATATTATTATTTCAATAGCTTCAATTGTACTAGCATATTTACTTATCTCAATATACTTTGCCAATCATTTCTTTTTTAATACAGTAATAAATGGGGTAGAGGTGTCCTTAAAAGCACATGATGAAGTAGATAATAAATTTAGAAGTTATGGTAAAGATTACAGATTGCAGTTAATAGAGAGAAACGATGAAATAGAAGAAATAATAGGACAAGATATAGAAATGGACTTCAATGAAAGAAATAGTATTGCCAAAGTTTATAAAATGCAAAACTCATTTAAATGGATAAGTTCACTGTTAAGGGAACAAAAATATTTTGTGCATGATTTATATGTTTATAATAGTGATAATTTAGAAAATAAAATAAATGAATTAAAATGTTTAAATGAAGATATTATAGAGCCACAAAGTGTAAGCTTTAAGTACTCAAATGGTTTCTATGAAGTTACTGAAGAAGTATATGGAAATAAGTTGTATAAAGATAAATTAAAGGCTACGGTAGAAAAAAGTATATTAAAAGGAGAAACAAAATTAGATTTAAATGAAAATCGATGTTATGAAAATCCAAAGTACACTTTGGATTCGGATAAAACTTCTGAGACCAAGAATTTATTAAATGAGTATGTAAAAACAAAAATAACTTACATCTTCGGTAATGTAAATGAAATATTAGATGGAAATATTATAAATCAGTGGCTTAGCGTTGATGAAGATTTAGAAGTAACATTAAATGAAAAGTCAGTTTTTGAATATGTGCTAGGACTTAGTAAAAAATATGATACTGTTGGTATCCCTAGAGAAATTAAAACTTCTACAGGTAAAATAGTAGAAGTAAATGGCGGATTTTATGGTTGGAAAATAAATTGCTCTGCAGAAGCAAAAGCATTATTAGAAAATATAAAACAGGGTAAAGTCCTTGAAAAAGAGCCAATATATACTCAAAGGGCTGTGTCTAGGGAAAAAAACGACATAGGTAAAACTTATGTGGAAATTAATATAACAAAGCAACATTTGTGGTTTTATAAAAATGGAAAGCTTATAGTTCAAGGTTCTGTAGTAACAGGAAATCCAAATAGAGGTCGCGGTACTAAACTTGGAGTGTATATGCTTAATTATAAAGAAAAGGGATCAACTTTAAGAGGAGCAGATTATGAAGCTGAAGTAACATATTGGATGCCTTTTAATGGAAATATAGGAATCCACGATGCAAGTTGGAGATATTCCTTTGGAGGAGAGATATATAAAAGCAGAGGATCCCATGGGTGCATAAATTCTCCACTGTATTTAGCTAAAAAAATATATGAAAATATAGAGGAGGGAACTCCTATTATTTGCTATGAAGAAGAGGAAAAGAGTTAAAAAGCAGACTAAGAATGAAATTCTTAGTCTCTTTTTAATTTATTCAAGTCTTTAAATAAGGTAATAGAAGGCTTAGCCCATAGCATTCAAAGAATACTGAATTACAAAATGGTCATATATCTTCATCATCAAGGATCGTCTAAGAATTATAAAATCTACAGCATTTTGGATAATTCAAGTGCTGTTTCTAAGTCAGTGATAAGTACATTTATTAGTCCACCTCGCGCAGCTCCAATGATTGCAGAAAGCTTCTCAGGACCACTGCTTACACCAATACGGATGGGAATCTTTTTGAAACTGTCTAAATCTATGGCAAGAACTCTATCGTTTAGACCACTATCAATTATTTTTCCCTTAATATCGAAATAATGAGTACAAATCTCACCCACTGCATTCTCAGTCTGTAAAATATCACGCTCTGTCTTGGATATATATTTTTTCTTAACAAAGGCGGAATTCACTGACATGTCACCAATACCAACCATTGCAATAGTGCAGGCTTTCATGGTATCGTACACATTGGAAAAAAAGCCTTCTTTCATCAAAGAATCACGGAGTTTCTTATTCTCTAAAATAATAGGAGCATACATGAAACAGGGTTTTGCATTTAAGATTTCTGATGAGTGTCTTACAATGTAATCTGAATTAATGTGTGCTTCCTCAGCATTAAGTCCGCCAACAAGCTGCGTTACTGTAAGATTTATTCTTTCTATAGGTTGTAAATTACTTACCAGGGAAGACAATGCCCTACCTCTGGAGAAGCCGATTATATCATTTGCTTTCAAAACACGTTCAAGATAAGAAGAAGCTGCTGCTCCAATGGATTCATTAATTTCACCATCGGTAGTATTAGCAATAATTATTTCATTGAGCCCCAAGAGTGTTTCCAATTGTACTTCTAATTCTACATTTTCATGCTCATAATCCTGTATAACAATTTTCACAATTCCAGTGTCTAGACACTTTTTAAGAATTCTATTAACTCTTTGACGAGACATGGACATCTTTTTTGCTATATCATCCTGGGTCATTCCCAGCTTGTAATAGTAATATGCAATTTTTGTGTACTCATTTTTTGTATTTGCCTCTTGCACAACATCACCTACCATTATTTGTTAAATATTCCATTTATATTATAACACCTACTAATATTTGTGTATAGTAAATATAAATATGCTTACGAATCATTATAAACCACAATATCTACTTGTACACATGACTTATATTCTCATCAATCCTCCTCTCCAAACTAGTTAAAGTACTACAATTCTTTTATTTTCATAAGTTTTCATACTTTGTTACTATAATGTGTTACAAATGCTCACAGGTTCTTCTCTTTAAAATAATATAGTTAATTCAACTAGCAGCTAAAACCTAGTTATGTATTAAAAATATTATTACAAATGTAATATTATTACAAAAATAATATTACATAAGTCATATCGGGTTACAAAAGTTCATATACTGTACAAATGTAACATTTAATAAGTTAACTTTAAAAAGTTTATGATTGGGGCATAGGGGTAACGTGGCACAAGGATGCCTTAAGATATTTATAAATTTTCAAATTATAAGGACACAGAGAGGAAAGGAGATAGTTCAACATGACAAACAAAATACATCGTTTAAATCACATATTCAGAGAGGATAAGAAAACTTTCATTATGGCAATGGATCACGGTAATGGATTTAATGTTCTTCCTGGTATGAAGTATCCAGGTAAAATTATCAGTGAGGTGGCAAGAGCTGGGGCAGATGCTTTTTTAGCTACTGTTGGACTTGCAGAAAAATTTGCAGAGGATTTTCATGGCAAGGGCATTATTCTAAGACTTGATGGGTCCTGTTCATTTTTAGGATCTAAAGACAAGCCACTTCAAAGTGTAGTAGGTGTTGAAGATGCAATACGTTTAGGAGCAGATTCTGTAATCAGCATGGGATTTCCAGGTTCGAAATGGGAAGATCAAATATTGGCGGACTTATCAAGAAATATTCTTGATTGTAATAAATGGGGAATTCCATTAACAGCTGAGATGCTTCCAAGAGGATTTGAAGGGGGAGCAGACTCAAGAACCCCAGAAAATATCACCTTCGCTTGCCGTATGGGAGCTGAAATGGGAGCTGACATTATAAAAACTGAATACACTGGTGATCCTGAAACTTTTAAGGAATTATGTGAAAGTGTATATGTGCCCGTTGTTATATTAGGTGGAAGCAAAAAGGTAGCGGAAGAAAAACTTCTAACTGATATCAAAGATGCACTAAGAGCAGGTGGCGCAGGCATAGCAATGGGAAGAAACATTTGGAATCATGAGAACCCAGCTAGATTTGCCAGTGCCATAGCAAGACTTATTCATGAGGATTGTAGTGTAGAGGCAGCACTTAAAGAGCTAAATAAAAAGTTCTAGGAGGGGTATTATGAGTAACAAATATAAGGTAGCAATTATTTCTGATGAGAAAAAAATAGAGTTCGTTGAAAAAGATTTAAAACAACCTGAGGGAAGCCAAGTTCTTGTTAAAGTGGACAGTTGTGCTATTTGTACATTAGAACAAAGGATATTTAATGGTGTTATGAAGCGATATCCTTTCGCGGGAGGTCATGAGGCTGCAGGAACAGTGGTTGCAGTGGGAAGTAAAGTAAAAAGTTTAAATATAGGAGATAAGGTTGCAACAAGAATGCTTACAAGTTGCGGCGAGTGCTATTATTGTAGAAACGGTCACGAAAACCAATGTATTATTTCTTTTAAGGCAAATATCCATGAGGGCATAGGAGGACCAGGAGGCTTTGCTGAATACATGCTTCTTGAGGCAAAGGCTCTTTATAAAATGGCTGATGATTTGGATTTGACCTTCGCAGCACTATCTGAACCCTTGGCATGTTGCGTACACAGCATAAATAATGCAAATATTGAACTTGGTAATGACGTTGTGGTAATCGGTGTTGGAATCATGGGAGCCTTCCATATCCAATTGGCAAAAATGAGAGGGGCAAGGGTTATTGCTTGTGAAGTTGATGAACACCGCCTTGATGTTGCAAAAAAAATGGGTGCTGACATTCTTCTTAACTCTAAAGAGGTAGATGCAATAGAGAAAGTTAAAGAACTTACAGAAGGTAGAGGAGCAGATATTGTATTTTGCACTGCAGCACTCCCAAAGTTAGCTGAAGAAAGTATTCAGATGGCAGGGAAGCTTGGCCGTGTGGTAATGTACTCATCCTTCCATCCAGATAAACCTATTGAGTTAAACGTCAATAGAGTTCACTCTACAGAAATGAATATTACAGGAGCTGTAAATCCTAATACCCGTGATTTTTTAGCGGCAACAAAGCTACTTTCTAACAAGATGATAGATCCATCTGAACTTATATCAGAAGTTGTACCCATGGAAAATATTCAGTACGCATTTCAGCGTGCAGTAGATCCAAAAACATACCGCATCATTGTAAAGATGTAGGGGTTTTATATATATAAATATGAGATAAGGGACTTAAGGTGATTACAAAAGTTAAAGAGATTGGAAATATACAACTTACACATAGAAAGTACAATAGATGTGGATAGCATTGCTAGGGAACTCGTGCCAGTAATTGAAACAATGTACTAAGGAATAAATGAAGTAAATTTGCCATGACAGATAGTTTTAACTCAAATACAGAAATGGACATCAGGTTGTTACTGTAAGTAAAACACTGGAATCATAGAATTTTCAAAGAAGAGAGGAGAGATTTTATGTTAAACAATGAAAATGGCAAACTTGGTTTACTAGACAGCTCAACTATTCTAATTGGCGGAATGATAGGTAGTGCAATTTTTTCTCTTTCAGGAATGACAATTCTCAACGCGGGTCCTGCTTCAATATTATCTTGGGTTATTGCAGCTGTAATTTTATTTGCATATGGTCTACAAACAGCTGAACTTTCTACTATTTATCCACATTCAGGAGGCATATTTGTATTTCCTGCAAGATCACTTGGTAAAAATGAAAAGCAAGGACGTCTCTGGGGATGGATTTCAACCTGGGCTTACCTCTTTGGCTGTTGGGCAGGAGCTGCTTTTTCAGCAATTTATGTCAGTATTTATCTAGGGGTTGGATTTCCAGCTTTTGGTGAATATCAAGTTCCTATTGCAATTGCTACAGTTGTTATCTGCGGACTCTTAAACCTAGTTAATATTGCTATAACAGGTAAGGCTAACACAATTATGACATTTGGTCTTGCTGGCACAATGATTATATTCATTGTTGTTGCACTTTTTAGCGGCCAATGGGATGGAAGCTTATTAACGCCATTCTTCACACAGGGTGCTGAAGGTACATTTGGTTTCATGAGTGCTATTCCTATAGCAATGGTTGCATACGGATCAATAGTAGCTGTTTCATTTATGGTAGGTGAGATTAAAGACCCAAGTAAGACAGTTCCAAAGGCTATGACCATCGCTATGCTAATTGTTGTTACTCTTTACGTTTTAGTTATGGTTTCAGTACTTGGTCTTGTTACTTCTGAGTTCTTACAAAAGAATCCAGGCATGGCATATATTCCACTTTATGCAGCAGCTTTTACAAAACTAGCTACGATTACTTGGCTTACAAAGCTTATCTCTATTTCAGCAGTTTTGGCACTTATGACAACAATCCTTGTAGTTATGACTCTCTCAGCTCGTGCACTTCAAGCCTCTGCTGAAAGTGGAATACTTCCTAAATTCCTTGCAAAGAACAATGAAAAAACAGGTGTTCCAGTTAATGCACAAATAGTTGTTATTATCATAGTTGGAGTAATATCGGCTTTCCCAGATTTCACAAATTTAATCGTAAACCTAGGTTCACTATGTAATGCAATTGTTGTTGCAATTGTTTGTCTCACAATTATTGCAGCTCGAAAGAAAAACCCATCAGTTCAAAATCACTTCAGGGCTCCAGGAGGAAATCTTCTTCCAATTGTAACTTTAATTGTAATTATTGCTGCATACATCCCTGGGATTCTTAATGGTGGTTGGCAGCTTTGGGCATGGACAGCTGGCTATTTCTTAATTGGTATGATCTTTTATTTCATGGGCACTAAGAAAGCTAATTAGATAAACATTTGGAAATGTAAATTAGTTTTATTTATCCCCTAAATATGACTCTTTAATTCTGCCATGTGGGTAAACTGCATGGCAGAATGACTAAGTATGGGAATGGAGTTGATTTTCTGTGAGATATATTATTGGAAATGATTTTAATATGAGAAATACCTGCGTTGCTTTTGGAAGTTTTGACGGTGTACATATGGGTCACCGTGCAGTTATAAGCAAATTAATTGAAACATCAACACAGGGATTTACTTCCGTTATTTTGAGCTTTCACTATGATGAAACATTGTTAAATGAGAAAAAGATTCTTTCTACAGAGGAAGAAAAGCAATATATTTTGAGTAAAAATGGCCCTGAAGTTATGATTTCATACAAAATTCAAGAGGAAAACAAAAACACTACAATGGAGCAGTACATTAAGGAAATTTTGGTGGATAAGTTGGGTGCAAAGGTTATAGTTGTGGGCGCAGACAACCATAACATCAATACGTTACGTCAATGTGCGAAAAAATATGATTATACACTTGTGGAATGTGACACAGTACTTAACGATGGTGAGGCTGTTACCTCGAGACGTATTACAAAGGCACTTGAAGATGGAAATCTCCAAAAGGCTAATGAACTGCTGGGAGCACCATATTTACTTATGGGAAAGGTTATGCATGGGAAGGCACTTGGTAGAACTGTGGGTATGCCTACAGCAAATTTAGGTTTTAGCGAGTTTAAGCAACTACCTACTTTCGGAGTTTACGGAACACTTTCAGAAATTGATGGAAAAAATGTAAAGGGACTCACTAATATTGGTAGACGTCCTTCAGTGGACAGCTATAATTATGTAACAATTGAGACTTTCCTTCTTGATTATTCAGGTGACTTGTACGATAAAACAATTGCTCTTGAAACTCACGCGTACATCAGAGGTGTGAAAAAATTCAACAACCTTGATGAAGTGAAGGCACAAGTCAATTTAGACATAGAATCAATCAGAGCATATCTGGACCAAATTTAAAATATCTAGAAATCTGATTTTTAAAGAAAGTATCAAGGAGTCACAATGAATTTATCTAAATAGTACCATAGATAAATTTTTAAGTTAGAGTTACTTTCATAATAAACAGAACTCATTAAATGGAAGCTATGGCTTTTGCTCAAGCATTTTTGTGGATTAGGACAAACATAGAAAAGTTGTGAATTTTCGGAAATAGAGTTTGTTATACACTTGAATGAATAACTACAATTGCAATTAATTTATATATAGAATATTTGATTTTCCATCTTTGCGTGAAATTAATATTAAAAAAGGGGGAATATTGTTTGAACCCATTATTGTTTGTAAAGAAGGAGCCCTACAAGTTATATATCAATGGTGAGTTTATAGCTTCAGAATCAGGAAACACCTTTGAGATTATTAATCCAGTAAATAACCAGCCCTTTGCAACAGCCTATAAAGGTGGGATTAGGGATGTAAGAAAAGCTATACTTGCTGCTCGACGAGCATATGATGAAGGAACATGGAGTCAAATGTCAGCTAAAGAAAGAAGCAAATTACTTGTCAAAGCCGGTCAAATTCTTTCAAAAAGAGTTGAAGAATTTGCAACCATTGAAACTTTAGAATGCGGAAAGCTATACACGAGTGCCTTGTATTACGAAGTACAGATGGGTATAGATGCTTTTGAATACTTTGCAGGTAGAGCTCGTTGTATTGAAGGAAAGGTTGTTCCCTGCGAAGCTGGGCACTTAAATTACGTGCTTTGGCAGCCTTGTGGAGTTGTTGGTGAAATACTTCCTTGGAATGGCCCCCTTATGATGGGGTGTCAAAAGGTGTGCGCAATACTTGCAGCTGGTAATACAGTTGTGATAAAGCCATCTTCTTGGGCTTCACTCAGTATGCTATTACTTGCCGAGGTATTTCATGAAGCTGGTTTTCCTCCAGGGGTAGTGAATGTGGTTACAGGTTCAGGTAGTGAAGTTGGGGATGAACTTGTAATGAGCCCACTAGTTGATATGGTGTCCATGACTGGAGGAACAGAAGTAGGAAAGCAAATTATTGGTAGATCAAAAGATACAGTGAAGGACATTGCCTTGGAGCTAGGAGGGAAAAGTCCAAACATCATTTTTGATGATGTGAATGTGGATGAAGTGGTGAAATGGGCAAGATTTGGATTTACTCTGAACTCTGGACAGGTCTGTGTATCGGGAACAAGACTTATACTTCATAAGAATATTTATGAAGAGTTTATAAATAAGTTAAAAGTAGAATGTGAGAAGTTTGTGCCTGGCAACGGTTTTGATTATGAGAAGGGTGTTAATTTCAGCACTTTAATATCAAAAGAGCATGCAAGAAATGTTTGGGACTATATTGAAAAAGGAAAATCAGAGGGAGCAAGGGTAGTCATGGGGGCAGAGCCATATAAGGATGTTGAACTTTTAAAAGGTAATTTTGTGCCACCAACAATTTTTGCTGATGTAACACCCAATATGACAATATTTCAGGAGGAGATCTTCGGTCCTGTTTTGTGTATAACACCTTTTGAAACAGAAGAAGAGGCAATCCAAATTGCAAATGGAACAAAATACGGACTAGCTGGAGCTGTGTTCTCAACAAATATTAAACGAGCTCTTAGAGTTTCAGAGAAGATAAAAGGAGGACAAATCTACGTTAATACCTATTTCAGTAAAGGAATGATAGAATCCCCAGGTACAGGATGGAAGGAAAGTGGAATCGGTGTGGCTGGCATCCAAAAATATATGATATCAAAGACTGTATTTGTTAATATGATTGATGGCAACATACCACAGGTATAAGAGTAACGCAATTTAAGAAGTAGAAAAGTTATTGAAAGGAGTGGTCTTTTTGACTGTGCTCAAAGCAGTACATTATATAAACCAATTCTATGCAGGGCTCGGTGGAGAAACTATGGCAGATGTAGGTCTCAGTATTTTAGAGGAAAAGAAAGGTCCTGCAATAGGTCTGGAGAAGCTCTGGAATGGTGAGATGGAAGTTGTAAAAATAATTGTTTGTGGAGACAATTTTATAAATAATGACGATAACTTTCAAGGTGTCATCCTAGATATCAAGGAGATTATAGAAAAAGAGAAACCTGATGTGTTTATCGCGGGACCAGCCTTTAATGCCGGTCGCTATGGAGTTGCATGTGCTAAGTTATGTGACTATGTAAAGAAGGATCTAGGAATACCAAGTGTAACAGCTATGTGGCATGAGAATCCTGCGGTAGATATGTATGTGAAGGATAATTATATTGTTTCCACAAGTGAAACAGCTGCAGGTATGTCAAAATCTCTACCGATTCTCGCAAGACTTGCTTTGAAACTTGCAAGGAAAGAAGCTATAGGCCCATCAAGATTTGAAGGTTACCTAAGGACTGGCCATAGATATAATGAATATCATGAAAAAATTGGAGCTAGAAGAGTAGTGGATATATTGCTAAGCAAGCTTAATAATAAGAAGTATATTACAGAAATACCACTAAGGGGCTTCGAAGTAGTGTCGCCAGCTCCCAAAATAACAGAACTTAAAGATGCAACTATTGCGTTAGTTACAACTGGAGGTCTTGTGCCAACAGGTAATCCGGATAAAATAAAACAGGCATTTGCTGTTACTTATGGAAGATATGATATGGAAGGTGTAAACTCTTTAAACAAAGGGGTATATGAGTCTATCCACGGAGGGTATGATACTACTTTTGCAACAAGTGATCCACATAGGCTTATACCTCTTGATGAGATGAGAGAGCTTGAAAAAGAAGGAGTAATAGGTGGAGTATATAAATATTTCTTCACAACCTGTGGAGTTGGCACAAATATTGAAAGCAGTAAGGATATGGGAAGAAAAATAGTAGCTGAATTAAAAAATGCAGGAGTTAGTGCCGCAATCCTAACCTCTACATGAGGAACCTGCACGCGTTGCTGTGCAACCATAGCAAAGGAAATGGATAGAGAGGGTCTTCCCAATGCACATATAACTGCATTCACTTCTATAGCCCTAAATGTAGGAGCCAATAGAATAGTGTTTGGTGGTGATTTTACGTCACCTGTTGGTAATCCTGAACTTCCTATAGAAAGAGAAAAAGCATACAGACGCAAAATATTAATAAAGGCACTGTATGCAATAACTCAGGATGTACCAGGTCCTACTATATTCGAAGTTGATGAAAGCAGGGAGGGATAGGACGTGAAACTTACAAGACAGTATTTTAATATAAAGGATATATTGTGGGGTGATAAAACTTTCCTCTCAGAAGGTATTGTTACAATTTCAAAAGGGGAATTGAAAGAACAAGTGAAAACCCTATTCAAAGCAGTAGAGGATATTGACTTTGAAATAGTTAAACCTGGTGAAAACACTCGTATTATTCATCTCCTTGATACCCTTCAACCCATGTATAAGATAGAGGGTAACGGCATGCAGTATTCTGGTTTTTTCGGAAGTCCAGTTACAGTTGGAGACGGTACTACAAATATACTTAAAGGACTTACTGTGATGGAAAGCGCAGCCTTGCCTTGGGATGAGTCAAGCGCAAGTAGCGGGTTACTTTATCCCCGTGATGCCATCATGGATATGGATGGGCCCATTGCAGGCTTTACACCTTTTAGTGAGACCTTGAACCTTGTAATTCTATATAAGCTTGCAAAGAATAAATCGTCTTTAGAGTATGATAATGATATACGCATTATTGCAATTAAGATTTCTAACTTTATAGCATCACTAACAAAGCATATGGTACCGGATGAAAGTGTTTGTTATAGCATTGATGAGATGAATCCTGAACTTCCTAATGTAGTTCTTGTATGGCAATGTCAGAATCAGGGACCATATGCAAACACCTTTTTATATGGTGAAAGTATTGATAATCTTGTGCCAACCTTGTTGCATCCAAATGAGCTTTTGGATGGTTGCATTGTGAGTGGAAACTATGTATGGCCCGCCTTTAAAGTGCCAACTTATCTCCATACCAATCATCCTATAGTTATGGAATTATACAAAAATCATGGAAAAACCTTGAACTTCCGAGGTGTAATATTCTGCAGAAGTCACAACCCAACCAATTGGCATAAGGAAAGATGTGCAAACTTTAACGTAAAACTGGCAAAATTTCTGAATGCCAACGGGCTTGTCATGGCCTGGGAAGGTGGAGGAAATGCGGCTGTTGATGGCATGCTCACTATACAGTGTGCAGAGAAAAATTGCATTAAGGCCTCTGCCATAACTTTTGAATTTGGTGGAATTGATGGTACTGAAGGAATACTCCTAGTTGATGATGTTCCAGAAGCAGATGCAATCATAAGTGGTGGGTCCATAGAAAAACATTATGTATTGCCTGAAGTTGAAAGAGTGGTTGGTGGGGATTTGCTTAGACTCAGTAAGGAGTCGGGGGGATATTTTCCACCATCGCATATGGCTATTGAGTTTGAAAATACCACCCATCTTTATTTATCAGGCAATCAATCAGGTCATAGCACGCTTTTTGCTGAAGCATATTAATAGATTAGAAAAATCTATTGTATTAATGAAAAGTGTTAACTTAGTAATGATGTAGATAAGCATATATATAGGAAAATCTTTAAAGAAGAGAGCTGATGGTAATTAGGCTCTCTTTTCATTTTTAAATTAGAAATGTTTAGAAGAATTCTCCAAAGCAAACAATATTTTAAATGCTATATTCTATTATGTTATACATTGAATTCACATATATAATATGGTTTCACATTGGTGTGTTTATAATAACTTCAATTCATAAAGAACTAAGAAAAAGTTTAAGTGAAAAAGGATTTAATGTAATTGAGGAATTTGCATGTAGAGGCTTTATGGATTATAGTTTCACAAAATATTTTGGTGGATTAAATAAGGGGAGACAAAATGATGAAGATTTAAGAATGGCACGAGAATTTGCCAGAGTTATAAAAAATAAAGGCTATTAAGGTAGAAGGAATTTAGATACAAGGGTAGAAAATAAAATAAGAAATGATAAATTCACTAAGAATTTGAAAGTGTTAGTATTTAAAGTATAGAAGTTATATATATGTTTAGAATAATTTTTATAAGGTTAATTTAACCAGTGCAAAATTGCGCCCGTTAAATTTGGTGTTAAAAATACTTATAAAGATATGGTTAGATAAAAAAATAGGATAAATGGGCCCATACGGATTAGATACTTCCTATCAAGAATCTTTGTAGGAATAGTGAGTAAAAGGGGATAGAAATATGAAGTTTGTAAATTTCAAACTAGATGGAAAAATTAAATTAGGAATTAAATGTAAAAAAGGGATAATTGACGTTGAGCAAGCTGCCAATGATTATCTTCTTGAAGCACCAAACACAATGGAAGATGTAATTTCGAGTGGGGAAGTGGGCAGATTACAACTTATTGAATTGATGAAAAAAGATGTGGAAATTCTACGTGAAGAAAATATTACTTATGCACCCTGCATACTTAATCCAGAAAAAATCCTTTGTGTCGGTTTGAATTATATAAGTCATGCTAAGGAGTGTAACAAAGATATCCCTACTTCACCAGTAATCTTCAGTAAATTTAACAATGCCTTGGCTGCTCATAATGAAACTATTACACTTCCAAAAGCAGCTGAGAAATTTGATTATGAGGCAGAATTAGTTATTGTTATTGGAAAGGAAGCAGCTAATATTTCAGAGGAAGAAGCAGCTTCATATATTTTTGGTTACACCATTGGAAATGATTTAAGTGCAAGAGACCTTCAATTCCGCAGTGCACAATGGCTTCTGGGTAAGACTTGTGACAAGTTTGCACCAATTGGTCCATATTTAGTTACAGCTGATGAACTTGATTTTAGCAATCTAGAAATTAGTTGCAGAGTAAATGGGGAACTTCGACAGTTAAGCAACACCAGTGATATGATCTTTAACTGTGCTAAAATTGTGAGCTATATTTCAAATTATATGACCTTAAAACCAGGAGATATTATTTTCACTGGAACACCAAGTGGAGTAATTTTAGGTTATTCGGAAGGGTCACAGCAATGGCTAAAATCTGGCGATGAAGTTGTGGTTTCTATTGAAAATATAGGTAGGTTATCTAATGTATTAAAATAGGTGAGAGTTTATCATGCTTAGAAAATAGAAAATAGAAAATAGAAAATAGAAAATAGAAAATAGAAAATAGAAAAATATAATAGAAAAATATAATAGAAAAAATAAAGGGAAGTAAATTGAATACTTCCCTTTATTGATATTTAATCTTCATTTTTTCGACACCAACAGGCGCAATATTAAGTAAAAAAGTTCTCCTGTACAAAAAGTTTTACTTACATCAGCCAATTTTTTTGTGATAGAATCAAGAAGAACTCCTATTATTTTTGTTTAATTAGAAAGGGGGGGGAATAGTGTGTCGAGATACAGAATATCTGATTTGAGTAGGCTTTCAGATTGTTGTGCTAGATCGGAAAGGGGAAGATGCACTCGGCTAACTGCATATAATTGTCATGGTGTAGAATGTGCCTTTAAACGAACAAATGAAGAAGATAGTGAATCTTTACAATATGCCTATGAGCGTTTATCAAACTTAGATATATCAACTCAAATCCATATCGCTAAAAAGTATTATGACGGCTTTATGCCTTGGAAAGAAGGAAAAACTGTTATAACATATATAGGGAATGAGAATTTAGAGCTTCAGAAGAAAAATGAATTAGATTAATCATGAGTAGTATATTTAGTTTTTGTATAGGTGAATATGTAAACGTTTACTTAAAGTTATTTAGAGCAATAATTAAAATCAACTCTGGCAAGTAGAAATATTAATGTTAAATCTGAAATAGTTTAGAGGAGGTATTTTTAATGAATATTGTAAATGAGAATGTGGAACACAGAGTGTTTGGTGAAGGGATTATTACTGAAGTAAATAGTAACAAGATCTGCATACAATTTCCCGGTGAAGTTGGAATTAAAACGTTTTTATATCCAGAAGCCTTTGAAAAATATCTGAAAGCAACAAATGAAGCAGTTATGGAAGATGTATTGGAAGAGTTGCGAGTAAAGCAAGAAATCATTGAGTTTGAACGTGAAGTAAAAGAACGTAAAGAGGCTGAAATAAAGGAAAGAATGGTAAAAGCCGAGCCAGTAAAGAAAAAAGCAGTAAGAAAAACTGTGAAAAAGAAGCCTATTATAGAGGAAGTTTAATTTGTAAATTTACAAAAGTACAGTGTAGATTCTAAAGTACAAAAAGAGAAAGGATTGATATCAATGGCAGAGACCCAGTACATGCGAATTAGGGGAGCCTCAGAACATAACTTAAAAAACATTGATATAGGTATTCCAAAGAATAAATTGGTTGTCCTAACTGGGTTAAGTGGATCAGGTAAGTCCTCTCTAGCCTTTGATACCATTTATGCAGACGGTCAGAGACGATATATGGAGTCCTTGTCATCTTATGCAAGGCAGTTTATGGGACAGATGAAGCGCCCTGAGGTGGTAACGCAAGGTAATCGAAAAGAAATTGCTAAGGTTGTCAATACATTGATGAGAAAAAAATACAAAGCAGAATGTAATGGAAGGAAGTTTCATAAGACAGATAATTATCTTTTGACTTATGTTGAAAATATATTGTTCGCTGAACTGGCAATGTCCTTCAACACTACTTTTGAAGAAATATATGAAAAGGTCATGAGTCTCATAGCTATAAGCGAAAATAACTAGAATTTATAAAAATTTTTAGAAGGAGACTAAGAATAATGAATATGACGGATGAAAGAGTTGCAGCAATAGATGCGGCCATGAAACAAATAGAAAAACAATTTGGAAAAGGTTCTATTATGAAGCTTGGTGCAAACAAAATAATGGATATAGAAGTGATACCAACTGGATGTCTGGCGTTAGACATAGCTTTAGGAGTTGGTGGAGTACCAAAAGGTAGAATAATAGAAGTATATGGGCCTGAGTCTTCTGGAAAAACAACGGTTGCACTACACATCGTGGCAGAAGCCCAAAAAAGAGGCGGTGCAGCAGCTTTCGTTGATGCTGAGCATGCCTTAGATCCATCTTACGCAAAAAAGTTGGGAGTTAATATTGAGGACTTACTAGTTACTCAACCAGATACTGGAGAACAAGCCTTAGAAATAACAGAAGCTCTTGTAAGATCAAATGCCATAGATGTAATTGTCATTGATTCCGTGGCAGCACTTGTTCCAAGAGCTGAAATAGAAGGTGAGATGGGGGATTCACATATTGGTCTGCAAGCGAGACTCATGTCTCAGGCTTTAAGAAAGCTTACTGCAGTAATTAACAAATCAAAATGTGTTGTAATATTTATAAATCAATTAAGAGAAAAAGTGGGTATTATGTTTGGTAATCCTGAAACAA
The DNA here is from genome assembly GCF_036642255.1 of Clostridium sp. Lineage (GTDB taxonomy): Bacteria > Bacillota > Clostridia > Clostridiales > Clostridiaceae > Clostridium_J. The sequence continues at coordinate 29,365 of NZ_JAVWDJ010000003.1, read as the reverse complement.
CATCAGGTGGACGAGCTCTTAAATTTTATTCCTCCATTAGGTTGGATATAAGAAAATTTGACACTATAAAAGTTGGTGAAAATTTTCTTGGGAACAGAACTAGAGTAAAAGTAACAAAGAATAAAGTTGCGCCACCTTTTAAAAGGGCTGAATTTGACATAATGTACAATGAAGGTATCTCAAAAGAGGGAAGCTTGATAGATTTAGCTGTAAATGAAGAGATAGTTCAAAAGGGTGGAGCATGGTTTTCCTATAAACAGACAAGACTGGGTCAAGGTAGAGAGAATTCAAAATTGTATTTAAAGGATAATCCTGAGGTAGCTCTTGAAATAGAAAATCTAATTAGGGTGAAATACAATTTACCAATAGCAAAAGCAGTTATAAACGAAGCACTTGGGGGAGCAGCTATAGAAGAAAATAGGGAGACCTCGGGCGAAGTTATAAAAGATAAAAGAAAACCTGTAAAAGAAGATATTATAAAGAATAAAGAATCCCTTGAAGAATCTATGGGAGAAATTATAAAAGAAAATAGAGATTCTATGAAAGAAATTCTGCAAGAAAATAAAAATCATATTGAAGAAGCAATACAAGAAAATGAAGAAATTGTGGATGTAGTAATGACAAAAACAGAAGAACTTTTGGAAGAAGACACAAGCTTCTAAAAGGAAAGTTTAATTTATTCATCTTCAAAAGCCTAAAGGAAATTAAGTTAGCTTCTTGTATAAGTTAAGTTTTAACTTTAGTTTCTTATATGAAGGAAAATGAAGATTAATGATATAAATATTTTATTAATAATGGACAAGTTCATATTGTTCAACCTCTTTGGAAGGAGATTTGACTACAATGAAAATGTAGCATTTTGAACATGACTACCATCTTATTCTTGGTTAAGCCTTAGACTAGTTTAAGTTGGGACACTTGTCCTTCCAAGATGCCCTTAAATGGGTATTGAAAAATCAGCAATATTACTATAATGGGGGTGATATTACTTAGTTCACATATAAATAATCATTAGATTCAGCATCACATGTGCTATATGGGGCTACTGGAGAATTTATTGTACAAATAAAACGTATTGGAGAAATCTAATACGTTTTTTATTTGTGGTATAATAAAATTGGAAATTATTATTATATTTCAGGTACTTTAACCACATTTTAAAGGAGAATTATCTAATCCTTTTAAATTGAAGTGCTATGTGAAAATTAAACTTTGAAATAAAGGATTCTTTGTTATATCAAAGGCAGCTTTGTTTAAGTTAAAGCTCATTACAGAGATGCTTATCAAAACGAATTTGTTCATTATTTAATGGGGGGGAATTATATGAACATGAATGAAAATGTAATAAAAAACAAGTCTGCTCAATTAGGTGTGATTATAGCTATAGTGGTGATATGTTGCACTATCATGGGGATTGTTGATGCTGTAATAAGGCCAAGTTATGCTGTTAAATCAATAATTAAAATTGTTTTATTTTTAGGATGTCCTTTGGCATATTCTTATTACGCTAAAAATATGTCCTTAAAAAAATTGTTTTCTTTTGAGAAAAGAGTTTTTTTTATTTCAATGATACTGGGCATTGGCGTTTTCAGTGTAATATTGGGTGCTTATTTCTCCCTTAGAAAGGTATTTGATTTGTCTCAAATTACAACTTCATTGCAAAATAATGTGGGTGTAAGTAAAGATAATTTTGTATTTGTTTCTTTGTATATATCTTTCGTTAATTCCCTTCTTGAAGAATTCTTCTTTAGAGGATTTGCTTTTTTATCCTTAAAAAGATTTACTTCTAGGTACTTTGCTTATAGTATTAGTTCTATGGCTTTTGCATTGTATCATGTTGCAATGATGATTGGATGGTTTTCCATTGTTACTTTTTTATTAGTGATGATAGGACTCATAGTAGGAGGAATTATTTTTAACTTTTTAAATGAGAAAAATGAAAATATATATTCCTCATGGATGGTGCATATGTTTGCCAACTTTGCAATAAATACCGTTGGATTCATCCTGTTTGGGATACTTTAAAGATAAAGAGGCAAGACAATAAATTGATAATAATATAGATGTTATTTGGGCTTACCTTTGTTATAATATAGGAAAATATAAGGAAAGTTTCAGTTAGTATGAAGGGTTTTATGGCCTTAGAAGAAATGAAGTAAAAATAGAAACTACATATTGTAGGGAGGAGAATGTTGTGAAAAATAATAAAGTAATCAATTATGTCCTTGAAGTTATACCATTTTTTATTGCCTTTGTTGTTGAAGATAATGTGAGTAATTATATAGGTCTTAATACGGAAAAGATTCTTTCGGTGGATATGGGCATAAGTCTTGTAATCTTTGTAATTGCTTATCTTCTAGCAAAACTTTTAATTTCAAAAATTACAGATAAAGTAGATAAGAAGTCTAACACTAAAATTAATACTAGTGCAAATACAAATAAAAACACATATCAAAATAAAAATAAAAACAAAAATAAGAACAAAAATAAAAAATAAAATAAAAATAAATAATGATTTAGTTCCAAGTGGAGAGAACCAGGATTATTGGAGCTAGTTTTACCACTTTATTAGCGTACTTGATTTCTAAGAACGCTAATTTTTTTTCATAAAGTGTGTAACGTTTTAGTAAAAAATGCGACTAATTATATGAAAGGGGGATTTAAGTGAAGAAAATAGAGGATTTATATATACTTTATAAGCAGGATGTGTACGTGTATCTTCTGTCACTTACCCATAATCCTACCCTTTCAGAAGATTTGCTATCAGAGACCTTTGTAAATGCCATAGCATCTATTAAAAACTTCAAAGGAGAATCTTCCGTGAAAACCTGGCTTTTTTCTATAGCTAGAAATTTATGGCTTCAAAAAATGAGAAAAGAAAGAAATACAGTGGAATATAATGATCTTTTGAATATATATGTATCTAATAGCATAGATGAAGGCCTTATTACAAAAGAAACAGTAGCTAGAATAAAAAGTTTATTATTGAAAAAAGATGCGCGAACTCAAAAAATAATAAATATGCGAGTAGAAGGCTATAGTTATGGAGAAATTGCCCAGAAAGTGGATATATCAGAAAGCTCAGCTAGGGTTATTGATTTTCGTACCAAAAAATGGATTAAAGAAATTTTAGAAAAGGAGGGATTAAGTTGAATATATCTTGTGAGGTAATTCTCGACTTAATACCACTTGTAAAGGATGGTATTGCAAGTGATGATAGCAATTCAATAGTTAAGGACCATATTAAAAACTGTGACAGTTGTAAGGCTGAATTAGAAACTTTTGAAGAGGTCACCATAGAACAGTCACAAATAAAAGATGAAAAAATAATTTCTGCTATGAAACGCAGTATTTTTATCACTCAGCTTAGTATTCTTATGGCAGGTGCCATTATTGGTGTTGCACTGTCAAATTCCATGAGTATGTTTTATAATTTTATCATAATGCCAATAGTTGGGGGTATTTCTTTATTTACACTTAAAAGAAAATGGTACTTGGCATCCCTTGGAGTTTTTCTACTATCCTATCTATGGCAAACAATTGTGGGTATTGCTTCAAATGGATTTCAATGGGGATACCTATATTACGGATTATTCTACAGTATAATTTATGCCTCACTCGTTGGTGTAGGAGTTATTATTACAATGCTTTTAAAATATGCATTGAAGAAAGAGAGGTAGAACACAGTGAAAAGTAAGAAAAAGTCATTATTAAAAATACTTGCAGGGGTAGTAGCCATAGCACTTATCTCCGGCATAATCTTTATTACCAATTCTTTTGTTGGAAATCCAATATCAGCAATGATGGCCAATAGGGCTATAAAGCAATATGTGAATCAAAAGTACTCCACTTTGGATCTTGAAATAGAAAAAGCAAAATACAACTTTAAAACTTCTTCCTATGCAGCCATGGCTGAATCTAAAACAAGTATTGATACTAAATTTGAGATATATTATCGAGGCGGTAAGGTGCAGAGGGATGACTATGAGTACTTTGTAGAGAGTAGGTTTAATACCTTAGATAGATTTTCAAAAGAATATTCTATTATTACAAAAGACATCGTTTCAAAAGAACTTGGATATGAAAATAACAATACCATGGTTTTGTATAATAAAGCTGATATGGAAAATGCTAAAAATATTGTTGAACTGGATATGAAATTTGATAAAACATTACCTTTGGATCCTGAGGTTACAATTCAACTGGATTTAAGTGATAACACAATAGAAAGTATTGCAAAGATTTTAACTGGTGCCCACAAGGCCTTTGTAAACAATAATTGCAATTTCACGAAGTATGGATTATATTCCAGCAAAGATGGGATAGATGTAATGGTATATGGGGTTACGCCAAAAGATATTGAGAGTGGGCAGCTTGTAAGTCTTTTAGAAAAGGCTAAAAATAATGATGGTGCAACAGGAATTGGGGTTTCTATTAAAGGTGAAAAGAAGTAGTAAAATACCTGTATATTAATATGTTTTACTATTCACAAGTTGAGATAAGAGGAGAAAAAGCCATGTGAATGATCACATGGCTTTTTTGTTATCTTAATAATATTGACTTTTAAATTAATAGCTCTTCTATTAAAAAGTTCTTGACTTGGAGTTAACTCCAAGTGCTAGAATGAAAGCCAAGGATGTAAAAATATCACCAAGGAAGACTTTGAAAAAATAGGTTGGTAAAGTTAGGAGGTTCATCATATGGAATATCGAATCTTAGGAAGAACAGGAATAAAAGTAAGTGCCATTGGTATTGGCGGTGAGGGATTTGAAAATAAGAATTATGAACAATGTGAAGAAATTATTGATTGTGCAATTAAAGAAGGTATTAATTTTATTGATATATATAATTCAAATCCGGAAGTTAGAAGTAATGTTGGCAAGGCATTAAGTAAATATCCTCGAAGAAGTTTTGTTATTGAAGGACATCTATGTTCCACCTGGGATAATGGACAATATAGACGCACCAGGGATTTTAATGAAGTTGTGTGTGCTTTTGAAGACTTTTTAGCTAGAATGCAGCTAGAATATGTGGATGTAGGTATGCTTCATTACATTGATGATGATAAAGATTTTGATAACATTTTTAATGGAGAGATATTTATATATGCAAAAGGTTTAAAAGAAAAAGGCATTATTAAGTCCTTAGGGATGTCAACCCATAATACAGACATTGCTTTCAGAGCAGTAGACACAGGATTAATAGATGTGATTCTGTTTAGTATCAATGCTGCTTATGATATGCTGCCAGCCACTGAGGATGTATACTCACTATTTGAAGAAAGCACCTTTAAACACAGAACTTATGAAGGTATTGACCCAAAACGTGATAATTTATATCGAAGTTGTGAAAATGCTGGTGTTGCCTTAACTGTTATGAAAGGATATGCTGCTGGGGTGCTACTAAGTGATAAACAATCACCCTTTGAAAAGGCGCTTACTCCAGTGCAATGTTTACACTACTGCTTAACTAGACCTGCAGTTTCTTCCGTAATGGTTGGAGTATTTAATAAGGAACAAGTACTTGCAGCAGCAGCCTATACTACTTCCAGTAATAAAGAAAAAGATTATAGTGAAGTCCTTGCAAATGCCCCAAGAAGTTCATTTAGTGGCCATTGTATGTATTGTGGACATTGTGCTCCATGTTCGAAAAAAATAGATATTGCCTCAGTAAATAAATATCTAGATCTAGCATTAATTCAAGAGGATGTTCCTGAAACCTTAAAGAATCATTATGACCTACTAGAAAATCACGGAAATCAGTGCATAGAATGTGGTTTATGTATGAAAAACTGTCCGTTTGGTGTGGATATTATTAATAAAATGAAACAGGCAGTTAAACTATTTGGAAAGTAAAAATCTATATAGATCAGAGACTTCCATAAGATTGCTGTTCACATTAGTAAATTCTAAGGATTTTAATATTAAATATTTGGAGGTGAGGCTATATGACCATTGCAGAAGTGAGCAAAAAATATGAACTTACAGCGGATACATTACGTTATTATGAGCGCATTGGACTTATTCCTGGAGTAAATCGTAATAAGAATGGAATAAGGGACTATACTGAAGAAGACTGTAGATGGATTGAATTTATCAAATGCATGAGAAGTGCAGGTCTTCCTATTGAAGTATTAATTGATTATGTTGCGCTGTTTCAACAGGGTGATGAAACCATTAATGCAAGAAAAGAACTATTAACTGAACAGCGAAAGCAGTTAGTGGAAAAAATGGAAGATATGAAGAAAACTATAGAGCGTTTAGATTATAAAATAGAAAGATACGATCAAGGGATAATTACAAAAGAAAAAGAGCTAAGAAGACCTGAAGATTCATGTTAATTTAAAATGAGGACACTTAAAACCTAACCTATAATATATGAAAAATGTTACTTAATGTCAAGTTGAAATAGTAGAATATTTGAGGAGTTTGGATAACACCCATAGGGATGGCTACAGTAGGAGCCTTCCTTGTGAGTGTTTTTTTTACAAGATATATAAATAAAAAAGGAATATGTAAACATTTGACATGTATATCATTTAATGATATACTATATTTAATGATATATCATTAAATGATATATATATGAATAGGAAGGAGATTTTCATGGCAAGAAAAGATTCTATTGATATTGGGGAGCTAACAGATTCTGCTTTTTATATTTTATCTAGTGTTATTGAGGAAAAGCACGGATACCTAATTATGAAAACTATTGAGAACTATACTAATAATGAAGTTAGTATGGGGCCGGCATCACTTTATACAACATTAAAAAAGCTTTTAAGTGCAGATTTGGTGGAGTTATATTCTGACACAGATGAAAATAAAAAAGTATACAAGATTACAAATAAAGGGCGAGATATGCTTATAAAAGAGATTGAGCGTAAAAAAAGGATGATAAAATTTGCTGAAAATTTTTTGGATTGAAGTAGGGGGGGATATTTATGGGAAGCAAATATGTAATGATTAGCGGACTTGCTTTTAGTGAAGAAAATGATATGAAAAAGTTAAACAATTATGCAAGTAAAGGTTGGATTCTTGAAGATATAGTGGGAGGTCTTTTTTATAAATTAAAAAAAGATAAGCCTCAAGACATTGTATATACCTTAGACTATCAAACAGAGGCTACAGAGGAATATTTTAGTATATTTGAAGAAGCAGGATGGAAACTTGTTATTTCTATAGAAAAACAAATGCACATTTTTTCAGCACAAGCTGGAACTAAACCAATTTATAGTGATTATGAATCAGAAATAGATAAATACACAAGCATGAAAAATCGCACAGGAAAAGGAACACTTTATTCTGCAATAGTAGCTATAATACTGATGTATTTATCAAATGTTTCCATAAAGGTTGCAAGACCTATGTTTCTGATTCTCCTTGGATTATCAATAATTAATATTTTTGTATTTACCTTTAATTTTATGCCGTATTTAGCCTACAATTTTAGAATAAAAAAAATAAAAAAGAGAATAAATGAAAAAAGGTAATAATGAATAAAAACGTATTGGAGAAATCTAATACGTTTTTTATTTGCAATGATTCTGGATGAAGCATAGAAATCTTCAGGTTAGAAGATATAATTTTTTATTACAGTAAACTCTATAAATATTATATAATAGAACTAGAAAGTATAAATTTTAACAAATTTTCAAAAGTTTAAAAGCAATGTTGAGGGAGACTAAGGAAATTCAGTTGATATATATTGGGGATAAATAAAATGGTCTATTTAAATAATGGGGGATATATTTATGAAACAATGCGCTAAGCCTGCAATAATCAATTCATTTAAGGAATTATTAAGTAAAAAGTCTATGGATAAGGTTACTGTAAAAGAAATATGCACATTATGTGGTGTAAACCGACAGACCTTTTACTACTACTTCAGAGATATTGTAGACATCCTAAGTTTTATAATTTTTGAAGAATTATCGCTAGAAATTGCACAAAACAGAACCTTTGAAACCTGGGAAGGTGGCTTTCTAGCCACAATGAATTATTTCAAGAAAAATTCAAAAATGATTTTGCATATATACAATTCTTCTTATTGGAATGATGCTAAACTATACTTTGCAGATTTCTCAAATATGCTGCTGAACAATGTGGTTAATGAATGTGCTAGTAATGCAGGGTTGAAATTACAGGATAAAGATTTACTCTTTATTGTTAATTTTTATAGACATATTTTTAATGGGTTAATGTTGGACTGGGTAAGTGAGGGGATGAAAGAAGAGCCCCAAGTTATTCTTAGAAAGCTTTTACTAATGATAACTGGAAGTATTCCTCGTTCAGTTGTTGCTTTTGTAGAGTATGACACAAAAGCATTATGATAAGCCAATTTAAATGAGAGAAACAACTTCAGTAATATTTAATTCTTTAAAAGGAGTTGTTTCTAAATTTAAAATTAAATAATAAAACCTAGCTAGGGTTAAAAGGTATTCTACAGAGAAGACAAACTATAAAAGTCCACTCTGTAGTTTTTTTATTATGAGAGAACGTTTAAATGCCTGCAACCAGACACTTTGGGCTATGTGTCTATTGTGAGTATTTTAACAAAAATTGTATAATTAAATTAAAAACAATATTAGATTTATAAAAATAAGGGGGTTAATTTATGTTTGTTTTTAATTATGCTGAAGGGGCAACAGTATTTAACGTTTGGGGTGTTTGGATACTAGTTTTTGCAATACTCTTTGGCTTAAACGAAATAACTCGCAGATGGAAACATGCCGGTTTTTTTTGTTTTGTTATTTTGCCAATAATACTTTCAACAGTATGGTTCACAGTACTAAGAGATACCACCTACACAGACTGGTTCCATTTAGCAAAAGTTTATTCTTCCACTGCAGGATGTATCGGTTTTTGGTGCATCAGGCATGTTAAGGGTAAAAACAAATTAACAGGTAAGGAATGGAGAATGTCTGAAATGAAATGGGCATTATGTTTCCCACCTCTAATCCTTGCTATAAATATATTAGAAGCAGTAGCTCGTGATTTTCAAGTTGGTATGTTATATCAAGGTGGAGGAATCTTAGCGGATGATGCTATGTATGTACTTGGTGGTTCATGGAATTTCATGAATGGTATAGCTGGTATTTTAAATATCATAACTATCACCGGATGGGTAGGAATATGTATAAGAAAGAAAACCGCAAAGGATGGAAGCAGAGACATGTTGTGGCCTGATATGCTATGGTTTTGGATTATAGCTTATGATCTTTGGAACTTTGCTTATACTTATAACTGTTTACCAGGACATGCTTGGTATTGCGGTTTTGCATTACTTTTGGCACCAACTCTTTGTGCTTTTACAGTGGGAAAAGGAGCATGGTTACAGCATCGCGCACAAACCCTAGCACTATGGTGCATGTTTGCACAAACATTCCCTGCATTTATTGATAAGGGTGCATTTGCAGTGGCATCATCTTATAATCCTGTGCCTCTTTTCGCCTTTAGTTTTGCTGCATTACTTGCTAATATTGCAGTATTTGCTTATATGATCTATAAGATAATGAAGACAAAGAGAAATCCATATCGAGGGGAGCTTTACACAGACTTATATAAATATCAAGAGGTTAAAGACCTTGCAGAATATAAGTTAGTAAAAAGTGGATCCAAGTTAAAAGGTCATTATACAAGCAGCTAGAAGTCTAAGAGAACAAAGATAATTAGCACAAAGTGGAATTCATATGAGAGGAAGCTTTGAAGAGACTTATATAAATATCAAGAGGTAAGGAACTTGCAGAATATAAGTTTCTAAAAAAAGGCTCCATGTTAAAAGGTCATTATGCAATGGGCTAGAAGCTTAAGAGAATAAAGGTAGTTAGCAGAAGCTAGAATTCATATGGAGAAAGCTTTGCACAGGTCTAAATAAATATGAGAAAGTTAAGGTGCTTTCAGAAGATAAGTTAATTAAAAGGGATTCAAAATTAAAAAATCATTATATCAGTACCTAAAATTCTTAAGGAAATCATGGTAAGTTCATAAAAGTTTAAATTGATTTTGGATCCCTTTAAATATGTAATGAAGTGTCAAAAAAATAACAATGAATTTATATTACTATACAAAACTAAAAGATTAAAAGCTGTTTTTTATCTTTCAAGAGAAAGAATAAAATTCAAGATAAACTGGAGGGAAAGATTATATGGATAACTATAAAATTCTTGAGATTAAGCAAAGTGTTTTTGAGGACAACAATCATCAAGCAGATTTGCTTAGGGAAGAACTAAAAAAAGAGAAGACCTTTTTATTGAATTTGATGTCATCCCCAGGGTCTGGTAAGACCACAACTGTTTTAAGAACCATTGAAGCTTTGAAGAAGGAAATGAACATTGGGGTTTTAGAAGCGGATATTGACTCAGATGTGGATGCTCATACTGTTTCGAAGACGGGTGCAAAGGTTATCCAATTACATACAGGGGGTATGTGTCATCTAGACGCAGATATGACTAAACAAGGGCTACAAGGTCTAGGAACAGAAGGCATTGATTTTGTGATTTTAGAAAATGTAGGGAACTTGGTATGCCCAGCAGAATTTGATACTGGGTCATCAAAAAATGCCATGATTTTAAGTGTACCAGAGGGAGATGACAAGCCTTTAAAATATCCTTTAATGTTTTCCATCGTGGATATTTTGCTAATTAACAAGATGGATACAATAGGTATTTTTGATTTTGACTTAGAAGCAGTGAAACAACGAGTAAAAAAATTAAATCCTAATATCAAGGTTATTCCAATCTCTGCTAAAAAGGGAGAAGGAATGGATGAGTGGATGGATTGGATACGTACTGAAGTGAAAAACTGGAACAGTAAATAAAGCCATAGTGAAACATTATTTGGGGGGCAAATATAAATGGTAAAAGAAAAAGTTTTAGATCTTGCGAACAAGATTAGTAGGACAAAGCGTGGTTCAAAATCAGAAATTAAGCCGGAAAATCCGGAGTATAAGATTTTGGAACCTGTTGTTACAGAAGAAATGGCAGAGGTGGCACTCTTCCTAGAATTAAGAATACCACATAGTGCAAAAGAAATTGCTGCACTATGTGGCAAATCTGAAGAAAGAACATCAGAGCTTTTATGGGAATTAGCAATGGCAGGAGCTGCCTTTGTTAATAAAATTGATGGTGTGGATAAATATTGGCATGAAATTTGGGTGCCAGGACATATGGAAATGATGGTTAATCATAAAGAGAATGTTAAAAAGTATCCGCAAATTGGTAAGGCTTTTGATGACTATGGAAAATTAAGAGGTCCTAAGGCCACAGGAAATGTACCAGTAGGCTCAGGCCCTATGCGTGTTATTCCTATCGAACAAGCTATTCAAGGTGAAACTAGAAGAGCTTCCTATGAAGAAGTTTCCAAGTATCTCAATGAAAATACTATTTTTTCAGTGTCTGATTGCTCCTGTCGTACTTCAAGAGAAGTTATGGGAGAAGGCTGCGGCCACTTGAAGGAAGATATGTGTATTCAACTTGGCCATGCTGCTGAATATTATATTCGTACAGGTAGAGGCAGAGAGATAACTCGAGAAGAAGCCTTTGAAATTATTAAAAGAGCAGAAGAAAATGGTTTGATGCATAGTATTCCTAATACCGATGGTCCAGGAAAAACCCACGCCATTTGTAATTGTTGTGGTTGTTCATGCTTTGCTTTAAGAATTGCAAATATGTTCATAAATCCTGATATGGTGCGTTCAAATTATGTTTCTCAGGTAGATAAAGATAAATGTGTTGCTTGTGGAGAATGTGTTGAAAATTGCCCAACTGGTGCCTTGAAACTAGGACAAAAAATCTGTACAAAAACTCCTATTAAAGAGAAGAAGAGAGAGCTTCCTCACGATACAGAGTGGGGTCCAGAAAAATGGAATCCAGATTATCGCACTAACAGAAAAGTTGTAGTGGATACAGGAACAAGTCCTTGTAAAGCAGAATGTCCTGCACACATTGGTATTCAGGGTTATATAAAGCTTGCAGCTCAAGAAAGATATACTGAAGCCCTTGAACTTATCAAAAAGGAAAATCCTTTCCCAGCAGTATGTGGACGTATTTGCCCAAGAAAGTGTGAATCAGCTTGTACTAGAGGTGATATTGATGATCCTATTGCTATCGATGATATCAAGAAATTCATTGCACAGCAGGATTTGAACAAGGACATTAGATATGTGCCTAAAAAAAGACATGAATACGGAAATAAAATTGCGGTGATTGGTGCTGGTCCTTCTGGACTTTCCTGCGCTTTTTATTTAGCTATTGACGGTTATAAAGTATCAGTGTTTGAAAAACAAAAGGCTCTTGGTGGTATGCTTACTCTTGGAATCCCTTCCTTCAGATTAGAAAAAGAAGTAGTTAATGCAGAAATTCAAATTTTGAAAGAAATGGGAGTTCAGTTTAGCACAGGGGTTGAAGTTGGAAAAGATATAAGTCTAAATGATTTAAGAGCACAAGGCTTTGAGGCGTTTTATTTGGCAATAGGTGCTCAAAGTGGCAGAAAGCTTGGCATTGAAGGTGAAGATGCACAAGGGGTTATCACTGGGGTAGATTTTCTGCGAAGAGTAAATCTAGGGGAAGAGTTGAAATTACAAGGAGAAACTATTGTAATAGGTGGAGGAAATGTTGCCATTGATGTGGCTAGAACCGCTGAAAGAATTGGTGCTTCTAAGGTAGATATGTATTGCTTAGAAAGTCGAGAAGAAATGCCAGCTCTACAAGAAGAAATTGAAGAGGCTTTATCAGAGGATATTAGCATAAATAATTCATGGGGTCCTAAGAGAATTCTTGTGGAAAACGGTATCGTTACAGGGGTAGAATTCAAAAAATGTGTTTCTGTCTTCGATGACAATGGGAAGTTTAATCCTAAATTTGATGAAAATGATATTAAGATAGTGAAGGCAAATAATGTGCTGATTTCAGTAGGGCAAGGAATGGATTGGGGCAGTCTATTACAAAACTCCAAAATAGAATTGAACCGAAACAACACTGTGAAGGCTGATCCTCTTACTTTGCAAACAGGAGAGTGCGATGTGTTTGCTGGTGGAGATGCCTTAACAGGACCCAAATTTGCTATAGATGCTATTGCACTAGGCAAAGAAGGTGCAATTTCAATCCACCGCTACGTTCATACAGGACAAAGTTTAACCATAGGCCGTATAAGAAGAGATTATCGAAGTCTTGATAAAGATAATCTTGAACTAGGGGGCTATGATTATGCTTCAAGGGAACAGGTTAGCCATATTGATGGAAATAAATCAAAAGAAACTTTCAGGGATTTACGTACTACCTTTACAGAAGAGCAGGTTAAGAAGGAAACAGAACGTTGCCTTAGCTGTGGTGCTACAGTTGTGGATGAATTCCTTTGTGTAGGCTGCGGGGCTTGTACTACAAAATGCAAATATGATGCAATTAAACTAGTAAGAGTGTATGATAAAGAAAATCCAGAATTTAATCGTATGAAGTCTGGTATTATAAAACATGCTTTAAAACGTAAGGTGAGAATTGCAGTGAAAAAGCCAGTAAAATTATTCAAAGCTATTTTTGAAAAAGAATAATAGATTTAAGGAAACAAATCTTAATAAAAGAATAATAATAGTAATTCATCAATATACAGTAAAAAAATAATAAAAGCAATAAAGAAGTTTTAGTAAAAAATAGTGTGAGTAAGAAGTACCAAGCCTTATTAATAGAAGTTGCAAAAATAAGTGATGATAAAGAATTGAAAAGGCTAAAGAGTAACAAAGGTAAAATAATTAATATAAGTAATAATAAAATAAAAAAATTGCAAAGTTCATAAATAGAACACGGGAAAGTATGGCTTTTCCGTGTTTGAACTTTCATTTCAAAAGAGGTGATTTTTTTTGCATGAATTAGGAGTTGTGATAGAAGTTATCAAAACTGTAGAAAACATAGCATTAAAAAATGGATTAACAAAAATTGAGACTTTGGTGCTTCAAATTGGGGAGCTGTCTTCCATGATTCCAAGATATATTGAAGCTTGTTATCCAGCTGCAGTGGAGGGAACCTTGCTAGAAGACACGGAATTAAAAATTGAGATATTACCTGGGAATGGGATTTGTAAAAAGTGTAATAAAGTTTTTAATCTTATTGAACATAATAGCAAATGTCCAAGTTGTCAAAGTGAGGTTTGGGAGCTTTTAGGTGGGAAAGAGTTTATGATTAAGGAAATTGTTGCGTGTTAGAAAGATATTCCTAAGATATTATACAAGTTTTACTTTGTTAATGGAATTTGTAATCAGGGGGAGATTATTAAGGCGTAAAGAGCATAGGGAAAGTGCTTAATGGTCCACAATGCCTAGGTGAATTAAACTCACATATAAGGGAAGAATAGTTATAAGAAGGAGCATTAGTGATTCTAGTGCTTTTTTCTTTGTTATTGATTTTTATGCCAAGCTAAGGAATTTGATTTTATAGCTGGATCCAAAAGATATGGTGAGGTTTTATTACCCATTTAAATTTCTATATAATTTCAAAAACAAGTTAGAATAAATTTAAATTAAAAAGCTATTGACATTATTACTAATTAGTAATAAAATTAAGACATGGATAACAAGAAAACATCTTACGGAGAATTAAACGATCTAAATTTAAAAACTTTAATTGCATTAAGCAGAGCAACAAATAGTGTTCATAAAAGAGAATATAAAACTATAAAAGAAGGAGGCCTAACGGTTTCACAATTTTCAGTCCTAGAAGTTTTGTACCATAAAGGTGCTTTAAGAGTTCAAGAAATAATAGAAAAAACTCTTTCAACAGGTGGAAACATGACGGTGGTTATCGAGAACTTAGTTAAAGATGAACTGGTTATGAGATATAAAGATCCTGAAGATAAAAGAGTTAGTTTAGTAAGTATAACAGACAAAGGAAAAGCTATTATCGATAGCATTTTTCCAAAGCATGTTGAAAACATAAATGAAATTTTCAGCAGTTTAACAGCGGAAGAAAAGAAAAATTTAATAAGTTTATTGAAGAAATTATCAGGTGTATAAGTAATACACCTTGCATTTTAAAATAATATTACTAATTAGTAATAGATTAATGAAAAATTTAATTGAAATATTTAAAACAGGAGGTATAGAAATGTTAAGAAAGATAGAAAGTAAACTCATGGGCTCCAGTGACTTGGGATGGTTAAAAAGTAAATTCCACTTTTCTTTTGCAGAGTATTACAATCCTAATAATATAAGGTTTGGAAGCTTAAGAGTTATTAATGATGATTTAATAAATCCAAAAACAGGGTTTGATACTCATCCTCACAGGGATATGGAGATTATCTCCTATGTGATAGACGGTGAACTAACTCATGGAGATAGCATGGGAAACAAAAGAACTTTAAAACGTGGAGAAGTGCAATATATGAGCGCAGGTACTGGAATTTATCATAGTGAACATAACTTAGGTGATGATGTAGCAAGACTTCTTCAAATATGGATTTATCCAGATAAAGCAGGATATAAACCAAATTACGGAGAATATAGATTCCAGTGGGAAGAGAGAAAAGATAAGTGGCTTCACATGGTATCAAATAAAGAAGGGAATGCACCTGTTAAGATTAATCAAGACGTAAACCTATCAGCCTTAGAGTTAGAAGAAAACAAAGAAATAGAGTTTGAAGTTAAAAAAGGCAGGCAGGCTTATTTAGTACAAATAGAAGGTGAAGGAAATATTAATGGCATAGATTTAAATCCAAGAGATGCAATGGAAATCATTGAAGAGAATATAAAAATTAAAGCTAAATCTCTTTCACATTATTTAATAATTGAAATGGAAAAAAGTCAATAAAAATAAAGTTTAGGCCATTATTCATGAAAACTCATGAAAATGGAAGTAAAGGTAAATAAAATATAAATTAAATTTGTTTTATGGGGGACGGGTAATTAATGAAAGAATTTTTAGAAGTAGTAAGGGAAAGACGATCAGCTAATAAATTCATAGAAAACATTCAAATTCCAAGAGAGGATTTTAAAGATATATTTAGAGAACTTTCTTTAGCACCATCTGCCTTTAATCTACAACACGGAAAATACTATGTTGTAGAAGACAAGGCACTTACAGAACAGGTTTATGATGCAGCCTATAAGCAATATAAAATAAAAACTGCTTCTGCCACAATAATAGTTACAGGTAATAAAAATGCATATAAGTCAGCGGATAAAATCTATGAAGGCTCAAGATTATTGGGAATGATTGATAAAACTGAATATGACATTATGATTAACACTATTAATAATCTCTACGAAGGTTGGGGAGAAAGCTTTAAACACGATGAAGCTATAAGAAATGCTTCACTATCAGCCATGTTATTTATGTTATTAGCTAAAAATAAAGGTTGGGATACATGTCCAATGATATATTTTGATAAAGCTAAAATCAGTGATATATTAAATATTCCAGATAATGAAGTGCCAGTTATAATGATTACCATGGGAAAAATGGATAACACTAGCAATAAAATAAGGGGCTATAGAAAACCCGCTGATGAATTTGTTAAGTTTTATTAAAGTAATAAAAATAGGTATTAAATATCAGTTTAAGTAAATAAAATTAATATTAAAGTAAAATTAAAGTAAAATTAAAGTAAAATAATTAAATAAAATTGGAGGATTATTAATATGAAAAAAGATTTTTACTCTGCAGTAGCAGAAAGACGTTCATTCTATGGTATAAGTAAGGAAGAAATAGTATCAGATGAAAGAATAAAGGAAATAGTTGAACATGGAGTAAAACATACACCATCAGCTTTTAACTCTCAAAGTGCTAGAGTGATTTTACTGCTTGATAAGCAGCACGATAAATTGTGGGATATTACAATGGAAGCTCTAAGAAAAATAGTTCCTGCAGACAAGTTTAAACCAACTGAGGAAAAAATAAATTCATTCAAAAGTGGATATGGCACTGTTTTATTCTTTGAAGATAACAGCATAGTTGAAGGTCTTCAAAATCAGTTTCCTCTTTACAAGGATAACTTCCCAGTTTGGTCACAGCAATCAAGCGGAATGCACCAATTTGTTATATGGACTTCCTTAGAAATAGAAGGTTTTGGAGTATCTCTTCAACACTATAATGAATTAATTGAAGCTGAAGTTAAAAATGCATGGAGTGTTCCAGTGAGCTGGAAGCTAATAGCGCAAATGCCTTTTGGAAAACCAACAGCACAGCCTGATGAAAAACAATTTCAGCCATTAGAAGAGAGAGTTAAGGTATTTAAATAATTTGTTCAAGAAGAAAACTAATTAATGATATTTTCAATGTATTGATATTAGTGAAAAGAAATTCAATTATATTAACAAAGAAAAATAAGGTGTATAAATATGTACACCTTATCTTTTGGAGTGATATTACTAATTAGTAATATTTACAAGTAAACAAAAAAATAGAAAATATGTGTTTTGCAGAAAATTAATTAGCAGTATGTTTATCCAAGTGAAAAGATAGTAAGTAATTAGAAAACTAAGTTCAAATAAATAGAAATTAATAAGGAGTGTATGAAATGAAAATTGAAAGAACAACATTAATAAAAGATATAGTTAAAGTGGGGCCAAAAGCAATTGAAATATTAATGAGCTTTGGTATGGGGTGTATTGGTTGCCCTGCATCTCAAAGTGAGAGTATAGAGGAAGCGGCTGCAGTTCATGGAATCGAAATAGAGAAGTTACTTCAAAGTCTAAATAGTATTTAAAAGCAGTTTGAAAGCTTCAAATCTGTAGGCTTCTATAATAGTAGTTGCTCAACCTATGAAAAAATTATTTTGGTGTAACAAAATAATTTTGTTCATAAAGGTACTTTGTTAAGTCTAAATCTAAGTCCTGAGTTGAAGACATAAATAGCTTGCCGGCATTTTAATAGAAAAAAGGTTTAAATAAAATAACACTTAAATGGAGGAATTTACAAATGATAAAATCAATAATTTCAAAAATCTTTAAAGCAAAAGGTGAAAATAGGTTGAATAATAGCAAAGTAGTATGTGGATGTTTTAAAGTTACAGATGAAGATATAAAGAATACTATAAAAAATGGTGCTAATTCCTTCGAAGAGGTACAAGCCATTACTAAGGTAGGTACTGGTTGTGGAAATTGTACAGGTAGTGTGAAAAAATTAGTAGATGATTTATTACTAGAAAGAAAAATCAATGAAAATGCAGTAGTTTGTGGATGTTTTAAACTTACCGTACAAGACTTAATGAATGCTATAAAAAATGGTGCTAAGTCTTTTGAAGAAGTACAGGCAATTACAAAAGTCGGTACTGGATGTGGTGGATGTATAGAAGGAAATAAAGCATTAGTTGCTCAATTATTAGCAAAATAATTAAAATCAATCACCTATTGGGTGATTGTTTTTTTTCTGCAAAAATAAATAGTTTTTTATGATTAAGTTTTAAACTTAGATAAATTCAACATCATTTTTCATTCTATGCATTTTGTGACAAGGGATGGTATAGTTGGTATATAGATACATAATCTTTGATTTGTAAAATACAATATGGAAGCTAAATTAATTTGTGATTTTGTTGTATCGTCTTTCCTAAAAGGTGATTGTTGAAACCCCATAAGGTGAAAATAGGTTGCTACTTAAATATATTGTTTTTACGCGGAAAATATTTTTTTAAATACTGAAACTTTTTATATAGGTTATGAATCTTATTAGTGTAGAAAGGGAGTGAGATAGTGATTGATGAAATGGATATATCCATGGTTATTAAGAGTATTAAAAGAGGAAAAGTTGAGATTTTACTGCAGTGGATAGATGAAAATAAACAGAAACTTTATAGGCTGTGTTGGTCTTATCTTAAAAATGAATCAGATATTGAGGATGTGTTTCACAACACTATAATTAAGGTTGTCGAAGAGATTAACAATCTTCAAAAGGAACAGGCTTTTCAGAGCTGGTTTATTACAATAATGCTAAATGAATGTAGAAAAACATTGAGATATAGACGTAAAGTGCAGCCTTCAGAGTATGTAGAAATTGATATAAAAGATTCAGATTCAGAAAATCAAGTTGAAAGATTGGATCTTATTGATGGATTAAAGCAGATTCAAGAGGAATACAAGGAGTTAATCATTCTAAAGTATTACAGTGGCTATTCTCAAAAGGAGATAGCAGAAATGTTAGATATGCCCCTTGGAACTGTCAAGACGAAGCTATTCAGAGGATTAAAAATACTGAAAGATATATTGAGAAGGGAGGATTAAATATGAAGTGTGATGAGGTTAAACAATATTTTATAGATTATTTAGAGGACAATTTAGCTGATGAAGAAAAACTAAATATTAATATCCACCTGGAGGGTTGCTCAGAATGTAGAGCAGAATTGTTGGAACTTAAAAGTTTAGTTAATGAAATAAATGAAAACAAAGAAGAGATAAATGTACCAGTAGACTTTATGGATAAGATTAGAGAAAGAGCTTTGAAAATAAATAATCCAGAAGCAAAGAGAAAGAAAAGACCTTTAAAGGTATTTTTCATTGCTGCAGTGATTTTAACTTTGTCAGTGGGCACCGTATTTGCAGATAAGTTTCCCTTTGCTGAGCTTTTCAAGTTAATGAACCCCGAACCCCGAATTGAGAATATTGTAGATAAGGGAAAGGGAGATAGATTAAATATATCTAAAATAGATAAGGATATTAAGATTACTATTACGGATGTAGTGGCAGATAATCTTCAAACTTTAATTTCATATAAAATTGAGGACTTAAAAAGTGGCAAAGAATACAGAGTGAAATATAATGATGGAATTGATATAAAAGAAAGATGGGTAAAGCAATTAGAAGATACAGATATAGAAATGTATACCTCTATGTTTAGCAAGGAAGGTAAGGGGATTTTGACCTTGTATCCTATTGATACTGAGAAAAAAACAATAAATCTTTCATTTAATAAGCTTGAGACAAAAGTGGATGGCTCTTTAGAAGAAGTAGAAGGAAATTGGAGCTTTGAAATCCCAATTAAGAAATATGAAGGCAAAACTTATGATATCAAGGCAAGTGTCAAGATTGATGACTACACTATTTATTTCAATAAAATAACCATAGCACCAACCCTTACTAAACTAAGCTTTAGTCACACCAGTGGCACAAATAAAAATGCAGAACTAATAGGCCTAGAAGATGTGAGAATAGTTGCCAATGGCAGAGAATATAAGCACTACAACTTTGGACATGGAGACTGGAACCCCTATTCAAGCATTGGGTTTGGGGATTCTGAAATGACTTTTGAATCCATGTATTTTGATGAACCTAAGAATCTTGAAATAAAGATAAGTAGGATAAATAAAGAGATTACTGAGGAGGAGCCAAAGGAATTTACCATTAAGCTAGATGAAACTGCACCTCAGGAATTTGATTATCTTGGAACAAAGCTATATGTAGAGAATTTAAAAGTTGGTGAGGAAATTGCTTTTGACTTAAAACAACCACTTTATAATAAGGACTATGAAATATTATCAACCAACTTTTATTCTGTTGAAGGCTTCGGTTCAGAGAAGTACTTTTCTACTGGGGGAAATTATACTAAAGCTTACTATATAGATAAAGATAATAATAAATATGAATTCTATGATGCACTTCTAAACTGGGATGAAATAAGGGGAAAGAATCCAGCAATGTATATAGAAAATACTAATTGGAGACTTAAGCCTGTGGATGGATTTGATATTAAGAAGGAAGATGCTATTAAGATGAATATAAGTGGATATAGAAAAACAATTTTTGTGGATGAAAGCGTAAAAGTAAAATTAAAATAAGCACATTTACTCTATGACTTTATCATTTATCAAAGTTTTAATGTTAAGTAATTTTTGATTATTGTGTTCTTCTCGATGAAGTGAGACACGCCAGATACTGCCTAATATAGTGGGAAATGCAGTGAAATCTGTAGGATACTTAACATTAAAATTTTCCCTACCTTACAAAAGAAGCTTAATCAGCCTTAGAATTGCAAAGGTTACTTATTTTTCCCAGTATTTCCTCCAAAATCCTAGTTTAATATAGGTGAAATTGCACAAACTTATATTACATTCAATACAAGTGTCAAATGACACAATTTATGTATAATAGAGGAGGATTTGTATGTCAAACAGAAGTAACAACAGAGCATTAGTACCAGAAGCTAAAGAAGGTTTAAACCAATTTAAAATGGAAGCTGCAAAAGAAGTTGGAGTTAGCTTAAAACAAGGTTACAATGGAGATCTAACTTCTAGAGAAGCAGGTTCTGTTGGCGGACAAATGGTTAAGAGAATGGTAGAAGCTTACGAAAGAAATTTATAATATCAATCTCAGACTTAAATAATTCCAAAAAAAGAAGTTATCTAATATAGAAATAATCTGTATTAGATAACTTCTTTCTTTGTGTTCAATAATAAACGATATCACACAACTTTTATATTATTGAATATTGCAGTAGAAGAACAAATAGCCTCTAAATAAGAAATTAGTGTTCATTAAAGGAGTTAGGTAATATGGTGGCGAATTTATCAGAAAATATTAAGATATTCAGAATGGGAAATAAGTAGAATGCAGGGGGACCAAAGTCAAACCTTAAGGTATATATGGTTCTCTTAAAACATTTTAAAAGGGATATGTTAATAAAGAATATATTGGATCACTGAATTGTTTTTGAAACAGCTGGATATAAGAACAAGTTCTAGGGGGAGATTTTATGTATGCATATGCATTTGTAGGTTATTTAGATAATGAAACCGAAGCACAATTAAAGAAAATATGGAGTGATTTGAGTGATAATAATGTTACTCAATATGGAGTAGAAAACAAAGGAAAGAGACCGCATATTACTATTGCAGATTATGATAATTTGGATAAAAACAGATTCATTGAACTGTTAAATAAATATTACAAAGACAAATCAAAAATAGATATTTCATTAAACATATTAGGAACTTTTGTTAACACAGGAACTTTGTTTATTGCTCCAACCATAAGCACTGATCTGTTTGAGTTTCATAAGGGTCATCATAGCTACTTTAAATTATTTAACGAAAATGAAAATTCATTTTATCTACCTGGAAAATGGAGCCCACACTGCACTATAGCAAGTAGACTAAGCGAAGAAAATATGGTACAAGCCTTTAAGTACTGTAAAAACCACATAACTAGAATAAGCAGCAAAATAAATGAAGTGGCTTTAATAGAAATTGAGCTTAATAACGATGGAGTGGCAATAGAAGATATAGTTATTTTTTCAAAAGTTCTAAAATAACTTACAGAATACTATTCTTAATTGTGGCAGAGTAAGATATTGTGAAGTATAGTTGTAATTTAATTATCTTGTTGGTGAAAGAAGGAATGCAATGAGAATTCGAAAAATAGTTTTTATTAGTGTGATCTTATTAGTTATGTTCATAATAACATTCTTTATATACACAAGATTTTGTTTAGATAGATATGAAATGAAAGATAATGGCAATACAGTAATAATCAACAATAGTATTTATATTCGTAGCAATTCTATCGATATTTCTGATGAAGAAGGCCTAGGCAAAACTATAGGAATAGCCATAGAAGGTAAAAGAATAATAACCGACTATATATGGCCATATTGGGTTATGGAATATAAGAATGACAAAGAGCATAACCGTATCTTTATAAGAGGACTAATGGGTTCTGGTGGAGTTTATGAGAAAAATCCTAAATGATTTTAATTACACAATGGTAACTATAAATAAATTTATAGTATTTAGGGGGTAAAAATTATGGCTTCAAGAGAAATATTGTTATTAGGAAATGAAAATTTATATACAATTTGTAAGGAAGTATCAAAGGATGAGATTGATAAAGCTAAACAAGTAGTTACAGATTTACATGATACAATGATGGAATTCAGAAAAAAGTATGGTTTTGGGAGAGCAATTGCAGCTCCTCAAATTAATGAGTTTTTCAGAATAATATATATGAATTTTGATGGTTCCTCAATAGCCTTAATAAACCCTCGACTAGAAGTCAGTGACACTGAAAAATTTGAGATGTGGGATGATTGTATGAGCTTCCCAGGGTTAGAAGTGAAGCTATATAGATATGAAAAGTGTACAATCTACTACAAAGATTTGGAATGGAAGGATTGTGTTTTAGAGGTTTCAGGGGATTTATCTGAATTAATACAACATGAATATGACCACCTTGATGGTGTACTAGCTGTATAAAAGGCAATAGATAATAAATCATTTAGAGTAAATAAAGATAAGTCAGGGTGTTTTTAATGTTGAAGCTTATTAAAAGAACATGGGTTAAAGTATTTATGTTAGCTATAGTAATTGCTATGCTTTCTGTTACTTTATTCGGTATCTTTAATAATGGTAAAGACATAAAAAATTCACAGGACTTTATTATTGCTTTGAAGTCAAAAGGTTATAATGATGAAGTTATTGAGATGCCAGAGAATAATTTTAAATTTTTTCAGTTTTCTAATATACATAAAGCTATTATAATTAAGAATTTTTCTTATATAAATTTTTATGAATTTGAAACAGAGGAACTAGCAGAATCTGCGGCAGAAACAATTTCAAAAGGTGCAAATAAGATAGGGACAGCATATATAGATTGGGGAACAGCAGTTAAGTTTTATACCAAGGGAAATATAATTGTCCAGTATGAGGGCACTGATTTTAAGACACTGTGGCATTTAAGGGTTATTATGGGTAAACCAGTAGCAAGTAGTGAGATAGGATTTTTGATATATAAGAAATTTTTCAGTAAGAATTGATGAAATTAAGGAAGTAATATCATAATAAAGGAGAAATAAATTGAATACTCTTGGTGCATTCATGGTTAGTGTAGGAATAATCTTTCTTGTTTATTCTGTTATATCAAGAAAAAAAGTAAATATTTACAATAGAGGAGATAACAAAATCATACTTAATGAACACAAGTTTTTAAGGCTACAGTTATATATTTCAATTTTAAATTCAGCATATCTCATTATATTTGGATTTATTGTGATCGAATATAACTTAATTAACGTATATATAGCGCTATTTCCGGTATTATTCCACTTTATAAATTATTTAGTAATATTAATAGGAAAAGCAAAACAGTATATAAGATAAAGTTAAAAAGTATATATTGTATTTTCTTCTACTTTAAAACTACATAAGTTGCTAAAAATTAATGAAAATTAATTAAAAGTTAAAGTGAAAATTACATTTAAAAGTTATCTTAAGTGTTAAATTACAATAATCATTGTTATCTATCAGAGTTTGTGTGAGAGGTGATAAAATGAAAAGAAATAGGATGCTATGGGGCTTATTATTGCTTACTTTTTTTATAGTTGGTTGTAGAAATAACATTAAGGAAAAGGTTACTCAATTGGATAAAACCATAAATGAACCTAAAGTTAACTCAGGAAATCAAACAAATGAAAAGAATGAGGAATACAGTATTAAGCCTAATCTAATATATTATGTTCTAGTTGATGAGTACCTTGAAAGTAATGATGTGAAAAATCCTAACACAAGCCAATTAATAAGACATTTTATGTGTTATAACGGAGTTGAAAGCAGTATATATCCTTATACAAGTACAGTGGTTTCAGAGAAAGTAAATAACATTGATGAGCTTAGAAAAACACTTCTTTTGGATAATCCTGAGGAGCTCAAATTACCACCAAATACAATTGTAAGTACTGATGTTTTAAATAAATGGAAATCACAAAATTATGATGATTCAAGCAGTTATTCTGATGAATCTCCTAAGGGATTAACTTATGATGAAATACAATAATTTATTAGAGTTCTAATTTTATATGATAAAGCTTTATATATTATGAACTTGAAGGCTTCAAGGCAACTTTAAAATAGTGAAAGTTCAAATGGAGATATTCATTGAATACTTTTATCCTGAGCCTCATTTATACAAATAACAAAGATTTATATATAATAAACTTGGGGCAAATTATTATTTAAATATATACTAAACTAAAATTTAAGGAGAGAAAAACATGGACAAAGATTTATTTCATTCACTAGAAGGAACAGATATCTATTTTAAATTAATAAGCACTGAGGATACAGAAGATATGCATGAATATACTTCAGATAAGGAATGTAAAAGATTTATAGGTTGGAGACTTATGCAAAATCCTGATGAAACACGTGAGTTTATTGAGGAACTAGTAAGGCGTGAATCAGCAGGTACTCATTTGTATGCTTCTGTTGTATTAAAATCAAATGACAAAGTTATAGGCACTGTTATGCTCTTTAATTTTGACAAAGAAGCAAACCAAGCTGAAGTAGGTTATGTGTTTAATAGAGGTTATTGGGGCAAGGGGTATGGCACAGAGAGTATAGCTTTGGTGAGTAAATTTGGTTTTGAATCTCTTAAGCTTCATAAACTTCATGCAAGTGTAGTGGGGGCAAATATCGGTTCAGCTAGATTACTAGAGAAGAACGGGTATGAGCTAGAAGGAAGATTAAAAGATCACTTTTTCATAGAAGATAAATATTATGATGATTTACTGTTTGGTAAATTTGAAGCTAATTAATATTAGATAAATCATAATATATTCATATAGATATAGATTACAGTATAAAATTAATACATATTTCAAGGAGTTGAGTTAAGAGCTTAGCTCCTTTATACGTTACACTTATTTACACGAACTTTCCTCAGTTAATTTTTATTTAGTTCCTCTCTTTTTATAATATAGCTAGAATATTAATTCCAGTAATCTCTAAAAACAATTAAATTATAACTGAAGAAAGCATTAAGAGTTTTGAAGTTCTTAATGCTTTTCATATTTAGAACGTAAAAAACATAAGTATATTTAGTGAAGTGGATGGTTTTTATATTATTATCCGTAGAAGTACAGGCAAGGTGAATATGGACAGCAGCGTAGTGGCAACTACAACTACAGCAGCATACTCTCTTTTTATATTAAAGCTATCTGCAAATATGGAAGTCATTGCAGCAGCAGGCATAGAACCTAAAATAATCAGTGAATTTGATACTACGGATCTGTCTTTTATTAATATGGATATAGAATATAGAATCAAAGGGATTATGATTAGTTTTACAGCTATGCCATAGTATAATGTTAAGTCCGTTAAATGTTCCCTTATGTTAATCTTAGAGCAAGCTGCGCCAACTATAATCATTGATAATGGACCGGTCATGGTGCCTATAGAATTAGCACTGGCTGAAATTACTTCTGGAAGTTTCAGATCAAAGACCATCAGAGCTATTCCAAGATAAACAGCAATAAGTGATGGGTTCCGCAATGCCTTAAGTATTTCTTTTATCAGCTCATTTTTCTCTAGGTTACCTTTAAAGATGATAATTCCATAGGTCCAAAGAAAAATATTAAAAAACACATTGAATATTGAACCGTACATAACTGCTTCTGCACCATATATAGCATTTAATATAGGAAAACCAATGTAGCCAGTATTAGTAAATATATTTGCAAAGTGCAGTATGATCTTTCTTTCTTTTTTTATTGGTATCGTTAAAATCTTAGATACAAGTGCAAGTATAATATATGTTGCAAAACTATAATAAAAGGTCTTCAAAACATTACTTTTCACAGCTTCATCATAGGAGAAGTTAAAAGAGGTAATAATCATGCAGGGCAGTGCTATGTCTAGAAGTATAGAGGTTAGCCCCTTACTCACTCTGCCATCTATGATTCCTTTTTTACCACAATATATACCTGCGAGCATTATTAAAAATAAAGAAATAACTCCCTTTATGATAACTGGCATTTCCATTTCTTCACCTCCTAATTTCAGTATCATTTATCTTATTCATAAGCTTTTGCTTTTGTGCTTTTCAACAAGAATGATTAAGAAATTAGAACTTCAGCATCACCTTAATAATCACAGAATAAATAAATTATCACTGTAAAGTTCATTTGTAGTGAATGAAGAGTATAAAAAGATGGCTTCATCAATTGACTAAAGGGAATAAGGTATAGGTTTTCCATGGAGACTTATTTGAAAAGTATGATAGTTTATCCTGTTTTTACCAAAGCTTGTGATAAAATAGATAGTAAGAGAAATTTAAGAGGAGAAGAAATAATGCTTAAAGATAAGAAAGCAAAAAACTTTATATTTATTGTTATTATTTTAGTAACAGCAGTAGAAGCATACTTTGGTTATAAGGTGTATATAGATTATGTGGGAATATACCAAGTGGGGATTTTTATGCCTTTCATACTTCAACCTGATGTATATAAAACATTATTTATAAAAGAAAAAGTTTTTTATAAGTTAAGGATTGTTATTGCAGTACTAATATCATTTATTTTACCTGTAACAATTTATTTCACACTACCTAACTATACATATATTGAAGGGAAACTGAAGGTTGAACAACATTTTGGACAAAACAAAAATATTTCATTTAATTATTACTCAATGGGCAAAAATTCCATACCTCTTAGTAATAACCCTAAACAATTATTCGTATCTAATAGAGCATATTATTATGAAGTTGCATCAGAAGAGGGCATTAAATACTTTTTTATTGTTAATCCACTAACTGGAGAGTTGATACAATTATCTAAAAGATTTTGGTAATATTGAATTTATGATGACTTATAACATTAGTTGATAAAGCAGAAAAGAAATTATACTGGGTTGAATTCATAGCTATAAATAACCTTAAATGGAATATAAGTAACAATGCATTTAAGTTAGCTTTGGCTGAAAGTGGCCAGATATATAAAGAAATCAAGGTAAATTCATGAAATATAAATTTAGTTAGTTAGAAATGTCTTTATGTTGAAGTTAGTAGGGGGATAAAAATGTGCGAAAAAATAGGTGAAGTTATATTAGATATTTCAGGTTATGATTCATTCGCTGAGTTGTGTCAAAAGAAATCAGTATCAAACAGTGATGTTGAGAGATTGCTATCCATAAATTCATATACTAAAGCCATTGACCTTATGGGAGCAAATTGGGGATTACCTCACAAGAAACACTGGATAGAATATTTTTCAAAGGGTTTTCAGTGCGATGATGATACAGTAAATTCAGTATTACTATCATCAATTCAATTGCAAGGAGCAGACCACTTAAAAAAAGCAAGAAGTAATATAGTAGAACTAAATAAGGTGCAACATAGAATCCAAAAGGCAATTGAAAGTAGAGAATTTATAAAAATTGCAAGTAAATACATCCCTAATGATGTATTTGAAGATAGCATAGAAGTCATAGTTCTTGTATTTGCACCCAATGCTGGTGGAAATAAAAGCATTATTATTGATGTGCCATTTTTACTTCAATATAGTGAGGATGAAATATCAAGAATTCTTGCTCATGAACTTCACCATATACTAAGGAGTAAAGTTGAGAAAGAATACCTATGGAAAGAAGAATATGAGGGAATTGGGCAAGCATTATTTTGGTTCGAATCAGAGGGGACTGCTGATTTATGCAATTTTCAGGAAACAGCTAAAATATACTCGGATTTTGGTTATGCAAGGCCAGGACAAATCAGCGAGACTTTGCAAAATATAAGTTACTATATAAAAGAAACAAATAACCTCATTACTGAAATTCTTAAAGGTAGAAAGACATCTAAGGAGCTGGTGAAATTTCTTAGTGAAGATGTGAGATTTCATACTATTGGATACTTTCTAGCAAAAACAATAAGCAACACATTTGGGAATGATGTTGTAGGGAAAGTAGTTGGAGACCCTATTGAGTTTCTTAATATATATCAAAAGGCTTGCAAAGCCAATAAAAACGAAAGTCAGTATGGTTTTAGTGATGAAATGTTAGAGCTACTTGAAGCAGCATATATAAAATAATATTGTACAAACTGTATAGAGCCATGGTACAAATAATACTTCATGGAATAAGTTATCAGTGACTTGGAAAGTTGTAGGAGTTTGGCATTGTTTTTTTATAACAATATGTAGATTATATACATAATTTATAGAAAAGTGATTGTGGATTTTAAATTGCCACATAAAAATACTGTAAAATTCCTTCATGAATAGTACAGTATTTTAATAATTATTTGGTTTTATTTTAGTCGTTAAATTAGAATGTTATGTGTTATTTTATATTCGCTTCATAATGCTTTTCATTAAGTCTCACTATTTTAAGTACTTTTTTATTCTCATTCAGTTTCAATGCTAAACTTTGAATTCCAAAGATTTCTGTGAAAGTATGACTCCCAATGATAAGATTTATCCCTTTAAACTGAGCATATTGAATGGTATACAAATTACATTCACCTGTAATGTATACATCACACTTATTTTCAACTGCTTCCTTAAGGCAAGCTGTTGGCCCTCCATTACCACAGACTAAGCCCACATGCTTCACCTTTTTGTTATTGAATCGCCAAGATTTAACTGGTTCTTCAAGTAGATTTTCAATATTTTTTACTAATTCAT
>NZ_JAVWDJ010000002.1:214580-216860 GCF_036642255.1 Clostridium sp. | reverse complement strand
CAACAGTTTTATTGGGATTTAGGCTTCAAGGTTGAATCAGTTCATGAGACTTGGGATTGGAGCAGAAAATTTTAGTAGTAGTTAATTTTCTTATGATGATTAAATTAGAATAAGTTTTTAATGTACCACCCACCATGATGGTGGGCATTTAATCAACATCTTTTTTTAAAACAGCCTAGAATTAAAATTATTAAAAGCCCTAATCAATTTTGATTAGGGCTTTTTACCTTTAATAAATTATCTAAACATCAACATAATTCAATCTTTTAGCTATATAACATTACTTGGAAGCCATGGCTTTAAGATATCGAAAGGTATTTTTGTATCAATAATGCTTTCACCCATTTTTACATTAGGCTTCAGTTTTCCATGATAGTCACTTCCACCACAGGCATAAAGGTTATGTTCCTTACAATAATTAAGCAGATGCTTTGTTTTTTCCATAGAATGAAGAGAATGATAACATTCTATTCCATCAAGAGCCTTTAAAGATACTATTGAATTTAGGAAATCTTCATGATTATCTACGTAGTATCCATAAAGGTGAGCAAGGAAGGACTTTCCACCTGCTTTTTTTATAAGAGATGTAGCTTCCTCTACTGTGAACCAATACTTCAGCATATCAATAAAGAATGGACTCTCCGCATTATTTACACAAGTTCTATAAAATACGTTAATATTTTCATAGATTTCCTTGCCAAGATACTTTTCATTTTCAGGATATTTTTTTAGGTCATCATGGATTATTTGAGTTGCAAAATATTTTCCCTTAATTGATAAATTATTACTGAATTTAAGGCCAAGATTTTTGCATATTTCAACTAGTTTCTTTAGATATTCATTTTCCCTCTCATAAAATGTATCATCTGAAATTAATACTGTTGAGCTTATGATATCAAAATCTATACCATAGCCTAATATTTCAATTGGTTTCCCATTATGCACCGCTGAAAATTCACAACCTGGAATAATCTTTCCTTCAAAGTAGTTATGAATATTAATATCTCTAAGCTTTTTATAAGCCCCAATGGAATCATGATCTGTAATAGAAATATATTTTAATCCTAATTGTTGCGCTTTTACAAGAATTTCTTTGGGTTCATCTGAACCATCTGAAGTGGTGGTATGTATATGTAAATCTATCATAATTTTATAGCTCCTTATTAAAAGTTATATATTTAATTTTATATAACTTTATAGGGTAATGCAAGAAACTTCACCATCACTCTATTTGTTACTCAACTTTTTGTTAAATTGAACTATTAAATAAGAAATTAAAAATAGTGCAGCTGCCACCATAAAGGAAAGGTTTGGATAGGAATCCATTAAGGCACCTGAGAATAAGGAACCTCCCACCATACCTACAGAGTTTATAGAGCTTTGCAGTCCCATTATCCTTCCATGCTCATTTTTGCTATGCTTAGACACCATAGTTTGTAACAAGGGGTTAAACATAGAAAGCACAAAAATGAATAATACAAATATACCTATTGTTGCCTTAGCTAGTATATTCTCTTGCATTCCAATAATCATAAGGGTTACACCTATTGCCAGTAAAACGTATTTTAAGGATTTTTTATCTCCCATTTTTCTAGATAGCCTTGGGGTTAAGTAGATATTTGCTATCATTCCAATGATTCCAGTAAAGGCCATATAATAGCCTATTTGCAGTGGGTTTAAGTTCAAATACTTCTTTAAATAATAATTTACACCATTGGAGTAAGCTGTATTTGAAAAGGAAGTTAATAGTACCACTAAAAGCAAAACTCCAAGTGAAGTTGATAGATATGCCATAAAGTTACTTTTAAAAGATCCCTTTAGATTTTCTGATGCCATTACTTCAGTCTTAGCATGAACCTCACTCTTTGGAAGGAAGAATCTCATGAGCATAGCATGAATAATAAGACCTGCTGCTTGAAAAGCAAAAGCATAATGATAATCCTTTGACCCAATATAACCTCCTGCTAAATAGCCTAGTGACACACCAAACCCAGTAATAGCTGTATAATTTGCAATAGCTTTATTTCTTTCTTCAATGCTTGTCTCATCTATAATATAAGCAATAGCATTTGTGAAAACAGAAGAAGAAAAGGCTCCTCCAAGGATTCTAAAAAATATTATCATACCAACTGAAGTAGAGAAACCAAACCCTAATTGAGCAAGGCCATAGCCAATGGTAGGGATGTACATAAATAGTCGTCTATCCCTATATTTATCCGCAAGAC
The DNA here is from genome assembly GCF_036642255.1 of Clostridium sp. Classification (GTDB taxonomy): domain Bacteria; phylum Bacillota; class Clostridia; order Clostridiales; family Clostridiaceae; genus Clostridium_J. The sequence goes on along the minus strand of NZ_JAVWDJ010000002.1, from coordinate 214,635 downwards.
TTCCCCATATTGGGGACATAACAAAGCTTGCAATAGACATTGCTGCAAACATTAC
>NZ_JAVWDJ010000002.1:180927-214480 GCF_036642255.1 Clostridium sp. | reverse complement strand
TTCCCCATATTGGGGACATAACAAAGCTTGCAATAGACATTGCTGCAAACATTACCCCATACATAAAGGAAGACATTTTCAGACTCACCACTAGCTCTGGGGTAACAGGATGTCCCATATTTGCCAGAACGCTCATAAGAAACATGGTACAGATTAAGTAAATTAATTTTTTATTCAAGTTATACACCTCGTGTTTAATTTCTTCATATTAGAATTTCAAATTTTATTACTTTTGTTGAAAACTTTCAAACTTACAATTGCTTTCAAACAATAAAACTGCCCACAAGGGTTGTGAGCAGCACTTACTTTATTTTTCTATTTATATGTATATAGTAACATTTTCATTATAATTCAGCAACCTATATGCATATAGGAACTTATAGGCATAACACCTGATAAATTACTATGTGACTTTATAAGTCATCACGGAAATTTTAAGGATTATATAACTATACCTTATAAGAACTTGGTTACTTGTTTAATAAATTCCTCAAAATCTACTAAATGATTTTCTATGACTTTTTCAATGATTTCTAAGTTTAACTTTTGATAATTATGAACTGCGATGTTTCTAAAGCATATAATTTATTCATCCTTATCAGTGTTTAAACAAGTTTAAGTTGGGGATGAAATCCTCTTCCAAAGCCCCGTGCCCAAATGGACTTGTCCATAATTTAAATAACTATATTAATACTGTGCATTAATAAAACCCTCGACAAAAATATCGAGGGTTTCTTATTTTAACATTTATAACCAGTTTAATTAAACACAAAGAAAAATATCATTGACTAAAAGTATGGACAATGATAAAATTATACAGTTAGTATAATATAAACACCTATATATCTTAATTATAGCACATATAAAAATGAAAGTCAATAGGTGTTTTAAAATTTAGGAGGTTAATTTGTGGAAAAAAATTTAATGATTATTGCAAATTCTATAATAGCGAAGCAAACCCTTACAGAGATAGAGCAGATTAACGAGGAGACTTTACAGTATGGTTTAAAACTTTCAGAAAAAGATATAAAAACAATTATTGAAACGAGAAATGTGGCCTTAAAAAGTTATGGTAGAGCAGAGTTTGGGGTAGGAATAATCACAAAACTAATTTCTGTTTTTAGTGATTCTCCTTATATCTTTCAATCGAACTATGTTGAAATGATAGACGATCTTATTGAAACCTTTTATTATTTTAAAAATGAAACAATGGATGAGTTTAGTGATGATGATTTGATTAAATTTATGAAGGAGTATTTTGATAATAAGTGCCAGGGCGATTTGGAGCTGCTTAGGGAGAAATACTTAGATCGATTAGTTTTCAACATAAAGCATGGCATGGATGACTATTTAGATGTGGATGATGAAATGGACCCTGACGAGGAAGGAGATGAAGACTCGGATGAAGGATATTATTATTAGTAATGGAGAGAATTTCGAAAAACAACTAAGTAATGAACAATATTTTCAATCCTTACTACAGGTGATTCATTCAAATGGTATTCTTGACCTTAGGGAATTTGAGCTTCTTCAGTTTCAACTCCTTGAGGTTATAACTGAAACAATCGGTTACTTTACAAGAGGTGAAAGTTCTTCTGTTAGAGAGGAAGTTGCAGAACAAATTATGCTATCCATTAATTATACCATTGGGTTAGCTCTGAAAAAGGAGACAGCTGTAAAAGAAAGTATAGATTTAATTAAGAAGGAAGGCATGAAGTATTTATTTACTGAAGGAGAAAAAATATTAAAGCATAAGGTTAAAGAGTGCAAAAGATTATACAATCTTGCTAAAGAAACTAGAATTGAAACTGAAAACTATGGTTATGTAGATACTATTAATTATGGAATTCCACTATTTTTTAAAAGTTATAACACTAGATTTGCTTGTCATGAAATTCCAGGTTCCATAGATTATCCTTTATCTGTGGAGGAAATAGATTTTGTGGGAATTGAATATATAGAGGAATATTTAAATATATTAATCCTTGAAAATAAGTTTTGCTCATACTTTGACATCGCAGAAATTGAAGCTCTGTTAAAAGGCTTCAACAAAAATTCAAAGCATATATTAATCAATATTTATATGTTAGTTCTAACTAACTACTTAGGGTGTACTATCGCTGGAAATAGGGGTGTATCCTTAAATATTTCTAAAGGGGATAGAGAATATCTTAAGAGTATCATGGAACCCTTATCCCAGGTGGAACTTCATAAGTTAATTTTTTCGGCCTCAGAAAAAATATGTGAGGAGCTTTTAATTGAAAATAAAAATCTTATTGAGTTTATAAATAACACTGCTAGCAAAATAGCAGATGAAATAAAAATAAATATTGATACTGATACTTTGGAGAAGGTGTTTATTACTTTAAGTACTTCAGAGGAAAATATGATTAAGTTTGAAGATAGAAAAACCATAAGTAATAGTAGGTTTAGGATAATAACTGAGGAAATTAGAGCTTGCAGCGAGGTAGAAGATAAAATAAAAATTATTAGAGAAGAAATCAGCAGTTTGAAGGATTTAATGGATGTGTTAGGTGCTGATTGTATCTTTGATGAAGAATTCTTTCAGGTTTTTAAAGCTTTAGATGATTTTGAAATAGCCTTGATATTAAAAACCATTAATATCAATGAAGTTCTTGATAATTATTATGGAACTGAAAGTGAAAAATACTGGCATGAAAAATTTAAAGTTTATGTGGAAAGCTTGGAGCCTAGAAAAAAAGAGAAAATCACTAATATGGCGGAATCCATTGAAATGTAATTAACCTTAAAAACTTCCAGGATAATATAGGGAACCAGAGTAAAAATTTAACTTATACATGAGTACTACCCTGGTTTCCATAAGGGATTATGAAGATGAATTTCATTCAGCTGAATAAGTTAAAATTCCATCATGGAACCCTATAACAAGATAAACTGAAATAAATTCTTAAGCAAGAGGGTGGAATAATCTTGGCCTTAACAATATGTACAGATAATAAATAATTTAGCTTTTGCTTTCAACCACATTTTGAAGAGTTAATTCTCCCACCTCTTAAAGGAAGAATCAAATCTCCTTTAAAAACTTTAATAAAATGAACTTGCTTATTATTTAACTTAATATTGATTATAAAATGAATTTAAGCATAGATAAAAAAGTCTATGCTTATTTTATTTTCAAAAAAGTGTTAAAAATATGTAAAGTATACTTGACATGAAATGTAAAGCGTACTATACTTAAATTGTAAAGCGAACTTTACTATTAGAAAGGCCGTGATGAATTGCAAAATAGGATACAAGAGCTGAGAAAAGCAAAAAAAGTAACTCAAAGCGAGCTAGCTGATGCTGTGAGTGTTACAAGGCAAACAATTATATCTTTAGAAAATGGCAGATATAATGCCTCTTTAGTATTGGCACACAAAATTGCACAGTTCTTTGAGGTAACTATTGAAGATGTATTTATTTTTGATTTGGAGGAGGAGAATCTATGAGAGGTATTTTAGGTGGAACTAACGCTAGAACTAATGAGGAGTATAGAGAAGTTATAAAGGGTCGTATGAGAATTATGATGCTTTTAGTTATTCTAGGAATTATTTCAGCATCCCTTGGGTTTGCAGGAGAATTTTATTTTGATACTTCAATTGATAGTCATATGCTAGGGGTTTATTCAGGCATGGGGATAGGATTAATTGCTGCTGGAGCCGCACTATGGATTAAGAACAAGCTTATATTAAACAATGAGGAAAAATTGAAAGCAAGCCGTATAAGCAACACAGATGAAAGAATTAAAGAGATAGGAAATAATGCCTTTCGCATCGCATCAATTGCAATGCTGGTAGCGGTGTATATTATGGCGTTAGTAGGAGGTTTATATAATATATTAATATTTAAGGTTCTTATTGTTATACCATATATATTTTTATTAATATATGCATCTTCTTACTGGTACTACAATAAAAAAATGTAGTAAATAGAAACAAAACAATATCAGCGTGCCAAAAGGCACGCTGTTTTTTCATAGAACAAAAATTATTTTCCTCGTGAAATCTAAATCATGAGTTCTTAGATTAAAGCAGCTTCATGAGACTTTAATTAAACTGGACGAAGATAAGAAGTAAGAAAATAATAATATAGGAAAAACCTCTTAAAAGTGCTAAAATAAACTTTGGAAATAGGAGTAAATCAACATAACTAAGGAGCAATAATAAATGAGTGCAAATGAAATAGCCTACTGGCGAAATTGGATTAATAATAAACAGGAAATTCCCATCACTGAAGATGGTTATATAGTTAGATATACCTTGGCTAATCAGCATAGTGGAAACTGGGTTAGGCATTGGGTATGCTGCACCTCACAGAAAAAACTGTATACTTTTATTAAGTATGTACTTCTGCCATCAATTATTATTTCAAAGAATATGGGACTTAAAGATGGAGAAGTTTATTTAGATGTGTGCGAGTATGATGAAACTATAGGAATATTAGAACATGCAGCAGAAGAGGGCTATGAAAAAGCATTAGAGGATTATATTAAATGGTTTGAAGAAATGAAAACCATAGAGGATAAAGGTGCAGATTTCAAAGAAATAAGAAGCTTTTTAAATAAAGTTTCTTCAGAAAATGATTTTAGAGAAGGATTATTTCTTGAATTTGGCGTATATGAGAATATAAGCTCTGTAGGAAGAACTTTGATAAGGGAATTTAAAGAAGATGATATGGTTGAAGATTTAGAAGATATGATGGAGCTAAGCTGTGAGGAAATAGAAAACTTATTTGATAATATAAAAGGTAATAAGTTTATGCTTAGAAAAATCACAACTTTATTAAATGAGAGACTCTATTAAAAAGTACCATCCATGTAATATTTTATAGGAAAGGGATGAGGAGTTTGAGTTTAAAAACCCAGGAAAACACGAAAAAAATATATTTAATTAGGCATTGCAAAGCGGAAGGACAGCCTCCCGAGGCAAAGTTAACGGAAGTTGGAGTAGATCAAGCTTTGGAGCTAAAAGAGTTTTTAAAATCTTATGGTATTAAGTGCATAGTATCAAGTCCTTATGTGAGAGCAGTTCACACTATAACACCGCTAAGCGAAGAAATTAACATACCGGTAAATATTGATGAGAGATTTAAGGAAAAAGTGTTAACTTCAAAGGACGTAGAAGATTTTACTCCCCTACTGAAAGCTGCCTTTGTGGATATGGACCTAAAATATGAAGGTGGAGAGTCTTCAAGAGAAGCTATGGCAAGAGCCATTGAAGCTTTAAGTGATTTGCTAAATAGAGAAGAAAATAATATTGCAGTGGTGACACATGGGGAACTTTTTTCATTGACAATAAAATACTTTGAGCCTTCTTTTGGCTATGAGGGATGGAAAAGCTTAAGTAACCCAGATGTTTATGTGTTAACTATTGAAGGTAAGAATATAAAAGATGTGGATATAAAAAGAATTTGGAAATAGGGATGGGGAAAATATGAAAGTTTACAACAAATTAGTTCGAGATAAAATTCCAGAGGTAATAGAAGCAGACGGCAAAGAATGTGAAGTTATCATTGTTTCAAAGGAAGAGCTGCTGCCACTACTAGAAGAAAAACTTAAAGAAGAAGTTAATGAATTCCTAGAAGATAAAAATCTAGAGGAACTTGCAGATATTATGGAGGTTATCTTTGGCCTTGGGGAGAATTTAGGGTATAACGAAGAGGAGCTTTTAAGGAAAAGAGAAGAAAAGAAGGAAGCTCGTGGTGGCTTTAAGGATGGAGTGTTTTTAAAGTCAGTTACGAGAAAATAATAATTTAGAAATCAGGGGGGAGAAAGACATGACACCTGAACAAGTAGTGCAAAAACAATTAGAGTATTATAACAACCATGATGTAGAGGGGTTTGTTTCAACTTACAGCAGTGATGTTGAAATTTATAATTTAGGAGATCCAGTTCCATATTTAAAAGGGGTAGAAGATCTTCGAGAGAGATATATTAAAAGATTTCAAACTCCAGGACTTCATGCTGAGATTGCAAAGAGAATTACTCTTGGAAATTACGTTGTGGACTATGAAGATATAACTGTATTAGATGGAGAAAAAGAAGTTAAGAGTAATGTTATTGCCACCTATGAAGTTAAAGATGATTTAATTATAAAGGTTTGGTTTGCTAGGGAATAAGACTTTTAGAATAAAGTTAAATATCCCTATGTCAAAACTTAAGGAAACCTAGAGTAGGTTTTTATATGGCTTTGCTCATTTCCTTTAAGGGGAAAATTTTAATAAATAGTTATTTTACAACTAAGGATGCAATATAGTAATATATGAAAGGGTACAAACTGTAGCTGAATTAACATTGGTGCAGCACTTTTTACTTTAGTTAAGAAAAAAGTAAGAAAACAGTAAGAGAACTGTAAGAAACTATGAATTGGTTTTTAAGAACTTTTTCTGTATAATAGTAAAGGGTAGTGAGTACCTTAAGTAGTTATTTAAAACATAGTGTAATTTAGGAGGAAATATGGAATTTATAGAAATTTTAAAAGCGATTTTATTTGGTATCGTAGAAGGTATAACAGAATGGCTTCCAATCAGTAGTACAGGACATATGATTCTACTTGATGAATTTGTAAAACTTAATGTAACAGAATCCTTTAAGGAAATGTTTTTAGTTGTAATACAGCTGGGAGCTATCATTGCTGTAGTAACCACCTACTGGAAAAGGTTATTTCCATTTTCCTTTAAAGGCAAAATAATTGTAAAGAAACAAATTTTTGTTATGTGGATTAAGATTATCGTTGCCTGTCTTCCAGCAGCAATAGTTGGAGTGCTATGGGATGATAAGATAGAAGCACTATTTTATAACTATACAACCGTAGCTGTAATGCTAATCTTAGTTGGTATATTATTCTTAGTTATGGAAAATCGTAATGAAGGTAGAGTATCGAAGATAAATTCAATTGCACAAATTACCTTTAAAGCTGCGTTAATTGTTGGTGTGTTCCAACTAATTGCAGCAGTATTCCCAGGAACTTCACGTTCAGGAGCAACTATCCTTGGGGGAATATTTGTTGGTATGAGTAGAACTGTTGCAGCAGAATTTACTTTCTTTATGGCAGTACCAGTTATGTTTGGGGCAAGTCTTCTTAAACTTGTGAAATTCGGGTTTGCTTTTACTGGATCAGAGGTTTTAATCTTAGGTGCAGGACTTATTACTGCATATATAGTATCTGTTATCATAATAAACTTCTTAATGCAATACATTCAAAAACGTGACTTTAAGCCTTTTGGTTGGTATAGAATAGTTCTTGGTATTGTGGTGCTTTTATACTTTTGGATTGTATAATGCACAGGAATTTATGAATTTGAGCCTTAAGAGTTGAAAATAACAGAAAGTTAATTTTTATTAGTATCTTAAAAGGTAACAAGAAAACTTTAAAGTAAAAAATATAGAAGGTATAAAGCTTAATATAAGTTTTATACCTTCTTTTCATTTACTATTATGAAAAGTTGGTAATCTTTAATCTTTTATGCAGCATAGTAGTTTAAATCAGAAGCTAAGTCTGAAATAGTTGATATTTTTGGTAAGATAAGGTTAAAATATTACAACGAAAGAATAACTTTTGTTAAAATAATCCGTATTAATATGGCAATTTAAACAAGATAAGGAGTAGTTATGATTGTGAGAAAAGTAAGTTTAAAAACCTATTTAGTAATACTTTTAATTAACATTATGCTGCTATCTTCTATTTCTTCCACCGTATTTGCAGAGGAGCAAATAAAGAAAACTACAACAGTTGCAAGTGAGGTTAATGAAGCTAATTGAGTGGAAGCAATCTTCTCCAGCAGGAGCAATGAGTGCTAGTGCAAAGGATATTGGAAACTTTATCATAGCTCATTTGCAAAATGGAACTTATAATAATAAACAAATTTTAAAATCCCAAACTGTAGAAGAAATGCATAAAAGAAGTTTTACTAATGATCCTAGAGTTAATGGGATAGCTCATGGCTTTTGGGAAGGAACCATTAATGAAAAACGTATTTTATGGCATGGTGGAGATATCTTTTATTTTCATAGTGCACTTGTTCTGATTCCAGAGGAAAATGTAGGGTTTTTCATTTCTTTTAATAGTGGAAACAGCACAGTAGCAGTTCAGGATGCAATGCTGAATTTTATGGATCAATTTTATCCTTCTTCAAAGACTTCTGAAGCAAAGGGTGCGCCATCAAATGGTACACCATTAAATGGTGCAAAAGTAGAAGGTAATTTAAGAGCTTATTTAGGAAATTATGAGCCAGCAAGGCATGAATATACAACCCTTGGAAAAATTCTTGGATCATTTATGAGCGCTTCCATTAAAGAAAGTAAGGAAAAAGGATTCACAGTGACTACAGGACTTCCAAGCATCACAAGCCACGAATACATAAATGGTGGAAATGATGTGCTTACACCTCTAGATCCAAGGAATCAATTAATTGGAGATATAGTGTTTAAGAGGGATGAAAGTGGAAATATAAAATATATGTTCCAAAATAACAATCCAACTACAGCTTATATTAAGATACCTTTTTATGATGCACCTATGTTTAATTTAGGATTAGTTCTAACTTTTGTGTTGATATTCTTAATTTCAATTATAGTTGGTATCTTTAAGTTCATTAAGAAGTTAAGAAAAAAACAAAAGTGGAGCAGAGAAGAAACATCGATTCACATACTTCCCGTGGTTGGTAGTTTGTTTTCCTTTATGTTTATCGTACTTATGGGAATAATGTTTTCCAATCAGGAAATTGTTTTTGGGCTGCCAACTTGGTCAAAATACTTCTTTATGTTACCGTGGGTAGTTTGGGCACTATGTATTTTAACTTTAATAACTACAGTTATGTTATGGATAAAATCCTTTGGAACTGCTTTTCAAAGAGTATATTATACAATTATTTCCCTAGCAATAACTGTGTTTAGCGCATGGATAATATACTGGAATTTATGGGTTTCGAAGGTTTAAGACGAGTTTAGGAGGAAATTATTATGGAACTTACACAGGGTATTTATGTTATAACAGGAATAATGGCTTCAGGAAAGTCCACCATTGCACAAATGTTAGCAGAGCAATTTCAAAAGGGTGTGCATCTGAGAGGTGATGTTTTTCGTAAGATGATTGTTAGGGGAAACATTGATATGACACCGGACTATTCACAAAGTGCTTTAGAGCAACTAAGACTAAGGTATGCAATGGCGGCAAAAGTGGCGGACATGTATTATGATGCTGGATTTTCTGTAGTGATACAAGATACTTATTTAGGAAAAGAGGTACACTCTTTTCTAAGTGAAATTAAGTCAAAACCAATTTACTTTATTACTCTAAATCCAAGTGTTGAAGCAGTGGTTGAAAGGGAAAATCAACGTAATAAAACTGGATATACTAGCTGGGATGTTAAACCTCTTCATGAGGTATTAATGAATGAGAATCCTAAAATAGGACTTTGGATAGATACATCAGATATGTCACCTTTACAGACCTTAGCAGAGATTATGGCGCGTGCAGAAGTTGAAGCACGAATTACTTAAAACAAGGTTATCTTATAAGGTGATAAAACATCACATTATATGTTTAACATAGGTGAAATTGAGAAATTGGAGGTAAGTGCTTTGTCTGATAACAATATAAAGAAAGAACTAATTAGGTTATCCACTGGAGAATTAGCTGCTTCTCTTGTTTTTGTATTTGCACTAAGTTTGCTACAGGAGAGGTTAAACTTAACTTTAGACATAGTTATACTTTATCCATTTTCGCTACTAATATTTATTTTACTTCAAGGGAGTTACTACTGGCTTTATTGTATTAAAATTTTAGAGAAGAAGCCAGTTAATCAGGTTAGCTTTAGAAAGGCTTATAAAGTTTTGAGAACAATAAATTTAATTATTATTCTACTATATCCCTTGATGATGCTTTATCAGTATTTCTTCGGAAATCTTATAGCCTTAAGTGGAAAAACATTTATGAGTTTATTTCTGTATATTTTCAGTATCATAGAATATATTAATTATTTTTATATAAGATTATCCTATAATAAACTCAAGGATATATTGATGCTATTAAGGTTAAAGAACCTAAAGAAATCCAGTCTTTATAAAGAGCTTCATAAATAAATATATAAGATCTAGTCCCAATATTATTAAAAAGGTTATAAAACTTATTAAGGAGTTTTATAACCTTTTTGTTTGCTAGGTTTAGTAAACTGTAACGAAATAAGATTTGAGGGGTTTAACTTTATCGCTATAATAAAATTAGAAACATGGAACCGTATCATAAGTAAGTTTTATGTCCTTAGGCATTGATATAACATGTCTAAGGATATTTTATAGTTGAAAATATTCTATGAAAACTAATAAAATATAATAAGTTTAGCAGTGATTATTTACAAAAGATGTTATAATGAAAGAGATTAAATAGATGTTAATGAAAATTTTAAGTATAAGATAAATAGTAATTTGAAAAGGGGATTAAAATGGTTTTATTAGTAGTTGATACACAAAAGTTAATAACAAATGAAGAATTATATGAATTTGATATGTTTGTATCTAATGTTAAAGAAATAATCCATGAGGCCAGAACAAATAATATTGAAGTGATCTATGTGCGTCATGATGATGGAATAGGAACTGAACTAACAAAAGGAACCGAGGGTTTTGAAATATATGAAAAATTTCAACCAATGAATGATGAGAAAATATTTGATAAGAAGGTTAATAGCGCTTTTAAAGGCACTGGATTATTAGAATATCTAAAAGCTAAGGACGAGAAAGATATAATCATTGTAGGGCTTCAAACTGATTATTGTATTGATGCTACAATAAAATGTGGATTTGAGCATGGATTTAATATTATAGCTCCAGCATATGCAAATACCACTATTAATAATAAATTTATGTCATCAGAACAAAGCTATCAATACTACAATGAATTTATATGGAATGGCAGATATGCAGAATGCATTTCATTGGATGATACAATTAAAAGAATGAAATAACTAAATTCCAGTTATTTAGAGAAAGATTAAAAATCTATATCTAACGTGGAGGCTTATTATGAAGGAATACATAGTTGATAATGAAAACAATAAAATGAGATATCATGATTTACCAGGTAAAAATACCCCAATATTATTTATTCATGGATTAGGCTGCGCTGGATCTTTCGATTATCCTGAGGTAGCAGCACAAACTGATTTAATTGAACATAGGCGTATATTAATAGATTTGCTTGGTAGTGGATTTAGTGATAAGCCAGATGATTATTTATATGCCATAAAAGAACATGCAAACTATTTATATAATTTTGTACAACACCTAAAACTTGATAAGTTTATTATTTTTGCGCATAGTTTAGGAGGCCCTATAGCACTTGAACTTGCAGATAAATGCAGAGAGAATATTGAAACAATTATACTTAGTGAAGCTAATTTAGATAAAAGCTATGAGGGTTCATTTAGTTATAAATTTGGAATTTGTGAAGAAGAAGATTTTGTCAACAACGTTTTCAATGAAACTGTATATGAAAGTTCCATTGAAAATTCTATGTGGGCAGCCACATTATCAGTTTGTTCTTCTACAGCAATTAGCAGAATTTCAAAGTCAGCAGTTGCTGGGGCAGACCCATCATGGCGTGAGATATTATACTTATTACAATGTAAAAAAACTTTTATTTTTGGTGAAAATTCTTTGCCAGATAATGATAAAGATGAGTTAGAGAGACAAGGAATAAATATTGAAATTGTAAAATCAGCAGGACATTCTATGGCTTGGGAAAATCCGAAAGGATTAGCAGAGGCAATTAAAAAAGGTATTTCTTATGCACTATAATCATAGATGCTACAAATAAACCTGTAAATTACAATTTATATACTACTAAGGTAAAAACACCGGATCACCTAGGGAGAGAACTTGAGGAAGACGGAACTCCAAACTATAAGTTTTCTATAGTTTGGGTAATAGTATAAACCAGGGGAATTCCCAGAGTCTTCTCAAATTTAGATGAGACATTTTGGAAAGATAATTCTCCTATCATCATCAGTGCCTAAAAAGTTTTAGGTGGTAGTCAAATCTCCTTTTAAAGTCCTTTACCAAAATGGACTTGTTCACTATTTAATAAATAATAAATAATAAATAATAAAGAACAAAGAAAATAGCAAACCTTTTGAGTTTGCTATTTTTCTTTATTAATTTATATAGGGAACTAAAATCAAAATTAAACTCAGATATAAGCCGTGTTGGGCTCTTAAGGCTTCTAGGAATGAATAAATTTAACTTTTGAGAGAGAAGCCTACAGATAAGCAAGCTCAAAACTTGATTCATCACTTGAAACTGTAATCAACTTAAATTAAATGATCTAGGCCGTTAACTGTAGTTTGTTCATTGTCATTGATAGGGATAACTATGCATTTTTGCCCATCAATTATTTGAGATTTTATTTGAGGTATTTTTTCAGGTTTTACTTGAAGAATAACGTCATAGTTAGGAGTAACTTTGGTAACTTCTGAAATTGTACCCTGAGTTTCCTCTAGATTAGCCTCTAAGGTTTCTTCTGAACTTGTATCGTGGGTTTCCCCTAAATTAGTTTCTATGACTTCTTCTAAATTACTTTCTAAAGACTCTTCTAAGTCAACTTCTGTAGGTTTTTTCAACACCGCATTATCATCCTTAACTTCTGTAGACAGTTTAGTTTCATTATCTACAGCAGCTTCCTGTTTAACCTGTTCAAGTTTATTTTGAAGTATTTCTACTTGTTTCTGAAGGTTTTCTTCCTTTTTTCTTTGCTCATTTACCTTCAGTGCCTTTGCATCAATTAAATTTTCTGCTAAAGGAAGATCATCACCAAAGTTTTCTACATAGGAGGTTTCAATCATAGTAGTAATTTCTTCAGGAACTCCACTTTCTATTAATAGGTTTTTTATGTCCTTCTTCGTTAAGGTTATAGGTTCACAATCTGTATCATCATAGATTGTATTATATTCATCTACCATAGAATTTAGGTTCTCTTGTATGTCCATAAAAATTTTATCTGCTTTTTTCTCATCCACATTAAGAGAATCTTTAATAAGTGATTGGAAGGCTTCCTTTTGAACAGTAGCAGTTTGTTTTGAATAACAACCTAAAGCATTTTCCATTAATTCAGGATGAGTATCCTTTGGATTTTTTGTGTAATACATAATAGAGTTAACATCTGCACTACGATCAATAAAAGCAGGGAACACAAAGCCATTAGCTGGGGCATCCACCACCCAATCTCTGATACGTGCTTTTATTTTGTTTTCTTCTTCAAAGTATCCAAGTCCAGGTTCTGAAAGTGAAACAGGGCATATTGCGCATAACACATATTCATATACTTCTTCGGATTCATCTATCTTTGAATTATCAGTAGTTTTAGTAATAACATCATAAGCGTCATGAAAAACAAGTATTATAAAATTACCCTTATAATCATAATTATCGATGATGGTATCATAAAAAGCATCAAGGATAACATCATCCTTTAATTTGCTTTTCTTAAGCAGCATAAGAGAAGCTTGTCTCTCATTTGAAAGATCTTCATTAAGCGGGAAGTTAAGTTCTAAAATATTATTTCCAACAGTTCCAGATAACACTTTTTTAGCAATTTCTAAGTACTTAAAATATTCATCATCAGCTAAATTCAGAAAGGTCTCCCTAAATTTTAAAATAATATGTTTTTCCCCAGTAACATAGCAGCCACACATCTTAGTGAAGGTGCAATGGTCTTTTTTAAAACGTTTTTTTAACTCAAGTATATCTTTTTTTCTCATATATAAACCCCTCAATCTAGTTGTTTCTCTTTGTAGTTAAAATTAATATATTCTCATTAATAAGTATAGTATTTTTTTCAAATTAATTAAAGGTTTTATTGGGTGAACTTTGCAAAGAAGTAGCATTAAATTTTCTTTCACTATGCGTGGCAATAAACAGAAAAAACATACTAATCCATCTTTCTTTAAAGCTTGTATACTTTGTTTATTTCTTCTTCACAATCTAACTTTAATAATAGGTAACTATCATTAATCTTTTTTCTTAACCCATAATATCTACAAAATATATTATGGAGTTTTCACTTATATGAAGTTCAGAATGCATAATACTTCCTTCTAAGTCTTTAAAACTTTATTTGCCATTATGCCATGGCAGCAATGGTAAATTTTGTGTTTAGAGACAAAGAAGGAAATACTAAAGAAACAAACACTAAAAAATTAATGCAAAAACAGTATGTGATAAGAAAGGAAATAATAGAAAGTAACATTGTTTTTTACGTGAATAGGCCATGTTAGGCATCACGCCCAACATGGCTTTTATTCTGCAAAAATAGTGCTTGTTTAAAGTGATGAGGCATGAGTCTCTGTCATTTATTAATCTAATAAATCTAGTTTTTTACACAAAGCATATAGTGAATGCAGTCCACTAAGTTGATGTTTGAGTATATCATCAAAATAAACCGAAGAGTCTTTAGCTGCTTTTTTTACTACATCTAGATTATTATTCTCTAATTGTTTAATCAATGTTCGTATGCTATCAAGAAAATAAACGGATTTTTTTAAGGAACGAATAAATAGAATTTGGCGTAAGTGATTAGAATTATATCGTCTATATCCATTATTAGGATCTCGTGAAGGGGATATAAGCCCTGCTCTCTCCCAGTGGCGAAGTGCCGTTGAGGGAACTTTTGCTATAGAAGAAATTTCTCCGATGGACACCCATTCTTTACTACTTATAAACTTATTTTCATCTAACTGTTGAGATTCTAATAGTTCAATAGTTCTTTCAGTAGCCATTCGTTCACTACAAATGTTATGTTGAGCTTTATTAACAAGTAAAATAGCAGCGATAATATCCTTTTCTTGAATCTTTATTAATACTTCTTTTATTAAATCCATGCCGAAGCCAGGTAACATGGCTCTAATACACTGAAAATATGCAATGTGGTCCTCGGTATAGCTTCTATATCCATTAGGTGAACGCTGTACCTTGGGTATAATTCCCCAGGATTCATAATGTCTTAAAGCACTAGTACTAATATTTAGCTTCCTAGCTATGTCAATAGGTTTTATCAGTTTCTTCACCTCCATTCTCTGATTAATAAAGTTAAAGATGATGATAAGGTTATATATATATTATAGACTAAATATGCGGTTGTTTTGTAGAAAGTTTATCATTTGCACAAATGTTATACAATAAGGTTATAAGGTGAATTTACAAAGGAGGTAAAAATTTAATAGAAAAAGAAAACTACTGAATAAGAGCTTAAAAGTATTTACTCAGTTAAGTTTTATTTACTTTAAAAATGATTTATTGAAGAGAGGATGGAGTTTTATGGAGAAAATTATACCTATTTTGCCATGTCAGTCAATAAAGGAACAGGTTATATTTTATGAAAATTTGGGTTTTGAAACCAATGAGATTTATACTAGTCCAAATCCATATGCAGTTATGAAATACGGTGACATAGAGATGCATTTTTATGGGAGCAAAAGAACCATACCTTCTGAAAATCCACAGATGTGTTATTTGAGAGTTGATGATGTAAATAGTATATATGAAAAGTTTACCTTTACTTTGAAAAAGAATATAGGGAAGGTTCCTCGTTCTGGAATTCCTAGAATATCAAAATTAAAGGATTTATCTAGCGATAGAAGATTCAATATTACTGATGTAGGTGGAAATACACTTTTTATTGGAACACCTATTACTGAGTTATCTAGCGATACTAGATTTTACAGAACGCTTGAAAGCAAAGAGTATAGTAAAGATTTTGAAATACTTTATGATTTGATTTATTCAAAAGAAGATAGCCAGGTTGCTTTCAATATGTTAACAAAATTTTTTCCAGAGGATTTATGTTCTCTGAAACTTGGAGATTTGGATCTAGCTAAAATATTGCTAGTGGGACTTGATATTCATTTGCAAAAAAATAAAAGAATAGATGAAGAGATTAATCATAAGCTCAAGGAGTTACTGGATACTTGCCAGAATGAAGATTCAAATTGGGAAAAAATATTGCAAAACTATAATGATATTATTAATGGTGAATAATGTGAAAGTCAAAGCTTAATATGAGGCAAAGTTGGAGCA
Source organism: Clostridium sp. (assembly GCF_036642255.1). Classification (GTDB taxonomy): domain Bacteria; phylum Bacillota; class Clostridia; order Clostridiales; family Clostridiaceae; genus Clostridium_J. Next base: position 198,393 of record NZ_JAVWDJ010000002.1, on the reverse strand, counting down.
GCGAGAAGCATGTGCACAACATAACTAAGGGTTAATACAATACCTGTGAAAGTTGACAACTTCATTATGGGATATATATTTACAATCAAACGTGTAGATATGAATAGTGTTGATATTTGGGTTATTGATAAGGTAGTTATCTGGTGGTTTGAAGATTATATGAAAGAAAATATTGCAAAGCAAATAGATGTTTTTACAATGCCTTGAGATATAAACAATAATTAAAATATAAAGAACTATTTAGTAATGATTTTAATACTGTTGTGTGGTAGTTCTTTTTTGCTTTTTAAAATTAGTAGTATAAGGGATAAATTAAACCAAATCGCAAATTAATAGGGGATTTCGGAATTAGGAAGGAGTTTTATGAAAATTAATAGAATTTAATATATAAGGCTATAATAATCTTTGGAAAATACAGTAAGTAAGTGTTATTATTAAAAGTAATAAAAATAAATGTTTTTATACAAAAGAAATAAAAGCTTATAATCTTTGAAAGGCAAGTGATAATTATGTTTATAAGTGATACAAAAATCACAGTTAGGTATGTTGAAACGGATAAAATGGGGATAGTGCATCATTCAAACTACTACGTGTATTTTGAAGAAGCCAGAACTCAGTTTATAAAAAATAGTGGTATGTCCTATAGTGATATGGAGGAAAGTGGAATAATGATTCCTCTAGTTGAAAGTGGTTGCAAGTACATGCAAGGTGCAAAGTACGAAGATGAACTAATAATAAAAACATGGGTTAAGGAACTAACTCCAGTCAAAGTTGAATTCAACTATTCAGTTATTAGAGAAAAAGACCAAGTGGAAATTTCAAGAGGAAGTACATTACACCCTTTTGTTGATAATAATTTTAGAATAGTTAATTTGAAAAAAAAGCATAATAAGATATTTGAAAAATTGCAATCCTTAGTTTAGTAGAAAGAAAGTTTTATTCTGGGCTTAATTACTATAGGCTTAAGAAGGAAAGTTCAAGATATTCCCTGGAACTAAAAAATTAGATGTGTGAGTGCTCTTAAGGAATCATATAGTATAGACCATCTTAAAGAATATGGAATGCCAATAAAAACCAAGGGGCTCGTCATTTGCATTTTTATGCATTATGACGCAGCCCATTTATTTCATCAACTTTTTTATTAGTCCCAATTCCAAAGACGAGATTCACCAACTCTTATTAATCTCACCAAGTTTTCCTCTCTTAGTTTTAAGATTTCTTTAGTAGGACCTGTAACTGTAACCCCTATTATTTTTACTCCATTTTTATTTATATAATCCAGAGCTCCTTCAAGGTTTGCCTCTGTATTAATGGCACGCACTATAGCCTTTTGTTCATTTAGAAATTTTAGGGTATCAATAAAATAATCATTTCTGAACTTTCCGTTTTCATACTTCTTAACAACCGTTGGTGGAGGATCGAACCAATTCCTACGAAGTGTTGGAAAGTCTTCTGTGTGAGGGAACCCTAGCAATGTATTAGAATTCTCCTGTATACCTGTGTCCACTGCCAGCCATAAAAGTTCCATGTCTTTACCTTTAAATAAATTGAGCACTTCATCGGTTTCATATAGTTTGTTGAAAGTAATATGGGCTTCTGTAACTGTACCTTCAGGAAGCTTTTCTAAGGTATTCCACATGGTGCTATCTGAATTGAAGTTCATATCTTCACCACTGAAGGCACCTGCATTAAAATAGTAGTTATCTAAATTTGAAGTACTTGGTGACTTATCTGTAATAACCTCTGGATTTTTAAAGCTAAACTTAACAGTCAAATTGCCTTCATCAATTTCATCTTTCCCAACTTGTTTAGAATACTGTATTCCTATCTCTCTGCTGAAAAATATTCCTTTTCTCATAGTACTTCCATGGGCATCTGTATTAGGTCTAGTGGCTTCTATGGTTGCTTTGATCGTATTTCTATATAGAGTCTCCTTGCTTGGATTTCCTAGGTTATAATACTTAGAGGTAATGGTTTGTGAAATTAGAAATAAAATATTAAAAATAATCAATACAATGCAAGCATTTTGCAGCCTTGCTTTCCACTTGCTTTTCTTAATTATCTTATCTTGATTTAACATCATAATTTCTTCGAAATTAGGTTCTTTTTCATAATTAAAATCAGATTGTTCATCTAAAAATTCTTGATAAAGCTCTAATTTTTCAAGTTCCTTTTCCATAAGTGCTTTGTCTTCCTCTGAAAGTGTGCCTTCTGCATAAGCTTTTAATTTCTCTTTAAAATCATCACTCAAGTTAATCCATCCTTTCTATATTATCCTTTAAGGTCTGTCTTGCTCTAAATACCAAAATCTTTATATGGGACACGCTGATTCTCATAACTTCAGCTGCTTCTTTATAGGATAGTCCTTTAAAAACACAAAGCTTTAAAGCTTTCTTCTGCTTTTCAGGCATATTTTTCATAACACTTTTAACTAAGCTAAGTTGTTCCTTTATTAATAAATCCTTTTCGGTACTCTTTGGATCTTCAATATTATTAAGAGTTTCCGCATCTGTAGGAGAACTTCTTTTATTTTTCCTTGTGCTATCAATAAAGGAATTATGGGCCACTCTAAAAAGCCAGGGCTTTACATTGTCTGGAGGACAGTCTTCAAGGTATAAATAAGCCCTAAAGAAGGTGTCCTGAAGCAAGTCTTCTGCTAAATATTTATCCTTACAAAGATAAAGGAGGTAACGGTATACGTCAGTCATATAGAGCTTATATAAATTATCTAATGTGTTTTTGTCCATGCACCTTACCCCCTTCACTGAATCAACGTTTGTAAATAGAAAAAGTTACAAAATATTTTTCTACATTTATATCCATTATACAGTATTTTACATAAAAGAGTTTAGAAGCTTTGAAAGAATAGTGAAAGATTTAATAAAAGATAATAAAAGATAATGAAGGATTACATGAGAGATGGTATTTTTGAAGCTCTGAGTATTTATTGTGGGTGATAAAATATAGACAATATATAAAATAGTTTGCTAATATGTAGACAAAATCAAGAATATCACATAAAATATAAATGTAGGGTGATAAGTAATATTGAAGGGTGATGAGATTTATGGAAGAAATAAAGGTTAAAGAATTATTTTGGGATGCATCCGTAGAGGAAGTGGCAAAGGGATTTGTTGAAAGTGCGATTGAGTACAGATGCATTGTTTGTGAAGAGGCATTTGAAAAGGGACGTATCTATGAAATAGGTTCTAAATTATATGATGCAAAAAAGGCTGTGGAATTTCATATAGAGGAAGCTCATGAATCTATGCTTAAGTATTTATTAGAAATGAACTCTGCCTTTACAGGGGTCACTGAAGTTCAAGGGGAACTTATGGGATTAATTTCACAGGGTTTATCTGATAAAGAAATTGCAACAACCTTAGGGGTTGCTCCATCAACTATAAGAAATCATAAATATAAATTGAGAGAAAAAGAAAAGCAAGCAAAATTATTTTTAGCTATGATGAATTTACTTTCTGAATGTACTAATAAGAAGATTAATACTCTAGATAAAGAAACTATCTGCGATCCTCACAAAACTGCAGCAGCAGTAGATGATAGATACAATATAACTGATAAGGAAAAGAAAGAAACTATTAAAGCTTATATGGATGAAAGCGGAGCACTGAAAAACTTCCCAGCTAGAGCTAAAAAGAAAATCATTGTGCTTGAAGAAATAACTAAGAACTTTTCTAAAGGGAAGGCCTATTCTGAAAAAGAAATTAATAGAGTTTTAAAGAGAATCTACGAAGATTATGCAAGCTTAAGGAGAGCGTTAATAGAATATGGATTTGTTGAAAGAAAGAATGATGGTAGTAGTTATTGGGTTAAGGAATAAGTTACACATGATATCAGTTAATAAGTTTTAGGGGATAGGAATGGTTTAAATATGAAAAAATCATAGTTTATGGGGTAGATAAATATATTTAGACCTTGATAAAACTTCTTAGAAGAACATGCGAAACAGGTTAGAAGTTATCATGGAAGCTATAATATAGAATAGTTTCCATGAGGAAAACACTGTAAAGCAAAAGTAATTGCAAAAATAGCACTCTGGTATTATCACCAGAGTGCTATTTTTGCGAAAGTATTTTTCTCAAAACTGCTTTGTCATGTATTAACTTTAGTAGTTCCTCTTCTTTTGTTATAAGGTCAGTGCTTGTTTTAAAGTACTTGTTTACTTTCTTGGCAAGTTCCCTAGAACTATCATCTAGGGAAGAGATAAAATCCATTACGCTTTTTCCTTGATATAGTGTGTTAAGGTATGGAGCAACTATGTATTTAAGGTCCCATAGCATGGAGTTCTCTATCCAATAATCTACATGAGGAGGATCTATTTTTTTCTCCATAAGCTTTGTGAAAAATTTTAAACCATCTTCACTGGACTCCCAAAAGTCCACATATACATAATCAAACTTATTCAGGAATTCTTCGTTGAAATAGTCTATAGCATTGCCATGAATGATTTCAAGTTTCTTATTTGTTTTAAATTGAGGCCTGATGTACTTTTCAAATAAAGCTATGACATCCTTGTTGAATTCAATTATAGTTATACTTTCTACTTCGTGTTTTTGCAGCCAAAGATAGGGAAGAACTCCAATGCCAAGTCCCATAGTCATGCATTTCCCATGGCCTTTTTCAATACCATCTCCCATGCTAGCAATTTCACTGATAGCTGGAGACATCCATACTTTATCCCCTTCCTTTAGTACTGGCAAATCAACATCTGCATCAAAGTATCCAATTGGATGGTGATGGAAAAGGTATTTTTCCACAGGTTTATGAAAGTTCATGCTCATTAAGGTTCTTTTCTTAATGGTGGCTTTCTCATATCTCACGGTATCGGTATAAACACTATCAAGTTTAATGTCCCTGTAATAAGGATTCTCGGTGAGGTCTTTAAGGTTATATTTCAAATCATCATGGGGAACCTTGTATTTTCTCAGTATTTCTATGAGCTCTTTTTCCATCTTAGGAGAGAGAACCTTCTCTGTATAACCTAGAATACTGGTGATGTAGTCATTCACTTCCACCATGGATAATATTAGATTCTTCATTGCTATATCAAGTTCTGGATTTCTTTCAAATTTAATCATTTATTACCTCGAGTCTACGTAAATCAAATTAAATACGTTTCTATAATAATATACTTCCTAAATAATTACAGTTTTAAAATGTTTATAAAAAACTGTAGGGTTTAAGGAAATGTATAGAGTTTTCAAATTAGGAGTATCACATAATCAGGGAACAGAAGGGAGTATGTCCATTCTGTTCACCGCCCTTTGCCAATATAATTACATTATTTCATGTAGCCTTCAGTACTATAATCAGTATATTGCTTTTTGATTTTCACAATCAGGGAACCATCATCAGTAGTTTGAGAATCCATTACTTCATATTTAGTATGCTTTTTTTCAAGCATGTTTAAAAAGCTTTTGAAGTCTTCCTGTGGATTACATTCCTTCATTGCATCAAATTTAATAGTTTGATCTAAGCATGCACTTGTTATACGTTTCATGTTATCATCTCCTTTCATCGAGTAATTATAGCACCTGAAAAATTTTTTCATAAGTAAACTTTTTGTGTATTTTTAGATGAGAAGAGTAGTTATGGAGTGCTAATGGTATTAATTAAAAGGAATACGTAACTATCTTCATGTGATTGCGAGAAATCGGAGTTTTTCACTGTATTTGCGGTTATATGAGATTTATATAATTGGGATATTATTAACGGGATAAAGGAGATTAACATTAAATATAAAAATAAATAGAATGATAATTAAAATTAATTACTGCATTTATATTGATTATTATATCTATACTTTAGTGTTATAGCTTTATTCATTATTTTAGCTTGGGGTTTGCATTGATGGTTTGCTGAAAAATAAGGTTAATGTTTAAAAATTAATAGGCAACAGGAGGTAAAAAATATAATAAGAGAGAAAGTAATGTGATGACTTTATTTGGTATTAAATAGGGCAGAGGATATCATAATAAAGAGGTGTGGAAAGTTCGAAACATTAAAACATATTAAACAAAACACCATATTCCATGTACTGTGAGCAAGTTGCAGTTCAGTTACTGCGTCTATTAGTACAAACCAATGGACTACGTGCTTACAAGTTACTAGAATATGGTGACATACACAGTAATTAAGTATTTATTTAAACATCTAGGCTAGAGACATAGGGTGAAGAGTTGTGTGTTTCTTTCAATAGATCTTAAGCATCCAACAATTTATGAAAGATTAAATCATCAACATATTCACCGGTGTTTTGATCTTTATGGTGCCTTAGCACAGTTCCAGCATGTACAAAACCTAGTTTTTTCACTGCGTTTAAGGAAGCTTCATTGTCACTGTACACATAGATTCTTGCTATGTTAACTCCTTCATTTTTCATGGCATCTAAAGCATAATTAGTGAGCTTTGCAGCAAGACCAGAACCACGAGCCTCAGGGTGGGTGGCAGCTGTTAAAAATACAGCATGAGATTTTTCCTCTGTGATTTCACGCCTACCTCTAACAAGACATAAAACACGGCATGGCTCATCTATTGTTACAGCAACATAGGAAAGTTGAGCTGGATTATCCACAAAATCTAATGCCTGTTCTTTTGCAGTAAGTTCAGTAAAGGTTATGTCAGCGACTTCCTCTTTTAATATTTCAATTAGCGACCAAACGCTATCAATGTCATGGGACTCTATTCTTCTTAATTCATAATTCAAAATAACACCTCTCTACTATTCATTTCTTCAAGGGAAATTTTAATAATTACTTACTAAAATCTCCAATAATGTATGTTTGGATATCATTACCATATGGGTTAATTATATCACAAGTTAAAAAGTAACAAAATATGAGGAGGGTAGTTAGTATGATAAATTCTATAATATTTCTAAGAATTTAAACATGTTTTGAAGGATAAATCGCTCATCTTAATTACTGATTAAACAAGTTTGATTGCTTAAATAAGTTTAAGTTTTAAACAAGTTTAAGTGTATAAACAAATTTAAGGTGGAATCTTGAGCTAAAAATTATGTTCTGGTGTAACAAAATTCTTTGCTTACAAAGGAGTTTTTGTTAAAACAAAGATTACTTTCTTCATAGAATCTCCTTTCAAAGTTCTTTGCTAAAATAAACTCATTTATTGTTTAATAGTTTTAAACCATTATCAATTCCATTTAATACAAAAGTGTATTAAGTGGAATTATTTTTGTATCATTTTTTTTCTTGTTATAAGTCTTGTTTTTTAGTGCTTATTGAAAAATGATACATTTTTGTATTAAGGGTGCTATTTAACTAAAAAAAATTCCGTTTGAATCCTAAGAACTAACATCTAAAGTTAAGGAATTTTCAGTGTTAGCAGTGAAAATAAAGTTTTTAAAAGTTAATTTTCATCTTGGCATGGTACTTGCTATATATATTTGTGAAGAAAAAATAGTAAGTGTGGCTCTGCTCAAAGCTGATAATGAGCTAACTAATTTATTTAATAAAGGAGATAAAAAATGGGAAAGAAAGTATTTATAGATTTAACACATCCATTTCACGCTGACATTCCAGTGTGGCCATATTTTGCAAAACCTAAAATTGATACTATGCACAACTTAGCTAAAAGCGGTGTGTTAACTCAAAAAATCGATGTTGTTATGCATTGCGGTACACATGCAGATGCACCTCGTCATGTTATGGAATATGAATTTGACGGAAGGCGTGCACGTTATACACATGAAATGCCTGTGGATGCATACTTTGGTGACGCAGTATGTCTTGATATTCAAGTTGAGCGTTGGGGTCTTATTAAAGCTTCACATCTTGAAGATGCTTGCAAACGTGCAAATATTAAACCAGAAGAACTTGAAGGTATGGTTGTTTGTTTAAGAACTGGTATGCATTTAAAATTTGATGATACTAGAGAATATTATCATTATTCTTGTGGAACTGGTATAGATGCAGGTAAATGGTTTGAAAAGTATAAGCCAAAATGTGTAGCTATGGACATGCAAGCTCTTGACCACCCTCTACATACAACAATGGGGAAAAATGGCGGTCATCTGGGAATGGATCTTACTGGTAATTCAGGAAAAACAATTACTGAAGAATACATTGAAAAGTTTGGCATTGAGGCTTTTGCAGAATTTAATAAGGAAACTTATATTAAAACCTTTGGTCTAGAAAAATACATGGAGGTTCATGGAAAGCTTGAAAACCATGGTCTTGAAGGAACTTGGGAACCTTGCCATAAGTACATGCTTGGAAATGGAATAGTAGGTATTGAAAATCTTGGTGGAGACCTCGAAAAAGTAGTAGGAAAGCGATTCAAATTTATGGCCTTCCCAATTCGTTGGTGGTTAGGTGACGGATCAATGGTTCGCTGCGTTGCTGAAATAGATGAAGATGATTTAAACAATGTACCAGATAGAGTTTACAACTTCGGTGCAATGTAAGAAGAAAAAAATATCTTCAAATAATGTATGAAGCACTTCCTCTTAGCGGTAATGTTAGAGTAGGAAGGGAACACAATATTTTCTATGCTCCTAAGCAGTTTGCAATGTTGAACCTAGAGTTTGCAGAAAGACCTAATAGAATAGTTATAGAAATGCACAAGGTTATGGCTGCCCCCTAGCTCAGGCTAGAGCCGTATCTAGACATAAAAACTGCTGGGAGTACATTTGAAATAACTAGATGCAATTGATGAAAATGGAGGTATTGTAGTGACATTAAAATATAAAAAGCTATTTGAATCAGTTAAAATAGGTTCATTAGAGATAAAAAATCGTTTTGCCATGGCTCCAATGGGTCCACTTGGAATGGCTGATTCTGAGGGTGGATTTAATCAAAGAGGTATAGAATACTACACTGCTCGTGCTAGAGGTGGTACTGGACTTATTATAACAGGAGTTACTTTTGTAGATAACGAAGTGGAAGAGCATGAAGTAAATCATGTTCCTTGCTCAACACATAACCCAGTTCATTTTATTCGTACAGCTAAGGAAATGACAGAGAGAATACATGCCTATGATTCAAAGATTTTTCTTCAACTAAGCGGAGGCTTTGGGCGTGTAACTATACCAACTAACCTTGGGGATCATCCTCCTGTAGCACCTTCACCTATTCAGCATAGATGGCTTGATAAAACTTGCAAAGAATTGACTGTTAAAGAAATAAGGTCAATTGTTAAGAAGTTTGGGGATGGAGCACATAATGCAAAAAGAGCAGGGTTTGACGGTGTTCAAATTCATGCGGTTCATGAAGGCTACCTTATAGATCAATTTGCAATTTCTTTCTTTAATCAGCGTACAGATGAGTATGGCGGTTCTCTTGAGAATCGTTTAAGATTTGCAAAGGAAATTATAGAGGAAATTAAGGAAAGATGTGGAGAAGATTTCCCAGTAACCTTGAGATACAGTCCTAAGAGTTTTATTAAGGACTGGAGAGAAGGTGCACTTCCAGGGGAAGAATTCGAAGAAAAAGGTAGAGATATTCCAGAGGGAATAGAGGCAGCTAAGCTTCTAGTAGCTTATGGATATGATGCTCTTGATATTGATGTAGGGTCCTATGATTCATGGTGGTGGAGTCATCCGCCAATGTATCAAGAAAAGGGATTATATATTCCTTATGCAAAAATTATGAAAGACTCTGTTGATGTGCCAATTATTTGTGCAGGCCGTATGGACAACCCAGATTTAGCTTTAGGAGCTGTAGAGGATGGAGCTTGTGACATTGTAAGTCTTGGACGACCTCTTTTAGCAGATGAAAGCTATGTAAACAAGCTTAGAGGCGGAAGACTTGCGGATATAAGACCTTGCCTTTCATGTCAAGAGGGCTGCATGGGTAGAATACAGGAATATTCAGCTTTAAACTGTGCAGTTAACCCAACAGCTTGTAGAGAAAAGGAAACAGAACTTACTCCAGCTTTAAAGAGCAAAAAGATACTTATAGTTGGTGGTGGAGTTGCAGGTTGTGAAGCAGCAAGGGTCCTTGCACTTAGAGGACATAAACCAGTAATTCTAGAGAAGTGTGATAGACTTGGTGGAAATCTAATACCAGGTGGTGCTCCAGATTTTAAACAGGATGATCATGCACTTGTAGCTTGGTATGAAAACACCCTTAGGAATCTTGGTGTAGAAATTAAGTTAAACACAGTGGCAAGTGCTGAAATTATAAAAGAAAGCAGTTCAGAGGCACTAATTATTGCTACAGGTTCAAAAGCAAAAATGTTTAGTCTTGGTGATGATAGTAAGGTTTATGCTGCTATTGAAGTTCTTCTTGAAAAGGTGAACCCAGGCAACAAAGTTATAGTTGTAGGAGGAGGTCTTGTTGGTTGTGAGCTAGCTATTTGGCTTGCAGACAAAGGAAAAGAAGTTTCTTTAGTTGAGCTTCAAAATAAACTATTATCTGTTAATGGGCCTTTATGTCATGCTAATTCAGATATGCTAGAAAAGCTTGTTCCATTTAGAGGTGTAGAGGTGCTAACTTCCTCTAAGATTGTTAAATGCACTGAGGAAGGTGTAGTTCTGGAGGTAAATGGAGAAGTTCAAAACCGTCAGTGTGACAGTGTTGTTCTAGCTGTTGGTTTTAGCTCTGAAAATGCTCTGTATGAAGAGCTTAAGTATGACTATTCTGATATTCACTTAATTGGTGATGCGCGTAAGGTATCCAATATTATGTATGCAATATGGGATGGCTTTGAAGTTGCTTCTAAGCTTTAGTGCATAACAAGTAACCTTAATAAAAGGTTTTGTTTAAATAGATTTTGGAAGGATAATTCATACATCTTATTCAGGTGGGTGTCTTGTTCCAAAAATTAGACTTTGATGCAACAAAATTCTTTTGCTCACGGAGGCGACTTCGATTAACAAGGATTACTTTGTTCTAAGAAAGATTAATTTCAACGTGAAAGTTCCTTTCAAGCCCCCTACCCAAATCACTTATTAATCATAAAAAACATCATTAAAAAACTAAAGGCAGCCTGAAGGTTGCCTTTAGTTTTGTTAAATTACTTATCTTCTTTTACCATGCTTTTGTTTGCCAGCTTCAGGCAAGTCATTAACAATGGCCTCAACATTTTTACCTCCAGCATTAATAAGTGCGTTTGCTACTGCTTCTTTTATGCCCATTGAGGAATAAGTTGCACCAGACACTATATCCACATCAGCAATTTGTTTATTAATAATATTAGAAGCTATGGTATTGTAAGCTCTATTTAACCATTTAGCATCATCATTGGTTTGTGTAATTTCTATTGAAATCATTTGCTCATTCTTTACAGTCACTTCAACTGTGATGTTACCCCTAAACCCGGTACCAGTTCCTGTATACACTCCATCATCTATACCTAAAGCATCTCCATATTCTGCGGTGATTTCACTCGTTACTACAGTGGAGGTTGGCACAGAAGAATTATTTGCAAGTAAATTAAATAAGGAATCCGAATTCATTCCACTATATATAACAAAGAAGAAGGCAATTGAAGCAAGTACTAATACTAACTTTTTAAGAATTTTCTTAACTGGAATTACTCCAACAGTTAAAGTGTTTTTCACAGGACAGGAAGCCACGCATTCTAAACAGTTTATACATTGCAAAGATCTAACCTGATCATAGGAAGACACATTAACATTCATTGGACAGATAGCGTTACATCTATTGCAACCTACGCAAGTCTCTTTATTTCTGATAATGGTGAAAGGTCTTGCACTACCTAGTAATCCAAATTTTGCACCTTCAATGCAAAGATAGTTACAGAAGGGCCTTTCAAAGAACATTGAAGTGCCAAGAAATATACTAATTATAACCCAGCCTGTTATAGGAAGTGTTCTGCCTCCAAGAAAGCTTGTTAAATTTCCACGGGGGTCCAAACTTAAAAGGTTAAAAATAAAGTCCGTGGTAATTAATATAGTGATTATAAGTAGAAGATATCGGCTAAAGATGAGAGCCTTTTTTAGCTTTGAGGGCATTATAAACTTTTTGATGCCTAGTTTACTGCCAACACGGGCAAAAATATCCTGCAACGTACCAAAGGGACAAATCCATCCACAAAACACTGGCCCTATAAGGATAATAGTTCCTAGCAAAAGTGAATTTATCATAGGATAATTGGCAAAAAAGCCGATGGCTGTGAGTAGAATTCCTAAGGTTTGAACAGCGTAACGTATGTATCTGCTATTTTTTACTTTTATTTTCATAGTGTTCATGGTTAAGTTCCTCCCAATATGTGTTTTCATGTTCCTTACAATATTAGGATATAACCTGAACCTTAAATTAAGCTGAAATCACGCCACGGTTAATGGATATATGAAAGATTTTCTCTTTACTGTGTGCTATAATATTCACAATGGGGTGATTAGGTATGGAAAAAAATAATATAGACAATCTGCTTCAAGAGCAGCCAATTTTGGATGTTTTTGAAGTGGGAGATGCTGTATCAGATGGAGTATATCTTTCTGATAGAAGTGGAGTTGTACTTAAGGTTAACAAAACCTATTCATATATAACAGGAATCGAAGCTAATGAAGTTATTGGTAAGAATATGCAACATATCTTGGATGAAAAATATGCCAAGGGAGAGTATGTTGTATTGAAACTTGAACACATGAATAATGAAAGTACTAATACCATGATTAGCACTGAAGAATCCTACATAACAGAAAAACCAACTTCTATTTGTGATTTGGTATTAAAGCAAAATAAGGAAGTGTCTATTATGGCCACACTGAGTATAAAAGGAAGAAATAAAAAGATTCTTTTTATTGGAAAGCCGTATTTCGATGATATTGGACATATTAGTCATGTACTTACATTTATGAGAGAAGTTACAGATATGAACAAGCTTGAGAAAAAGCTTGAAGAAGCAGAAAGAAAGAGTAAAGAGTACTTAAATGAATTAATGTATTTGAGGGGAAATCAAATGGAAACTGATTTGATTGGGAAAGACCCTTCCATGGAAAAGATAAAAGAGATAATTAGACATATTGCAAAAACAGATGCCACTGTTCTTATAACTGGTGACACTGGGGTAGGAAAAGAGGTTATTGCAAGAGAAATTTATAAAAAGAGCACCAGGTGTCAGAAGCCCTATATTAAAGTAAATTGTTCAGCAATTCCTGAAAGTCTTATTGAATCAGAGCTATTTGGCTACGAAAAGGGAGCTTTCACAGGAGCTAACAATAAAGAGAAATTGGGGTATTTTGAAATAGCAAATGGAGGCACAATACTACTGGACGAAATTGGTGAGATGCCTGTAAAACTCCAATCTAAACTACTTAGGGTGCTTCAGGAAAAAGAGATAACAAGAATTGGGGGCACAAAGCCTATCAAACTAGATATTAGGGTTATTGCAGCCACCAATCAAGATATAAAAGAGCAGATTAGGAAGGGGACTTTCAGAGAGGATTTGTACTACAGATTAAACGTGATACCAATTAGAATACCATCTCTTAGAGAAAGAAAACTAGATATTGCTCTTTTAGCTCACGTATTTTTAAAGACCTTTACAGAAAAACACAATAGAACTAAGGAATTTGAAATAGAAGCTTTGAAGGCCCTAGAATTTTATCCTTGGCCAGGAAATGTGAGAGAATTAGAAAACCTTGTTGAGAGGCTTGTTATAATAGGGGATGAAGGAATAATAACGGAGAAGGATGTTATTAATATAATAGGAAGAGATAAGTTCTCCTTTGAAGCTATTGAAGATGAAGAAATAACTTTAAAAGATGCTTTGGATAAACTTGAAAAAACTATCATTGAAAAAGCGTTAAAAAAATATGGAAGCTCCCACAAGGCAGCAAAAGCATTGGGTGTAGCACAGCCAACAGTACTTAGAAAGGCGAAGGCCCTTGGGATAGAAAAGTGGTAATACAATACTGTATTAGGGAGATAGAAAAGTGTTTCAAACTATAGATTCTTTATGGGTTATATATTTTGAAGTTTATTATAATTAATACTGCAAAAATAAATAAATCAGTCAGCAAAACCATGTATTTTGCTGGCTTTTTTTATATGTTTAATTTCATATGCTGAAAGCCTTTAAGGATCACAACGCAGAACACATGAGGGAAAATAAATTGAAAGTATTTGAAAAAAATATTGATACAAATTTGTATCAGATACCATTTGTAGTAGTTATTTAAAGAGAGAAACCGTACATAAATTTATATCTTCAGAGGGCTACACACATAAAAAAGTCTATGAAAAGCTGGGTTATTGATAAAATAAGTACAAATTTAAGCAAAAACAGAGGATTGTTAAAAAGTTGGCATATCTATTGCTTTACATATGTGTACAAACTAAATTATAAATATTTCAAGTATAAAGGAAGGTGTAATGATGGAAACAAAAGTATCAACAAGAGTGCCAGTTACAGAGCAAGATAAGCTGAAAGGCTATTTCAAGTATTATAATCAGGAAATGGTTCCAGCGCCTAGAGAAAAATATGAGCAAGTATTAAAAGGTGCAGTTGACCCAAATAAAGCGCTTAAGTTTAAGGATAGAAATGATTTATTCAAACCAGGATATCTGGATGTTGAAGTTGGATATTGTGTAATGGAGGATGGAACAGGATTTGTAGCAAATTTAACAAAAATGCCAGGAGTAACAGTAGAAATGTTTGACTGGTGGTTTGCATGGCATGGCCTTGATAATTTAAGATATACAGTTTGGGATCCAGAAGATCACTATAAAGCTGAAACTATGCAAAGAGAAAGGGCTATGGACAAAGATTTATCTTTTAAAGAAAGGTATTGGGATACAACACATCACGTTCTAGAAGATATTGGTATGGGTCCTGAAGGGTTATTTATAAACTTCAAGAACCCAGCTAATTTAGGATTTGATGCTAGCAAAATTGGAACAGAGGCTTGTGGAACAATTGTATGTGCAAAGGGCTATGGAGAGGGACAACCTCCTTTTGCTTCAGCACCAACAATAATGACTCACTTCATTAGAGAAATTGAAGGTGGAGTTGAACTAAGAACCCGTTTTTGGATGGGATGGACAGTGGTTAATGGAAAAGATGTAAAGGCTCTTCCTGATGGAATAAGAATGCCTTTTATGGGACCAATGGCTCTATGTCTTCATAATATTAAGGAATTCACTAACCTTGCAGCATTGCTTCCAAAGATTTATGCAGAAGAAAAGGACAACTTTTAATTATATTTAGCAATAATAGATTTTAAATAATTTTAACACCGTGTACTTTAAAGAAAGCTAAATTTTGGTGGGAGCTAAACTTCCTCCAATGACCTTGAACAAAGTTAAGTTGTTCAATATTTAATATTTCCAAGGGGAGGATAATTCACATGAATATGAATAATGAAATTAAATTTGATAAAGAAAAATGTATTGGCTGTAAAATGTGCTATAAGTCATGCTTTATCGATGTAATAAGATGGGACGAGGAAAATAAATTGCCTGTTTTTAAATATATAGAAGACTGTGTACACTGCAATTATTGCGAAGTTGTATGCGCAAAGGGATGTATTGAAGTAGTTCCTGATTTTAAAGGGGAGCGTTTATACCAAAGCTTTGATAAATACAGATAAAAAGCATATTTAAGGAAGGGAGAAGGAAAATGAAGAATATGGAGTGTAATCAGCAAGTATTATCCACAGATGTTCTTGTTATAGGTGGTGGAATAGCAGGTCTAGCGGCTGCAATTACTGTTAAGGAAATAAACCAAGCTGCTGATGTATTAATAATAGAAAAACAAACAACTGGCTATAGTGGAAAGGCAAACAGAGGGGGAGGAGTTCTGCAGTATTTCGATTTTAATAAGGTTAAGCCTATAGAATTTGTAGCTTATCATGCTAATGCAGTGGGGTGCTTCCTTGGAGATCAAGCTCAGATGCTTAATTATGTAAGCAGAAATCACGAAATGATAGAGAAGCTAGAACAGTGGGGAGTAAAGGTTCCTTATAACGAGGATGGTAGCCTTAAGGTAATTCCTACAGGTCCTATGACAGGAATGATTGGAGTAGACCTTGATATAACTCTAAAGGTTCGCAGAACTGCAGAGAAAAATGGTGTAAAAATCATCGATAAAGTTACAATCTCTGATATTCTGACAAATGATGGAGTAGCAGTAGGAGCAGTAGGATACAGCCTTTTAGATGGAACCTTTTATGTTATAAAGGCTAAGACAGTAATCCTTGCTACAGGAAGTCAAAACTACAGAGTCATTAATATGTGGGCTAATGGACGTGGTGATGGTATTGCTGCAGCTTATCGTGCTGGAGCTGAAATGAGAAATGCTGAATTTGGAAACTTTGCACAATTATTCAAAGTAAAGAGCCATCACGAGCTTGTGTTTAATGAAAACTGTTTATACAATGCTCTTGATGAAAATATTACAAAGAACTTTAGATGGTTCCCTGAAGCAGATATAAATTCTAACGCTGTTGCTGAATGGTATAACCAAATGTCTGCAGGAAGAGGTCCTATACACATGCGCCCTGACACATGTCCAATGACTAAAGATGATGAAGTACTCTTCACAACTGATTTTATATGGTCAAGACCATATGGATTAAAACTTTGGAGAAAAATCTACGAAAAGTGCCATAGGGTAGATACTGACAACGAAGTAGCACCAGGATTCTTAGGAGAACAATCACCAGTAAAAGTAAATCGTGAAATGGAGACTACAGTTCCAAGACTTTACGCAATAGGTGATATTAGCTATGCAGGTTCTACTGTTGCAGGTGCAGTGCCAGCCCCTCCAGGAAGAAACAGAGGGTCAGGAATACTAAATGCAGTATTTGCAGCTCTTGTAGCTGGAGAAAAATGTGCACAGTATACTAAGGAGTTAGAAGGCTTAGAACTTCTTGAGGAGCAAATTGATGAATACAGAAAAACAGCTTTTGCTCCACTAACAAGAGAAGAAGGCTTTACTGCAAAGGAAATAATTAGTGAGCTTCAAGCTGTAATTGCTCCAGTAGAGAATAGTATATACATGAGCGAACATAGAATGAACATAGCTTTAAGAAAAGTGGAAAAGATTAAGGCGAAACTAAACCAATTAAAAGCAGAGGATTTCCACTACCTATTATCCTGCCATGAAGCAGAAGCTATGGTATTATCAGCAGAGATGTTCTTTAGAGCAGCCCTTCTTAGAAAAGAATCAAGAGGTTGGTTCTTAAGAGAGGATTATCCAACAATGGACAACGGAAACTGGCTAAAGTGGATAACAATAAGAAATGTAGATGGTAAGATGAAATTTCACACCGAGGAAGTTCCAGTAGAGACTTATCCAATAAAACCTCCAATGCACGCATAACAATATTTAACTATATTTTGGAAGGATAAAATATCCCATCCTTTTCAGAGCTAAACAAGTTTTAGTGTTTAAATCTGTTTAATGTGGAGGCAAATTTCCTTCCAAAGTTGCTTACCAAAATGAACTTGTTCATTATTAAAATAATTTTTGATTGGGGATAATAAAATTATGAGAATAAAAGAAGCTATAAAA
>NZ_JAVWDJ010000002.1:120946-180827 GCF_036642255.1 Clostridium sp. | reverse complement strand
AAAATAATTTTTGATTGGGGATAATAAAATTATGAGAATAAAAGAAGCTATAAAAAATGGTTTAATAAGTGGGGTTATTTGTTTTGTACTTAGTTTTGCAGCAAACTATTTTGTAATACCATTTCCTAAAGATGTTTTAGCAAATGGTATAGGAAACGGTATAAGTGGACTAATAAGCGGATTTATATCAGCTTTTGTAACAGTTATGATTATAACTTCTGCAAAGAATAAGAAGAATTTTCAAGATATGGCTCAGTAAAGGCCTCCAAGGTGAAAATTTATTCACCATCAAAAGCCATAATGGAATCAATGTAGGTTAATGGTTAAGTCCTTACTTTGATGCCTATAAAAGAAGAAGTCTATATGCAAAAAAAAGGATGCTTCACGAAAGTGGAGCATCCTCATTTTTTTAGTTCAAAAGCCATTCTTCAGCTTCTTTTTTATTGTCATACATTCTAAAGTGACTACCTTTATTAGTTTCCAAGGCCATTTCTCTAAATCTGCCTTTTTCAATTGTTTCCTTTGGAATAATAGCTACAGCTTTCATTCCATAGTTTATAAACTTTTGAAGAATATTTCCCGCTACTTTGGTTTTAAGTTTGAAGAAGTCTTCTGATAAGGCTGCATAGTGGATCATAATAAATTGGGTATCATGTTCCCAGCATATAGATATAATATCCAGTGCATCATTTTCGGTACTTAAAAGGTTAGTAGTAGAAATAACTTCTATATATTTTTTATTATCTATATCTCTAATTTCATAATTCATTTTATATTTTTCCTCCATAACTTGATTTTCAAATAATTTCTCCCTTGTTTCACGGACCCAATTTAATTCATTATTATAAGTTGAAATAATGTTTTGTGAAATGGTATCCCATATTAAGCGTTCTCTAGTAGTTCTATTTGGGGAGTGTATTGAACGTCTGATTTTTTCCTGTTGCATAATCAATTGCAATTTCACTTCATTTTCATATTTTAGTAGCAATTCGTTTAGTTCCTCATCACTTAGCATGTCTGACCATGCAAGCTGTACCAAAAAGGGTTTCTTAAACTCCGGAGCTTCTGGTGAGGACATAACCCATTCTTTTAATTCTGCAATTCCTGCTTTAGTTATTGTATATATTTTTTTTGATGGAGAGCTATCCTGATGAATTACTTCGCTGGTAACAAGCTCTTCATCTTGCAATTTAATAAGGGCTTTGTAAATTTGATTATTATTACCGGACCAATATAGGATTGAGGATTCCTCAAAAATTTTCTTTAGTTCATATCCTGTGGAACACTTCCAACTTAATATACCTAGTATTGCAAATTTAATAGACATTAACTGCACCTCTCTTTAACAATAACATATGTTACTAGTAACATATAATAATCATAACATGTGTTAACGTAGTAGTCAATTTAAAGATGAATATTTTACAACTTTTTTAATAATGAACAGTTCTTTTATCCAAGGGGTCTCGATGGGATCTTTGATGAACAATAGAATTTTGTTACATCAAAGTTAGATTTTTAACGCAATATATATCTTGAATTTGGTTAAGCACTGATAAATATGGCGAAGTATCCTTTGAAAATGAGGTTAAATACTATAGAATAGTAAAATAATAAGGCATTATAATTTTCAAATAATTCTACACTCTTGTTTATGGTTATATTTTATAAGAAAATAAATTTCCTCATTAGTATCATGTTTTTATCAAAATACTGATGAAAATTCTAGTTTTAATACAACGCCTAATTATTATTAATATTACACAACCTGTACCTGCGTAAAATTACTATGGAAAAACATACGGTTGTAAAAAAGCATAATATATAGTTATATAGTTCCTTTTATAAAAAATTTTACTCTTGACTATGACCTAACGTCATAGTGTAAAATATAAAAAGCAGTGAGAAAAGGGAATATAAAAGCATTAAGCATTGATAGGATTTATTAATAAGTTGTTAAGCTAATCAAGAGGAAAAAGTTGAAGTATACACACAGGAAATCATGCACCATTTATGAAAAATGGGAGCTTGCAATATACAGCTTAAAGGAATTAACCTGGCAATTTAACATTAGAAGAAAGAAAAGGATTTGAAATGAAAAAACAATTATTAACCATTAAGGACATTGCCAAGATAACTGGTATAACTCCAAGAACATTACATTATTACGATAAAATAAATCTACTGAAGCCAAGTCGTGAATCAAGTAATGGCTATCGAGTTTATGATAGAAGTGATTTAGAAAACCTCCAAACAATATTGTTTTTCAGGGAGATGGATTTAACTTTAAAAGAAATAGCAGATATTATGCAACTTTCAAAAGAGGAACAACGTGAAATGTTAGAAATGCATTACCAAACTTTAATATTAAAGCAGCATCGATTAGGAGCAATTATTAATTCGGTAAAAGATTATATATCTGGTAAAGAGTTATTTAATTTAAATATATTCAGTAATTCAACCGTGCTACCATTACAAGAACAGTATGATCGTGAAGCTAAAATAGTATATGGGGAAACAGAGAAATACAAAGAATTTGAGCGGAAAATAGAAAAACTATCGCAGGATGAAAAAACGGATTTATATGATGAATTTGGAAACAACATGGATAAAATATTTAAAAAATTAGCAGTGCATATTAATGATTCTCCTTCATCCAGTGGGGTTCAAGCATTAATCCTGGAATGGAAAAGTCAATTAGAGAAATATATTGTTTGTGATACAGAAATATTGGAATGTATTGCTGATAACTATAAATCGGATAATAGATTTATAAGTTATTTTAATCAATTCAGTGATAAGGATTTGAGCAATTTCCTTTATGAAGCAATTATGTACTACTGCAAAAAATAGATTAAATGTTCATGAATTGTATATAGACAACCCCACAAATGAGAATTTTACGAAAGGAAGTGAAATATATGAACAATACACTAATTGTTTATTATTCTCTTGTTCAAAATACAGCAAATTTAGCATTAGAAATAGCAATCCAAACTGGTGGTGATATAAGAGAATTAATTCCTGAAAAGAATTATTCCTTTAACTATAATACCGCAGCTAAAGAAGTCAGAAATCAAATTACTCGTGGATTTTGTCCTAAGTTAATATCCGGAAATGAATCAATAGAGGATTATGAAACAATATTTATAGGTTCACCTAACTGGTTTAAAACATTAGCACCACCAGTAATGAGTTTTCTTAAGCAACATGATTTTACAGGGAAAACAGTAATCCCATTTTGTACTCATGGGGGCGGTGGTTTTGGTGAAATTGAAAATGTTATAGCTCAAGAGTGCTCAAATTCCGTAATTCTACCTGGTTTTGATGTAAACGGCACCGCTACCTCTGAAGAAATCACAAATTGGCTTACGAAAATTGGATACCAATCATATTAAATTTAAAGGCAAGAAATTTATAAAAAACAACTCTGTACCATCCAAATTCTTTGATATTATCCTAATAACTACATATACTTAAATTAGGAATTTTGGAAAAAGATAGGGAAGAGTAATGATAGAGCAATATGATTATATTATTATTGGAGCAGGAATGGGCAATCCAAAGAATATGTAAAAAGAAAAGTGTTAGAGTACAATCAGCAAAATCAGCAATGGTTAAATAATACGGAGGAAGCAATACATGATTGAAAGCGTAAGTCATATTACTTTTGTTGTAAAGGATTTAGACAAAACAACAGAATTATTTAAAGAACTATTTGATGCTAAAGAAGTTTATTATAGCGGTGAAAAGAAACATTCTTTATCTAAAGAACGATTTTTTATTATTGGTAAGCAGTGGATAGCTGTTATGGAAGATAATAATATAGTTAACAGAACTTATCATCATATAGCATTTAAAATATCAGATTATGATGTAGATAATTATTTGGATAAGATTAAAATGCTAAATTTAGAATTAAAGCCTCCAAGGAAAAGAGTCTCAGGAGAAGGTTACTCAATATATTTCTATGACTATGATAATAATTTATTTGAGTTTCATACAGAAACCTTAGAGAAAAGACTAGAGTCCTATGAAGAGATGGATAATAAATAAACTATCATATATAAATTCAAAGTGCTTTTAAGATGTGATGTAGTTGGAATTTGATAATCAATGATATCTATATAACTTTAAAAAATGCTGTTGACTAGCACCTTGGGGGATAGCTTATGATAGTTTTGAGGTGATAAGTATGTTAATTAACGAAGCATGCAAAGAGTGTTCACTAACGAAAAAGGCAATAGAGTATTATGAAAGGCAAGGACTTGTTACTCCCAAAGTAAGGGAAAATGGTTATAGAGATTTTAATGATAAAGATATATTTAGATTAAAAGAAATCTCTGTTTTACGGAGACTAGGATTAAGTATTGATGATATTAAAGATGTGCTATCAAGCAGCAATAAGTCCACAACTTTATCCAAATATAAATATTTGATGGATTTGAAAATAGAAAAGGCAATTATGAGACAAAAATATCTTGAAAATTTAATAGCAAACTATGATATTAATGGTGAAATAAAATATATAGACTCTGATATCAACTCTTTGCTTACTATTAAAGAAAAATTAGTTCAGGCTTTCCCAGGCACCTACGGAATGTATTTAGCTATTCATTTCGGTGAGTTTTTAAATGAGAGAATTGATAGTAAAGAGAAAGAAGAGGCATATTCTAAAATCATTAATTTTCTAGATAGCACTAGTAACATAAGCATTTCAGAAGAACTAGAAGAGTATTTAGAAGAATATTTTACAATTATAGAGAGAGCAGATATAGAAAATATAAATAGTCATATGCTTAGCGCTGTTGAAGATATAGATAACTATATTTCAAAGAATAAAGAGAGTTTGGAGAAATATATTGAAATACGAACTTCGGAAGAGTTTAAAGCAAGCCCCGCATATAAGTTTCAACAATTGTTACTAGATTTTCAGCAAAGCAATGGTTATTATGATATTTTTATATTAAATCTTAAAATATTGAGCCCTTCTTATAGGGAATATGTGGATAAATTAGAAGAGGCGAATAAGTTATTTATTGAGAAGTATCCACAAATGGCAAATTTATATGAAAAGGATTAAAAACGTTAGAAATCCTCTCAAAATAAGATATTGATAGATATAAAAAACCATCTAAAGGGTGGATTTTACACTGGAAATAGAACTTGCTACTGATAGGGTGAAGCGAAGTATAAGTAAGTGAGTTTTTATTAAATTGGATTATTTACACTCTAATGAATGTTACTATGAATTAATATGAAGTATATCGTATCATAAGTAGTAAATCTAAATCGTTAATGATAAAAACAAGGCTTAGAGCAATCTCTAAGCCTTTTAAGACTATTTAAGAAAAATTTTATTTTTTATCTATACATTTCCTAGGGCAAGCTACTTGGCAAGCTCCACAGTCTACACATGCGGATTCATTGATTAATCTTTTTTTATCTTCTTCGTGTGTTATGCAGCCAATAATGCACACTCTTTGGCAGACCCCACAACCTACACAAGTTGATTTATTAATTCTTCTTGGCATAGTCTTCTCCTTTATTTATAAACAATTATAATGTTTGTTTACAAGAGCTGACAGTAACTTCTAATACTCTTGTTAAGAATGGAAATTTTTCTATCATCATCTTGAAGTGCTCTCCATCTTTTAAGAATTTAGCACTTCCTTCTAGTAAGAATCCTGTTCCCATATATCTGTAGCCCATTACTTCATGACTTCCGATGGTTAGTTTAACTTTAGGATTAGCATTAATATTTTCTTCGGTGTTAAGCATAGCTGCTGCTGGAATTAAGATTTTATTTTCATCTACAATAACTAAATAGTTATTCCATGTATTAGCAACATGAGCCTCATTATTAGCACAAGTAACAATTGATACTACTCCTTGGTGATTTAAAACCTCAAAAAATTTTTCTGTAAACATTATATAATTCCTCCTCATACTATGGATACAACATATCGTCGATAACTGTTGTCTGTAATTATAATATAATAGTTTTAATGATATGTCAATATAAAATATTTTATTTTAGATGGATTTCAAATTATGATGATGACTTGAATCAAAATTAGTAATAGTGTTATCATAAGATATATTAGTTAGAAAAGGGGTATGACGACAATGAAGCTTTCAGTAGGAGTAGAATACGCATTACACTGTTTATTGAATATGGTTAATTTAGAAGAGGGAAAATCCGTTGGAATAAGAGATTTAGCAACATTTCAAGGTGTATCTGAAACCTATTTGTCAAAAGTTTATGCAAAATTAAGTAAGGCTGGAATTATAAAATCTGTTCCTGGGGTAAAAGGTGGGTATGCCTTGGCCCGTAGTGCAGAAAATATAACATTTTGGAATGTTGTTGAAGCTATAGAAGGAAGTGAACCCTTCTTCCAATGTGCAGAAATTAGACAAAATAATATATTAGTAGATAAAAATAATCTACCTGATACACATACAAAATGTCCTTGTTTAATTAAGGTAGTGATGTTAGAAGCTGAAGATGAGATGCGAAAATATCTAAATAATAAGACCTTAGCTTGGCTTTATAACCAGGTATACAATAATATACTTCCAAAAGAGATGAAGGAAGCTACAATTGATTGGTTTAAGAATGTAAAATAATAATTTATATACTATGTGTCTTAAATCTATCTTCGGTTTGAGGTGGCTACATTAGATAGAGGTTTATTCACCTTATAGGGTGCCAAAGTAAGCACTTAGCTAATACAATGAAGCCTATTTTGGTTCCTTAGTGCTTTTAGAGAGGAATAAATTGAGTTTTATCATGGAAGTCTTTAACTATATAATTATATCCATGATTTTTATTTTGGTATGGCGAGGAATTCTAAAGATAAAAGAATATAAAATTGGCTTGTGATAAAACACAAGCCAATATATTTTTTCCTATTGTTTAAGTATGGTAAATTTATTATTGATGAGTTATAAAGGAATAATGCCACCACCGCTTGCAGCACTGGGTAAATAATTGCACAGCACCTCACATAGTGGCTAGTAATTCACAATTTGAAAATTTTTATTACATTATCTTTATATCTTTTTTTTACACTTTATAACTATAAATTTCATTAGAGTATCATTTTTCGCTTTTTTATGTGGCTCATAAATTTCTGAAACCTCTATCAATCCATAATCTCCAAATTCTTGTTTAACTGAATTATCATCATAAAAGAACATTTTTAGCCCTTCCATAACCTCAAAATATTCTTCACCCAACTGTTTGCCACGTCCGTACATTGGAATCTCCTTTGAAACAGTTGTAAAAATCATATAGCCATTAGGTTTCAATGAATTATAGCATTCCTTGATAAGTTTTTCTCGCTCTGTTTTATCCAGCAAGTGAATAAGTCCATAGCTAAATATACCATCATAAACCTTGTTATCGAAAGGCATATCAGCTGCCGAACCATGATAGATGTTAATATCAATCCCATTTTCTCTTGCTAATTCAATTGCTGTTTTTGAAATCTCAATACCAGTTACATTAATTCCATTGTCAAGAAAAACCTTTGCATTTCTGCCATATCCAATACCAGGTATTAAAATATCCTTAATATCCTTTTCAAGGAAAAAGTCCTTTGTAAGGATTGCGGAGTCTGAAGGTTCAAACCCCCACATGGTTTGTTTTTCTATAAAACTTGCTTCCCAAAATTCTGTCATAGCGTTATCTCCTTTATGATTTATTTTAATTAGGGTGATGTGTTACTTGTGGTTAAAAAATTTGCTGATGTTTATATATGAAAACTTCGATAAATAAAGGATTCTCGAAACCAGTTTGTTTATATTTCATTTAGAAGGTAAACACCACATCTTAATTTTCATATAAACTAGACAGATCAAATAAATCCACTGTTATAAGAGAGTGCATAGTTAATACCATAATAGTTGATTTAGTAAAATCAATTATCCTACAAGCTAAGATTTGAACCTTTATATATAGTTCCTATAAAAGTCTACTAAGTAGTAGGTCTCTTTTAAATTCTTTAATTATATTTATTTACATTTTTATAATACATATATTATAGATATTTTATATCTATAATTAAAAGATGAAAAGCCATATAATATGGCAAAGTAGGTGAAAATGTTAATCTTTACCTACCTCATTAGATGTGGTATTTTGCATTACTTCATAAATCTTTTTACTTTGTAGATATGTTTCCAACATGTTTTCTGCATCTGTCATTACTTTATGAATAGAGCAATTCTTTTCCTGTTCTAATTCACAATTAAATAATGCTCCAGTGCCTTCAGTTGCCTTGATCACATCCAAAAATGAAATGTCCTCTATTTTTTTACGAAGAACATAACCACCCTTGACGCCTGAAGTTGATTGAATTAAACCAGCTTTTACTAACTGAGTTAAAATCTTTGAAAGATAGGTAGGGGATATATTAAAGTGTTCTGCCAGTGGTTGTATGCTTAAATTTTCAGTTTTATTATGTTTAATCATATAGGCAATAGTATGTAGTGCATAGTTTGTAGCTTTCGTATATTTCAAAGTAAAACCTCCTTAAAAGATATTACAGAGTGTATTTATCTATAATTATAATGATAACAATTAATTTTGTCAATGTTATCATTATTATCTAAGCCAAAGGGAGCTGTGGAAAAGCATAATAATGAAGGTTGCGTATCTTTATTTACAATTCTAAAGAGGTAGTGAGGCAGTTGATGAATTTTAATAGGACCTCTATGTTTTAATTTTTAAAATAGAGGTCCCATTTATGTATTGGATTTTTAATTTATTTTAGAGCTATGTTTTATTCTGAAAGCCTAAACATGGACAATCAGTATGAATATTCTTTTCTATATGTAAAGTAATGCTACTCTGGAATTTGGAGTAATACCAAAGGTTATGTATTTATTCAATCACCACTTAGTAATTAAAGTGGATTATTTCAAGTTAATAGTTTCTGTCAAGGTTTCTTCTATAAGAGAGGTTAAAGCTTCAATTCCCTTAGGTTTCAGATGCACACCATCAGCTACAAAATACTCAGGATGGTTAATTGCTTCGGAATACCAATCGATTAAAGTCACATTATCTCTTTCTAAAGCTTTTTTACTTAGTGCATTATTAACTTGTTTCTCCCATTGGCGTGGTACACGAACATTTACTAAAAAGATATGAGCATTGTCAAAGGAGTCGAGTAACTCATTAATTTGCTTATCTGTAAAGTAAGCATTTGTTCCGAGTTCTATGATTACTGCCTTATTTGTATCATTAAAGGCTGTATATGTAGAGACTAGTTCAATAGCTTGATACAATTGCCTTCCGACTTTTCCGTCTATTGTGATGTTTGGATATATTTTATCAAGACTTGGCTTAATATCTAACATCACAGAATCTCCTATTGCCAGTATTTCATCGTAAGACTTAGTGATAGATGGAGAAATTGGCTCAATTTGAGCAATTTGGGCAATTGGAGTTATAATTGAACCTTCAATTACGTTGAATTCCGCCTTATGATTTGTAATGACTTCAGGTTTAAGTAGTTCAGCTACATGTGCTTGTTGTTTAGCTCTTGCAACAATTGTGCTAAAAAGGCTCATGGATACAAACATAAAAAATATTACAGTAACAATAATGCTTCTAGAAAAAGAAGGTCTTTTAAATTTTAATTTATTAATTGGATTATATTTTCTATAAAACTCTCTAAACCCATGCTTTTGTATAGGTATTTCTATCAAGTGGTAAGAAACCTCAGCAATAATAAATGTAATAACCAGTTGAAGGAATATACGTATGTTAGTATAATTTCCTGTTTCAGAAACTGGTGTAGTTAAAATAATAATAGGATAATGCCAAAGATAAATTCCATAGGATCTCTTTCCAATCCATCGAAGGGGTTTCCATGAAAGTAACCGCCCTAAGTAGCTATTAGGATTGCATATGCAAGCTATAAGTATTGCTGCATTCAAGCTAAGTAGTAACATCCCACCTCTATATAGAAATGATTTATATTCATTCATGAAAATTACACTAAGAACAAATACAATAAAAGTAATCACACTGGTGAAGTTTAAGATTTTTATTTGTTTAATATTAGTCTTGGTGGACGAAACTTTCTTAATTGGGAAAATTATAGCCATATAGCAGCCAATGAGTAATTCAAAAGCTCGAGTATCTGTGCCATAATATACACGGCTAGGATCTATACCTGGTTTATACACTATACCCATTAATATTGCTGAACATAAGGCTATTATAAAAATAATATTAGCAAATGTAATTCGTTTTTTAATAAACTTAAGCCCAACTATGAGAACAATAGGCCATATAATATAGAATTGTTCTTCAATTGCTAAGGACCAAAGATTCTTTAAAGGGGAAGGTGAATTAAAACTATCGAAGTAGGATACTTTATGAAAAATGAACCACCAGTTGCTTCCATAGATAATAGAAGACAGTCCATCACGTAAAACTGTGGTTATCAATTTTCTGTTAAAAAGTGTTACCCATATAAAAGTAGTGATAATCATTGTATAAGATGCTGGTAACAACCGTCTCACTCGTTTAATCCAAAATTCCCGTAAACTAAAATTGGGGTCGCTTCCTATTAAAGGTAGTATATTAGAAGTTATAAGATAACCAGATATAACAAAAAACACGTCCACCCCTAAAAAACCACCCATAGCAAAGCTTAAGCCAAAGTGGTAAGCAACAACTGCTAATACTGCTAAAGCGCGAAGTCCATCTAGGCCAGGGCTATACTGGCCACTCTGCATATTTTTCAACATATTAATCCCCTCTCCTTAACTAACTGTCTTTAAATATTATCAACAAATATTTATATGTATTGGTTGTCGTTGTAACCACAGGGAAATGGTATAAAGAGTTATAAGAACTTTTATGTTTCTGCACAAAATCAACGTAATTATACTTTTCTAGTTAAGTTTAAAAAACAACAACTGTATAATATTCGAAAGAGTAATGAGTTTTTTTGGGGGAATATAAACTAAATTTAGTGAAAGTTACCACTTTATAATGTATTTTTCTATTTTTAGTAGGTAATGGAAATATACAAGGTATTTTTGTAAAAGATAATAAAATCACTAGGAGATTTGAAGCGAAGGAATTTGTGGAAGAGTTAATGGGTGGTGTTTTGAAGATGAATTTAAAAGTAATTAATAGCAAAAAAACACTGTACCAACTTGGTACAGTGTTTTGAATTAAATAATTTGTTATCCCTCATCTTTATTATAACATAAAAAAAATATTTTTAATAGACTTACAGTTTATAGAAATTTCCTATATTATAATAAAGGAATCATTTTGGTATTAGACCTACTCTGAGATACTACTAAGTAGTTTACTTATCTTACTATAAAGCATCCAATAAAGTTGAAGCAGCATTTTTGTTGTAAATTCAACTTTTATTTCTTTTTAAGGAATAACAAATCATTTTTGTACCATGCTTTGTAAGGAGATTTGGGATCAGAGCACTCTTTGTTAGAACAAAGCATTTGTTGTTAGAATAAAGTCCCATTTGTGTACAGAAGAATTATGTCAGCAAAAGAAATTTGTGAACAAAAGAATTTTGTTACACCAAAATTAATACTTAACTTACAACTGAACTGAGTTTAAATTGGTTTCCTTAAGGCTGTGGAAAAAGAACAAAATAAATTTCCGCTTTGGAAGCCTATACTATTTTACTTTTTTATAAAAGTAAAATTATTAAATTAACTTAAGGAGGTCATGGCTCTATAGGTCAAGAGTATAAAAAAATATAATTACATGGAGGTTTTTATGGATATTTCTATTGAGGAAAAGATCTATGAGGAAAATAGGCTTAAAAAGACTTACGAAATCATTGAAAAGCAATTAGCTACAGCAGAAGAAGATATAGAAAACGCAGCTAATGAAGCTAAGGAAATAAGAAAGACCTTTTGGGAAACTGAACCTAATACCCCTGAAAGTACTTTCGACCTAAATACCATTGTAGGTGTGACTCAAAATATTAATGCAATTAAAAGGGAACAACGAAGAGAAGGAGTTAAGAAAGTTACTGCTCAAAAGCTTAGGAAACTTTTAAAATCTCCATATTTCGGGAGAGTTGATTTCTTAGAAGATGGTTCTAGCTATGATGATAACATTTATATAGGTATTGCCACTTTAATAGATGATGACTATGACATGGTTATCTATGATTGGAGAGCACCTATTTGTAGTTTGTTTTATGAAAACGAAGAGGGAAAAGCTTCTTATAAATGCCCTGAGGGAATAATAGGGGGAGAAGTCAAATTAAAGAGGCAGTTTGGGATTTCCAAAGGTAATATAGAGTATATGTTTAATAGTAGTCTTAAAATTGATGATGATATTCTTCAAAAGACTTTAAGTAAAAGCAGCGATGAAAAAATGAAGACTATTATAACCTCAATACAAAGAGAACAAAATAAGGTTATCCGTGATGAGGATAACTCAGTTCTAATTGTTCAAGGTCCAGCAGGTAGTGGAAAAACTTCCATAGCACTTCATAGAGCAGCCTATATACTTTATAAATATTCTAATAAAAATATAACCTCTGAAAATGTGGTGATATTTTCTCCTAATGACATTTTTAATGACTATATTTCTGGAGTTTTACCGGAGCTAGGAGAAAACAATGTTTATCAAACTACTTTTATGGATTATGCGAGAAATTCCTTCAAAGGGTATCTTAAAATAGAAGATGCCAATGAACAGATGGAATATATACTTTCAGCTAAAAAGGATGAATCTTATTATTTAAGAAAAGATAACATTTCCTTTAAGACCTCAGCTTTATTTGCAGAAGTAATAAAAAAGTATATTAATTATCTAGAGACAGAAGGAATGCCATTTTCAGATATTAAATTTAAAGAATTTAATATTATAAGTGGTGAGGAGATTAAAGATTTATTTTATAATACCTATAGTAAATGGCCAATGCAGCACAGATTCAACGAAATTCGTGAAGATATTGAGGAACGTATAAAACTTATAGAACAGCCTAGGCTTGAACAAATAGAGGAAGAACTCAGCGAAAGTGATGAGGAATTTGATGATATCAAAAGCATGAGTAGAGTGAAACTCGGTAAAGAGTTAAAGGAGCTAAGAAGGTATATTAAGCGTATCCTTTATATTGATCCATTATATAGTTATAAAAATTTAGTTAATAATAGAAAATTGTTCTTCAAAGTTGCAAAGGGACTAGATTTACCCACAAATATAAAGGGGATTTTAAGCCAAACTTCAGTGTTTTTGCAAAATAACAAAATAAACTACGAGGATGTTACACCTTTGCTTTATATAAATTATGCCCTTGGACATGATAGAAGTATGACACATATAAAATATGTAATAATCGATGAAGCACAGGATTATTCACCATTTCAATACCTTGTGTTAAAGCACCTTTTCCCAAACTCTGGCTTTACTATTTTGGGGGATATAAATCAATCTATAAATCCACATAGTAAAACCTTAGATTATAATATAATAGCTGATATTTTTAGTAACAGAAAATCCTCTATTATGAACCTAACTAAAAGTTATCGTTCCACCACTGAAATTTCCAGCTTTACTAAGGAAATATTAAAGTGCTATGATTTTGAAAATACCTATCGTCATGGTGAAAAACCGAAGGTGATAAAATCTACAAATGAGGAAAATAGGATTAAAACTATCCTTCAGGATATTGAGGATATGAAAGCATCAGGGATGGAATCCATAGGTATTATTTGCAAGACCGCTCTGAAAGCAGAAAAAGTTTATAAAAGCATAAAGAAAAGCAACACCCTTAATTATGATATAAATTTATTAAAAAAGGATGACATTGAGTTTAACTCAGGTATAACAATTACTCCTTCATATCTGGCAAAGGGATTAGAGTTTGATGGAGTTATAATATTTGATGGTGAGGATCAAGAGTACAAGGAGGAAAGTGAGAGAAAATTATTTTATACTATTTGTACTAGAGCCCTTCATACTCTACACATATATTTTATTGATAAACCTACAAGATTCTTGGAAGAACTGGATGATAAGCTATATATATAGGTATAGACAATGCTAAAGGGCTAAACTTTATTTGTATAACTACACGGTTTGAAGTAACATTCTACTAAGCTAGATAATATAATGGAATCAGAGTTTAATAATTATATTAGGAGAAGGTAACTATGCTAACTAGTAGTGAATTTATTAGGCAATCACTGGAATTGCATCTTTTCTTTGCCAGAATCATGAAGGAACATTCATTCTTTTTAGAAGTAAGTTTCACCCCCAGGGACTCTAAGTGTATGCATCGAGCAGATGAATTTAGAATGGAGTTTGACAAATTTTTAGCTGATACTATAGCTCTTTCTAATGGTGTTGTTAGCTGTGATGTATTACAGTCGGGTGAAGTAATAACTCCGTATACATTAGAAGCTGAGAAGGCTTCAGCATATTTCACAGGAGTTAAGATTCCAACTAATTTAACTAAAGCAGAAGCTGGATTAATGGGGGATAGCGGGCAACATTGCAACCCTAAGCTAGAAGAAAAAGTGGTTAAACTTAATGAGAGAGCCCTTAGATTAATTAAAGATTTGGCACAATTTAAGTCTATGTTGCTGTCAGAGGTTTTGTGTTGCAGGATGTTTACAGTTAATTACCCTTTACTTATTGATCATATTTTAAGAGAAGCAAAGTTTTATTATAATTTGATTCAAAGGCTGCAAAAGCGTAAAGAAGTGGATTTAGAGAGAGATGCTTATGAGCAACAAACCTTCTGGAACAGAATAATGGCTGAGCATTCAAAATTTATTCGTGGACTTCTTGATCCAACTGAAGAGGAACTATTTAATATAGCTAATAACTTTGGAAAACAGTTTGATAAGTTAACAAAAGAGTCAAAAGAAGCCATGGATAATGAGATGTCAATTTCAAGAGTTACAGATAACAGCTTAAAAGCAACTTTTGAAATAAGTAAGTTTAAAGCTCAAGGTACTCAAGGTATATTAGAGTGTAAAATCAAATCTATTATAATACCTTTACTCGCTGATCATACCTTGCGTGAAGCAAATCACTACTTACGTTTATTGAAAATATTTAAAAAAAGTTACTAGAAATCTCCCTATATAATTATAAAGAAAACCCCAAATAGGCGGTGGAGCCTAAATGGGGTTTTTATAAAGGGGGTATTAGCAATTTTAAGTGACGCTTACATTTCTTTTTTTATACCCTTATTAAGAGTGTTTTCGTAATTAATGAATTCATATAAGTCCTCATTAAACAAACTATTAAATCCTGTAAGAACTTCTAAGGGCAAATCTTCAATTGCACAGTTATTAGCCTCACAATATAAGATTAATGAACCAATAACTTCATGAGCATCTCTAAAAGCCATACCTTTATTAACAAGATAATCCGCAGCTTCAGTAGCGTTTAAGAATCCTTTTTTTACAGCGTTATACATATTATCTTTCTTTATTTTTAAGGTGCTGAGCATGCCGTTCATAACCCTTACACACTTTTCCACAGTGTCTATTGCATCAAAGAAAGGTTCCTTGTCTTCTTGCATATCTTTATTATATGCTAGTGGAATTCCTTTCATAGTGGTTAGAAGGCTCATTAAATCTCCATAAACTCTTCCAGTTTTACCGCGAATAAGCTCAGCTGCATCGGGATTTCTTTTCTGCGGCATTATGCTGCTGCCTGTAGAAAATTCATCACTTATTTCTATGAAATCAAATTCTTTGGTACTCCAGATAATAAGTTCTTCGCTTAATCTGCTAAGATGCATCATTGTTATAGAAAATGCTGATAGAAGTTCTAGTAGGTAATCTCTATCACTTACTCCATCCATAAAATTATCTATTGGTTTTTTGAAGCCTAATTTTTCTGTAGTGATATTTCTATTGGTTTCATAGGTAGTACCGGCTAGAGCACAACATCCCAAAGGATTTTCATCCATAATATCAATTGCATTTATAAGTCTTTTTTTATCCCTAGTAAACATGCTATAGTAGGCCATAACATGCTGCTTAAAAGTTACCACCTGAGCTCTTTGCAAATGGGTATATCCAGGCATTAGAGCAGGATTATTACTTCCTAGAGCTTCTATAGTGCCTAAAAGTATCTCCAATTCTTTAATAAGATGGTAAGCTTTAGTCTTTGAATACAATCTCGTATCAACAGCCACTTGATCGTTTCTACTTCTAGCTGTATGAAGTTTCTTACCAACAGCACCTATTCTATTAGTTAGGTGTATTTCCATAAAGCTGTGAATATCTTCATAATCACCTTGAATCTCAAGATAACCTTCATTTATATCAGACAAGATTGAGTTAAGTCCCTTTATGATAAGTTTAGATTCTTCTTCAGTTAGGATGTTACACTTTGCTAACATAGTAACGTGAGCTATACTTCCTTGAATATCTTCATAATATAAAGTTTTGTCAAAGCTTAAGGAACTGTTAAAGTCCTCCATAAGCTTACTTTCTTTATCTTTAAATCGTCCACCCCAAAGTTTAATAATTTTCACCTTCATTTCTAAATGCTACTTTTTCCATAGTTCTTTACATGTTTATAATAAAATAATAAGTCAAAGTCATCATCTAGAAGCATTTGTAATATGAAACTTTAACAGAGAATCTCACTTTTTAATGCAAGATTACGGCCTCTAATTGGTTTATTTGTACAAATAAACTTCCGTATTCAGATAAGCTTGCTTATTCAGAGAAAGAAATAGTCTTTGTATTTTAGTGCTATGAATAGGGACTGTTTGCCCAGTGAACTGCAGACCTAATATTTACTGATACGTTACACCACAAAGATCAATTACAAAAATATTAGTACTTTCAAGACTTCTTAAAACTTATTCAATTTTTTATAAGCCTTAATTTTGCTTGGTAGTGAGAATAGGTTTATGAATCCTTCAGAGTCTTTGTGGTCATAAAGATCACTTGCACCAAAGGAAGATATACCTTCATCGTAAAGAGCATAAGGGGAGTCTTTACCAGCTACCATGATATTTCCTTTATAAAGTTTTAGCTTAACATAACCTGTTACAGTTTCTTGAGTTTTGTCTATAAAGGCATCAAGGGATTCTCTCATAGTAGTAAACCAAAGACCGTCATAAACTAATTCTCCATATTTTTGAGAAACTAAGTACTTGAAGTGATTTGTATCCTTATCTAAAGTAATTTCTTCAAGCTCTTTATGAGCAGCGTAAAGTATAGTACCACCAGGGGTTTCGTAGATTCCTCTTGATTTCATTCCAACAAGTCTATTCTCCACTAAATCTATAACTCCTATACCGTTTTCTCCACCAATTTTATTAAGAACCTTAACTACATCTATTGGCTCTAATTCTTTTCCATCAACCTTTGTAGCAATACCTTTTTCAAAGTATATCTCTACATAAGTAGGTTCATCCTTAGCAAGTTCAGGTGGAGTGGTCATAAGATATATGTCTTGTTTATGTTCATTGCTCAAATGCTCAATATCTCCACCTTCATGGCTTATGTGCCATAAATTTTGATCTCTTGAGTAGATTTTTTCTTTTGTGATGGATATTTCGATACCTTTTTCATTAGCGTAATCAATAGCATCTTCTCTTGATTTTATATCCCAAATTCTCCATGGAGCTATGATTTTTATAGTTGGATCAAAGGATGCTATACCAACTTCAAATCTAACCTGATCGTTT
The DNA here is from genome assembly GCF_036642255.1 of Clostridium sp. Classification (GTDB taxonomy): domain Bacteria; phylum Bacillota; class Clostridia; order Clostridiales; family Clostridiaceae; genus Clostridium_J. Next base: position 163,146 of record NZ_JAVWDJ010000002.1, on the reverse strand, counting down.
CCTTTTCCTGTGCAACCATGGCAAATATATTTTGCACCCTCTTTATGTGCAATTTCTACTAGTTTTTTAGCGATTAGGGGTCTTGCAAAGGAAGTGCCTAGTAAATACTTTTGCTCATACATAGCATTTGCTTTAACACCCTTAAATACGTAATCCTTTATAAATTCTGCAGTTACATCTTCAATATAAATTTTTTCTGATCCAGATTTTAGTGCTTTCTTTTCAATCTCCTTCATATCATCTTCTTGACCTACGTTGATGCAAGCTGCAATAACCTCCACATTATAGTTTTCCTTAAGCCAAGATATTATTATTGAAGTATCTAATCCTCCAGAATACGCTAATACCACTTTTTCTTTCATTTTTAATCATCCTTTCTTTTTCTCTTCTTAAGTTAACAATGTATAAAATAGTGCTTAAATGAATATTTATAAGATATTTATGAATAATGATTATAGTATTGTGTATATTTATAATATTTTATTCAAAAATTCTTTAGTTCGTTGTTCTTTAGGGGAGGTGAAAAATTCTTCTGGTGTACTTTCTTCTACAATTTTCCCACCATCCATGAAGATAACTCTATCAGCAACTTCTTTGGCAAATCCCATTTCGTGAGTAACGACAACCATTGTCATTCCTTCTTTTGCAAGATCCTTCATTACTCCTAATACTTCCCCTACAAGCTCGGGATCTAATGCAGAAGTAGGTTCATCAAAGAGCATTAAGTCTGGGTTCATGGCAAGAGCTCTTGCAATAGCAACCCTTTGTTTTTGTCCTCCAGATAGTTTGGAGGGGTAATAGGCTAATTTATCCTTAAGCCCAACTTTTTCGATAATATCCTTTGAGGAATTTAAAACTTCAACTTTATCTTCTCCCTTAACAGTAAGTGGGGCCTCCATCACATTTTGTAACACAGTCATATGGGGAAATAAATTAAAGTTTTGAAATACCATTCCTATTTTTTTTATTATATTTCGTGTATGATTTTTATTTTTGGTGTTTAACTTTTCACCTTCAATGAATACTTCACCGTGAGTAGGTTCTTCAAGGTGATTTAAGCATCTTAAAAATGTGCTTTTCCCTGAACCTGAGGGGCCAATTATCACGAGAACTTCACCTTTTTTTACTGTTACATTTAGATCCTTAAACACGGAGAGGCTACCAAAGCTTTTACTTAGATTTTTAGTTTCAATCATATTCATTTTTAATCACCTCTTTTAATATACTGACAGTCTTTTTTCGTAGTACGAAAACACTGTGGTGAAGATTGTAGTCATAGTTAGATACAGGCAGCCTGCTATAAAAAAGGCTTCCATTGGTCTAAAGCTAGAGGCATAAATAAGTTGAGCTGATCTCATAGTTTCCACCATTGCTATAGTGGAAACTAAAGAGGTATCTTTAAGCATTGTTATAAACTCATTGCCTACAGATGGTATAATTATTTTAAAGGTTTGAGGTAAAACTACTCTTTTCATAGTGTGAGAATAAGTAAAGCCTAGGGATTTACAAGCCTCAAACTGTCCTTTATCCACTGAAAGTATGCCACCTCTTATTATTTCTGCCATATAAGCACCAGAATTTAAGCTAAGACCTATTATTGCCGCCTGAAAAGGCGTGAATTTTATTCCTATAATGGGAAGACCATAATAAAAGAAAAATAATTGCAATAGCATAGGGGTTCCTCTAAAAAGCCAAGTATAAAAACTTGCAGGTGCATAAATCAATTTATTTTTAGATAGTTTTAGCAATGCTGTAAATATTCCTATGAAGCTTCCGAGCATTACTGAAATAAGTGTTAATTTGATTGTTACAACGCTTCCTTTCAGTAAAACAGGAAGCATTTCCTTTAAAATCTCTATATCCATTTTTCTGCCTCCATTCTTTATCATTTGTTACTTTAATTTACTTTTTATATGCATCAAATCCAAACCATTTAATTGAGAGTGCTGAAAGAGTGCCATCTGCCTCTAACTCATCAAGAGCATTTTGAATTGATTCTTTTAATTCAGTATCTTCCTTCTTAAATCCAATACCCATTGGTTCTTGGCTTAGCATGCCATCTAAAACTTCAAAGTCATTTGGGTTTTTAGCTACATAATATCCACCAACTTGAGCATCCATGATAACTGCGTCTACTCTTCCTGCTGATACTTCATGGAAAGCTTCTGTGATTTTGTCGTACTTTTTAACTTCTTTTACTCCAGGGATTTCAGAAGCTGCTTTGTCTCCAGTAGAACCTAATTGGCAAGCGATAATCTTTCCATTTAAATCTTCAAAGGATTTTATTGAGGTATTTCCTTTTTTCACTGCAACAACTTGTCCACCCATAACGTATGGATTTGAAAAATCTATAGTTTCTTTTCTCTTATCTGTAATACTTAAACCTGAAAGAATAATGTTAAACTTTGAAGAGTTTAATGCTAAAAGGATTCCGCTAAAGTCAGAAGTAATAAACTCAGTTTCAACCCCTAGTTTTTTTCCTATTTCTTTTCCTAAATCAATATCAAACCCTACTAAATTGTTTTGGGAATCTCTAAACTCCATTGGGGGATAAGAGTCATCTAATCCAATTGTTAATTTCCCAGCTTTTCTAACACCTTCCAGAGAATTTAAACTTTCTTGTTTTTGTCCACAGCCTACAAGTAATGCTCCTGTCATTGTAATTGATAATATTATTGATAATATTTTTTTCATTTTAATCACTCCTTAATTTGTGTTTTCGGTTAAAAGGTATCTTGGATTTGGGTTTTTGAATTATACATATGCATGCATAAATATGCATTAATAAATTAGTGGCAATTCAGAACTAGTTATAAATTATTTATAACCCACTATTCAAACTCTTTGTTTAGTGGGTTTTATCCCTGTTTTTTATTCATTATATATTCATATTAAACAAAAAGCAATAGATAAAACTAATATTTATTCATAAAATACTAATAAATATACATAAATAATTGTGAATACCTTTTCATTTGATAGTATTATTAAGTCTATAAAAAGGTGGTGGTTAAATTACCAAATGATTTATTGTAAGGAGTTATTCAAAACTATTTAATTAAGATAAATTTTTACTATATAAGTTTTTAAAATGCATAGGTTAAATGTTAATTGCTTATTTAAAAGTGATAAATTGATTTTAGATAATTAACTTGCTAATTTGAGTTAAAAAGGCTAATAGTGTTATTAAATGTAAAAATTCTTAAAAAATTTTAAGCGTATTAAAAAATATAAAAAAAGCATTAAGAAAGTATAAATAATTCATCTGTTAATCCGATTATATAAACATGTTGATTTTAGTAATTGTAATTTAGGTGGTCATATAATGACAACTAAGGTCTTTAAATTCCTTTCATCGACATATTTCTAATGGAAAGGATTCAAATACAGTTCATTATATATGAATTTACATTAATTTTGTTCTTTGTAAAAATGAACCAATAGGAGGAATTAAAATGACATTTAAAAGTATTAAAACAAAGACATTAGCTTCAATACTTCCTGTTATTATACTATCAATGGTAATTTTGACAGGTATAAGCTATATAACTTCAAAGAACATCATCAATGAAGAGATAAGGGGAAAAATGATTAATCAGCTTAGTGCAAATAGTGAAGAGATTAAAAAGAAACTATTTAAGCACGGTCAAATAACTCAATCTCTTGCAAAAACTGTAGAAGCTTCATATGGTGTTTTTACAAAAGAAAACTATGGGACTTTACTTACTAAATTACCAGCAACAAATGATGACACTTTAGGGGCAGGAGTTTGGTTTGAACCTTATAAATTCAATGTAAGTTCTAAGTTTATGGGTCCCTATGCTTACAAAGATAATGGAACTGTAAAGTTTACAGATGAATACAGTGATGGAAGCTACAATTATTTTGAAGAACCTTGGTATAAAATGGGGGTTGGAAGCAAAAATTCCATTGAGTGGTCAAATGCTTACACTGATGAAGTTACTAAGATAAGTATGGTAACTGCAACAAGTCCTATTTATGACAAGGATAATGTATTTATAGGAGTAACCACTGCAGATATAAGCCTTGCTACAATTCAAGAGATGATTAAAAATATTAAGGCTGGTAAAGAAGGAAAAGCCTTTTTAATTGACAGTACAGGTACATATATTTCTGATTTAGATGAAAAGAAAATCATGAACAAGAAGATAACTGAAGAAGAAAATGGAAGTTTAGCAAATCTAGGCAAAGAAATTCTTCAAAAGAAAAATGGTGAATCCATAATGAAGGATGAAGCTGGCATTAATAATGTCTATTATATGAGTATACCTGAAGTTGGCTGGACTATTGGAATTGCTATACCTCAAAGTGAGCTATATCACCCAGTGAAGACACTATTATCTGAGCTGATAGTAATAGCCTTAGTTACTGTTTTATTAGCAGCATTAGCAGTGTTGATTTTTACAACGTATTTAACTAAAAATATCACTAAAGTGAATAGTTTTGCCATGGCAATAGCAGAAGGAGATTTAACTCAAAACCTTAAAATAGCTTCAAAAGATGAAATAGGTCAAATGGCTACAAATCTAAATAGAATGAGTGAAAACTTGAAAAATATTGTTAAAGTAATCTTAGAAAACTCACAGGATATGAGTGCTGCCAGTGAAGAGTTATCAGCAACTGTTGACGAGATGGCAGGTAAAATTGGAATCATAAGTAGTTCAACAAATGAAATAGCAAATAGTTCTCAAGAAGCAAGCGCTGCTTCAGAAGAAATAACAGCTTCTGTTGAAGAGGTGAATTCAAGCATTCAAGAACTTTCAAATAAGGCTTCTGATGGTAGCTTTGAGTCTAACAATATTAGTAAAAGAGCTACTGAGGTTAGTATTAAAGCTCAAAAGTCAAATAATGAAGCTCAACTCCTGTATAAAGAAAAAGAAGAGAGTATAGTTAAGGCAATTGAACAAGGAAAAGTAGTCAGTGAAATAGTGAAAATGGCAGAGGCTATTGCTAGTATTTCAGATCAAACAAATTTACTTGCCTTGAATGCAGCTATAGAAGCAGCAAGGGCTGGTGAAAGTGGAAGGGGCTTTGCTGTAGTAGCAGAGGAGGTAAGAAAGCTAGCAGAACAATCTGCCAGTGCGGTAGTTCAAATTCAAGATACTATTGGTAAAGTTCAATTAGCGTTCAATAATTTGTCTGAAAACTCTGCAGGGGTTCTTAAGTTTATAGATGAAAACGTCATTAGAGATTATGAGCTTTTAGTAGGAATAGGAAAGCAATACAATGATGATGCAGGATTTGTTAGTGGCATGTCTGAGGATATTGCAGCTATGACTGAGGAAATAACTGCAACGGTAACTCAAATTGACGAAGCTATCCAAACCATGGCTAAAAATTCTCAAAGTACATCACAAAGTACTGGAGATATTTTAAATAGCATAAATGAGACTGCTCAAGGCATGGAACAGATTTCTCAAGCAGCAGAAAATCAAGCAAATCTTGCACAACGATTAAATGAGATGATAAATCAATTTAAGTTATAAAATAAAAAATATCTGTTTGATGAAAAAATCCTCTATGGTTCTCAAAGTACCATGGAGGGTTTTTGTCTTAACTATTTCAAAAATCAGTGATTCATTTGGTTATATTTCTTTTGTTCCACCATAGCACAAAAAGATGAATGGTTTATATATTTTTATCTAAGTCATTATTTGTAGCAAATTGAGTTGTTTTTTACCAGGGCCTTCTCCTTTATAAATAGGGACTACAAATATATTATCTAGATATCCATCTATAACAAGAGCTGAAGCAATAAGTTCTCTTTATTCTATTAAAAAAATAAATGTAATAATTCAGTTTGTTTAATGCTTCTCCATCCCTTATGTTAGAAGGAATAAGGTAAGACTTGGTATAGGTGATATACTTCACTTAAGGAGGATTGATTTAAGGTAAATTATTGCGAAGATATGTCATTGACAGGTAAAAAAAGAAATGGTAATCTATAAACATACCAAACGGTCGGTATATATAAATTATATTATAAATATTAGTTTTGCATGAAGAGCAATATAAAACTAAATAAAAATTAGAGGAGGAACATTTTATGAAAATTGATTTTGCTAGCGTGTTTGTAGATGACACCGATAAGGCTCTTAAGTTCTATACAGAGGTGTTAGGTTTTGTTAAGAAGATGCACATACCGGAAATAAACTGGATAACAGTTGTATCACCAGATCAACCAGAGGGAACACAACTACTTCTTGAACCAAATAATAATCCAGTGGCTAGTACATACCAAAGTGGTCTGATTGCTCAAGGAATACCAGCAACTTCTTTTGGAGTTGAAAATCTTGAAAAAGAATATGAAAGACTAACTAAACTAGGTGTTGAATTTACAGTGAAGCCAACAAAAACTGTAGGTGCCATCATTGCTGTATTTAAGGATACATGTGGTAATCTCATCCAAATGCATGAAACTCTAGAAGTTTAGGGTGAAAACTCTGACTCAAATCAAGTTAATTCAGAAAAGAGGAGAGAGGTATGAATAATACAAGAGAACATATTTTAAATGTTACCTTTAACCTTTTTTTACAAAAAAGTTTTAAGGAAGTCACTCTAAAAGAAATTGTAGAAAAAACAGGGTTATCCAAAGGTGGGTTTTATCACTATTTTACTAGCAAAGAACAACTTTTTCTCGAACTAGTTAATGATGTGTTTTCTTCTGTGATTGAGGTTCCTTATGATGAGTTCAGTAAGGATTCTCTATATAGTTTTTACATCGATTATATTAATTACTATGTGGAAAATTTAAAAAAACAAAACAAAAGTGCAGAAGGAAGTCCACCTAGTTTTAATTATATTTCACTGATTTTTGATGCTATAAAGCTTTTTCCTGATTTTCAGGAAAGACTTCAGAAGTCTAAAGAAGTCCAATTAAATTGCTGGAAGAATATCATCCATGCTGCAAGAGAAAAGGGTGAGATAGATTCTACCATGAGCGATGAGCAAATAGCAAATATGTTTATCAATTCATCTAGCGGAGTTGAAATGCACAGTATCTTTAAAGGAAGCAGTGAGGGCGTAGGAAAGACTTTATTAAATTTATGGGATAGTTTTTATGAAGAACTTAAACCGTAATTTTCAGTGAATTAAACCCTTATTTCTAGTGAAGATTGTGAGATGCATGGTGGTATATGTAAGGGGCCAGTTAAGTTTTCATTTGACATCCATATGCACTCAAAATGTAGATATTACATTCTTTTTCAGGAGTTACAAGAAGAGTGGACTTGTGTTCGAAGCTTAATCGAGGTTGAAAGCAATTATGAGGAGTAGGAAAATTTACCACACGAGAAATATATAATAAGTAAATAACACAATTAATTGACAACTTATTTACATTGTTATAATATTATAAAGTAAAGATTAACATTTCATTGCGATGATGAGGGAAGTAAATATTTATGACTTTTACAGAGAGCTCCGGAAGCTGAAAAGGAGTAAAGGAGTATTTATTGAAACAAGCCTCTGAGCACCATACCGAAGCTTTAAAAAGGGGAGGCTATGGCGTTTGCTCACGTTACAGAGCTAGGGTATAAGCAGTTTGTCGTACCTGAAGAGGTTAATATGGCAACATATTAATAAACTGGGGTGGTACCACGAAGTCAATATCTCTCGTCCCCAAGACTAGTAGTCTTGGAGGTGAGAGTTTTTTATTTTTTGAACCCTAAAATATATATTTCGTGGAGGTTATTTAAATGGATGATAAAGAATTTGTAAAAAATGAAATAGAATCAGAAAAAGTTAATACTGAATCAAATTTTATCCATAGAATTGTGGATGAGGATATAGAAAATGGAGCTTATAGCAGGGAGATTACAACTCGTTTTCCACCAGAACCAAATGGTTATCTTCATATTGGTAGTGCTTATGCTATAAATATAAATTACACCATAGCTAAAAAATATGGTGGTAAGTTTAATCTACGCTTTGATGATACTAACCCTTTAAAAGAGGACATGGAGTATGTAAGAGCTATAATTGAAGATATGAAATGGATTGGCTTTGATCCAGAAGATAGAATTTTCTATGGCTCAGATTATTCAGATCATATCTATGATTGTGCAGTAAGACTTATTAAAAAGGGAAAAGCTTATGTTTGTGATTTATCACCAGAAGAAGTTAGAGCATATAGAGGGACACTAACAGAACCAGGCAAGGATAGCCCTTATAGAAACAGAACTATTGACGAGAATTTGGATTTATTTGAGAGAATGAAAAATGGTGAGTTTCCATCTGGAGCAAAGGTTTTAAGGGCTAAAATTAATATGGCCTCTCCCAATATTAACTTCAGAGATCCAATACTTTATAGAATTCATCATGCAAGTCATTATAGAACAGGAGACAAGTGGTGCATATATCCAATGTATGATTTTGCACATCCACTTCAAGATGCTTATGAAGGAATTACTCATTCTCTATGCTCTCAAGAATTTAAAGATCATAGACCTCTTTATGAATGGTTCTTAAATGAGTTAGATTATGTAGAGCCTCCAAAGCAGAGAGAATTTGGTAGACTTAACTTAACTGGAGTTGTAACTAGTAAAAGATATTTAAGAGAGCTAGTTTTTAATAATTACGTGGATGGATGGGATGATCCAAGGCTTCCTACTTTTAAAGGCTTGAGACGTAGAGGGTTTACCCCAGAGAGTATCAAAGCTTTCTTAGGTGAAATTGGCGTTGGCAAAAGTGAAAGCACCATTGATATATCTATGCTAGAATATTGCTTAAGAAATGATTTAAAAACAAAGGTTCCTTGTGTTATGGCAATTTTAAATCCACTTAAAGTTGTAATAACTAACTATGAGGATGATAAATCAGAAGTATTAGACATTGCAAATAACACAGAAAATCCTGAAATGGGAAGCAGATTAGTTCCTTTTTCAAAGGTGATTTATATAGAAAAAGAGGACTTTATGGAAGAGCCAATTAAGGGCTTCCATAGATTAGCTCCAGATAAGGAAGTTCGTCTGAAGGGAGCTTATTTTATTAAGTGTAATGAAGTGATTAAAGATGATAATGGTGAAATTGTAGAACTTCGCTGCACTTATGACCCTGAAACTAAAAGTGGTTCTGGCTTTGAAGGAAGAAAAGTGAAAGGAACAATTCACTGGTTATGTGCGAATCATGCAGTAAAAGCAGAAGTTCATCTTTATGATAAGTTGGTTGCTAATGAAGAATTGTTAAAGGATGATACAAAAACTTGGGCTGAAAAAATTGACCCAAATTCTTTAGTGGTATTGAAGGATTGTTTAGTTGAAAGTTCATTAAGGAATGCGCAAGTAGAAAGTAAGTATCAATTTATTAGACATGGATACTTCACTGTGGATAAAAAATACACCACAGAGGATCATCTTGTGTTTAATAGAATTGTTCCTTTAAAGGATTCTTGGAAAAATAAAAAATAGAACAAAAACAAGAACAAGAACATGAACATGAATAAGAGGGTGTTTTAGATGAATTTATCATCTTAAGACACTCTCTTATTCGTCTACTTGTAGTTAAAAATGGTTATATTGAAAAAATGGAGTCTGTTGTTTTTGGATAGGGTGTTTCTTACTCATAGAGTGGGACTCAAGCCAACCAGTTGAAGCCCTTTTGAAAGGAGTGATTGGAAAGAAATTTTCCGAAGCTGGATTGGACATTTTAACTTAACTCTTAACTATTGTAAAAGATGTTTGATTTATATAAAATTAGGTTAATATATCAGTAAAATGGGGTAATTAAGATCTGTGAAAGAAGCAGAGAATGTAGTACTTATTAAGAGGATATTTACATGGAGGTGGCATCCTTGTGCGGGAGATTCTTATTAGATAGCAGCATAGATGATTTGAAAAATTATTATAATATCACAAATGAAGTGAGATATAAGAGGGGGGAACTATTTCCTAGTGATACTTCAATAATTGTAGATAATAGCGGCTTTAAGTCTTTATCTTGGGGGTTTCCTGGTAAAGATAAGCTTCTGATTAATGGAAGATGCGAAACAATTTTTGAAAGACCTATGTTTTCCGCTTCCATGGAGAGTAGAAGATGCCTTATTCCAGCAAACAGATTTTTGGAGTGGAAAGATGGAGTAAAGTATTCCATAGGAATTGAAGCCTCGGAGATATTTTCCTTTGGAGGAATAGTGAAGAGGTTTATCTTAAAAGATGGCACAGTAGCAGATAGATATCTATTATTAACAACAGAAGCTAGTGATAATATGAAAAATATTCACCATAGAATGCCTCTTATTTTAGATAGGACTTTAGAAAGGGAATTCTTAAATCCTTGGACGGCAAAAGAAGATATTAAAGCAATGCTGAGGCCATATGATAAAGGGAAACTTTCTATTATTTCCTTAAATGAAACAATGCAGCTTTCTTTTCTATAAAGCTATGACTAACATTTATATATTTAATGACGTCTTAGATGGATAAGTCTCCCTGTCCCTTTAGGGGTTAAACAAGTTAAAGGTGAGAATTCTCGGCAGTAAGCAAAGCTTTGAAACAAAGTATACTTTATTATAGTTAAAGACCCTCCAAGGCCCCTTACCAAAATGAACTTGTTCACTACTTAATAAATTGGTGAAAATTAATATAATACAACTGGAGAATTTTAGAATGGATCAACTAAAACACAGGAGTTTCAATATATTAGCAATGTGCATATAGTATATTGAGGTGTGTTGTTATGAGACGGATGATTCATGAGATAACAGAGTACTGCAGAACAATTAGTTTGGCAACTAAGGCATTAATTTTTATTGGTATAATTTCTTTAGTTGAAACAGTAATAGCAATATTTCTTGATGTTGACCAAACCAGCCCTAATGATGTTGCTATTCGTTCAGTTATGTCCAATATTTTTGGATTTGTTTTTGGTGCTCAGTTATCAGAAAACTCCAATGTTAAAAATCGGCATTTGCAAACTTTGGTGGCAGTGATTGTAGCTTCCATATGTCTTTCTACTTTGATATTAGGTCATTGGATTGATGTAAATCAAACTGGAGCATCTTCGGTTGAAATAAGAAATTTATTGTTTTCAGCAGTGGGGTTTTTGTTAAGTAGAGCTAAGAGTATTGAATGAAAAAGTATAATTTATATAGCAAGAAGAAAGACCTGATTCTAGTACTAGAGAAGGCTTTTTTTTGTTTTTTCAGGGATTTTTGAAATATTTCTAAAATAGGGTTATTATACCTTAACTTTATATGTAGTTTTAACGTATTTATTTAAAGACAAGAAGTTAAATAAATCTACTATGCATTTACCAAATATTATAGTATATTAGTAAATGGCACTTTATTAAACTTCATTATTAGGATACTGATAACGTGAAGAAGAGGCCTTCGTTAAAATTGTAAGAAATTCTTAAGGTTTATTTAAGGTTTAAGAGATTACTTTTTTAATTGGAAGAGGATATAATTAGAATGTAGTTAAGTGATGCTCATAAAAGAGTTATAAATACCGTGAACCTAGGTTAAGGGGGATAAACATGAATAAAATAAATGAGATTTTTCCTAAGGTGGCAATTTTCTTTGTGTTTTTCACAGTAGCTGTCACTATCCTTTATAAAGCTGATAAAATGGACAAATTAGTGGAAAGTCCAAGGAATCAAGCTTCTCAGACCGTGAACCACCAATTAAAATAGTTGAAAATTATAGGAATGCTTAGGATGCTAATAGTTAGATTTATTGGTATAGTAAAGTGAACCATATGAGAAACATAAGGAGCTGTCTCAAGTAGAAATAAATTTTCTATTTGAGACAGCTCACTTTTTTTATAAACCTGTACTAATAAAATTACAGGTTATTCCTAGTTTTATAGATCTAACAATATCATATCAACATATACTATTTTTATATTACTAAATTGAAATAGTGTTGCTTTAAGTATACAATACTATTAATACAAATGGAGAATATTATAGAGTATAAAGCAATAAGGAATACAAGGAGAAAAATAATGGATTTTCAGCAAATTTTCCTAAGATTAATTTTGGCTACAATTATTGGTGGTGCTGTTGGATATGAACGAGGTTTTAAGCATAGACCAGCAGGGCTAAGGACTCATATGTTGGTTTGCTTGGGTGCCACCATAGTAGCGTTGATTCAAGAAGCTACACTAATAAGAACCATTGAATTTGTAACTAGTAATAGTGTTTTGGCTGATGCAGTTAAGATAGATCTAAATAGACTAGGAGCTCAAGTTATAACGGGTGTAGGGTTTTTAGGGGCTGGTACTATACTTCATGATAGAGGTTCCATAAAAGGACTTACTACCGCAGCCACTCTTTGGGTAGTTGCATGTATAGGGCTAGGTATAGGGTCAGGATACATTACTATATCTATATTTGGTGGATTATTTACCGTTTTAGTTTTAGTGATATTTAAAAAACTTGAATCAAGATTTATGGAGAAAGAAACCATAGTGATAATTGAAATTGTTCATAGTAACAGAGAAAAAACTATGGAGGCTTTAAGTAAAATATTTGGTAATAAAAATATTACTGTGAATAGTATTGAAAGCATCAAGTATGAGGATGTAACGTCACAGGCGGATAAATATATAAGTTTTTATACTATTACATTCACAAAGCACATAGAGATTAAAAATATTATACAAGAAATAGTGATGCTGGAAACTATTTATAAGGTGACAACAAAGTAATTTTATAATTAATATAAAAACAAATATAAATGTGTGAAGAAAGGATTAGATTTATATGAGAATTCAGGGGGATAAAATTTATATTAGATTTCTAGAGGAAAAAGATGCAGAAGCTTATACAAATTTGCAAGTGAAAAATAAAGAGTTTTTCAGAAAATATGTAACCACTCGTAGCGATGAGTTTTATACACTAGAATTTCAAAAGCAACTTATTAAAAACAATATTATTGCAAGTGAAAAAGATGAAAAGTATGTGTTCGGAATTTTTGAGAAGGATACTGATGAGCTAGTTGGAAATGTTGCTCTTACAGAGGTTTTTCGAGGACCTTTACAAAGCTGTTATATAGGTTATTATTTAGACTTAGAATGCAATGGAAAAGGATATATGTCTGAGGCTGTGAAATTAGTAGTAGCCTTTGGTTTTGACGAGTTACATCTACATAGAATTGAAGCTGGAGTGATGCCACATAATACTGGATCTATCCGTGTTTTAGAAAAGGCTGGTTTCCAAAAGGAAGGTATAGCTCGTAAGAATGTTAATATTAATGGCAAATGGGAAAATCATCAAGTGCTTGCAATTATTGAGGATGATTGGGATTCTAAATAGATTACTAATTGAAGTGTAAATATTTCATTAAGAAGATTAAAGAGAACTTATTGATGAACATATATTAATAGGTTCTCTCAAGTAAATACACCTAAGCATTCTCAAAAATAAATGACTCTATGAGTTGCTATTTATTAAATTATAGTTTAACAAATAATAACTAATAAATTGCTATAAAAGTGAATTATAATAAAAAAATTACTCTATAAATCTTAGAGTAATTTTTTTATGGGCAAATTATTAAGGTATCACAAAATGGTGAATGCTTACCTTATTTAATGCTATTTTGAATACTAGCTTTTTACAGTTCCACCAGGGGAATACTAATTACAAGGAAATTATAACAGGAATTATATCATATCTAATAAGTTAATTAAGGAAAAAGAATGGTTGAAAGAAACTCGTTTAAAAGGAGTTTTTAGATAGTGATAATCCACTTGTTAAACTAAAATTCGGTGATAAAAAATTGATGCAAAGAAACTTGCACCGAATTAACTTGCTCAATATGAACTTGTTCATTACAAATAAAAAACTTTAAAAAGAAATGTTGTTATGTTATTGTTTGTTTTTGTAAGAAATTCTTAAGAAATATGCTACTTAAGTTTTAAAAAGTCTATGTTATTATAATTATAAGATATATCTTAGACATTTAAATAAGTAATAAAGTCAAAAACGCTACGGAGATTTTCCGTTTAGAAAGAAACTTGTGTTATTAGTAAGTTTATAATAAAAGAAATTGAATTCTATTGATAGCTTCACTAAACAATAGGTTCCTTTGATCCAGTATGGTAAAGGCTAATATACCGCAAGGGAAGGGCCACTAAATAGATTAGTATACTGACTAGTTATTTTGTAAAGATGTCTTATAAGAATTAGGAGTGAGTACGTATGTATAATATTCTTGTTGCTGATGATGAAAAAGAAATAACAGATGCTATAGAGATTTATTTAAGAAATCAAAATTATAATGTTTTTAAGGCTTATGATGGAGTGGAAGCTTTGGAAGTCTTTGAAAAAGAAGAAATCCATCTTGTGCTTATAGATATTATGATGCCAAGGTTAGATGGTATAGGGGCTACTATGAGAATAAGAGAAAAGAGTACAGTACCTATCATTATTCTTTCTGCAAAGTCAGAGGACATGGATAAAATTTGGGGGCTAAATATCGGAGCGGATGATTATGTTACAAAGCCTTTTAATCCTTTAGAATTACTAGCAAGAGTTAATTCAAACCTTAGAAGATACACAAATTATTTACCTACTACGCAAAAACCTAAGGATAAGGTTATAAAAATTGGTGGAATTGAACTTAATGATGATAATAAAGAAGTTTTAGTGGACGGGGAGTCAGTAAAAATTACGCCACTGGAATATAAGATCCTTCATTTACTTATGAGTAATCCCAATAGGGTATTTTCTATTGATGAGATATATGAAAGAGTTTGGCAGGAGCCAGCTTATAGCGCAGACACAGTTACGGTTCATATAAGGAGAATTCGAGAGAAAATTGAGATTAATCCCAAAGAACCAAAATATTTAAAGGTGGTGTGGGGCATTGGATACAAATTTGAACAATAACATAGAGGATGAAAACTATAAAGAAAGTACAAAGAAGAATGATGAAAACGATAAATATGGAAGCGAATTTATAGATAGAAGTGTTGATTTTACAGGCGACAATTTGTCGCCTGCAAATAATGAAAATTACAGCAATGAGAAAAATCAAGGTATTACTGCAAGAGGTGCTGTAGATGAAACAGAAAACTTTTCGAAGGACAAATTCAACCATAAAGATAGTAAAAAAAGAGATCCTATTGATAAATCTGGTGAAGAACAGCATGTTGATAAAAGTGAAAAAGATAAAGAAAGCAAACTCTTAAAATCTACCTTCGGTACAATATTTTTAGCTCTGCTTTTAGCTATTATTTCCGTAGTTAGTTATTCGCCATTAAAGAATACCTTTTTTTCAGATAGGAATAATACAAAAAGTTATTTAGAAAGTAATGATTTTGCTTACGTACTAGGAGATCAAGTTAGATACTTAACTAGTCCTGAATGGTATGACGACAGGTTAGAAGCGGTTCAAAGCATTAAGTATGTTATAAAAAGGCAAGGGGATGTTGAACCCTCTACAAATATGCCAGCTATCTCAACAGAAGCTATTGAAGAACAAAAAAGTAATAGTTTGTTCTACCTCCGTTTAACCATGGAGGAGCCAGGCAAACCTGTGATTGAAACCTCACCAGGAATAAATTTTAATAAAAATAACTTTTTTAACACCTTAGATTTAAGAAATAAAATCAATAAGCAATATTATGATTTAGATGTTACTTTTATCATCCCTAAAGATCTAGAAGCGTATAATGATTACTTTACCCATAGTGTAAGACAATACAGTCTTGAGCCAAACTTTATACTAATCCTAACTATTGGAGCAATAAGTATTTTTATATTAATGATTATTGGTTTCACAATTCCATATTCCTATCAAAGGAAGGCCAATATATGTAATCTTTATAATAAAATGTTTTTAGAACTGAAAGGGGTGCTTTGGATAATTTTTGCCATCCTTTTCATAGGCACAATGCAGGAAATTGGAAATAGATTTTCTTACTTTGGAAATTTCGATTTAACAAATATAATTTATAACGCTAATGGTTATTTCTATGCTATTGGTATACCTGTAACCTTTATCTTGTTTTTACTCATTTATTTAACTGTGGTTTATATTAAATATATTTACTATACAGGATTTAAAAAAGGATTTCTGAAAAATAGCTTTTTTGGGTCAATATGCTTTTATATAGTAAGAAGTTTAAGGGGGTTATTTAAAGCTGCCACAAGTATTGATATTAATAAAGATGAAGATAAAAAGCTTCTTATAATTCTTGGCTTTAACTTAATTGCCCTTTGGATAATAGCAGCAACCTCATTCTTAGGAGTGTTTTTAGCTATAGGGTATACTGTATTCTTATTTAAATACCTGCATACGGCTCTAATAAAGGTTAAAGCTTTAAATAAGGCTAGTAGAGAACTTTCAGAAGGGAATTTTGATATTACTTTAGATGAAAATATAGGGGTATTAAGCCCTATTTCTAAAAATCTAAATAATATTAAAAGTGGCTTTAAGTTAGCTATAGACGAGGAAGTAAAAGGGCAAAGACTGAAAACTGAGCTTATAACTAATGTTTCTCACGATTTAAAAACTCCACTCACATCTATTATTACTTATGTGGATTTACTTAAGAATCAAGACACAACAGAGGAGAATCGAAAGGAATATTTAGATATCCTTGATAGAAAATCTAAAAGATTAAATGCTTTAATTGAAGATTTGTTTGAAGCAAGCAAGGCAAGCAGTGGCAATATGGAGCTACAACTAGAAAACCTAGATGTGGTTGCATTGTTTAGACAAACACTAGGAGAGTTAGAAGAAAAAATCAATAAAAGTACTCTGCAGATAAGAACAAATGCACCAGATTATAAGGTGATTTGTGAACTAGACGGCAGAAGAACTTACAGAGTGTTTGAAAACATTATGACAAATATTCTTAAATACTCCATGCCAAGTTCTAGAGTTTATATAACAATAGAAGAAAGTGAAAAAGATGTAAGTTTTACTTTTAAAAACATTTCAGCTTATGAAATGAACTTTGACGCCAGTGAGATCACAGAGCGTTTTGCAAGAGGGGATAAATCAAGAAATACTGAAGGGTCAGGTCTTGGGCTTGCTATAGCTAAAAGTCTTGTAGAGCTTCAAAAGGGAAAGTTGACTATAGATATAGATGGAGATCTGTTTAAACTTTCAGTGAGACTTCCAAAAACAGAAGCGATATAAATAAATTTTAAATGAGATGTTATGGTATTAAGGGGTATTATTGCATAGATAGAAGATATGACACTTTACAGGTGCATAGTGAATGACAGAAGAGTATTAAAGGGTTATTTAGATTAAAAGATGTTAGAGGATATTGTTTTAAATATCTTCTAGCATCTTTTTTACTATTGTAATAATTGTGTCTTGCAAAGTAGCCTCATTCTTATCCCTTGTAGATACTAAAAATTCTTAATAACCCTAAGAATCATTCATAAAAATATAATCTAGAGAACTAAGGGGGGAATTATTTAAATTTTATTAATATTATGTAAAGAATATTGATAGAATTTGCTTATTGTGTTAACATGATAGTAGGATATAAACAAAGCAAAACTAAGATTAACAGAAATAAACCATATTAAAACTGTATAGAAGGTTAATTTAGGCTAATTTGATGGTTTTCAATGGTTGAAAAAACTCGATTTTAATGAAAGTTATTCTGAATAGCTTAAAAGATGTAAAATCATTTATATTATGGTATTTTATACTTCTTCATATAAAAATTATTACAACACTTACAGCATTTTAGAAAGATAACTCTGGAGCTCTTTACGAGTAACATTATCTTCTATAAAATAACTTTTCCCGGAAATAAAATTTCATTTAGAGGCTAGTGAACAACATTAATTTATTCATTATTTTAATAATAGACCCATTAATATCTCATGGTTAAAATCTCAATTTATAATTATACATAGTCTAAAATATCCAGTCAGCAGGTTAATCTTTTGTGGTATAGGCTCTAAGTAGGTACTGTTGGCAGTACAACAATTAATAAAAACTGTTTCCGTGCCAAACCCATAATAGACCTGGCACTTTTAACACATTAATTCAGAGGTCTAAACAAAATTGCTATAGCCTAACTAACAATGAGTATGAAATAATATTACTCTCTAAAATTTGATGCTTAAGAAAACTTAATTTTCTTAGACTTCATCAATTAGAGAACAGTTCAAAATGAAATATAATGTTTAAATGCATTTATAAATAATTTTCGAAAGGAAGATGATAATGACAAATTTTATATTGCTAGCAGCAGTAATACTTCTTGCGTCAGTACTATCCAGTAAACTGCTATATCGTTTTGGAATACCTACACTGCTTATATTTCTTTCCCTAGGTATGCTTTTAGGTTCCGATGGTATAGGGGGAATATATTTCGATAACTATGTACTTACTCAACAAATTTCTAATATTGGTCTTGTATTCATAATGTTTTATGGAGGTTATGGATTTAACTGGAAAGGCGGGAAATCTATAGCACCACAAGCAGTGCTGTTATCTACTCTTGGAGTGGTGTTTACAGCCTTTTTAACTGGTGTATTTGCACACTATGTACTAAAAGTTACTCTCCTTGAAGGGTTGCTTCTTGGAGCTGTAGTATCCTCAACTGATGCAGCTTCAGTATTCTCAGTGTTAAGGTCAAGAAAGCTAAATTTAAAAGGCGGATTAGCTCCTATGTTGGAAATGGAAAGTGGAAGTAATGATCCGATTTCCTATATGCTCACTGTGGTAGTGCTTTCATTAATTACTAATAGTGGAGGCCAATCAGTTATTCAACTACTAAGCAAACAAATTATTTTTGGCTTAGGTATTGGGTTCGTGTTAGCGTTTGTTTCTGTGTACATTTTAAGACGTATTCATTTTCAAATCGAAGGACTATATCCAATTTTCGTGATAGGATCTGTGCTATTGGGCTATGGTCTATGTGAATTAGTTGGAGGGAATGGATTTTTAGCTGTATATATAATTGGTATAGTTATGGGAAATAACAAGATTCCACACAGAAAAAGTATGGATCATTTCTTTGATGGCATATCTTGGCTTATGCAAATTGTGCTATTCTTTACTTTAGGTTTATTAGTTTTCCCATCTCAGCTTTCATTAGTGTTTAAAGGTAGCCTTACAATTGCAATATTCTTAGTTGTAATTGCAAGACCAGTAGCAGTTGCTAGTATACTTGTGTGGTTTAAGACCCCATTTAAGCAACAGTTGCTAGTGTCAGTTGGAGGACTTAGAGGGGCAGCTTCTATAGTTTTTGCAACTTATGCCTTAACTAATAAGATTTCAATTGCCAATGATATATTCAATACAGTGTTTATTATTGCGTTACTTTCCGTTAGTGTTCAAGGAGCTCTTCTTCCAAAGATAGCTAAAAGGTTAGACTTAGTTGAAGAGGATAATTCTATTTTTAAAACTGTCAGTGATTATGAGGATGAAACTCATACCAAGTTAATAGAATTGGTGGTTAAAGAAAATAATCCGTGGATAGATAAGATGATAATGGATGCAGAGATACCAGAAGAAATACTGGTGGTTATGATAAAAAGAAAAGGTGAGGTTATCACTCCAAAGGGATCATCTCACATTAAAAAGGGCGATGTGTTAGTTCTAACTGGAAATAGCTTTGATGCACTTAAGGGTAAGCTTGTTGTATAAAAACATTTTAAAGAATTATAACAGTTTGAATATTATTTCTACATTTTGTTGTATGAATTATAATTTAAAGTAAAAAAGATGCTAGGTTATTAGCATCTTTTTATTTGCTCGAAAGCTTAATTAAATACATCCGAAAGATTTAAATGTAGATTATTAAATGGTGGGCAAGGTTATTTTGTTAAACCAGTTTAGAAGGAGATGGTTGATTTTAAATTTTACCATGGATGAATTCAAAATGGTTATGGGAAGTTCATATATCCTAAAGGATTCTTTATGATTTACATAGTCAGTAATGGACAGAATAGTGGCCCTCCCCATTAGTATATATTAATATAAACGAGGGTTACTGATAATTAAAACTCTTTATCGCAAAGCTGCCTATAAAAGTGAACTGTGTGAACAATCTCAAATCCAAGCTCCTCATATAATTTTATAGCTTTTTTGTTCCAGGTCAGCACTGTAAGATGAATTGAACCTTCGGGAGCTTGCTTGATAGCTTTATTAATGGCAAATTGAGTAATTTTCTTACCGAGGCCCTTTCCTTGGAACGGAGGTGTAACTACAATGTTATCTAAATATCCATTCTTTACAACTGCTGTTGCAATCATCTCATTATTTTTGAATAACACATAAATATAATCTTTATTATCTAACAGATACTCTCTATATCTGTCATCAAAGTCACATCTATAAGGTTTTATGTCATTTTCCCTTCTTAGTTCATAAAAGCCATCCTGAATGAGCTTTGTGTATTCATGGAAGTATTCATCCTTATAGTTCATAAAATTTAAATTAACCTCAGGTTGGAAGGTTCCCTTATAGTAAGATTCATGACAACCCCACCACTTTTTATAACCTAATTTTCTATAAAAATCTTTAAAATCTTCTGTGCCAACTCTAAAGTAAGTAGTTAGTAGATTTGGTTTTAGTTTTTGTAAATCAGCATATAGATTATTATAAAGAGCAGTACCGATGCCCTTTCTTCTCCAATGTGGGTCTACATAAATTAATATGCAATATTCTTTTGTTTCTTCATTTGTGTTTTTCAAATATGCAAAGCCCCAAATTCCACCTTCATCATATACCATTAGTTTTCTGTCCTGATCCTTTAAAAAGTCTTTTACATCATTATCCTCTAGAACAAAGCCTTTTTTCAGAATCTCTATAAGATTATCTTTATCCCTAATTTTAAACTCTCTTATCATTTAAATCCCCCCAATACTATTAAAAGACTTTATTAGATTATTTTAAACTTAGAAAGTTTTGCCCATCTTCATTTAATAGCAAAATTCCTTCAATGGAACTCTCAGCCCTACTTACTACCTCAAAGAAATTTTTTAATTCCTCCTGGCTTTTAAGAACTTTAAAACTATTAAAGCCTAGTACATCTAAGGTTTCCTTTGAGGGTGTTACAGTTAGGCATAATATATAATTTTTATCGTTAAATTGGTTTCTAGCAAAACGGTAGAATGCCATTTTGTTATCTTCTTTTTTTTCAGGCATATATAATGGAAAATCTATCATTTTTATTCTCCTTTGCATAAAAATTTTCTATTTAATTTTATGTAACTACTATTTATATAGAACAACTTTTAGAATTAAAAGTTATGATTTTAAAACCAGTGGAATTTCTATAAATTAGCTTTTCTTGTAAATATGATAATTTTTGCATATAATATTAATACATGTTTTTAGGAGGTTATTATGAATAAAGTTGTTAAATTTTTAGGACTAAGTAGTGAAGCAAGCTTATTTGATGCTAAATTGTACATAATAAAATCTATGTTTGCAATTGCAACTGGCTATGTTTTGGGGATGTTTTTTCCAACAACAAGGCTTGATATGATATCTGTACTTCTTGGAGTTATGTATAACTTGGAGCCAATTAATGTAACTGGGATAAAAGGGGGACTAGGGCAGCTGATAGCTTCAGCTATAGGAGCGGCCTGCACAGGAATATTAATTATAGTAATGGGGATAAATGTGGTTACCATTGCACTAGGTATGGCACTAACCTTGTATGTATGCCTTAAGATTAATTGGAGAATGGTATCACCAGTGGCTATTTTTACATGTATTTATATGACTCAATTTGTTCAAAGTGATGCTATGGGAATGCCAAGCATTTGGTTAACTTTTAGACTTAGAATTGCTGCCTTAGGGCTTGGGGTAATTATTGCAATTTTTTACAACTATGTATTTTCACATTTTTATTACAATAACATTGCGAACAAAAGATTACAGTTTGCAAAAAATGCAGTGTTGTCAGGATTAGAATATACTTATGATGAGCTTAAAAATCCAAAAGAAAAAAAGAGTAGAGCCTACTTAACTCTTTTCCCATCAATATTTAATGATTTAGATTTAGTTCATGCAAATGTTCAGATGATGGTTAAGGAAGCTAAAGTGCTTTTTCATCTTCTAGAAACTGAAAAGTTAAGCAAAATTCAAAAGACCTTACAACATTTTAGGGATATCAATCACTTGACTTATGATATAAATTATACAATTTGGAGAGAAGGAAATAGTTTAAAACTAGAAGATGATGTGATAATTGTTTTAGAAGAAATCATAAATACATTAAAAGCAATAGATTTTACAACAGTAAAATCAGTGAAACATAATCTAGAATTAAATGCTACTCTGGATAAAAACTTTAATGGAAATAGGGTTACTTCTGATATTAATTCCATTGTGTATTATGTGGAAGAAGTGCTTAAAGAAGCAAAGGGAGTGTAGAAGATATATTCTAGTAAGCTGAAACAACATTAAGAGAAATTGGAGAAGCTGTAACTATATTTTCGGCGTCTTAAATGGTATAATATGCCTTAGGCCGTTACATAGAAAGTATAAATTCATATGATATTATCAATCTTTGCTATTGGAGGTTTTCAAAAATGAGCTTACATAGATCCAGTTTCCTAACTAAATACAATATTTCAGAAGCAGACCTTGTTAAATATACTATAGACTGGAAAATGCTAAATTCTATATATCAGGATTTCAATAAATATGAAACCCTGTACCAAACTCAAGCAGATTTTATTGCTAGTACTCTAAGAAATCATAAAAAAATCCATTCTGTTAAATCAAGGGTTAAGGATTCAGAACACTTAATTGAAAAGATCATTAGAAAAACTGAAAGTAGAAAAGAAACCTATGGAGAGAATTTTCAGTTTACTGCTGAAAATTATAAGGATCAGATAACAGATTTAATTGGTGTGCGCGCAATTCATATTTTCAAAGAAGATTGGGAAGAAATACACAATTTCATCAGTAATACTTGGAAGATAATTGAGATAACTGCGAATGTAAGAGAAGGGGATGACACTGAAAGGTTTCAGGAGCTTAATATAGAAATTAACTCCAGAAAAACGGGATATCGATCAGTTCATTATTTAATAGAATCTTTTCCTACCAATCAAAGAGTTATTGCAGAAATTCAAGTAAGGACTATATTTGAAGAAGGTTACGGTGAAATAGATCATCAGCTTAGATACACTAGAGATGAAATCCCAGAGGTTTTAGCATTAAACCTTCTACTTTTAAATCGTATAGCTGGTAGTTCCGATGAAATGGCATCAGTTATAAATTTATTAAATAGAAGTCTTATGGAAACAGAAAAAAAAGAGAAAGCAATTGATTCAAAGAATAAGGAATTGTTGAAGCTAAGAGAGAAAATAGAAGGAACTAATACTATCCAGTCCAAAGAAAAACAAGATATTTTATTAAGCTTAGACTGTATAATTATGAAAGAAGATTTAGCAAATTGCACTGAAAAGCTAATTGAGCCTTTTTCTAAATAAGTGAAGCTCCGTATTGAGTTTTTAGCAATACAATTTTGTGTTAATATAAAAGATAAAGAAAATAAGAAGCTTGGAGGTTTTTAAATATGCCAATATTAAAGTTTAATGGAGTAGAATCTAAAAAGCTTTGCGCCATAAGCAAAGAATTAGTAGATGAACTAGAGAATCTTTTGAAGTGTCCTAGAGAGTATTTTAGTTTAGAAGTTATTCAAAGCTCATGTGTAAAGGATGGAGAATTTGTGGACATAAGCCCTAGAATTGAAATTGCATGGTTTGATCGCGGACAAGAATTACAGGATCAAGCTGCAAAAATAATTACAAGACACATTAATTCTTTAGAATATCCAAATGTAGATGTAGTATTTACCTGCTTAGAAGAACTAAAATATTACGAAAATGGTGAACACTTTTAGGCTATCAAATAATGAATAATTTCATTTTGGTGAGAGGCTTTGAAAGTAGATTTAACTCTACCTTAAATTTACTTATCACAGAAGCCTTAAGGGAAGTAATGTAGGTGCAAGTGAAAGTTAAGCCTTGACTTTGGTTCCCTATATCACCATAATAGATTAGGATATAATTATTGCATGTAGTGAAAATTGAGGTGAATCAAATGAAGAAAATAGCATATTATTTTGTAAAATATAATGTTTTGCTTGTAGCTTTATATTTAGGTGATAAATATATTGTAAAAATCGATGATTTAAGCATGGTAAGAGCTGTGGGTATTGTAACAGTAATAGCTTTATATGATATTTTTATGTATGTGGTGCGTAGGCTTAAAAAAATTAACAAAACAAATAATAACAAGTAGAGTTAATAAAAAATAAGGAATAACTGCAATATCTATTTTAATTTGCAGTTATTCCTTTTATATTTACTTCTAGTTAAATCTTTTTACACTATTTCTTTTGGGGATAGATCATGTTTGTAGTTGTCCATGTTTAGAGTATTATTGTATAACTCAACTCTGTTTCTGCCCTTATGCTTTGCATTATATAGTGCAACATCAGTCCAGTGAATTAAGTCAAGGTAGCTATTAGAGAGTGTTGGAATTATGCAAGCTACACCAATACTTATTGTTATATAAGGTAGAGTCTTAGAACGTTTATTAGGTATCTTAAGCTTCTCAATAGAAGTTCTCAAGTTATTCGCCACATTTATAGCACCGATTTCATCAGTATCAGGAAGAATTACTACAAATTCTTCGCCACCTAACCTTGCCAATAAATCGCCGCCACGTTTAATGTTTTCTCTAAGGGTCTCTGAAACGATTTTTAAACATTCATCTCCTTGAAGATGTCCATAAGTATCGTTATAAGTTTTAAAATAATCTATATCAATCACTAGTAAAGATATTGGTTTAAAGGTTCTTTGCGTTCTTCTCCAATCTCTTTTAATACAAATTTCAAAGTATCTACGATTAGAAACTCCAGTTAAAGAGTCCGTAAAGGATAGTTCTTTCAGCTTTTCATTTGCCTCTGTTAACTTTAAGTTCGCTTCCTTAAGTTGTTTCTCCATTACCTTACGGGCAGTTATGTCCCGAGATACTGCTAAGAGTTCCTTAATAGTGCAATTTTCATCTTTAATGCAGTGAGCTGACGTTTCAAACCAAATATAATTTCCACTTTTTTGTCTAATTCTAATTTCAGCAACAATAGTCTTAGAAGTTTTTAATAAGAGTTTGTGCTGCTCCATAATGTAAGGTATCTCCTTAGGATGAAGATAGTTATAAATAGAAGTTCCTACAAGTTCTAAAGGTGAATATCCAAGTAACGGTAATACAGAGGGAGACAAATATTTTATTATAGCATTGGAGTCAAAACTAATAATAAGATCACTAGAGTTATTTACCATTAATTTATAATAGGATAAACGTTTATAATTTTCATGAGAAATCCTTAAATACTCACACTCACAATATGAAATAAAGGCTCCCACTATATATAAAAATAAAAATGAAATATAAGTATGTACGTAAGCTGTGTTTACTTTTAAAGAAAATAACACATGCCCTAACAGATATATAGCACTTATTAAATTCATTATAATATATTTAAATTCTTTAGTCTTTTTTAAAGTTCCAACATAACTGAAAACAATTCCTGTAAGTAGAGTAATGCTAAAGATAGCTAATGATGTTGACCCAAAACCATAGAAAACAAATCCCGTGGCACCAATAATAGATACACATATAATAGTAGAAAGTGGTGACCCGTAAAGAACTGTCAGTGCAATCACTACATGTCTCAAATCTATAAACATATGATGTGCTAAATTTACAGAATGAAGCATAAGAAGCGCACCAATTAGTCCAGAGGTTAATCCTACAAATAGCGTAGTTAAAAGCTTAGAACTATTAATTTTTCTTAATCTAATAACAGATTTCCATTGTAAAAAGATAAAAATCAAAATAATTGCAAGGTTTACAAATAAGTTTGGGAACATACAAATCCTCCTAAGTAATTACAATGAAGGCATTGGCCTCACAACATACTAAGAATAATTATACTACATTGCTTGAGAAAATGAAAAGAATTTTGACGTTTTATTTTGCTATAAAATCAATTGTTAAAAGATAAATAAAAAGAATATGTAATTTATGAAATATTATGAAGGAAATAGTAAACGTGTTCTTGCAAAATATCTTTTAATACTTTATTTTAATAATTTAAAGATAAGTTAAATATTATTTTTTAACTCACCAATAATTTTTACTTATTAATAAAAAATATTTAATGAAATTGAAAGTGTTTAAGTTTTTTGCAAGTACTGAATTGAAAGTTGCTTTAAGCTTTTTTTTTATGTATTATTCCATATTTAGTAAATGGAAAATAAAATTTTTAAAAGAATATAATCCAATTATTTGCAAATAATAATTGCGAAACCAATCAATACATCTAGTTTAGCTTTGTTAAACAAAATTTATGATGCAAATAAAATAATAAATAAAAATATTGGCTATTATAATCACAATAATTTTATTAACTAGATTATAATAGAAAACTTACTATTAATTTTGCAACATATCATTTCTAAAATTGCAGAAACTATAATTACTAGGAATTAAAGAAAGGATGGTGCAACATGAAAAAACTATTATTTTTATTTTTATGTCTAATTGCATTGAGTGATGTACCAACTTTTAATATTTCTGGGACAAGTCGTCATAATAACGATATTCAGTATATAGATACAAGTAAAGGAAATGTCATAGATAATATACTGAACATCTTCGATAAAAAAGAAAAAATTTATTATAATGCTGATTTAGTATAATTTAAAAGGAAAGAGCAATCTTTCCTTTTTGTTTGTAATATTAATATAAAAGTTTTAATATATTATTTCATATTAATTACTGTATAAAAATAAATTTATATTATATTTAAATGTAAAAATAAATAACTTAATTTTATTACATGTAAAAAATTAATAATAAATAGGTAGTATATTGTAAATAATTTAAAGATATTATTATATCAATTAATAAGTTTTAGATGATTTTCATCCTATCAGTACAAAATAAATCTATTTTTCTAATAAATTTTTGTTGATTAAACTTGCATTGTGTGGGTATTAAAGTTTTATTAGAATATGTTTATACATATTGGATAAGTATAAAATATACGCAATATTAGGTAATCATGGGAAAATTAAGAAATAATATTATAAATAGATTTGAAAAAAGATGAGAACTCTGTTATTATCTTTTATATAATATAAAAAATACCAAGGGGGTATATTAATGGAGTCAGGTCCTGACGGTAGTATAACGTTACAGCTACTATTAATATTTTTACTAACTTTGATTAATGCTTTTTTCGCATCTGCGGAAATGGCAATTGTATCACTGAACAAAAACAAACTTAGAATGTTGTCCGATGAAGGGAATAAAAAAGCAATTCTTCTGGAAAAACTTCTAGAGGAACCAAGCAAATTTTTAGCAACTATTCAAGTTGGAATTACACTTGCAGGTTTCTTTGCCAGTGCATCCGCTGCAACAGGAATTTCAGGTGATTTTGCTAAGGTTCTGCAGGAGATTGGAGTTCCTTATAGCAATCAAATAGCTCTAGTAGTGATAACTATTATGTTATCCTATATTACTCTTGTTTTTGGAGAACTATATCCAAAAAGAATAGCACTGCAAAATGCAGAAAGTATTGCCATGTTTGCAGTGACACCACTTGTATTTGTGTCAAAGGTTACTAAACCTTTTATAAAGTTACTTTCTGGGTCTACTAATTTATTGGTTAAAATCACAGGGTTTCAGACTGATAATTTAGAAGAAAAGGTATCCAAAGAGGAAATTAGATCACTAATTGAAGTTGGTCAAGAACATGGAGTTATAAATGAAACTGAAAAGGAAATGATAGAAAGTATCTTTGAGTTCGATAATAAAAGGGCAGAAGAAATAATGACCCCGAGAACAGAGGTATTTTTAATAGATATAACTTCACCATCAAGCAAAATATTAAAAGAATTACTAGAAGAACAGTATTCTAGAATTCCTGTTTATGAGGATGATTCAGATAATATTATTGGTATTTTATACTTAAAGGATTTTTTCCTTGAAGCTAGTATCCATGGCTTTGACAGTGTAGACATTAAAAAGATTTTAAGAACACCTTATTTTGTTCCAGAAACTAAAAACATTGATGACTTATTCAAGGAACTTCAAAAATCCAATAACCATATGGCAATTTTAATTGATGAATATGGTGGATTTTCAGGGATAGTTACTATAGAAGATTTGATTGAAGAAGTTATGGGAAATATATTCGATGAATATGATGAAGTTGAGCCAGAAATTATGAAGATTGATAACAATACTTACATAGTTAATGGGCTTTTATCAATAGATGAATTTAATGATTATTTAGATACAGATATAGAATCTGAACACTCAGAAACCATTGGTGGGTTTGTGGTAGATTTACTAGGAAGCATACCAAATGATGGAGAAGATGAAGTGGTAGAATATGAAAATTTAATCTTTAAAATAGAAGATGTAAAAGAAAAGAGAATTGAAAAAGTAAGAGTTTGTATTAGTAGAGATGTATAAAAGGAAGGAGTAATCCTTCCTTTTTTTTATGCAAATATATAAATTACTTATAAGAAAAATCTTTATACTTGCTTGGACTTAAGGTTTAAACCTATAATAGAATTTGGATTTTATAAATGAATAAAAAATTAATGTTAATACTAGTTTGTAGATTAAGTTTTATTTATACTATTATCTAAAAAGGTGATGATGAAATTTGACTTTAAAAAGAAAAATAACACTTATGGTAGTTTCTATACTTTTAATAACCATTGTTTTTGCAGCGTATTTTTTTCTGTATTATATGGAGGAGTCCATCAGAGATAAGAATGGTACTCTTGTTATGAATATGGCAAAAACCATATCCTTTATGCCAGTAATTCAAGATAATCTAGGGAAAACTAATGGAAGTGATAAAATTCAAAATTCAATGGAAAAGCTTAGGCTAAATACAAAAGTTCAATTTATAACAGTTCTTGATATGGAAGGAATAAGATACTCTCACCCTTTACCAGAAAGGATTGGTGGTAAATTTGAGGGTGGAGATGAAGAGCGGGTTTTAGAAAGAGGCGAAAGTTATTTATCCCAAGGGGTAGGGACTTTAGGACATTCTTTAAGAGCCTTTGTACCTGTTTATAAGGATGGGGTGCAAGTGGGGGCAGTTGTGGCAGGCGTGCTTATTGGAGATGTTATGAAAGAATATAGAAGTTCTGTATATCAGTTTATGCCTTATTTAGTTATATCCATGATTCTTGCTATACTAGGTGCAACACTAATTTCTAACAATATTAAGAAAACTATTTACGGATTAGAGCCAAAGGAAATTGCATGGATACTTAGTGAGAGAGAAGCGATTCTTCAAGGCATTGAAGATGGTTTAATTGCAGTTAATGATAAAAATCAATTAATTCTCATTAATAAAACTGCAAAAAATCTTTTAAAGGTAGAACAGCAAAATGAAGATGAAGAAATTAATGATTTCAAATATTTTAGTGGACTTAAGTATGTTTTGCAAAATAATGAAGCTCTTTTGAAATGTGAGGTGAACATAAATTCTACTGCATTAATGGTGAATTACTATCCACTAAGAGATAATAATGGATTTTTAATTGGTGCTATAGCTAGTTTTCAGGATAAGACGAAAGTTAAAGAAATGGCGGAGGAACTTACAGGTACTAAAAAGCTTTTATGGTCCTTAAGAGCTCAAAATCATGAGTTCATGAATAAGTTACATACAATTTCTGGACTTATACAACTTGAAGAATATGATGAGGCTTTAGAATTTATTCATCATACTTCAGATGTTAGAATGAAGGTAATTAATGTGCTTTCTAAAAATATAAAGGTTTCCTCCATAGCAGGGCTTATCCTCGCTAAATATAATAAGGCAGTAGAGGCAAAAATTGATTTTCAAATAAATGAACACTGCATGATAGAAAGTATACCTAACAATATAACCTCTGAGGAATTAGTGATTGTCATAGGAAATCTTATAGAAAATTCAATAGATGAAGTAATTGGAGATACAAATGGAATTATAAATTTTAGTATTATACAATCAGAGAATGATTTAAAAATACTGGTTGAGAATAATGGAAAGCCAATATCAGATGAAGTAAGTAAAAGTTGCTTTATGCAAGGGGTTAGCACAAAACCAGGTCAAAGGGGTCATGGCATGTATAATACAAAGAGGATTTTAGATAAGTCTAATGGAAAAATAATTTTTACCACAGGGAAAACTACCACATGGACTATTACTATACCATACATTTAGGAGGTTATGAAATTGATTAAGGTGATGATTATTGAGGATGATCCAATGGTTAGAAGTATAAATACTAAATTTTTAGGAAAGTTGGAGGGCTTTCAGCTCATTGGTACCGCTGGAGATTTTAATGAGGCGAAAGAATTAATTAAGAATTTAAAACCACAACTACTTTTGTTAGATGTATACCTCCCAACAGGTAATGGCATAGACCTTTTAAAATGGTTAAGAAAAGAAGAACCTAGTACAGATGTAATTCTTATTACTGCAGAGAGAAATATTGAAGCTGTTCAAGAAGCTATGCGATACGGAGCAGTGGACTACCTTGTGAAGCCATTTGAACTCCAAAGATTTAAAGAAGCCTTAATTGATTATAAGAAAGTAGTAGAAATAACAAAGGGACATGATAAAATAGAACAAAATTTTATTGATGAATACTTAATAGGGCAGAAAAGTGGTAGCTCTACCAAAATTATTAGTGGAACTGCCTTATGCAAAGGTCTTAATGAAATTACATATAACCAAATTTGGGAAGCTATTAATGAGGGGAAATTCATGAGCTTTACTGCAGAGGATCTTGGAAGTAGTATTGGTATGGCTAGGGTTACAGTACGAAGGTATCTAGAATTCATGGTAAAACAGGGAAAACTTAAGATGGATTTAGAGTATGGGAAAATAGGTAGACCAACTAATGTATATAAAAAAAGTGCGAACTAAAAGACCAAAAAGAACTAAAAGACCATATTATTGTTTGTTTGTTAATTAACAAATATACTCTAAGTAAAGATTTTACTGAGGAGGATATGCAATGAAAAAGATTATATCATTAGTTATGGCAGCTATGTTAACTGTGCCAGTTCTTGCTGGTTGTGCAAATGGGGCAGGTAGTTCCGCAGATGTAGTAATAATTGGAGCAGGTGGTGCTGGTTTATCAGCGGCTATTTCAGCTCATGATGGAGGAGCAAAAGTTGTAGTTCTGGAGAAAATGCCAATGGTAGGGGGAAATACTAACCGTGCTACTGGTGGATTAAATGCAGCAGGAACAAAGCAACAAATTGCAGCAGGAGTTCAAGACAGTGTAGATTTATTCTATGAAGATACAATGAAGGGTGGAAAAAATTTAAATAACCCTGAAATGGTAAAAATGCTTGCTACTGAAGCTAAAAACTCAGTGGAGTGGTTAGAGTCCTTAGGTGCAGACTTATCGGATGTAGGGAGAATGGCTGGAGCTAGTGTTAATAGAACACATAGACCAACTGGAGGAGCTGCAGTAGGAAGTCACATAGTTCAAACATTAAAAAAAGGTGCAGATGATAGAAAAATAGATATAAGACTTTGGAACCAAGCTACAGAGATAGTTAAAGATAAAGATGGAAAAGTTAGTGGTGTAAAAGCTAAAGACAAAGATGGTAAAGAATACACAATAAAGGCTAAGTCAGTTATTTTAACTACAGGTGGATTCTCTGCTAATGAAGAGATGGTAGTGTCTTACCAACCAAATTTAAAAGGTTTTGCTACAACAAATCATCCTGGTGCTACGGGAGACGGTATTGTTATGGCTCAGGCTTTGGGCGCTAAATTTATTGATATGGAACAAATTCAAACACACCCAACAGTAGTTCCTGAAAAGGGAGTAATGGTAACAGAAGCTGTTAGAGGTAATGGTGCAATACTTGTAAATAAAGATGGAAAAAGATTTATAGATGAGCTACAAACTAGAGATGTGGTTTCAAAAGCTATACTTGCTCAAAAAGATAAAGTTGCTTACCTTTTCTTTGATGAAGGAATGAGACAAAGCTTAAAGGCAACTCAAGAATATTTTGATATGGACTTAGTGGTTGAAGCAGACTCTTTAGAAGCTTTAGCTGAAAAGATAGAAATGGATAAAGCTACTTTTGTAGATACAGTTAACAAATACAATGCAGCTGTAGAAGCAAAAAAAGATAGTGAATTTAATAGAGCTGATATGCCAAGAAAATTAGACCAAAGTAAATTTTATGCTATTCCTGTTACACCAGCAGTACATCACACTATGGGCGGAGTTGCAATAAACACAAATAGTGAAGTTCTTGGAGAAGATGGACAAGTTATACCTGGATTCTATGCAGCTGGAGAAATTACAGGTGGAGTACATGGTGCTAATAGACTTGGAGGAAATGCTCTTGCAGATATTATTACTTTTGGTAGAATAGCAGGAACAAATGCAGCTAAGGTTCTTAAGAAGTAATTAGTATAAAGGTGTTAATTGAAGATAATCAATGTTAACTAGGAGGAATTGGAAATGAAAAAAGTAAGCGCTATAGCAATGTCAGCATTATTAGCAGCTACGGTATTAGTTGGCTGCGGTTCTGCTGGAAAATATAAAGATGGTTCTTATGAAGCGGTTAAAAAAGGTGCTACAAGTGATATAAAGGTAGCAGTAGAAGTAAAAAAAGGTAAGATTTCTGATGTAAAGATACTAGAACAAAAGGAAACAGCTAGTTTGATTCAAGCAGCTCAGGATAATTTAATACCAGAGATAATTAAAAATCAAGGAACTGAAGGTATTGAAGCTATTTCAGGAGCTACAAAATCAAGCCAAGCTATTATAGATGCTGTTGGTGAAGCTTTACAAAGTGCAAACAAATAATAATATATTTATCCCCCTTAATAAATATATAACTATATAATAGCTTTCATTTAAAAAGATGTAGAGTTTGAATTAAGGTTTGTGCTTTATGAATAAGCAAAAAGGAAGGAGTAATCCTTCCTTTTTTTATTTATCAAACCATCCTTTTCTTTTGAACCAAAAAAACATGGAGATACTGATACTACTCATAACAATAAGGGCAACAAAATAACCATATTTCCACTCGAGTTCTGGCATATATTTAAAGTTCATTCCGTAGACTCCAGCTATGAAGGTTATAGGTATAAATATGGAGGTTATCACAGTTAATAACATCATATTTGTATTCATTTTGTTAGAGTTAATTGAGATGTAACTATCACGAATATCAGATGTCATATCTCGATTTGCTTCCACCATGTCAGATAATTTAAGTAAATGATCGTAAACATCTGAGAAATAAAGTTTATGATCTTTAAATATATTTAACCTTTCAGAGTTTAATATTCTATAGAGCAAATCCCTCATGGAATAAATTATTCTCCTCAGTTTTAATAAATCACTTCTAATAGCAAAAACCTCATCAATTAGTTTGTGAATAGATTTTTTATCAGGATTATTATCTATTTTATCAAGGGCATCTTCAATGCTATAAATAGCAGGGAAAAACTGATCTACTATTTCATCTAATATTTGATGAGTGACATACATGGGACCTTGATCCCAATGATGTGAATTACTTCTTATGCGATTTGAAGCTTCCAAAATTTCTTGAAGTTTATCTTCATGGTAGGATACAATGAATTTATCGCTGACAAAAAGTGAGACTTCTATTGGTTGTAAATTATGTTTATTTAAAGCATTTAATATAAAAAAATTATAATTTTCATAGTAGTCTAGCTTAGGTTTGTTCAAAGAGTGTATGCAATCCTCAATAGCTAAGTGATGAAATTTGAAATAACTTGATAAAAGCTTTTTTTCAGACTCAGTTGGGCTATCGAAATCAATCCAATACCAAGCCAAATCTTTTTTAGGCAATTTCTCAATTGTTAAGTTCTCTATTAATTGTAAATTTTTATCTAATGCAAATATATGAAGCAATTTTATTCCCCCAAAACATAGAAATTTAAAATCGATTTTTTTGTATTATTTAGAAGCAAGTAAGAAATCCAAATACAATTAATTGTACACCTTACAGAATGGATTTCCAATAATTACATTATTGAATACTCAATCCTATTATTCATTTAATAAAAATAGTAAAAAGTAAACAATTTAAAAAAACTTTGAAAATGTAGTGAAAATCAATCATTAAAGGATAAGGTTTTTACAAGTCTATCTTCACCTAAAAGTGTATTAGGAAAAACTTCTGTAGCATTATTTATATACATTTTAGCACTAGCCATAGCAGGGCTAAAATGAGTTAACATAAGCTCTTTTACATCCCCCTTATTACCCAGGCTAGCAGCTTCTCTAAAGGTCATATGTTTATTCTTAATGGCTTTTTCAATATCCTCATCATCTCCATAGGTTCCTTCACAGATAAAAAGGTCACTGTTAGCTATAAATTTAGGAATAGTGTCTATTGGTCTTGTATCAGTAATGTAACTAATCTTAATGCCTTTCCTTTCACTACCTAAAACCATCCAAGGTTCATATAGACTCCCTTTATGTTCTATAGAAGTGCCCTTTTGGAGCTTATTCCATAGGATTTTCGGAACCTTATTAGCACAGGCACTTTCCACATTAAATTTTGGCTTTCTTTTTATATAAAAACTAAAACCCAGGCATGGTGCTGAATGTTCAACCTCTAAGGTAGAAATAATAAGATCACTGCTTAAAGAGAGATTATTTAATTCCGAACTATTAGTTTCTTCATATTTATTTTTCTCAAAAAGAGTTAGAGCTATTTTGTCTATTTTACAATTATCAATGTGATTATCATTAGTATTGTTCTTCATATGTTTATCATAATTAGAAGCTGTAATACAAATAAGGGATTCATTAAGATTTATATACAAGGGCTCAGAAGGATTCTCAATAATATTTAATTCATAGGGAAGATAAGGTACTATAACTCTTAAACCTTCTACTATATTTTTTATCCCCTCAGGTCCAATTATGGTTAACAACTCAGTTCTCCCACTATTGCCAATAGTAGCAAGTAGCCCAGGCAAACCTACGGTATGATCTCCATGACCATGAGTAATACAAATAATATCAATGGTTTTGAAACCACAGCCTAAGATTTTCATAGATACTTGAGTACCCTCACCACAATCTATAAGAATTTTTCGCCCTCTATAATTTATAAGAAAGGAGGAAAGATACCTTTCAGGAATTGGCATCCCACCACCACAACCTAATAGTGCTACATCAACCAATTTTATCACCTCATTTTTTACTTAAAAACTTTGAATAAAAATATTAAATTATGAACAAGTTCATTTTAGTAAGGGGCTTTGGAATGAAAAATTAATCCTAAAATATTAAATTTTCACTAGTAATCTCACCTAAAATTTTATAAGCACTTAAATTTGTTTAAACACTTAAACTTGTATAAACTCTGAAGAGGTCTAAAGACTCATCCTTCCAAAATGCCGTTAAAGAAATTCATGTAAATATATTGTCTGCAATTTTGCAGTTTAAATGCTTATATTATTGTGTGTAAGCCGGGGCGTCATATTATATTTTTCTGCATGGCTTATAGAGAAGTCCTTTTTAATTAATTTTATAAAATTCAGGCTGCGGGTTGGAAATAAAGTGCTTAGTAATAACTTATTAATATTGAAAAAATGAAATACTTATTCACTTAAAAACAATAAGGATAATTATATGGATTAAAAAAACAATTTTAACTTTTTCTTTCTGATTTTGACATTGAGTTGACATATTCGGTGGCTAATATATAACCATAGTAACAAAGCCGTAGTAAAAAATCACTTGGTTTTCTAATTAAAGTATAAAATAATTTTAATTTATACTAAGTTTTAATAATGTAAAGTATTTTAAATGGTACATAAGGTGAACTGAAAGGGAAATGAAAGATAGCATTTGTTTTGAAATTTAGAAAAATACACAACTCATTAATTATGTATATCTTTGCAAAGATTATATAAAAATTAAATTATTTGGAGGAATGAAACATGAATAAAAAATTGATTATTGCAACTTTGGCCTTAACTTTATCCATAGGAGTAGGTACTTCTGTATATGCAAATTCTGATACTACAATTACAGGCTCAAAAAATCCTAGTAAAATTGGAATGAAAAATTCTAAAAGAGTTTTTGCAATTGCAAAAGAGGGTAACATGGATAAGGTTTTAACTGAAAAGTTTGGAATCACTAAAGAAGAGTTTAGTGCTGCTATGGAAAGTGGTAAATCAATAAGTACTTTATTAGAAGAAAAGGGAGTTTCTTTAGAAGAATTTAAAGCAGCTTTAATAGAAGCTCAAAATGCAGGTATTGATGAAGCAGTAGCAAATGGAAAGCTCACTGTAGAAGAAGGGGAAAAAATTAAAGCTGATATGAACACAAGAATAGAAGAAAATAGTTTTGAAAGTGCTATGTCTTTTAAAGGCGGCAAGGGAAATAGAGTACACATTGATATTAAAGGTGTAGGCAGTATAGATACAGTTTTAACTGAAAAATTTGGAATCAGTGAAGAAGAATTCACTGCTGCTATGGAAAGTGGTAAATCAATAAGCACTTTATTGCAGGAAAAAGGAGTTACGTCAGAACAATTTAAAGCAG
The DNA here is from genome assembly GCF_036642255.1 of Clostridium sp. GTDB lineage: Bacteria > Bacillota > Clostridia > Clostridiales > Clostridiaceae > Clostridium_J. The sequence goes on along the minus strand of NZ_JAVWDJ010000002.1, from coordinate 126,579 downwards.
CACTAGTAGAGGTTCAAAATGGTGGTATTGATGAAGCCGTAGCTAATGGAAAAATCACTGCAGAAAAAGGGGAAGAAATGAAGACCAAAGTCCAAGAAAGAATGGCAAACTTCAATATGGATGAAATGTTTAAGGGCAAAAGAATAATGGATAAAAAAATAATAGGTGAAAAAGGTTTTAACTTTGAAAAAGGAACCAAGGATGCAGATGTATTTACAGAATCCTTCGAAAGTAGTGATTCAGTAGAAGCAACACCGGCCACAGGAATATAAGAATTATAGCTGGGAGATATTTTAAAAGAATATAATTTTCTAATTAAAGTATGATACATGTAATAGTTATTTAAGATACTTTATAACATTTTTATGATATAAAGGTTTAAATATAAAAAATTGACCCCATACCCCTTCAAAAGGCCATTCCAAAAATATGGAATGGCCTTTTTATGTTTTTTTTATAAGTTGTGAATAGCAAGTGATATAGAAAAAATTATATAAAAATTTCCAAAAAAAATAAAATTATTCCTTCCTACCCCAAAAACCATACTAACCCCTCCGAATTTAATAACATAAGCAAAACAAATCCATGGATGAAAAAAATATGTACATATAAAATTAAGGAAATTATATTGATAAGTAAATTTCACTTTTAGTTGTTTATAAAGAAGTTGAAAATCCATATAAGCTAAGAAAAGGTAAATAGTAAAAGTTTATTATAAAAATTTTGATTTGAATTATGGAGGGAATATTATGTTAAAGAATAAAAAAATCGCAACAGTAGTTGCAGCAGTAGCATTAGCCGTAGGAGTTTCAGGTGCAGCTTATAGCTATACAGCACCACAACAATATGTAAGTTTTGATATTAATCCAAGCGTGGAGCTTACAACTAATATGTTTGATAAAGTTATTGCTGTAAATCCATTAAATGAAGATGGAATAAAAATTCTTGAAACTTTAAAGTTAGAGAATAAAGATGTAAAGGATGCTGTAGATATGCTTACTCAAGCAGCTATTGCTAATGGATATTTAGCTGAAGAATTACAAAATGAAATATTAGTAACTGTTTCATCAGATAATGAAGAAGAAGCAACAGAAACAGAAACAGAATTAGGTGAAGTAATTAATGAGGAGCTTACTGAAGAAAACCTTGAAGAAACACCAGTAACTACTCAAAACATAAACTTAGAAAGACATAAGGAAGCAGCAAGACTTGGAATATCTCCAGGAAAAATGAACTTAATTCAAAAGCTACAAGCTGTTAACCCAGAAATTAACGTTGAAGAATATGCTAAGAAACCAGTTAAAGATATTATGAAGGAAATTAAATCAATAAGAAAAGAAAATAAGGATGCAATAGACGCAATTGAAGAATTAGATCAAGAAGAAGCAACTGAAGGAACTGTAGTTGAAGAAGCGACAGAAGCTCAAGATGATGCAACAATAGTTGAAGATGCTGATGAAGATAATGACGATGCAGATGATGAATCAAAAATAGCAAAAGAAAAGAAAGAAAAAGAAGTAAAAGAGAAGAAAGAAAAAAGCAATAATGGTAACCAAGGAAATGGCAACAATGGTAATGGAAATGGAAACAATGGCAACAATGGAAATGGTAAGAAAACTAATTAATTAGTTTTGTACAAAAATAAACAAAGTATAATCTTATCTACTTATTAAAGCTACCAATATGCATATAGTTCATCACAGAAATCTATATGTTTTTCACAAAGTCCCATATACTTTTTATCACAGAATCTCTGGTGAATTTCACCAGAGATTTTTGTTTTTTGATTAGCATCGTAGAAAAATAATGAAGAAGTTCATTTTAGCAAGGGGCTTTGGAAGGAGATTTGATTAAGAACGTAATCATATCACTTATAAATATTTAAACCTTTTGGCGAATATTAGCACAATAGCCATATAAGTTCTTATCACTATATAAACCACTAATTCTTCCAATCAAATAAATGTGAAAAGTAAGCGAAAATTCAGACAACTGAAGAGGTATGGAAAATAAAATACATTTCAATACTTATATGGAATTATTTTACAATATATAGTATAATTATATTATTAATAAAAATCTTGAAGAAAATATTCATCTAAAAATTGTAAAAAAGTATAAGGAGATTGTATGAGAAAATCAATAGAAGAAAATTATGTTTCAGATTATGATGTATATCTTTTTCATGAAGGTAATCATTATGAAAGTTATAAATTCATGGGAGCACATTTCAAAAAAGAAAATAATAGAAATGGATATAGATTTACTCTTTGGGCGCCTAATGCAAAAGAGGTAAGAATAGTAGGAGATTTTAACAATTGGATTGGGGACAAGCATCCCATCACAAAGGTTAAGGAAACAGGCTTTTGGAGTGGGTTTATTCCTGGACTTAAGGAAAATGAAGTATATAAATATGAAATTATAACTAGTAATGGAGATAGAAAATTAAAGGCTGATCCCTATGGATTTTTCTCTGAAAAAAGGCCAAATACGGCCTCAATTACTCTTAAACCTTGTAATTATGTATGGAAAGATCAATGCTGGACGGAGAAAAGAAAAGAAATAAATTCAGATTATTGCCCAGTAAATATTTTTGAAGTTCATTTAGGTTCTTGGAGAAGAAGAGAAAATGGAGAGTTTTTATCTTATAGAGAATTAGCAAAGTTGCTACCTAATTATGCAAAAACTATGGGATACACTCATATTGAAATAATGCCATTGATGGAGCATCCCTTAGATGATTCTTGGGGCTATCAAGTTACAGGATATTATTCTCCAACAAGTAGATATGGAAGTCCTAAGGATTTGAAGTATTTTATAGACTGTTGCCATAGAAGTGGTGTAGGAGTGATTTTGGATTGGGTTCCTGGACATTTTTGTAAGGATGACCATGGATTATTTAGATTTGATGGTAGTGCTCAATATGAATATGAAGATCCTCAAAAAGGTGAAAATTCTGGATGGGGAGCAGCTAACTTTGATTTAGGTAAACCAGAGGTTAAGAGTTTTCTAATATCCAATGCCCTGTACTGGCTCGGAGAATTTCACATAGATGGATTAAGAATGGATGCAGTAGCAAATATGCTTTATTTAGATTACTGCAGAGAATCCCATGGGTGGACACCGAATAAAAATGGTGGAAATGAAAACCTTGAAGCCATGGTGTTTATAAAAGAGCTAAATGAAGCTATTAATAAGGAATTTCCTGACACCATTACCATTGCAGAAGAATCTACTACTTGGCCCAAGGTAACAGGAAAAGTTGAAAAAGAAGGCTTGGGATTTAGCTATAAATGGAATATGGGATGGATGAATGATATGTTAAAGTACATGGGAATAGATCCCATTTGCAGAAAGCATAATCATGTACTTATAACTTTTTCCCTAATGTACGCTTATTCAGAAAGATTTATTTTACCAATATCACATGATGAAGTAGTTCATGGTAAAAAATCTTTAATTGATAAAATGTGGGGAGATTATTGGAATAAGTTTGCAGGGTTTAGAGCTTTTCTTGCATATATGTATTGTCATCCAGGGAAGAAGACCTTGTTTATGGGGAATGAATTTGCTCAGTTTATTGAATGGCGTTTTAATGAAGAGTTGGAATGGCATTTACTTGAGTTAGACATGCATAAAAAAGCACATAAGTTCACTAAAACCTTAAACAAGTTATACAAAATGGAACCAGCACTATGGAAGTTAGATTCAGAACCTTTGGGATTTCAGTGGATTGATGTAAATAATTCTAATCAAAGTATCATAGTATTTATGCGTAAATCATATGATGTTAAGGATACCTTGATTATAATTTGTAATTTTACCCCTGTAGTTTATTATGACTATAAAATAGGGGTGCCCTTTAGAGGTACTTATGTGGAAATATTAAATACTGATCATAAAGACTTTGGAGGCTCGGGTCAGGTAATGGAACAGGTTTTATTTGCCCAAGACGGAAAGTGGCATAATGAGTCCTATACTCTTACCGTAAAGGTTCCTCCAATGGCTACTATGATTTTAAAGATAGAAAACATTGATAGTACAATGTTTTTAAAAGATTATAAAGATGAAATATAAAAATGAAAAAATATATTCTAGTAAAAAAATTATGTAATCAATAAATTAAACAATGCTAAAAAGATAAAGGATGGGGTGATTAGTATGGTTAAAAAAGAAATAGTAGCCATGATCTTGGCAGGGGGAAAAGGTACAAGACTTGGGGCGCTTACAAAAAAATTGGCAAAGCCTGCGGTTCATTATGGAGGAAAGTATAGAATTATTGATTTTCCCTTAAGTAACTGTGCTAACTCTCATATTAATACTGTGGGTGTGTTAACTCAATATGAGTCCATAGTATTAAATTCACATATTGGAGTGGGGTCTAATTGGGGGTTAAACACATCAAAGGGTGGAGTTACTGTATTGCCTCCAAGAGAAACAGAACAAGGGGGAGAATGGTATAAGGGGACAGCAGATGCCATTTATCAAAACAGAGATTTTATAAGTTCTTTCAAACCAGAATATGTGCTTATTTTGTCAGGAGATCATATTTACAAAATGGATTATTCCGCTATGCTAGATTTTCATAAGGAAAAAGGTGCAGATGCAACTATTGCTGTAATAGAAGTACCTATGGTTGAAGCCTCTAGGTTTGGAATTATGAATACTAGGGATGATAATAGTATTTATGAATTTGACGAAAAACCTGAATTTCCTAAAAATAATTTGGCTTCTATGGGAATTTATATTTTCAATTGGAAAACCCTAAGTTGTTTTTTAAATGATGATGCAAAAGATAGCAAATCAAATCATGACTTTGGGAAAAATATTATTCCTAAAATGCTAAGTTCAGAGAAAAAGATGTATGCTTATAACTTCCAAGGATATTGGAAGGATGTAGGTACTATTGAAAGTCTATGGGAATCAAATATGGATTTATTAAAAGACAAATCACAGTTAAATTTATATGACTCAAATTGGAAGATTTACTCTGATAATATAGAATGCCCACCTCAATATATTGCACAGGAAGCTAAAATAAGAAATTCTATGATTAATCAAGGCTGTACCATCTATGGTGAAGTAGAAAATTCAATAATTTTTTCAAAGGTTTATGTTGGGAAAGGTGCTAAAATTAAGGATTCTGTTATTATGTCTAATGTTCATATCGAAGAAGGGGCTGTTATAGAAAAGGCTATTGTGGATATGGATATGGTGATTAGTAAAGGTATAAGTTTAGGAAACAGCAAAGGAAGGGATATCATACTAGTAAGCAGAAAAAATGAGGGAGAAAATGAATTGCAAATAGATATTGAAGAGTCTATAGAACCTAAAGATATTTCCTCCTTTATAGTTAAATAGGTTTTAAACCTAAAGAAGATTATGGGAAAATCATGAGTTTTTAGGGTGCCATAAAACATTATTGAATTAATTCACAATAGAAAGTCTTAAGTCAATAGAATTTGTTAGTGAGCTATACATGAAAATATATATAAGTTTACGAGGTTAAAGGATTTAAAGGGGGGCTAAATATGAAAGATGTTATGGGGATAATTAATTTACATGATAATGACAATAAAATTAAGGAATTAACTAATCATAGACCAATAGCTGCGATACCTTTCTTAGGTAGA
>NZ_JAVWDJ010000002.1:90521-120846 GCF_036642255.1 Clostridium sp. | reverse complement strand
AATTAAGGAATTAACTAATCATAGACCAATAGCTGCGATACCTTTCTTAGGTAGATATAGAATTATAGATTTTGTCTTATCTAACATGGTAAACTCAGGGATTTTGAATGTTGGTGTATTTATACAAGAAAAGCCAAGGCCATTAACAGAGCATCTTGGAGTTGGTGAGTCCTGGGATTTAGATAGAAAGAAGGATGGACTTTTTCTATTCTATCCTTATTATAATTCCTCCAACAGTTTGTATATGACTGAAATGAAGAGCTTTAGAGATAATATGGATTATATTGAAAACAGCAGACAAAAATATGTGATAATTTCACCAAGCTATATGATTTGCAACATAGATTATAGGGAGGCAGTAAACTATCATAAAAATTCTAAGGCAGATATTACAGTAATCCACAAAAAGGTTCAAGATGCTAAGAATAATTTCTTAAGATGCGACACTCTAAACATCAATGAAGATGGAAGAGTTACAGGCTTAGCCACCAATAAAGGGGATAACAATGAAAAGAATGTATCAATGGAAATGTATATCATGAAAAAAGAGTTCCTTTTAAAACTTATCAATAAGGCATCAGAGCTTAGTGCTCTTTACTCACTTAAGGATACTGTTATATATTTTCATAAGGAAATAAACATTAATGCGTTTGAATATAAGGGATACTTAGAATGTATAAACTCAATAAGTGCATATTTCAATAAAAGTTTAGAACTTCTGAATATGGAGAAATCTAAGGAGCTATTTAAGGAGAATTATCCTATTCATACTATGACAAAAGATAATGCGCCAACGAAATATGGTACCGAAGCTAAAGTTTGCAATTCTTTAATTGCCAATGGGGCTATCATTGAAGGAACTGTAGAAAATAGCATTATTTTCAGAGGAGTGAAGATTGGCAAAGGAGCTGTAGTGAAAAATTCCATATTGATGTCTAAAACTCAAGTTGGAGATGGAGTTCATATGGAGAATGCTATTGCAGATAAGAACTCAGTGATTTCAAGGGTGAAAAACGTGCTAGGAATTTATGGTGAACCAATAGTGATAGAAAAGAATAGTATAGTATAGAAAGGAAGAGCTGAAGATGAAGATATTGTTCGTTGCATCGGAATCTGATCCTTTTATTAAGACTGGTGGACTTGGGGATGTAGTATATTCACTACCTAAATATCTTAATAAAATAGGGGTAGAAACCAGGGTGGTTATACCCAATTATAGTGATATAAATCATAATTTTAAGGCAAAAATGAAGTTTATTAAAAGCTTTAAAGTACCAATGAGCTGGAGAAGTCAATATTGTGGAGTTCTACAATATGAAGAAAATGGAGTTACTTACTATTTTATAGACAATGAGTATTATTTCAAAAGACAAGGGATCTATGGTTTCTATGATGATGGAGAAAGATTTTCCTTCTTTGATAGAGCTGTGCTTACAATGTTAAAAGAAGTAGATTTCAAACCTGATGTAATTCACTGTCATGATTGGCACACAGGAATGGTGCCAGTGCTTTATAAGAATGAATTTATTTCAGACCCTTTTTATAGAAATATAAAGACCACATATACAATTCACAATTTATTATTTCAAGGGGTATTCCCACCTGAGGTTTTAGGAGACTTATTAAATTTAACAGATAACTTATATTATAATGGAAGCGTAGAATTTTATGGCTGCAGTAGCTTCATGAAGGGTGGAATAAACTTTTCTGACAGGATAACCACAGTGAGTAAATCCTATGCAGAAGAAATACAAACACCTATTTATGGTGAAAAATTGGATGGGTTATTGAGATATAAAAACCATGAGCTTTTAGGTATTGTAAATGGTATTGATTATTCTGTTTATAATCCTAACACTGATAAATATATTTATAAAAAATATAATCTAGAGTCCTTAAGTAACAAAGGAGAAAATAAATTAAAGCTTCAAGAGGAATTAGGACTTACCATTAATAAGAATATTCCCATGTTTGCAATTGTTTCAAGGTTAGCAAGACAAAAGGGAATTAACCTATTAATACAGATACTAGATACTCTTTTAGAAAAAAACATACAACTTGTAATTCTAGGTACAGGGGACAAGGAATATGAAGAGCATTTTAAAAACTTGCAGTTAAGATATCCTAAAAAGGTGTCTACTAATATCTGCTTTAATAACGGTGTTGCCCATAAGATTTATGCAGCATCAGATATTTTTCTTATGCCCTCCTTATTTGAACCCTGTGGGTTAGGGCAACTAATTGCTCTAAGGTATGGAACTATTCCTATAGTTAGAGAAACAGGTGGACTTAAGGATACGGTGATTTCCTACAATGAATTCACCCATAAAGGTAATGGATTTAGCTTTGAACCCTATAATTCTCAAGATCTTTTATATACTATTGAAAGGGCCTTAAATTTTTATGAGGATAAAGAAACTTGGAACTTAATTATGAAGGACGCTATGAAGTCAGATAATAGCTGGGAACATTCAGCGATGAAGTATAAAGAATTATATGAAGAATTAATTGAAAAATAAGGATAAGGCTCCCATTGTTTTAGGTGGGAGTTTTCTTTTAGATATAGCAATAAATCAGGAGGAGATTCAAGGGTGCTTTGTATATGCAAAGAGACTTTTAAAAAAGATTATGAGCAAAAATTTTTAGAATTATACGGGAAGGAGCTTACGGAAGGTACGGATTATAATAAGTACGAGGCTTTAGCAAGTTTGGTGAGGGATTATATTGCTACGGAGTGGCTTCAAACTGACAAAAGGTATCATAACGCAGAGGTGAAACAAATTTACTATTTTTCCATGGAATTCCTTTTAGGAAGATTATTGAGCTCAAGTCTTTTAAATTTGGGGATTAGGGATCTGTGCAAAGAAGCTCTAGAGGAGTTAGGCATAAATTTAGAGAAAATAGAAGATTTAGAGCATGACCAAGGTCTTGGCAATGGTGGACTTGGAAGGCTTGCAGCCTGTTTTTTAGATTCTATGGCATCTTTAAATATTCCAGGACATGGTTGCGGTATAAGATATAAATATGGATTTTTTCAACAGAAAATCATTGATGGGAGCCAAGTAGAGTTTCCAGATAATTGGCTTAAAGAAAATAATGTTTGGGAGATAAAAAGACAAGATAAATCTGTAGTAGTTAAGTTTTACGGCACTGTTAATATGGAAAAAGATGAAGAGAAGCTTATCTTTACTCACATAAATTATGAGCCAGTGCTTGCTGTACCCTATGACACTCCAGTGGTTGGGTTCAAAAATGGAACTGTAAACACTTTAAGACTTTGGAGTGCAGAACCCTTAGGAAATGATTTCGATTTTTCTTCTTTTAGACGAGGAGATTTTTTAAAAGCCATTGAGTATAAAAATTCCATTGAGGCTATTTCACAGGTGTTGTATCCAGATGATTCTTTCGTGGAAGGAAGAATACTGAGACTTAAGCAACAATACTTTTTTGTATCCGCTGGATTACAAAGTATAATTAAAAATTTCAAAAAGAACGGTAATCATATTATGGACTTTGACGACAAAGTCTCTATACACATAAATGATACTCATCCTGCCCTTGCAATTCCAGAACTCATGAGAATTTTAATGGACGAAGAAGGGTTAGGTTGGGAAGATGCCTGGAGGATTACTGAAAATACTATCTCCTATACAAACCATACAATTTTATCTGAAGCTCTTGAAAAATGGCCAGTGGATATTTTCAGAAGCCTTCTTCCTAGAATATATATGATAGTTGAAGAAATCAATGAGAGATTTTGCAAAGCGCTTTGGAACAAATATATTGGTCAATGGGATAAAATTTCCGCCATGGCAATTATAGGAGATAACTATGTGAGGATGGCTAACCTCGCCATAGTGGGAAGTCATAGCGTTAATGGTGTGGCAAAACTTCATACAGAAATACTGAAAAAACAGGTGATGAACAATTTTTATTATTATTTCCCCCATAAGTTTAATAACAAGACTAATGGAATAACCCACAGAAGGTGGCTTATTCAAGCAAATCCTCATCTTACAAAGCTTCTTAAGGAAACCATCGGAGATAGTTTTATATATCATCCTACCGATATGGAAAGATTTGAAGCCTTTGCAGAGGATAGGGGAATTCATGAAAGACTTTATCAAATAAAAAAGGAAAATAAGATAAGTCTCGCAAATTATATCAAAAATACCAGTGACATATTGGTAGATGTGGATTCGATTTTTGATGTGCAAATCAAGAGAATACATGCGTATAAGAGGCAAACCTTAAATATTCTTCATATAATGCACCTATATAATAGACTTATAGAAAATCCTAATTTGGATATAACTCCAAGAACCTTTATTTTTGCCGGAAAAGCAGCGCCAGGGTATCATCTAGCTAAGAATATTATAAAACTTATAAACATGGTAGCCAGTAGGGTAAATAATGATAAGAGGATAAAGGATAAGATAAAGGTTGTATTCTTAGAAAATTATAGAGTTTCTCTTGCAGAAAAAATAATTCCAGCTACAGATGTTAGTGAGCAAATTTCTACTACTACTAAAGAAGCTTCAGGAACAGGAAATATGAAGTTTATGATGAATGGAGCTGTCACCATTGCCACTTTAGATGGAGCAAATATTGAAATCAGGGATGAAGTTGGAGATGACAACATTGTAATCTTTGGACTTACTGAACAGCAGGTGCTAAGCTATTACCAAAATGGAGGATACAATTCCATGGAAGTAGTGAATAAGGATATGAGATTAAGAAAAATTTCTGAAGAGCTAATTAATGGAGCCTATTCTTCAAATATTAATGACTTTAGGGCGATTTACGATGCTCTTCTTACCTATAATGATGAGTTTTTTGTATTAAAAGATTTTGAATCTTATGTAGATGCACAAAATAAGGTTGATGAATTATATAAAGATTTTTCAAAGTGGCAAAGAATGTCTGCCATTAACATTGCCCACTCAGGTATATTTTCTTCTGATAGAACCATAAAGGAATATGCCACAGGAATTTGGGGCTCTGGTTATTTGTACAAAAACTTATAAGAACCTTTAGAAATTTTCAAAGGACAATACCTTTTATTTTTTCTAAGTTGTAGTGTTTTGTTATACAACACAATGATTTGGTGTAAATTTCTTATAATAAGTAGCAAAAATGAAGCTGCTTATAATTTAAATGTTTATATAAAACAGAGGTGGTGAGATGTTATGGAGAATATAAAGATTTTCTACGATTCACAGCACCTATTCTATAAAAATCCTTTTGGAGCCGTACCTTGCGGCTCTAAGATTTTTTTTAGGATAGGTGTTGAGGAGTGTGATGAAATAAATTTAGAATTAATTAATTTTAATGGTTTACAAGAAACTGTCAATATGAAAAAAGCTAATGAAAGCATTGATAATATAAATGAAAAGGCTTATGTAATTGATGTGAGTATGCGTAGCACAAGTACGTCTCACCATAACATAGATAAAGTTTATTATAGTTCCTATTTTGTAAATGAAATAGAAGTTAAGGAACCAGGGATATTGGAATATTATTTTTCTATTAAAAAAGAAAATCAATGGTTTTATTATGGTAACAATGAGGTAGCCCTAGGAGGTGTAGGAAAACTTTATAATAGCAATCCCAAACCATATCAAATAACAGTTTATGAAGATTTTAAAGTACCAAATTGGTATAAAGAGGGCATAATTTATCAAATTTTTGTGGACAGTTTTTATAAGGGTAATGGAAGCTTTTCTATTGATAGCAAAAATAACATTTCTCAGTATGATAATAAAAATATAGATCAGAACATGAGGGATAACAAAGATTACAATTTTGATAATAACAGTGACAAACAAGTGATTCAAAACAGAGAAAATAATCAAAATAAAAATAATGAAAATTCAATTAGAATAAAAAGTGTTAACTGCAGTAGTTCCGCGATTTCCAGTGGTAAGAAGAATTCTTTTATATATGGTGAGTGGTATGATGAGCCTATGTATATTAAAGATCCATCAGGAAATATACTAAGATGGGCTTTTTATGGAGGCAATTTACAAGGGGTCATTGAAAAGCTTAGTTATCTTAAAAATCTAGGGGTAACTATTTTATATCTAAATCCAATTTTTGAAGCTACTAGTGTGCATAAGTATGATACTGGAGATTACATGAAAATTGATCCTATGTTTGGTGATGAGGAAAAGTTTAAAGACCTTTGCAAGAAAGCCAAAGATCAAGGGATAAGAATAATCTTGGATGGAGTATTTAGTCATACTGGTGATGATAGTGTGTATTTTAATAAGTTTGGAAATTATGAAGGAATTGGTGCATATCAGTCACAAGAGTCTCTTTATTTTAAATGGTACCAATTTACGAGGTACCCTAATGACTATGATTGTTGGTGGGGAGTTAAGTCGTTACCAAATGTGAAGGAACTAGAGCCTAGCTACATGGACTTTATTATTAACTCGGAAAACTCTGTGATAAATAAATGGCTAAAACTTGGAGCTATGGGGTGGAGATTAGATGTAGCAGATGAGCTACCAGATGCTTTTATAGAAGCTTTAAAGAAAAAAGTTAAAGAATTAAAGGAAGATGGAGTTGTTATTGGTGAGGTTTGGGAAGATGCTTCAAACAAAGTAAGTTATGGACAGCGTAGAAGATATCTTCTAGGAAAAGAGTTAGACTCTATCATGAATTATCCTTTTAGAAATATGACCTTAGATTTTTTTAGAGGTTATATAAATAGCCAAGACTTTATTAAAAGAAGTATGAGTTTATATGAGAACTATCCAAAAGAAGTTTTTTATGCAAATATGAATTTATTAGGTACCCATGATACAGAAAGGTTATTAACCATGTTTTTAGATTATAGTAATGACGAAAACACTGCTAAAGCACTGCTTAAGCTTGCAACATTACTTCAAATCACATTCCCAGGAGTACCCTGCATCTACTATGGTGATGAAGCAGGACTTACAGGAGGAAAAGACCCCTATAATAGAAAAGCTTATCCTTGGAACAGAGAAGATGGAGAAATATTAAGTTGGTACAAAACAATAACTTCTATAAGGAATCAGCATGAGGTATTCAAATACGGAGATCTTGTATTTTATAAAATATCTGAGGAGGTTCTATGCTTTAAAAGAACCTATGGGGGACATTGCGCAATTGTAATTATAAATAGAAGTATCAAAGAAGTTGCTACCATAAAATTAGATTTTAATGGAAAAGAGTTAACGTTTCAGAATTTGATGGAGAGGGAAGAATGCCTTGAAGCGGAAAATGGAGTGTTAAAAATAAACTTAAGGCCTTTAAAATCTGCAGTGTTAGTTGATCTGCAGTAAAAATTATGTATTAGTTTATCTTAATTAATATATAAGAGAGAAAATAAAAATCAAGATATATGAATGAAGGGTGTCAATAGGAATATAAGAATATAACAATATGGTAATGTAGGAAAATATCAATAAAACTAAGAGGTTGTCCTAAAAAGCCTCTTAGTTTTTTGTAGTTGTTTTAATTTGTTATATTTCCTAGAAAGAACTTTTTAAAATACTAAACTTGAACTACTATATTTTTACCTTTAGCTTTTGCTTGTAATAATGCATTTTCAGTAGCTTTAATCCACTGTTCTAAAGTAGAAATAACACTTTCATCTTTTAAAAAAGTGCAAGCACCAATGGATACAGTAATATATTGTCTTTCACCTTTAAAAAAAATAGGATCCATGTGAATTGTTTTTCTTATTCTTTCAGCAAGCATGAGGCCAGCTCTTTTACTCATTAAAGGTAGAATTGCTATAAATCGATCCTCACTATAACGAGCTACAGTACCAAGTTCACCTAGAACTTCAAGAATAATTTTTGCAATATCTTTTAAAATCTTGTTTTCATAATCTTTTCTATAGTAATCATTAACTACTTTGAATTTATCAATATCGATGAGTAGTAAGGTACAGAGCCACATATTTGGAAATTTTTCTTTTAGTAAGTTGTCCGCATATTCTTTATTAAAAACTCCAGTTACAATATCTTTATTTATTTCATCAAATGGTTTTGAATCATCAAAGCCATTCATTATTGCTGTCAAGTTTTAACACCCCACTTTTAATAAACCACATTAAATCTTTAGTTAATAAACCACAGTTTCATACTTCAGTATATGTGGAAATCAAATGATTTGTGAGAATTACTGAGGGATTTTAAAATAATTTGTTAATAATTTAACTTTATGTAACTAATTTAGATGTAACAGAGTGGTGACAAAAGTAATACTATAATATAGACAAGTAGTATTTACTAAACTCTAATTCAAATTTTAAAAATCTAGCTTATTTCTCAATTAAGTTTTAACGGCATTTTGGAAGCTTAAAATCTGTAAGGTTCCTAAAGACGTAATTGATCAGCTAAGGAAAATTGATTTGGTGTAACAAAATTCCTTTGTTCGCCAAAATCTAATTCCAAAGTTGTTAGGCCTAAGTAACCTGCTTAGACTTTAATTTTAAATTAAGCATTAATAAAGAAAGAAAAATGCTAAGAATCTTTATGTCAATATTGAAAGGTGATAATATTGAAGAAAATTTCAAGAATATGGAATCATTGCAGTTCATTTTCACAGTTAGTTTTGAAACTAATTTGTATCTTGTTTCTGCTTATATCGATGATATTTATATTAGAATATGCAAGGGAAAACAACATTTTTTCATTATCTTGGGGAGTTAAACCTGATGGTGAAGATATTGTTTTAAGATGCATTTTCATTAGTTTTATAAATACCATTGTAATGTACACTGATTATTTCTTTGAAGAAAATTTATATATTTCTAGAAATGTAAAAAGAAAAATGTTGTTTATAGGCTACTATTTAATAATAGCTTCATGGACTGCACTTGTATTACAGTATTTTCAAGCTATTATAGTTGGTCAGGTTGAAATTATATTGGTTATGATTGGAGTTATCAGGATTTTTGTTGGTATTTATGTAATGTATGCTTTTTCAACAATGTACAAGAATATTAATGGGCGGTTAGAAAATGAAAAAAAACTATCAGAAGAACTATTTAAAGAAGCAATTACAGATAAACTTACTGGATTGAAAAATTGGAAAGCCTTTGGTGAAGAACTATCCATGGCTTTACAAGGTTGTGAGGACAAGTCAGTGGGTTTATCTGTTTTATTCTTGGATTTAGATAGATTTAAATATGTTAATGATACTTTTGGTCACAATATGGGAGACATTCTTTTAAAAAAAGTTGCAGAGAGGTTAGTATCCTTTGATAGTCATCAAGGGTCTGTTTATAGATTAGGAGGAGATGAATTTACTTTTATTGTGACAAATACAAATGAAGATACAGCTTTAGCAGAGTCAATTATCAAATCTTTTGAAAATCCATTTATATTAGAGGATAAAGAGATTTATGTTACTACTAGCATTGGCATAGCAAGATATCCTTCCGGTGGAGAAGATGTGGAAAATCTCACTAAAAATGCTGACTCAGCCATGTATAAAGCAAAGGAAGAAGGTAAAAATAGATTTTGGATATACACTAAAAATATCAATCATGGGCTTTCAGAAATGGTAAATTTAGAGAATGATCTTCGCAGGGCAATAAATGAAAATCAGTTTTTTCTTAGTTACCAACCTATAATTGATATAGAAGAAAATTCAATCAGCTCATTCGAGATGTTTATTAGATGGTCACATCCAAGTAAAGGGATTATAATGCCTGGAATGTTTATTCCCATAGCAGAAGAGACAGGACTTATAGTTCCTATTGGAGAATGGGTGTTAAAAAATGCTTGCTTAGAATACAATAAGTTGAGTGAAAAACATGGAAGAAATGTTAAAATTGCGGTAAACTTGTCTGCAAGACAGTTGCATCAAAGTAATATAGTAACTAATGTCATAGATATTTTAAGAGAGTGTCACTTTAATCCTGAAAATTTGGAACTTGAGGTCACAGAAAGCTCAGTTATGAAACACCCAGAAGAAGGTATTGAAAAGTTAATAAGGCTAAAAGAGCTAGGGATAAGTATAGCTGTTGATGATTTTGGAGTTAAGTACTCTTCCCTAAATTATCTCAAGCTATTACCTACAGATATTTTAAAGATTGATAAGTCTTTTATAGATGGAATTTCAAAGAATAAAAATGATATTGCTATTACAAAAGCCATTATACAGATGGCTCATAGTTTAGATGTGATAGTAGTGGCTGAAGGGGTAGAGTCACTAGAACAGTATGAAATTTTAAAAGAGTTAAACTGCGATAGAGTGCAAGGGTATTATTTTAGCAAACCAGTTACAATCGAGAATATAAAGTATCAATATTAAATTATTAGTTAATTAAACACATTTTGGAAGGATAAGTCTCCCGGTTTCTTTAGTGTTTATACAAGTATAAGTGCTTAAACAAGTTTAAGGTTATAGTCCTCGGCAGTAAGCAAAACTTTGAAGCAAAGGATACTTTGATATAACAAAGAGTGCTTTATTCTAACAAGGTAATGTTTTTTGTTCAAATCTCCTTCCAAGGCCCCTTACAAAATGAATTTGCTCATTATTTAATGAAAAATAGAAAATGCAGCTCATAGATAATTTAATCTGTGAGCTTTTTTGTATTTGTTAAAATGCTTAGTATGATGGTAATGAATATTATGGTAATATGAGTATATGTGAAATAAAGTTAAATAAGTAAATTTTTTAGTTGTAAAAGTTTGGTTGTGAATAAAGATTATTTAAGAAAAAATATTATCTACTGAACTTTTCATAAAGATGCACGACTATAATTATTATAGGAACTAAATATTAAGAATTTACTTTTGTGGAAGAAACTCTGGAATAATATGTTTTTAGCATTATCAAAATTCTAAAATTACTTTTAAGATATTTAACATTTGTTTTATGCAAAATAATTAGAAACTCTGATATAGATATTTTCAAATTATTATTTGTTATTGTAGGTGAAGAAATGAAAGAAAGTGAAGTATTAAATAAAGAAATAAAATCTGATATAGATACATGCCAGTGTAATAGTTTTTTGGAGAAAAAATTAAAGGAAAAAGAAAGATTACTGGATGCAATTTTTGAGGTAGCTAATGTTGGGATTTCTGTTACAAATGAAGAAGGTTCCTATGAAATAATCAATGAGACTTATTGTAAAATTTATGGATACTCTAGAGAAGAACTGATAGGGAAACACTTCACTATTGTTATACCAGCAGAAAATCAAGACTTTGCCATTGAAGCTCATAATAGCGTAATTAAAGGTAAAGTTGATAAGGATAAGGTGTGGAAAGTTGTAAAAAAAGACGGAAGTACCTTAAGTGTACTAAAAACTTCAAGGTTAATTCAGCATGAGGACGGAAAAAAGTACAAGGTTACTACGGTGACTGATGTGACAGCTGTAAAGGAAACTTATAATAAGCTAAATCTTGTATCCTATGCGCTAGCGAATTCTAATGATGGGGTAGTTTTTACTTCCGCTGATCCAAAAGAAATTATATATGTTAATGAAGCTTTTGCAAGAATCACAGGATATACTGAAAAAGAACTCATGGAGAATTCTAATATTATTTTTAGAAGCCATAAAAATAATGAAATTTCATGGTACAAGCTTTTTATGAAGTTGAAAGAAGAGGGCTTCTGGAAAGGTGAGATCAAGGGAAAAAGAAAAAATAAGGCAGAATATGTGGCAGAACTTACCCTCACTAGGCTGGTGGATTCAAATGGTGTAGTGACTAATTATGTAGCCATCGTAAATGAAACAACTCAAATAAGATGGGTGGAAAAAAGAATAGAATACTTAGCAAATTATAGTAGTATAACAGATCTTCCTAATCGTCAAGTTTTTGAGAGCGCTTTAAATAAGTCCATAAAATCTATTTCTAATCCCCATGGGAAAGTTGCAATGATAATGCTGGATTTAGACAAATTTAAAAATGTAAATGATCTTTACGGGTTTACTATGGGAGACAAGGTGCTAAAGGCTGTGGGATCTAGAATTAAGAATGTTTTAAAGAAAAGTGATATTGTGGCTTACTTAGGTGAGGATCATTTTGGTGTTCTAATTGAAAGCACTTCTAAAATTAATGATATTAATGTGATCGCACAAAAAATTAGAAAGGCTATTTTGGAGCCCTTTGTTTTTGAAAAACAGCAGATATTCATGTCTTGCAGTATTGGTATAAGCTTTTTTCGTAGGGAAAGTAAAAGTAGTGAGGATTTATTGAGCAACGCAGAAAAAGCTGTGATGGAAGCAAAACGCCAAGGACGAGATTGTATACAAATTTATACTATGGAAATGAATAGAAGAATTACACGAAGACAACAGCTAGAGGTTGACCTAAAAAGCTGTATAAAAAATGATGAATTGTTTTTAATGTATCAACCACAAATAAATTTAGAAACTGAAAAATTGGTAGGAGTTGAAGCTCTAATTCGTTGGATTAACCCCACCTTAGGGTTAATACCTCCCAATGAATTTATATCCATAGCAGAGGAAACTGGGTTAATTGTGCCTATAGGAGAGTGGGTTATAAGAACTGCTTGCCTTCAGGCAAAGGAATGGGAAAGAAACGGAATATCTCCATTTAAAGTAGCTATAAACCTTAGTTCGGTGCAATTAAATCAACAAAATATCTGTAACACAATAAAAGGAATCATTGAAGACACAGGGGTAAGTCCTAAGATGATAGAAATAGAGCTTACAGAAAGTACCATGATGGAGGATGTAACAAAATCTATAGAGATATTTAATGGATTAAAGGAACTAGGTCTAAAGATTGCAGTAGACGACTTTGGAACAGGATACTCTTCCTTAAGTTATCTTAGAAAGATTCCTATAAATAAACTTAAAATAGATAGATCTTTTATAATGGATTTAGAAAACGAATATGAAGGCTCTGTGATTACAAAGACTATTATCCATATGGCCAAGAATCTTGGCTTTAAAGTTATAGCCGAAGGAGCAGAAACAAAGAAACAGATTCAGTATTTAAGAGAAAATGGATGTGATGAAGTTCAAGGATACTATTACAGCAAACCACTGTTATCTAAGGACTTAGAAAAATTTATTAAAGATCACAAAGAGTTATAATTTAGATATGATGCGAAATTTCATAGTAGGTTAATAAAAATAGCAAGGGTTTTCTCTTGCTATTTTTTAGTTTAAATACGCTTTGTAACTAACCTTCATATATATTTGTTATCAAGGTAATAGAATAAAGAATTTTTTAAGTGAAAATTTTATTTTCATATATGTTTAAAGTTGACTCATAAAGTTAATTTTCTAAATAGTGCTTTTAAAATTTGAAATTATTAAAAATATTATCTAAGTACATCAATAAAAACTAGTAGTTATACGAATATATATAGATATGAGTTTAAACTGAGATAGATTTAGTTATTTTTTACAGCCTCAAAGTCAAATATAGTGAAGAAATTGATTTTATTTAATCAATTCTGAAGGATGAGTATAGGTTAATTACAACTTAATTTTTAGTAGAAAACTTTCACAAACAGTAATAAAAGAATATTCATCAAAAGGGCATAAAATAATGAAACTTACAGGTAAATACTGGAAGAAGAAGGTGAATTTTATGAACATTGACCTAAACAAAAGAGTTTTAGAAATAAGAAAGAATGAAGAAGAATTGAATAAATTTATAGAAGAATATAAGCCTTTTGTTATAGTAGCTACAGAGAAGGCCTTAAATAGATACGTCGATTGTAAAAATGATGAAGAATGGAGCATAGCACTACTAGCTTTTAATGAGGCTATTAAGAGCTACGAGGTTCAGAAAGGTAATTTTTTATCCTTTGCACAAATGGTTATTAAGATGAGACTTATTGATCATTTTAGAAAGGAAGTAAAACATAAAAAGGTTATTTACATAAACAAGGAAATAAACGAGGAAGATGAAATAGATTTATCAGAAAAACAAGCTTTAGAGGAATTTAAAGAAAGAAATTTAAGTGAATTTAGAAGTTTGGAGATAAAACAATTGACTAAGGAGTTAGCAGAGTGGGATATAACCTTCAATGATTTGGTAAAAGCATCTCCTAAAAGAAATTCCACAAGAAAAATTTACAATGAAATTATAAATTTTATCCTTACAAATAAAGAAGCTTTAGAGTATATGCTTAAGAAGAAATATATTCCAATTGCAGAAATTGAAAAAGGCACATCGATACCTCGGAAAAAGATAGAGAGGGCACGAAAATATATAATATCAGTAATAGTAATAAAACTAGGAGATTATGAACATATACAGGAATATATTAATTTGGAGGAAGAGCTATGAGAGGTATAGTAGTTGAAAAAGAAAATGGTCACACCATAATATTGACTAAAAAGGGTGAATTTATAAAAGTTAAAGATAAACGAGAATTTGCTGTGGGAGATGAATATATTCCGAATAATAATTATAGATTTACGAGCAATACATTTCTAAATAGAGATAGTAAGTTTGGAAAGGTTATACCATTAGTTTATAATAAGAAAGTAGTAGCGGTTGCAGCTTCCTTTGCCTTAGTATTTGGTGTATCTACAGCTGCTTATGGTTACGTATCACCGTCAAAGTATGTAAATATTGATATAAATCCAAGTGTAGAGTTGGTAGCCAATAGATATAATAAGATTATTAAGGTGAAATCTTTAAATGAAGATGGAACAAAAATAATTGAAGACCTAGCATTAAAAAATAAAAGTATTACAGAAGCAGTAAATTTAGTTATGGAAGCTGTTAAGGAAGATGGATATTTAGCACAGGAATTAGGAAATGAAATATTAATCACTGTAGCTTCTAAGGATGAAACCTCAGCTAAAGAAATGGAAATGGAATTAAGTGAAATCGTAAAACAAGAGTTAGTGAAAGAAAATATTGAAGAAACACCTGTAACCATCGGAAGTGTAGGTCTAGAGGTTCATGAAGAGGCTGAAAAATTAGGAATTTCTTCTGGTAAATTGAACTTAATACAAAAGCTTCAAGAAGTTAATCCTGAGATAAACTATGAAGAATATTCGAGTAAATCAGTACAAGAAATCATGAAAGCAGTAAAGGATGTTAAAAACGAGGAAAAGGCTACACCAGACGAAGAAAAAGAAACGGAAACAGTTCCAACTACAGGGGAAGATAAAAAAGCCAACACACAAACTAATAATGGAAATAATAATGGAAATAATAATGGAAATAATAATGGAAATAATAATGTAAATATTAATTCAGATGATAAAAAACAAGCTGAAATCAAGGAAGAAAATAAGGGAAAAGATAACGAAAAAAAAAATATTAACACAGAAGTAAAAAAAGAGAATAAGCAGACAAAAAATCAAAAGAAATCAGATGGGGAGCAGGAATTAAATAATTCAGGGAAAAAAAATAACTTCTTTAATAAATTCTTTAAAAATTAATTATTGAATGCTCTTAAAGTTTATTATATAATGATTCCTGTAGTGTAGATTAAAATTCAACTAAATAAAAAGTTTTCTAGGGTTCCGCAATATCTTATTGGTCTGGTCCGAGAGAAAACGCTCAGCATGCTGTGTACACGGAAGGATAAAAGCCTGGGAGATATCAATACAGATATCTTCTGGGCTTATTTTGTTTGTTATAGGTTATATAGTAGTAATTATAAATTTATAAACATTTTCAAAATAAGCCCAGTAGAAGTTTTCGGTATAAGAGATAATTAAATTTTAAAGGAGAAAAGTTATGAGCAAAAGATTAAATTTATTAGAAGATGATATAAGAAAAATATTTCTTCACTATTTGCTGCCAAGTATAGGAGGCATGTTAGGACTTTCATTATACATATTTTTTGATACTATGTTTATTGGACAAGGTGTTGGTAGTGAGGGGCTTGCAGCTCTAAGCATAGCTATACCTATATATAATGTACATAGTGCCCTTGGATTATTGCTGGGAGTTGGAGGTGCCACTGTTTTATCCATTTATCATGGAGAGGAAAATCATAGGAAGGCAAACGAGACATTTACAATTTCTTTTTTTATTACAGTTTTTCTTGGGATACTACTTACTGTGGTTGAAGTTATTTATATTGATGAATTATGTTATTTTTTAGGTGCTAATGAAGAACTGTTTCCCTTGGTTAAGGAATACTTAAGGATATTGACTTGGTTTACCTGGGCATTTATTCTATCTGGATCTATGGTAGTGATGGTCAGAAATGATAAAAATCCAAAGCTTGCAATGTGGGCAATGTTAGCTGGATGTATTTCAAACATATTTTTAGATTGGCTATTTATAATGGGTTTTAATATGGGAATGACAGGAGCCATAGTTGCCACAGTGATTTCTCCAATAATCACCTTATCAATTTTAAGTATTCATTTTACAAAGAAAATCAATACAATAAAACTTGTAAAGATAAAATTAGACATAGCTCTTATAATGAGAATCTTACGAAATGGAGTAGCAAGTTTTATTTTAGAAATCTCAGGAGCTATCGTTATATTTGCCTTTAATAAAGCTGTATTTAGTCACCTTGGAGATTTAGGGATTTCTGCCTATAGCATCATCGCAAATATAAGTTTAATATGTGCTTCAATTTTCACAGGAGTTGCTCAAGCTGTCCAGCCAATCATTAGTATAAACTTTGGTGCAAAAAAAGTATCAAGAATTAATAAATCTATAAAGTATGCTTTAATTACCTCCATTATCCTTGGGGTGCTAATTTATGCTATTGGACTAGTTATGCCAGGAGCCATTGTATTAATATTTAACAATGACAATGCTGAATTAATGAAGATTACTGTTAAGGGCATAAGACTGTATTTTATATCCTTCTTATTTATGGGTATAAACATTGTTATTGTATCCTACCTACAGTCTATGGAAAGATCAAAAATTTCAATTTTCTCATCTCTATGTCGAGGAATAATTTTTATTCTAATTGGGTTATTGATATTGCCAAAATTATTTTCAGTAAATGGAGTTTGGTTAACGGTAGCCTTTGCAGAGCTTATAACTTTGGGTATTAATATAATATACCTAGTAATAAATAAAAAACACTTAACAGTATAGATGAGAAAAAGCAATGAATCAGTGGTGTGAGTACACTTTAACAAAGCTTATTTACTAGCAATATATTTTATCAAATATATAGTTCTTATAAAGTGCTGTTATTTCATAAAATACTTTATGATTAAGTTTATAAAATCAATGTGAGCAAGGTTTAGCCTTAATTTGGTGAAACCTTGCTCTTTTGAATTCTTAACAATGTAGGTATAAATAAAAAAGTAATTCATATATTTTAAGTAGCTTTATTTAACATGAAGATTTTAGAAACGGATTGTTGTTTTTGTAAATCTCTAAACTTTCAATATGGGAGAAGTTAATTTCCTTTACATTGAAAAAATTAATCTAGAACAAAAACAAGTTGATATTTAAAATATGAATTAAATATGGGGTGATAAAGTGAATTACAAAGGTAGAGATAATAAAAAAATAACTAAATTAAAGAAAAACATAACTGCAATTGGTACTTCGGTTGTACTGATGGGAACAATTATATTTGGAACTACCACCGAAGCCAAAGCATTAGAGGGGAAAATTGATACAAGCAATATTCAAATTTTAGAAAGTATAATGAAGAATACAATTGCTGTTTTTAAAGCTAATATCATGGAAGAGGACAATAGTATTTTAGGATATTTCTCACAAAATCCATTAAAAATTTTTCAAAGAGAGGTAGCCTTTCTTGAGGATACCAGTGTGAAAGAAGAATTCGCAGAGAATGAGGTTGAAGAAGAATCTAAGATAGCAGAAGAAATTGTAATTAATCCATTTAATTTAAGTGATAGTTCAATAAGTAAGTTAGAAAAACCAACAGTGGAAACTGTAGGTAATCCCGAAGATAATTCAAAGAAGAAAATACTCATTTATCATTCTCATACTACGGAAGCCTATGATGAAAATGAGACTAGAAAAATGGATTTAACTCAGACAGTAGCAGGGGTAGGGGATGAACTTGCTAAAGAGTTTGAAAAGCAGGGTTTTACTGTGATTCATGATAAAACTATTCATGATTTAGATTATAATAGTGCCTACGCTAAATCAAGGGAAACCATAAGCAAATACTTTGAGAAATTTGGTGAATTTGATTTTGTTGTAGATTTGCATAGAGATGCAGGACCAGCAAAAGAAAATGTTACTGCAAAGATAAATAATGAAAATGTAGCTAGACTTGTAATTGTGACTACTACAAGTGATCCTAGATATAAAGAGCATATGAATAACATAAATTCTATTTTTGCAATTGCAAAAAGGGAATATCCAAATTTGTTTAGAGAAAAAAATCTTCATACTAACTTGAGTGGTAGAAACTATTATAATCAAGATTTAAGTAATAATGCCTTATTACTAGAGGTTGGTGCCACTTCTAACACCCTGGAGGAAGCAAAGAATAGTATGAAGTATGTAGCTAGAGTAGTGGCGGAGCTTATAAATAGTAAAAAGAATTAAACTTTGTAAAATAGGATGAGTTCATATGGTTAAACTTTTTTGAGCGGATATTTAAAGGCAGAACAAAAGGATGAAGAGATCTATCCATACGGAAAAGCTGTTATATTAATAAAAGAGTTGTGTGAAATGAAATTACACAACTCTTTCTTATGATTTAAATACTTTTTAATGAACATTAGGTTTGTTTTCCTCAATGGTTTACAAATAGATTTTAGTTCTAAAACTCATTTGAGAGAAGAAAATTCATTCTATTGGAAAAAGGTGCACGTATTTATATAAATAATAAAAAAGAATTTTTTAAAATCTTTGACATATAACATGGAAAAGCATATACTGAATATATGAACATATATGCATATATTCAATTGAGGTGAAATATAATGATTAGTGAAAAAGATAATTTCGAGGTTTGTAATTGTAATGTTATACACGAAGACGTGGTAAATCGAGTTAAGGAAACTATTCCAGAAGATGAGATTCTATACGAATTGGCAGATTTATTCAAGATTTTTGGAGATAGCACAAGGATAAAAATAATATGCGCACTTTTCCAATCAGAAATGTGTGTTTGTGATATTGCCACACTACTTGGAATGAACCAGTCAGCTATATCTCATCAATTAAGGGTTCTTAAGCAGGCGAGATTAGTAAAGTATAGAAAAGAAGGAAAAGTAGTTTATTATGCCTTGGATGATGATCATGTTAAAGGTATATTTGATCAAGGATTAGCTCATTTAAATGAAAAGTAAGTAAAGCTGGGGGGAATTACCATAATGAGTAATGATAAAAATAAAATTTCAAAGACAAATATAGAAAACAATAAACTTAAAGAGATAAAATTAGATTCTAACAGTATTAAACCTAGGACAATCATGGAATTAAATACTGTAGCCAAGGCACCTACTGCTAAGATTAAAAAGCAGTTTGTTTTGGAAGGTTTAAGTTGTGCTAATTGTGCAGCAAAAATAGAGACAAGGCTAAATGAAGTTCAAGGAATTTCAAATGCTTCAGTGAATTTTATAACCAAGACCTTAACTATGGAGTTAGAAGCCATTAGCAGGGTAAATGAATTAATAGCAGCTTCTAAAGAAGTGATAAATGAAGTTGAGGCACATGTAGTTGTGAAGGAAAAACAAGTTGGCAAAGGCAGTAAACTAGTGTTAATGTTAGAAGGTTTATGCTGCGCAAACTGTGCTGCGAAGATAGAAAGAGAGTGCGCTAAAATTCCTGGAGTAAACGATGCAGTAGTTGATTTTGTAGCTAAAAAACTTATTATGGAAATAGAAGTGAACAGTGATAAAAATTCAATTATATCAGAAGCAGAAAAGATTGTTATAAAAATTGAACCTGATGTTAAGGTTTCTGTTCTTGAGAATAATAAAAAAACACAACATTCACATCATAATCATGAAGGCCATGATCATGATAATGATGATCACCATCACGGCCATGACCATGGACATGAGCATAATCATGAAAGTAGCAAAGAAGATCTTATAAAACTTGGAATTGGGGGAGCAATTTTTGCAGTTGCCTCAGTTTTTGACTTTAGTTTCAATGTTGAGTTGATTCTTTACCTAATAAGTTATATTTTCGTAGGTGGAGAGGTTTTACTAAGAGCAGTTAAAAATATAATTAGAGGGCAAGTGTTTGATGAGAATTTCTTAATGGCCATTGCAACAGTGGGAGCCTTTGCTATTGGCGAGTTCCCAGAAGGTGTTGCAGTTATGATTTTCTATCAAATAGGTGAAATGTTCCAAGATGTGGCTGTAAACCGTTCAAGAAAGTCTATCGCAGCACTGATGGATATTAGACCTGATTTCGCTAATATTAAAATTGGAAGTGAAGTTAAAAAAGTTTCTCCAGAAGAAGTTTCTATTGGAGATATAATAATAGTTAAACCAGGAGAAAAAGTGCCTTTGGATGGCATAGTAATAGAAGGGAAATCCATGGTAGACACTTCAGCTTTAACAGGTGAATCAGTACCAAGAAAAGTTGAAGAAGGCACGAATGTTTTAGGCGGATTCATTAATAAAAACGGAGTATTATCCATAGAAGTTACAAAGGAATTTGGAGAATCCACTGTGGCAAAAATACTAGATTTAGTTGAAAATGCTAGCAGTAAAAAAGCTCCAACAGAGAACTTTATAACTAAATTTGCAAGATATTATACACCAATTGTAGTTATTTTAGCAGCAGCTCTAGCATTTTTGCCACCTCTATTTATACCTGATGCAACTTTTTCTACTTGGATATATAGAGCCTTAGTATTCTTAGTTGTTTCTTGCCCTTGTGCATTAGTGGTATCTATTCCTTTAGGGTTCTTTGGAGGAATTGGAGGAGCTTCTAAAAATGGTATTTTAGTTAAGGGTGGTAACTATTTAGAAGCTTTAAATAACGCTGAGATAGTAGTATTTGATAAAACAGGTACTTTAACAAAAGGTGTGTTTAAAGTAACAGAAATCAATGCAACTAATAATATTGAAAAATCACAGCTACTAGAATATACAGCATATGCAGAGAGTTTTTCAAATCACCCTATTGCCACATCCATACTAAAGGCTTATGGAGAGAATATAGATAAAAATCAAATATCTGACTATGAAGAAATATCAGGTCATGGTCTTAAGGTGAAAGTTAAAGGTGAAGAAATCTTAGCTGGAAACAAAAAGCTCATGGATAGAGAAGGTATACAGGTTAGTGAAGTGGATACTATAGGTACAGTAGTATATGTTTCAGTAAACAAAAGCTACAAGGGATATATAGTCATCGCTGATGAGATAAAAGAAGATGCTGCTAAAGCAATTGAACTTTTAAAAGCTGTGGGCATAAGAAAAACAGTTATGCTTACAGGAGATATTAAAACTGTTGGAGAAAAAGTTGGTAAAGAGCTAGGCTTGGATGAAGTTTATTCAGGATTATTACCAGATGAAAAAGTAGAAAAAATTGAAATGTTATTTAAAGAGAAATCTTCAAAAGGAAAAATCATATTTGTTGGTGACGGAATTAATGATGCTCCAGTACTTGCAAGAGCGGACATTGGAATGGCAATGGGTGGAGTTGGATCAGATGCAGCTATAGAAGCAGCAGATGTTGTAATTATGACTGATGAACCTTCAAAAATAGTATCAGCAATAAAAATTGCGAAGAAAACAAGAACAATTGTTATGCAAAATATTATCTTTGCTCTAGGAGTAAAAGCCATCATATTAGTTTTAGGTGCTTTTGGTATTGCTACTATGTGGGAAGCTGTATTTGGAGATGTTGGTGTTGCATTAATCGCAGTACTAAACTCTATGAGAGCAATGAAAGTAGAAAATTAACTAGATTATGCAGTCATATTTTATGGCTGCATAATTTTTTTCATTATGCTATTTATTTACTATGGCTAAATAAAGTTTTCTAGGTTCACAAGAATTCTAATTTTTGTTTTGGTAAAATACCTGGTATGGCTCGGAATTACTGGGGTTCAGATTAAGTGCATAAAATCACAAGTTGGTAGAACTTATATAAGATGGCACGCTGAGACACGCTTTTGTTCATACCCTAGTTATGATAAAAAAGAAGAAACTATGAATACTTAAGGAATCTAAACATATAAATATATAGAGAAATAAACCTTAATGTTAGTATAAACTAAGTATAATAATATGGTAGGGATAAAATGTTATGGTGAATTTGCTGTGCTATCTTTGAAAGCAAATGTAACTTCCAGAAAAATTTATTTTTGTTTAGATCGTTCCACTTAAAAAGGCTGAAGTGTAAATCTTTTTCATATTATAAAACTTGTAAAATTAGAGTAGATTTTAAAAAAGAAATTGTTTGAAAAGTGAAAAAGTTATGATATAATAATCTTAAAGTTGGAAACGTTTCCGAAAACGGTTTCTAAAATTATTCATATAATTTAATATAAAAGATAATTAAATTATATTAAGTAGTAATTGTAATTTGAAAGTGTGATGGACATTACCATTATAAAGATAAAATTATTACTTTTATTACTTCACTGAATTAAGCAAATAACATTTATAAGTAGAGAAGTGAGCCTTAGTGGATAACGTTTAAGTCTTGATTCTCTTAAATTTATGTGAAGTCTGGTAACGTTTCCGGAATGATATCTAAAATTTTTCTGAAAAGAGGTTTCTTATGAAAAATTTAAATATAAAAGACATTGCTAAAATTGCAGGGGTTGGAGTAACAACTGTATCTAGAGTTCTAAATAATCACAGTGATGTGAAAGATGAAACAAGACAAAAAATTTTACAGATAATGAATGAGTATAATTACATTCCTAATAATAGTGCGAGAAACTTAAAAAGAAATACCTCAAATAACATTGGAGTGTTAGTTAAAGGGATTCACAATCCTTTCTTTTCAAAGATGATAAAATCTATTGAAGAAGAAATAGATAGAGAAGGATACTCAATGATTCTTCACTACAATGAAAACAACACTAATGATATTGATGCTGCAGTAGAGCTTATCAAGGAAAAGAAGCTAAAAGGATTAATA
Source organism: Clostridium sp. (assembly GCF_036642255.1). Classification (GTDB taxonomy): domain Bacteria; phylum Bacillota; class Clostridia; order Clostridiales; family Clostridiaceae; genus Clostridium_J. The sequence goes on along the minus strand of NZ_JAVWDJ010000002.1, from coordinate 97,882 downwards.
TGTCTTGGAGGGGATTTTGAGAATTTAGATCAACAAGAGCTTGTAAATTTGAAAACTCCTATTGTGTTAGCTTCCACATATGTTATTGAAAAAGCCAACAAGGCACTATTTTCAAGTGTAATTATAGAAAATGAAGAGGCTGCTTTTAAGGCAGTAAACTACATTGTAAATCTTGGACATAAAAAAATTGGAATTATAACAACAGGTGAAGAAGATAGAACTATTGGAAAGTTAAGATTTCAGGGATATAAAAGAGCATTAAATATAAATAACATAGAATATAATGAAGAATTTGTAGAAATAGGAGAATACACCTTTGAATCTGGGTTTCATGCTATGAATAGACTTTTAGATAAACAGCTGGATTTAAGTGCAGTATTTGTCACTACAGATATTATGGCTATAGGAGCTTCAAAGGCAATTTTAAATAAGGGACTAAAAATTCCAGATGATATTTCAGTAGTAGGCTTTGATGGAATAGATTACTCATTATATTTTCATCCATCACTAACTACAGTGGTACAACCTGTAGAAGAGATGGGCAAAAAAAGCATAGATGTACTCTTTGATTTATTAATAAATAAGAAAAACAATCAACATATAGTACTAGAAACAGAGTTACAGGAGAGAGAGTCTTGTAAAAAAATATTCTAGGAGGATTAACATGGCTAATGTAATTTTAAAGGGAATTGAAAAGGTTTACCCTAATGGGTTTAAAGCGGTACATGGTATTGACTTAGAAGTTAAAGATGGAGAGTTTATGGTGTTAGTTGGGCCATCAGGTTGTGCTAAGTCAACTACTCTAAGAATGGTTGCTGGACTTGAGGAAATTACAGGAGGAACTATTTCCATAGGAGATGCAGTGGTAAATAATATTCCACCTAAGGATAGAGGCATTGCAATGGTATTCCAAAACTATGCATTGTATCCCCATATGACAGTTTATGATAATATGGCATTTTCATTAAAACTTAAAAAGATGACAAGGGATGAAATAGATAAAAAGGTTAAAGAAGCAGCAAAAATATTAGACCTAGAAGAAGTGCTAAAAAGACGTCCTAAAGAATTATCTGGAGGTCAAAGACAAAGGGTAGCAGTAGGTCGTGCTATTGTTCGTGACCCTGAAGTGTTTTTATTTGATGAGCCTCTTTCAAACTTAGACGCAAAGTTAAGAGTTCATATGAGAGTACAGCTTTCACAACTTCATAAAAAGCTTAAATCCACCATGATTTATGTAACTCATGATCAAGTGGAAGCTATGACCATGGGAGATAGAATATGTGTAATGAACTTCGGTAAGATTATGCAAGTGGATACTCCGCTAAATCTGTACCACTATCCTAAGAATAAGTTTACTGCTGGCTTTATTGGTTCTCCTGCCATGAATATTGTACAGGGAGATTTAGTTAGAAAAGACAATTTAATAGCAATAAAAATTGGTGAGAAAGAATTAATATTGCCAGAAAATAAAATTGAAAAGGTGAAAAATCATGTAGGTAAAAAAGTCTGGTTTGGAATTAGACCAGAACATATTAATATAAAAGGAAATGAAAAAGCTTCCATAGTAGAAGGAAATATTGATGTTATTGAGCATATGGGTAACGAATCTTATGTGTATTTTAACACTATAGGCTTAGAATTTACTGCGAAAATAGATTCCATAGATTCTAAGAATTTAACCACTGGAATCAAGAAAAACTTCATGTTCCATATGGAAAACTGTCATATTTTTGATTTTGACAGTGAAGAAAATATAACTTTATAAAATCGTAATTGCCTTTTAAAAGTATAAGTCTCTTATTTCAAATTAAGTTTTGGATGAGAGTTACCTTATAGAAATTAAGCTTTGAAGGAAGAAAAGCACTTTCAAGGTATATGTGAAAATTAACTTATTGATTATTAAAAGAGGGGGATTTGTAATGAAAAAAGTTAAAAAAGTCTTAGCTTTAGCACTTTCATCTTTGATGGTAGCTTCAGCACTAACTGGGTGTACTTCAAAAACACCGGAAAAACCAGCAGAAGGGGAAAAGCCTGCAACAGAAGAAAAGAAGGATGTAACTTTAAACATATTCCAATTCAAAGTGGAAATAGATAAGGAGTTTAAAGAGGCAGCACAGGCATATACTGCTGAACATCCAAATGTAAAGATCAATGTTGAAACAGTAGGTGGAGGACAAGATTACGGTGCTGCACTAAGAGCAAAGATTCAAGGTGGAACAGAACCAGCAATATTCAATATTGGTGGACCACAAGATGTTAAGGACTGGGAATCAAGATTAGTTGACTTAACAAATGAGCCATGGACAAAACAAGCTCTTGATGGAGTTTTATCTGGAGTTACAGTAAACAATAAAGTTTTTGCAATGCCATTTGCAGTAGAAGGCTATGGTTTTATCTACAATAAAGGTATCTTCGAAGCAGCTGGAGTTGATGTTAAAGGTGTAAAAGATTATGCATCTTTAGAAAAAGCAGTGAAGGATTTAGACACTAAAATTAAAGCAGGTGACTTAAAGAGTAAATATCCAGCTTTAGAATCTGTATTTGAAATGCCAGCTAAGGAAACTTGGGTAACTGGACTTCATACTTCTAATGCAGCTATTTCTCAAGAATTCAAGAGTTCTCTAGATGCTTTTGCAGCTAAAACTTTAGAATTCAAAAATGCTGAAGCTTTAAAAGCATTAATAGATTTACAAGCTAACTATTCACCAAATGCAAAATCAAAAGGTAACTTAAATGCTACAGACTACGCAACTCAAGTAGATCAAGGTATCGCTATTGAGCGTGTAGCTATGATTCAACAAGGTAACTGGATTTATGGTGGAGTTCAAAAAATAGACCCAAAAGTTGCAGATCAATTAGATATGCTACCAATGCCAGTTAAAGGTGCTAAAGAAGATTCAATACCAATGGGAGTTCCAATGTACTGGGCAGTTAACAACAAGGTTTCAGCAGATGAGCAAGCTGCAGCTAAGGATTTCTTAAACTGGTTATACACATCTGAAAAAGGTAAAGATTTCGTTGTTAATAAGTTCTTCTTCATACCTCCATTTAAAGGTTTTGAAAGCTTACAACCAAAAGATCCACTAGGCGCAGCAGTTAAGAGATATGCTGAAGCTGGAAAAACTTCACCTTGGGTATTCATGGGATATCCAACTGGATGGGGAATGGATGTTTTAGGACAAGAAATTCAAAAATATCTAGCTGGAGAGCAAGATTGGAATGCAGTAGTTAAAAACTCTCAAGCTAAATGGGCTGAAGCAAGAAAGTAATTAAATCACAAGAATTCTCTAGGGAGTTGTCCAACAGTTAAACTACTATAGAGAAAGCATACTATTTTAAATATATATAATATATACAAATAATCAGGGGAGGGATTTTTGCCCTCCCTATGTTATATAAATATTACTTAGCATATAGATGAGAAGGTTAATTAAAATATATATTGCATTGGTTTAAAGATATTAGTTACCTATAAATAAACGGATTCATTTTTTTTATTAAGAACTTGGATAGAATTAAATTCAAGGCTAAGGCATCTGAAATAAGATATGGAGTTATTTATGTGCAGGACTTTTTTCAAGATGTCAGAGTGTAAAAGGAGGTTACTATGAAAAATTCAAAGTTATGGTTTACTTTATTTGTTGGTCCTATACTTATAGCATTTTTAATGGTGGTAATTATTCCAACAGTTTTAGGAATATATTTTTCCTTCACTAACTGGAATGGTATAGAAAACAATGCTACTTGGATTGGACTTACAAATTATAAACAAGTGTTTAATAAAGAAAGTGGCTTTTTAGCAGCATTTATCTTCACGGGAAAATTTGCAATAGCTTCGGTGATTATGATTAATTTCATTGGATTTTGCCTTGCATTACTTGTAACTAGAGGCATGAAGATAAGTAATTTTCTAAGAAGTATATTCTTCATGCCAAACATGGTAGGGGGATTAATACTAGGATTTATTTGGCAGTTTATTTTTACAAAGGCTTTCAGTTGGGTTGGAACAAAGCTAGGATTTGAGTTTTTGAAGGGATGGCTTGCTACTAGTACTACAGGATTTTGGGGTTTAGTCATATTGATGTCTTGGCAAATGTCAGGATATATGATGATTATATATATTGCAGCATTACAAGGAATTCCTGAATCCTTAAACGAAGCAGCAGAAATTGATGGTGCTAATTGGTTTCAAAGGTTAAGACATATAACTCTTCCTCTAGTGGCACCAGCCTTTACTGTGGGACTCTTTTTAACCTTATCGAATTCCTTTAAATTATTCGATCAAAACTTATCACTTACTGCAGGTGGACCATACAAATCCACTGAAATGTTAGCATTAAACATATATAGTTCTGCCTTTACCTTTAATCAATTTGGGTTAGCTCAAGCCAAGGCAGTTGTGTTCTTAATTACAATAGCAATAATTTCACTAACTCAATTGTACTTTAGTAAGAAGAAGGAGGTAGAAATGTAATGAAAGCAAATATGGGAAAGAAAATTGGCTGGAATGTAATAGGGATTTCTGTTGCTCTAATATTTCTAGCGCCCTTGTACATTGTGTTTACTAACTCTTTTAAAACAGCTAAAGGCATATTCACAAACGTACTAAGTCTTCCTATAAAGGGTACCTTTACTGTAAACAATTATATTCAAGCCTTTAAGGATTTAAATTTTATGCATTCCTTAATGAACTCGTTATTAATCACTATAATTAGCACAGCATTGATTGTAATTTTTGCTTCAATGGCTGCCTGGATGTTAGTAAGAAGTAAATCAAAGTTCAGTACCTTTTTATTCTTCTTATTTGCAGCGGCTATGCTTATACCTTTTCAATCTGTTATGCTACCTTTAATTAATTTATTAGGAAAGTTGAAATTATTAAATCCAGTTGGATTAGTTTTTGCATATCTAGGTTTTGGCTCAAGTTTATCCATAGTTCTTTATCATGGATTTATTAAGGGGATACCAGTGGAATTAGAAGAAGCAGCTTTAATAGATGGATGTAACAAGTTTCAAGTGTTTTGGCTTATTGTTTTTCCGCTACTAAAACCAATCACAGTTACAGTATCTATTTTGAATGTTATGTGGGTTTGGAATGACTTTTTATTACCACAGCTTCTTATTAATAAACCAGAGTGGCACACAATACCACTTAAGATGTTTTATTTCTTTGGACAGTATTCTAAGCGATGGGATTTAGCTCTTGCAGGGCTGGTAATTGGCATGGTGCCAATCATCGTATTCTACTTCTTTGCTCAAAAACACATCGTAAAAGGAGTTACACAAGGATCTATTAAATAATGAACAAGTTCATTTTGGTAAGCGGCTTTGGAAGGAGATTTGACCCCCACTAAAGCTTAATTCTTATCACAAGATTCCTCTGAAGAGTATGGGAGAATTATCCTTCCAAAATGTCGTTAAATAAATAAAACATGAAGGTGATTAAATGAGAGTTTATAGATTATCACAAAATGTAATGAAATATTCCTTTGGAAACCCAATATCTACTGAAGCTGTAGTAATGGACGGACATGAAATTTCAAAGGATAATTTGGATTATTTCAGAATTGATGCAATAAATGGATTAAAGTTTACTTATAAAATGTCAAGTGATGCAATAGTTTGGGGTCTTGGTGAAAATCAAAGAGGATTGAATAAAAGAGGCGGGATTTATGAAGCCTTTTGTTCTGATGACCCAAAGCATACTCCAGATAAAAAGTCTCTCTATGGTGCTCATAACTTTTTAGTAGTAGATGGAAAAGAAAAGTTTGGAGTATTTGTTGATTACCCAGGAAGGGTTATCTTTGATGTTGGATTTAGCCATAAAGATTATTTAGAAGTATCAGTTGAAGAAGAAAATGTTGATATATATATAATAACTGGGGATAAGACTTTACAAATTGTAAGAGAGTTTTTAAATATAATTGGTGAAGGGTATGCTCCTCCTAAATGGGCCTTTGGATATCAACAGTCAAGGTGGAGTTATCCTGATGCGGAAAGTGTAAGAGACGTTGGGGATAGGTTTAGAGAAAATGATATTCCTTGTGATGCAATTTATCTTGATATTGACTATATGGAAAGATTTAAGGATTTCACTGTAGATAATAAAACTTTTCCCGAGTTTGAAAAATTTGTACAGGAAATGAAAGGTAAGGGCTTTAAATTAATTCCTATTATTGATGCAGGGGTAAAAATTGAAGAAGGTTATGATGTATATGAAGAAGGAGTACAAAATGATTATTTTTGTACTGATGTACATGGAAAGTCTTTTGTTGCTGCAGTTTGGCCAGGACGTTGTCATTTTCCAGATTTCTTAAATCCTAAAGCAAGACAATGGTTTGGACTTAAATACAAGACTCTTACGGATGCAGGGATTGAAGGCTTTTGGAATGATATGAACGAACCTGCCATTTTTTATACAGATAGAGGACTAAAGGAAGCAATTGAGGTTGCCAAGGTTTCTGAAAATCAGAATTTAGATATTTACTCTTATTTTGGTTTAAATGATAAGTTTAATACTATGGCAAATAATCTTCAGGATTATAATAGTTTTTATCACAATATGAATGGGGATAAAATAAACCATTATAAGGTACACAACTTATATGGATATAATATGACAAGAGCAGCAGGAGAAGGACTTAGTGAAATAGCTCCCAATAAAAGATTTTTACTGTTTTCTAGGGCTTCTTATATTGGAATGCATAGGTATTCTGGTCTATGGACTGGAGACAATCACTCTTGGTGGGATCATATACTATTAAATATAAAAATGATGCCCTCTTTAAACATGTGTGGTTTCTTATATATTGGTGCAGATACTGGTGGTTTTAGTGGAAATGCTAATAGTCAATTAGTAATTAGATGGACCCAGTTTAGCTTATTCACACCTCTTTTTAGAAATCATTCAGCTATGGGAACAAGGGCGCAAGAACCTTATTCTTTTGAAAAGGAAACTGTAGATATCTTAAGGAGATCTATTGAGCTAAGATATGCACTGATACCTTATATTTATTCAGAATACATGAAGGCTTTGAAAAATAAGGATATGTACTTTAAGCCTCTTTCCTTTGAATACAATGATGAGATGTGTAGAAAAATTGAAAATCAATTATTGATAGGAGATTCCTTAATGGTTACCCCAATATATGAGGAAAATTCAGTAGGAAGATATGCTTACCTTCCTGAAAATATGGTTTTATGGAAAGCCGTAAACTATGAAAATAGAACCTTTGAGGTAATGAAATCAGGTCATCATTATATGAATGTAGGGTTCAATGAAGTGCCAATATTTATTAGGGAAAATAAGATGTTGGTTTTAGGTAAACATAGTAATAGCGTTGAAACTTTAAATAATGATG
>NZ_JAVWDJ010000002.1:0-90421 GCF_036642255.1 Clostridium sp. | reverse complement strand
AAGATGTTGGTTTTAGGTAAACATAGTAATAGCGTTGAAACTTTAAATAATGATGCCCTCAATGTTATTGCTTTTGTAAAAGATCAAGCTCACTATACCTATTATGATGACGATGGCAATTCAAATGATTTTAAGAAGGGTGAGTATACAGAGATTTCAATCTATATTGAAAAACAGGGTGAAGATTATCTTATTAACGTAAATAATAAGGGAAATATCAGTGTGAATGCACTACACTTTGAAATAATTGATGTTAGTGGAAATATAAAGAAAAAAATAATAAATTTGAATTAGCTACAACTTGTGAAAATAAATAAACAATATATAAATTCTTAATGTTGAGTTTAGTTTAAAAGTTAAATAATATAGAGTTCTTCTGCCTTAAATTTAAATTTGTAACCTTAGTTTCGTTATAAATGTAAAAACTGGGTTTAAACTTCATAAGGTAGAAAATCTTATAAAGGAGAAAGGTAATGATTAAGAGAAGTAGTGGTATTTTAATGCATATAACCTCCTTACCTAGCCCTTATGGTATAGGAACCTTTGGTAAAGAAGCATATGCCTTTGTAGATTTTTTAATAAAAGCAGGTCAAAAGTATTGGCAAATACTACCTCTGGGCTCTACTAGTTTTGGAGATTCGCCCTACCAATCCTTTTCAGCCTTTGCGGGAAATCCATATTTTATAGATTTAGATCTTCTTACTAAAGAAGGGATTCTGAATAAGGAAGATTACATTACTTTAGATTTTGGAGATAACTCTGAAAAAGTAGATTATGAGAAAATATTTAATAATAAAATGGCAGTACTCCGAATTGCCTTTATTAAAAGCAAAGGTAAATATGAAAAGAGCATAGAAAAATTCAAAGAGGAACATGGTCATTGGTTAGAAGATTATGCCCTTTACATGGCTGTTAAAGAGGAATTTCAGTTAAAATCTTGGCAGCAGTGGGATGAGGATATAAAACTAAGGGAGATAAATGCTTTAAAAAAATATAAGAAAAAATTAAAGGAAGAAATAGAATACTGGGTATTTCTACAGTATTTGTTCTTCAAGCAGTATTGTGAATTGAAACAATATGCAAATTCTAATGGAATAAAAATCATTGGTGATATTCCTATATATGTGGCAGAAGATAGTGCAGATACTTGGGCAAATAGCGAACTCTTTTTATTAGATGAAATAAAGAAACCTACAGTGGTATCAGGTTGTCCACCAGATGCTTTTTCAGAAACTGGGCAACTTTGGGGAAATCCAATATACAATTGGGAGCTTTTAGAGAAGCAGGGTTATAAGTGGTGGATAGAGAGAATTAGAGCTAACAGCAAGTTATATGATGTAACTAGAATAGATCATTTTAGAGGCTTTGAATCCTATTGGGAAATTCCTTATGGGGATGAAACCGCAGTAAACGGAACCTGGGTTAAAGGACCAGGGATGAAGCTTTTTACTGCAATAAAAGAGTCTTTAGGTGAAATAAACATTATAGCTGAAGATTTAGGTTTTTTAACAGATAAGGTTATTAATTTTAGAATTCAGTCAGGTTATCCAGGAATGAAGGTCCTTCAGTTTGCCTTTGATTCCAGGGAAGAAAGCGATTATCTTCCACATAATTATGATAAAAACTGTGTGGTATATACTGGTACCCATGATAATGATACCGTAAATGGTTGGTTTAAAAATACTTCCAAGGAAGATGTAGATTTTGCAGTTAAATATTTAAAACTTACTGAAGAGGAAGGCTATAACTGGGGATTTATTAGAGGTGCGCTTAGTTCTGTAGGAAACCTAGCTATAGCGCAAATGCAGGATTTTTTAGGCCTTGGAGAAGAGAGCAGAATGAATATACCCTCAACTCTTGGTGGAAACTGGCAATGGAGAGTTAAAAAAGAAGCATTAAGTGATGAGTTAGCACAGAAGATTTATGAGGTTACAAAGCTTTATGGCAGATAATGATAATGTGGAATGCACTCTCATGTAATGGATGTAGGAGTTAGTAAGCAAAACAGATATATTAATATAATATGAATAAGAAATTATAAAAGTAAAATCAATTATAAAACCAATGAAAGGTAGATAAATATGTTTGATACTAAGGAATTGAGAATAACCATAGAAAGAATTATCAAATTAGACTATGGTAAAACTTTAGATAAGGCAAAGACTCATGAGAAGCATAACGCTCTTTCTAAAGCAATAATGGAAATGATTATTAATAGCTGGGATGAAACAAAAAATGCCTATTCTAAAGGTAAGGCAGCATATTATCTTTCAGCTGAATTTTTAATGGGAAGAGCTTTAGGGAATAACTTATTGAACTTGGGAATTTATGAAGAAATTAGTGAAGTCTTAAAGGAAATGAATATAGATATTAACGAAGTGGAAAATATCGAAGAGGATGCTGGACTTGGTAACGGAGGTCTCGGAAGGCTTGCAGCCTGCTTTATGGATTCTTGTGGAACTCTTAACTTGCCAGTTACTGGTTATGGTATTAGATATAGCCATGGATTGTTTAAGCAAAGTTTTGAAGATGGTTTTCAAAGAGAAGAGGGTGATAACTGGCTCAAATATGGAGACCCATGGTCACTAAGAAGAGAAGAAGACAGCATAATTGTTGAATTTAGTGATGAAAAGGTTAAGGCTGTGCCCTATGATGTACCTATTATTGGCTATGGCACAAGGAATATTAACACTCTAAGATTGTGGAAAGCAGAAAGCTTTAATGAATTTGACTTTCAGTTGTTTAATGAACAAATGTATGATGAAGCAGTGAGAGAAAAGAATAAAGCTGACGATATTTCAAGAGTGTTATATCCCAATGATTCCACAGAAGAGGGAAAGATATTAAGATTAAAACAACAATATTTCTTTGTGTCAGCCTCCTTAAAGGATATCATAAGAAAGTATAAAGAAAATCACGGCACAGATTTTGAAAGGTTTTCTGAATTTCATGCTATTCAGCTTAATGATACACACCCAGTGGTAGCAATACCAGAGCTAATGAGATTACTTGTAGATGAAGAACATATATCCTGGGACATCGCTTGGGATATCACTGTTAAAACTTTTTCCTACACAAATCATACTATCTTAGCAGAAGCTTTAGAGCAATGGTGGAGTGGACTATATAAAAAGTTACTTCCAAGAGTTTACGAAATCATTGAGGATATAGATAGAAGATTTGTCATGGAGCTTTTAGAAAAGGGTTATGATTCAGAAAAGATAAACTCTATGTGCATTATTTATAATGATATGATTCGGATGGCTTTTCTTGCAATACATGGAACTCACACTACAAATGGAGTTGCAAAATTGCATACAGATATATTAATGTTTCAAGAGTTAAAGGATTGGCATAAACTCTATCCAAATAGATTCCAAAATAAAACCAATGGAATAACTCCAAGAAGGTGGATTGCCCTTTGTAACAAGGAGTTATCGCAAATGATTACAGAACTTTTGGGTACAGATCACTGGATAAAAGATTTGACTCTATTAAAGGAATTAGAAAAATTTTCAAAAGATGATGAAGTGCTAAATAGATTCTTAAGTATAAAACATAAGAAAAAAGAACAATTAGCACAGTATATTAAGGTTCATGAAGGCATTGAAATAAATCCAAATTCTTTATTTGACATTCAAATAAAAAGACTTCATGAGTACAAAAGACAGCTACTAAATGCTTTTGGTATTTTAGATTTATATTATCAATTAAAAGAAAATCCTGAACTGGATATAGTACCTAGAACCTTTATCTTCGGGGCAAAAGCTGCTCCAGGCTATTTGAGAGCTAAGGGAATAATTAAATTTATTAATGAAATAGCAAAGTTAATTAACAATGATATAGATGTAAAGGGAAAAATTAAAGTTGTATTCGTACAAAATTATAGAGTATCCTATGGAGAAATGTTATTTCCTGCAGCAGATATCTCTGAGCAAATATCAACCGCAGGAAAAGAAGCTTCAGGTACTGGAAATATGAAGTTTATGCTAAATGGTACTCCAACTCTTGGAACCTACGATGGAGCTAACGTGGAAATTGTTCAGGAAGCAGGAGAAGAAAACAACTTTATCTTTGGAGCAAGAGTTGAAGAAATAGAGGAAATTAAAGATACCTACCACCCTAAGGATTATTACCAAACTATTCCGAGACTTAAAAGAGTTGTGGACACTTTAATAGATGGAACTTTCTCTGATGGAGACACTGGTATGTTTAAAGAACTATATAACTCCCTGTTAGAAGGTGCAACTTGGCACAAAGCCGACCACTACTTTATATTCAGAGATTTCAATGATTATATAGAAGCTCAAGATAAAGTAGATGAAGCATATAGAAATAAACTAGACTTTGGAAGAAAATGTTTTAAAAATATGATTAATGCAGGTAAGTTTAGTAGTGATAGAACTATTGAAGAGTATGCAAGGGAAATCTGGCATATAGAGTCTAATAAAATATAGTTAGAACTTTTTCAATCCAATTAATGCAAATTTATGGAATTAGTCAACTGAAAATATAGATTAATTCAGTAATTCTTTAACTCTAAGAAACTTTGTAAATTCAATGAGCCCCTTTAGTAGATACACAGGAATACTAATTAATTTTAGTCTTGTGTATCTATGTTTTTAGTTGCAGAAAAATATAAATAATGTGAGTAATAAGTTTATAGTTATAGGAAATCAAAGGGAAGACCTAATTTATACAGGAATCTGCTTGGGTACCTTAAGGTTTCAGGAATGAATAAATTAAATTTACATTACTGAAGCCTATATATTTATAGAAATAATATTTCAATTAATAAATTTTACCATCTTATAATTTAATGAAATGTGATATAAAATTATAATATAGAATTATCTAACGAAAATATAGTTTGGAAAAGCTATAAGGTTTTTATATATATAAATATTTTGGATCATATGACTCACAGCTTCTTCAGAAATTAAACAAGCCTAAGGGCCTAAATGTGTTTAAGAGTGTAACCAAGTTTAAAGGTTTAAATAAGTTTAAGAATTTAAACAAGTTTAAATGCTGAAATTTCTTAAGATATGAGTTAAATCACTTTCTAAGGTAGTTGAATAAAATGAACTTTTTCATTTTAAAATATTTTTAAAACTAATACTGTAATTATGGGATAAATTAGAAGGAGGAACAAAATGTATATAGGAGTAGATTTAGGTGGAACTAATATTGCCATTGGGCTTGTGGATGAAAATAGCGTGTTAAAATATCAAAAGTCCCTTCCTACTAAAGTGGAAAGGGGACATGAAGCAATTATAAAAGATATTATAACATTAATTAATGAAATAGCACATGAATATGGAATAAGTAAAGATGAAATTAAAGCTATTGGCGTGGGCATTCCTGGAATTGCAGAGCCTGAAACAGGTAAAGTAATTTATTGTGTGAATTTAAATTGGAAGGATGTACCCTTTAAGGAAGTTCTAGAGAGAGAGCTAAATATTCCGGTTTTTATAGAAAATGACGCTACTGTAGCAGGATTAGCAGAATATAAAGTAGGATCTATGAAGCATTGTAACAGTGGAGTTTTCATTACTCTTGGAACCGGTATTGGTGGGGGAATTGTAATGGATGGTAAGGTTCAGTCTGGGTTTAATGGAGTTGGCTCAGAAATTGGACACATGATAGTTGGAGAAAATTATTATGATTGCAATTGTGGGAGAAATGGATGTTTAGAAACCTTTGCGTCATCTACTGCACTAATTAACTACACCAAAAAGCTGATAGAAGAAGGACTTGCAACTTCAATTCTGGAAAAGGTAAATAACAATATAGACAAAATAAATGGAAGAGTAATCTTTGAAGCTGCTCAAGAAGGCGATAAGGTAGGAAATATGGCAGTAGATAGATTAGTAAAATACCTAGCCATCGGAATTACTAATATGGTAAACATTATTGATCCAGAAATTTTTGCCCTTGGAGGGGGACTTGCTGGAGCAGGAATCTTACTATTAGAGAAGGTTCAAAGGGAAGTTGAAAAAAGAAAATACATGAAGATGATGCCTGTGGGAAGAATAGTTTTGGCTGAACTAGGCAACGGAGCAGGAATCGTTGGGGCAGCAGCCCTTGGAATGTCTTAAGAAAAATTAGTTATTTTTTCAAGATCCTGAGCCATAGATGTGCGTAATAACTAAAAGTGTGTATGTGGATATTTATCCTATGAAATTAACCTCACATCTTTAACTCTGATGTGAGGTTAAGATAAAACTTATAAATATATATCAGGTGATCTTAGGTTAAGATTTACAGAAATTACATTATAAATTTTATTTTAATTAATATAAGGTTCTTATCACCGATATTATGGTTTTTGTTTAAGGAGTATTTTACAAGAGTTATTAGTTATTATTTGTAGCTCCTAAATTACCGCAAGCACCTCTGTTTGCGCCTCTCATACCTGCACCCTTGCCCATGCCTTCACCTGAGCCGTTTCCTTGACCCATGCGTGCAGAACCGCTTCTTCCTTGGCCCTCACCTGGAGTTGTACAAGTGGCTGAATTCTCTTCTATTCTAGCTTTTAGAGCTTCTCCTTGTTCCTTTGTTACTGAGCCATTGGTTATTGCTTCATCAATAGAGTTTATCTTTTCTTCTAGCATAGTAGCTTTGAAATCTTCAGGTGTAACTCCTTTTTCACTAGCTATTTCAAATATAGTTTTTCCAGCAGCTCTACCTTCAGTTATTTCAGTTTCTCCTATGCCAAATTTCCCTTGTAGTAGGTTTATCATAAAGTCATATCCTCTTGTACCTGTGATAGCTCTAAAACCAGCTCCTTGAGATGCCACAGTAGTGTTGTTGGTATTTGGTGTATTGGTTACCGAATCTGCATAGGCAGTAGCTCCAACTCCAAGTGCTAATGTCAATGTTAATACCATAATAAGATTTTTCTTTTTCATTTTAATTACCTCCATAAATTTTATTTAATATTACTACTAAGTTTATATTCATTTAGCTTTAAACTCTAAACTTTAGTGAGTTATAAGCTGCAATTAATATATATCAGTAGCTTATATATTAATAATACAAAAGAACTTTGATGAGACTATGGGGTAATTGTGATAAATTTGTGAAATACAAATAATAAAAATTTAACAATAATAAAACTTAATATTATCCTAATTAATTTAATAGAATTCTCTAGATAATAATGATTTCACATAGAATAAGTTAACATTATGATTCATTAAGGAAACGTACTTCTTTCTTAGGAATTAGAAAGAAAAACTCTGTTCTATCCTTAGGAGAACTATTAACACCATAGGTAAATCCATGTAATTTTAATATTTCGCTGCAAATAGGAAGACCAAGTCCCATACCACCGCTTCGAGCATTCTTATAGTATCTATTCCATATATCCTTTTGAAAATCCGGTTCTATGCCCATACCATTATCTATAACTGATAATCTAATATAGGTATTTTCATCACTGGAAACTACTTTAACTCTACCATTATCATTGCTAAATTTAAGAGCATTATCTATGAAGTTATAAAAGACTCTTTGTATATGCTCCTTATCTGCAAATATATCTACAGGTAAAGACTGTAATTCTATACTTATATTTTTCTTATTAATTATTGGTGTAAATTTATTAATACATTCTTCCATGAGTAATGGTAAATTAATAAATTTTTTATTAAGAGCATATCCACCGTGCTGAAATTTTGAAAGTTGAAGTAGAGCTACTACCAAATTATTTAAGCTGTCCACCTCTTTTATTATTTCAAGGGAATACTTACCTCTTTCCTCATCATCAAGCAAATTATCATTAATAGCTTCACTATAGCTCCTAATCACGCTAAGGGGAGTCTTAAAATCATGGGATACGTTTGCCACAAAATCTCTTTGAATAGTATATTTCTTCTTTAACTCAGAGGACATTTTTACAAGAGCTTTAGAAAGGGTTTCTATCTCATCCTTAGAATTTATATCTAGTTCAAAATCAAAGTTACCTTGAGAAATTTCTTCAGCAGCATTTTTTAATTGTAATATGGGCTTAGTAAATCTTTTACCAATAAAGGATATCAATGGAAGACACAGTAGTATAGAAAAGATAAAAATGAAGAATAAAACAATATATACCACACTTAAATATTCATTAGAATAACTATTGTTTTGAAAAACTACAATATCTCCTAAGGATCTTTCAAGCTTATAATAGAGAAATTCTGAACCCATTGAATTTTTAAATTTCCCTTTTTCATTAAAATCTTTTTCGCTAAGATTTTGAAGCATAGGCATCATTCCCATTTTCCCATGAGTTAAGGAAGTTACATGTCCATCCTTAATCAGTATGGCACTTACTGTAGTGTCTGATACAGGCGCAGAAGTATTGAGAGATGTATATATTTCTTTCGCTGAATTTTCTAGATTATTATATTGCTCCATCATATAAAATTTAGATAAAAACACACTACTAGCAATAAAGCATAGTATTACTACAAAGGTAATTATACCCAGAAAATACTTTGTAAGTTTTAATGTTATTTTGTTCATAATTCTTCTCCATAAAATTATTTTTAAATTACGATAATAGTAAATCTGTGATTTCCTTTTGTTAAGATAAAAAACTTGGATATTTAGTTTCTTAAATCTAATTTATAGCCTACTCCCCATACGGTAGCTAGATATTTTTCACAAAACTTAACTTTTTCTCTTAGCTTTTTTACGTGAGTATCAACAGTTCTAGAATCACCTACATAGTCATATCCCCACACTGTACTAAGGAGTTGTTCACGATTAAAAACTTGCCCTGAATTTTTCCACAAAAATAATACAAGGTCAAATTCTTTTGGCGTTAAAGCTATACTTTTACCTTCTTCTATTACTTCTCTATTATCTTCTAAAATAGTAACACCATCATAACTTAACTCTTTATTTTTATCAATTTTGCTATTAATTCGTAAGTTTACCCTGAGAATTAATTCTCTCATACTGATAGGTTTTACCATATAATCGTCAGCTCCTAACTCTAAGCCGAAAATTCTATCATCTTCCTCTCCTCGCGCTGTGGTTAATATCACGGGAGTATTACCTATGGATTTAATTTTTCTTAAAAGAGCCCATCCATCTTTATTTGGAAGCATAACATCCAAGATTATTAAATCAAAAAAATCAGTATTTATTGCTTTCTCTGCAACTTTCCCGTCTGAGATAGAAGTTACCTCATAATTTTCCTTTTTTAAATATAACGTCATTACTTCTGATAGTTTAATTTCATCTTCAACAATAAGTATTTTACTCTTCATAATTTCACCCTTTCAACATACTCATTATGTTTTTAAAATTACAAAATTTAAAGTTCATTAATTTATTATCTGTGTTATTCCATAAATTTACATGTGTTAGTCTAAGATCTTTAACATACATACAAAATATCTTTTAAATTTAAAATCTTGTATAGAACTTTTTCATTGAATATCATTATTAGAGAGATAAAGTAATAGAATTATAAGTAACCAGCATAAAACTATATTAATTATAGGTGGAATAACATAAATCATTAATTCTAGTTCCTAAGGTTAAGTGAAACACCTACTAAGATTTGCATCATTATATCTTAATATTATAATATACAATGTTATCATTTTTTTGCTAGGAATTAAAGTGCATATAATGGTATTAGTAGTTACATTGTTATATAGTATTAAAATTCAGTAAACATTATATTTAAACAAGCAATAATATGACATGAGAAATAGTAATTTATATGAAATAATTATTATAAAATTTCAGTTAAAATAGTGAATTACACTTATATTATGAAATTTCATTTAGCGCTTATAATTTAGTGGAATAAGCTGAAAACTATAGGTAAATGTAATGATTTCATGGTTGTTTTATGTTTAAAATATTTTTATTAAGAGTTTATCGTATAAGCCAATGTAATAAGGTATATAACCTTAGTAAAGGAGACTTAATATGAAAAGAGGAGTTATTGAAAGAAATTTTAGAAAGCTGAAAAATCAAACTCATCAAATAAATGAAATAGTTAAAAATACAAAGGTTAATTCATTATGGGAACATGAAGCCTCTGTAAGAAAGAAGCTTAAGCAATTAAAGGAATATGAGAATCTAGGACTTAAAGATTATAATACTGTATATTATAGCTACTTAGAAATTTTAGATTATATATCAGAAAGGCTTGTAAAAGATTATAACAATAAAAATGAGACTAAATTTAGTTTTAAGGAAATAGTAGAGGATAACTATGAAGGTTATTTAAAGTCAGGAATTATAAGTGTGCTTATCTCTAATCATATACCTAGATTAATTTCAAAAGAGTTTGATAGAGTATTCCCCAAAAATCCAAAGGATGAATATAGAGAAACAAGAAGGATTAAAAGGGAGTTTTATCTTCACCTAGGTGAGACAAATACTGGAAAGACCTATAATGCAATGCAAAGGCTAAAAAGTAGTAACAAGGGTATATATCTTTCTCCTCTGAGGATATTAGCTTTAGAAAACTATGAAAGATTAAATGGAGAAGGAATAAAGTGTAGTCTTTTAACAGGAGAGGAAGAAATAATAGTAGAAGGAGCAACTCATATTTCTTGTACCATTGAAAAATTAGATATAGAAGAAGAATATGAAGTCGCAATTATAGATGAAGTTCAAATGATTGATGATGATCAAAGAGGAGCAGGTTGGACTAGAGCATTATTAGGAGTAAAAAGTAAAGAAGTGCACATCTGTGGATCATTAAATGCAAAAAATATTATTATAAAGATAATAGAGGATTGTGAGGAAGAATATTCACTGAAGGAGTATAAAAGAGAAATACCACTTCAGTTACAAGAAGAAAGCTTTTCATACAAAACCATTGATGAAGGTGATGCATTAGTTGCTTTTTCGAAAAAGAGAGTTTTAGAATTAGCTTATCAGTTTGCAGATATGGGAATTAAAGCTAGCCTAATCTATGGTGATTTACCACCAGAGGTTAGAAAGAAACAATATGAGCAATTTATTAATAAAGAAACAAAGATACTTATATGTACTGATGCCATCGGTATGGGAGTAAATCTACCTATTAAAAGAATTGTATTTATGGATGTAAAGAAATTTGACGGCAGTGAATTTAGGTATTTAAACTCTCATGAAGTTAAGCAAATTGCGGGTAGAGCTGGTAGAAAGGGCATATATGAAGTAGGTTATGTTGCCTCAATAAGCGGGAATCAGGATTTTTTAGAAGAAATGTTAGGATCACTAGATAGGGAAGTGGAAGAAGCTGTTATTGGACCAAGTGAAGCAATTTTAAAAGTAAAAAGTCTTTCTTTGAGAGAAAAACTTGCACTTTGGAGCACAAGAGAAGAGAAAATGCCTTTTTATAGAAAAATGGATATCAATGAATATCTAATTATTTTGGATAACCTTAAAGGGTATAAGCTTCATGAAAGTATACAATGGAAGTTAATAAGAATTCCATTTGACGTAACTAATCCTAAAATTATGGAAGCTTTTTTAATTTATGTTGACGAGCTCTTTATAGGAAAAAGAGAAATAATTTCTAAGCCCACTTGTATGATACCGGAACTCTATGAATTGGAGATGTACTACCAAAAGATAAATTTATATTATTCATTCTGTAAGATTTTTGGTCTAGAATATGATGAACAATGGGTTCAAGAAGAAAGAATAAAGGTTAGCGAAGATATAAATAAGATATTATTAGATATTTAAAATCTAAGTACTTTCGTTAGAGAAATATATGATGTAGTTAGAAATTATAAGTTTGATTCAGTGAAATAGTTTATTAATTAATATTCTACTAAAACTTTAAAATAGTGAGAAAAGCATAATATTTGTTTTGATAGCCCTTATTTCTGATAAACATTTGAAATTAAAAAGTAAATTTCCTCTTATAGATTTTCATTAATTGTAGACACTAATATAGAGAAGGTCAAAAGCTTTTAGATACCTACTCATATATTCACAAGTTTAAAAAAGTAGAAAATAGGAGGGATTTATTATGGCAGAAAACAGATATAAGGAACAGCACATGGATACACCAATTGAAAGTTATGCAACAGCACCAATATTTAATAGAGAAAGGTTACAACCAAGGACAAAGGTCAATTTACCTAATGAAATAGAAACAAGAAATGCCAAAGATTGGGTAGATGCCAATCAAAAATAGTTAGATAGTAAATCATATAAAATATAAGTAATAAGAAAAGAGGCTATGATAAAAATATTTCAAAAAATATTTTATCACATAGCCTCTTTATGCTTTTAGCTTAGGAAATACGGTAATTGAGGTTTAATTACTAGAAAATTAGAGTTAATTTGTTTTTTTTTATAGAAAATGATCTCCATGGAAAAAGGAGCTTGATTTTATATCAAACTCCTTCATTTTATTTTAGTATTGTATATCAGCTAATCTTCTGTAGGTTTCGTATCTATCACGAGCATGCTTTTCAGCTACATCATAAAGTTGTTCTGCAATATCAGGGAATACAGTTGCAAGTGTAGTGTAACGAATTTCACTTAAAATAAATTCTTTAAAGGATTTTGATGGTTCCTTAGAATCTAAAACAAATGGATTCTTTCCTTCTTCTTTTAACATTGGATTGTATCTATATAGATGCCAATAACCTGATTCAACAGCTTTTTTCTCCTGTGCAATAGTTGTTCCCATACCAGATTTAATACCATGGCTTATACAAGGAGCATAAGCAATAATAAGAGATGGTCCCTTATAAGCTTCTGCTTCTGCAAGAACCTTTAAAGTATGATTCATATTTGCTCCCATGGCGATTTGAGCTACATATACATAGCCATAACTCATAGCCATTAGTCCAAGATCTTTCTTTCTGATCTTCTTACCTGATGCTGCAAATTTAGCAACTGCTGCAGTTGGGGTAGCTTTTGAAGATTGACCACCAGTATTTGAGTATATTTCAGTATCCATTACAAAAATATTAACATCATCTCCAGAGGATATTACTTGGTCAAGACCTGAGAAGCCAATGTCATAAGCCCATCCATCTCCGCCAATCATCCAATGAGATTTCTTAACAAGATGATCTTCCTTCTCCATGATTTCTTTAAGAATTGGATCACTTTCATAATCTACTTCTTTCATAGCTTCTCGAATCTTTGCAGTAGCCGCTTTAGAGGCATCGCCATCATTCATTCCAGCTAACCATTCTTCGAAGGCTTCTTTAAGTTTAGGGGTTGTAGGATTATTTAATGCTTCTTTTATTAATTGTGCAAGTTTTTCTCTCAATTGTTTTACAGCCAAATACATTCCATAACCATACTCAGCATTATCCTCAAAGAGTGAATTACCCCAAGAAGGTCCTTTACCACAAGCATTGGTAGAGTAAGGAACTGATGGAGCACTTCCACCCCAAATTGATGAACAGCCTGTTGCATTAGCTATCATCATTCTATCACCAAACAATTGAGTTAGAAGTTTAACATATGGTGTTTCTCCACAACCAGGACAAGCGCCACTAAATTCCATAAGAGGTTTTACAAACTGGCTTCCTTTTAACATTTTCTTATCCATTAAATCATCTCTAGTTTTTACTGTAGTACAATATTCCCAGTTTTCTTTTTCAGCTTTAATTTCTTCTTCTGCTGAATTCATAATTAGGGCCTTACCAGGAGCAGGACAAATATCAGCGCAGTTTCCGCATCCAGTACAATCTAGAGGACTAATTTGAATTCTATAGTGAAGATTTTCAAGACCTTTACCTAAAGGTTTTTTAGTATTAAAGGTTTCAGGTGCATTTTCTTTTTCATTATCATCTAGAAGAAGTGCTCTAATAACAGCATGAGGACAAACTAAAGAACATTGATTACATTGAATACATTTATCAATTTGCCATTGAGGAACTGTTACAGCTATTCCACGTTTTTCATAAGATGTAGTTCCCATTGGGAAAGTTCCATCTTCCATTCCATTAAAGGCACTAACAGGAAGTTCATCACCCTCATGTCTTTCCATTGGTCTTTGTATATTTTTCACAAAATCAGGTTCTTCCTTAATTGCTATATTTTCTTCTTTTGCATCAGCCCATGCTGAAGGTATATTTACTTTATGTAATGCATTTACACCTTGATCAATGGCTTCTTTATTCATATTAACAATTTTTTCGCCTTTTTTACCATAGGTCTTTTCAACTGAGGTTTTTAATAAATCTAAGGCTTGTTCTACAGGTATAACATTAGCCAATTTAAAGAATGCAGATTGCATTATCATATTAATTCTTCCACCTAAGCCAATTTTTCCAGCAATGGATATGGCATCTATGGTGTAGAAGTTTATATTATTTTGTGCAATGTATCTTCTTAAGGATGCAGGTAATTTTGTTTCCAATTCATCGTCACTCCAACCACAGTTAAGAACGAATACACCGTTTTTCTTTAATCCTTTTAATAAATCAAAACTATATACATAAGAAGGATTATGACAAGCTATGTAATCAGCTTTGTAAACTAAGTATGGTGATTTAATTGGTTTTTTACCAAATCTTAAGTGAGATACTGTACTTCCACCAGATTTTTTACTATCATAAGAGAAATAAGCTTGAGCATAAAGATCAGTATTATCTCCTATAATTTTAATTGCTGATTTATTTGCACCAACTGTTCCATCTGAACCTAAGCCCCAGAATTTACAGTTTATAGTTCCTTCTGCAGAAGTTTCAATTGGATCTTCTTCAGGTAGTGAAGTATTTGTAACATCATCAACTATACCGATTGTAAAACCATCCTTAGGTTTACTACCTTTTAGATTGTTGTACACTGCTAGAATTTGAGCTGGTCTTGTATCTTTTGAACCTAATCCATACCTACCACCAACTATTACAGGTTTTTCTGTAGCATTATAGAAGATATTGCAAATATCAAGATATAATGGTTCCCCTAATGCACCAGGCTCTTTAGTACGATCTAATACTGCAATTTTCTTAACAGTTTTAGGAAGTACATCTAAGAAATAGTTGGCACAGAAAGGACGGTATAAATGAACTTTAATAAGTCCTACCTTTTCACCTTGTTTCATTAAGTAATCTATAGTTTCTTCTATAGTGTCGCAAACAGAACCCATGGCAATGATGATATTTTCAGCACTTGGGTCACCGTAATAATCAAATGGATGATATGCTCTTCCTGTGATTTTTTCTATTTCACGCATATAATTTTCTACAATGTCAGGCACCGCTTGATAGAATTTGTTTGATGCCTCTCTGCCTTGGAAGTAAATATCAGGGTTTTGGGCTGTACCTCTAAGAGTTGGGTGTTCAGGATTTAAAGCTCTTTTTCTAAAAGCTTTTATTGCATCTTGATCTACAAGTTTAACGACATCTTCAGGATTTACAACTTCGATTTTTTGAACTTCATGAGAGGTTCTAAAACCATCGAAGAAGTGTATGAATGGGATTCTAGATTTTATTGCAGAAAGGTGAGCCACATTAGCTAAATCCATTACTTCCTGAACGTTTGACGCAGCTAAAAGAGCCACACCAGTTTGTCTTGTAGCCATTACGTCTTGATGATCTCCAAAAATTGAAAGAGCATGAGCAGCAACTGCACGAGCACTTACGTGTAATACTCCAGGTAAAAGCTCTCCTGCCATTTTATAGAGATTAGGAATCATTAATAATAATCCTTGAGATGCAGTATAGGTAGTAGTAAGAGCACCACCAGCAAGTGAACCGTGAACAGCACCGGATGCACCAGCTTCAGATTGCATTTCAACTACCTGAACTTCTTGACCAAACATATTTTTTCTTCCATGGGCAGCCCAATCATCTGTGAGTTCCGCCATAGGAGTAGATGGGGTAATTGGATAGATTGCAGCTACCTCTGTAAAGGCATAAGATGCCTCAGCAGCAGCTTGATTTCCATCCATGGTTTTCATAATTTTTGCCATATGTAAATATCCTCCTCTATAATAATTTACAAGTAATATTATCCATCCTATTATTTACTAGTAAAGCAAACTAAATACATTAAATTTTGTAAATTTAATCTTTCTCTACTTAAAAATATAAAAAAATCAAAACTTAATAGATTTTCTAGTTAAATCCATGTAAAAGAAATTATCGCTTCAATTGTGGTGATGCTTTTTAAGAATCTCATTTAAAAAGTATTTTAGTTTATAATTAAACAATTTCAAGGAGTAAATCAATAAAATTAATAATAAAATTCAATAATTAAATAAAAAATAAAAAATATATAAAATAATTCAATTTATATATTTACAAAATAAATATCAAGGAATATAATGTAATTAAAGGGGTGTTAAAAGTTATGTATAAAGTATTAAGCAAATGTCCAGTATGCAATGATAAACTTAAAATTACAAAACTGAGATGCAAAAGATGCAACACTGTGATAGAGAATGAATTTGAGTTTTCAAAGTTTGACGCCTTGTCCAATGAACATTTAGGTTTTGTAGAGACATTTTTAAGATGTAGAGGCAACATTAAAGATGTAGAAAAAGAGCTTGGAATATCATATCCAACAGTTAGAGCGAAGTTAGATGAGGTAATTTTAGCACTTGGTCTTAGAAGTGAAGAAGCAAAAACAAAAGATAATACTGAAGTCCTTGATATGTTAGAAAAAGGTGAAATCACTGCTGATGAGGCAATGAAGTTATTAAAAAAATAGTATTTAGTGATACTTTTGCAAGGTAGGTACCACCTAATTTTCACCGATAAACAATTAAAAGTGGAACATAACTACCATGAAAGTCCATTAATAGAATTAACTTAAATAAAATTAATTGGGGGTCGTAAAAATGAAAGAAGATGTATTAAGAATTCTAAAAATGATAGAAGAAGGAAAAATCGATGCTGAAAGTGGATCAAAGCTTATTGAAGCTTTAGGAGAAAAACCAAATGAAGAAAAAGTTATAATGCAAAGATACAAGGATGAAAGCAGTTATGTTAATAATGAAAAAATGCTTTACGTGTTAGTAGATTCTCATGATGGAGACAAAGTTAAAGTAAATGTCCCTATGAATTTTGTAAAAAATATTTTAAGTGCTACAGGAAAACTTCCAATTAAGGCTGAAGGATTGGAATCCAGCATAGATATGGAAATAATTAAAGAAGCAATAATGAATGACATTACAGGGAAAATAGTAGATGTAGAAACTCATGATGGAGACAAGGTTATAGTTGAGATTAGGTAATTTAGACAAGATATTTACAAGAGTATCCATAGTAATTTAATAATAAAGTAATATAAGGTATAAAATTTAAGATACAGGTTAAAGATGTACAGGAGTCTTGTATCAAGAAAAAACACACTCTATGGATAAATTTAATAAGAATATGTTTTTGAGATTCATTATGTTGAAATTTACACTAGAATTATTTTTACTTAGTTATTGAATAGCTTATTAGGGTAAATGTTTTGAATAAGGAATTGTAATTACCTAGAGGTGGGATTATGAAGATTCGTATAAAAAGCAAAGAAGGTAGAAATTTTAGAATATATTTGCCTATGTCCTTAGCCCGTTTTGGAGTAAGAGTAGGTATGTGGGGAGTTAAAAGAAGTCATCATATAGATGAGGAAACAAGAAAATATTTAGATATAATAGATGAAAAGGTAATAATTAGAGCACTAAAGGATTTAAGCGAAACTTATAAAGGACTAGATCTTGTTGATATACAAACCAAAGATGGGGAAGTTATTAAAATTACCGTGTAGAATAGGTATAGTTAGTTAGAAATATTGAAAAAGATTAGTAAGTATTTATTTCATATGGTGAAATAAAAGACTGTAGGGCAAATTGTGTAGCACGCAATTTGATCTCAGTCTTTTTGTAGGTTGATATTACTGAAAAGTTATGCACATAGGAGTTGCAAATACAGGGCATTGAATTATTTTTGAATTTATATCGAAAACATTCTTAATAAGTTGTTCATCTATAATTTCCTCAGGGATGCCTTCAGCATAGACCTTTCCATCTTTAACGGCTATAATATGATCTGCATATCTGCAAGCAAGATTTATATCGTGTAATACAATAACGATAGTTCTGTTTTCTTTTCTATTTAAATCTTTTAATAAATCTAGAACTTCAATTTTATATTTTAAATCTAAGTGATTGGTTGGTTCATCTAAGAGAATAATAGCTGTTTCTTGAGCTAGAGTCATGGCAATCCATACTCTTTGTCTTTGTCCACCAGACAAGTCAGAAAGTTTCTTATCCTTTATTTCGGTTAAACCTGTTTTTTCTAGAGCATAACTTACAATTCTTTCATCTTTTTTAGTCCATTGACTAAACCAGCTTTGGTAGGGATATCTTCCTTGCTTTACTAAGTTAAAAACTGTTAAGTCTGATGGAGCAGAGGGACTTTGTGTAAGAATAGATAGTTTTTTTGCTATTTCCTTGTTAGGTTGAGAAAAAACATTGCTATCTCCAAGAAGTACTTGTCCACTTATAGGTTTTAAAAGCCTAGACATGGTTTTTAAAAGAGTAGATTTTCCACAACCATTGCTTCCAACTAAGATAGTTATTTTATTTTTGGGTATAGTAACATTTATATCTTTTAAAACTATATTATCCCCATATCCTAGGGTTAGTTTTTCAGTAGATAATTTCATTTATATCCCTCTTTTCATAGTCTTTTGATTCTTAATAAGTAAGTAGATGAAAAATGGAGAACCTATTCCAGCAGTGAATATTCCAACAGGCAAATCCAGTGGGAAGAATAAGGTTCTAGCAGCTATATCTGATAGAACAACAATTATTCCTCCAATTAAAGTTGATAAAGGAATTACATTTTCAAAGGAAGAATTAGTTAACTTTCTACATATGTGGGGAGCAATAAGTCCTACAAAGGTTATCCCGCCACCAACAGCTACAGCACCACTAGCCAGAGCTGCACTAATTATCATTAATAAAAATCTATTTTTTTCTGTACTAGAACCTAATCCAAGTGACAGAGTATCATCTAAGTTTTGCATGTTTAATTCTCTAGTAAGCAGTATAGTAATAATAAATAATAGTAAAAACCAAATGAATAACAACTTAACATGAGTCCAATTAGTACCATATACGGTTCCTGTTAGCCAAAGCTGAGCTTCTTTAATGAAAACTACAGGACCATTAATTATTAGTATAGAGGTTAAAGCCTTGGCAAAACCTGAAATTGCTATACCAATAAGTATTAATCTAAAAGGTGTTACTCCTTTTTTAAATGCTAATATATAGATTAAAAATACAGCTAAAAATGCACCTGCAAAAGCAAATATAGGCATAAAGAAAACGCTGGTGGTAAGAGAGTTATTCTTTGGATCTGTAAATAGTGTAAGAAAAAGTAGTGCACCTACAGAACCACCATCTGTAATTCCCATAATATTTGGAGCTGCAAGAGGATTTTTAACTACACCTTGAAGGATAGCACCTGAAAGGCCTAAGGAAGCACCTACGAGAAAGGACACCAATGTCCTTGGCAGCCTAATTGTATTAATTATAAGAGCATCTCCGCCTTTTGACCCAAATAGAACTTTAATTATTCTATCTATTGGTATTATGTTTTGTCCTATACTTAAGCTTAGAAATATAGAAAACACAGCTATAAGTAGAGTTATCAATAATATTTTGAAACTCTTTTTTTCATATATTAATGAAAGATTACCTTTCCTTAGCACAAAAAACTTATTCATTACTTATTTTCCGCCTTTCTAGCTAAATAAATGAAAACGGGTGTTCCGATTATGGCTGTAACGGCACCTACTGGTACTTCCTTTGGATAGATTAGAAATCTGGCTAAAATATCTGAAGAAAGAAGTAAAATAGCTCCAATTACAATACTATAGGGAATTACCCATTTATATTCAGACCCTACTATACCCTTAACTATATGAGGAACTATAAGTCCTACAAGGGAAATTGGACCAGCAACTGCTACCGAAGCACCAGCTAAAATAACCACTAATAATATCATTTGCAATTTTAATACCTCGGTTTTTACTCCAAGACCTTTTGCTATTTCTTCTCCTAAAGAAAATAGATTTAACTTTTTAGAAATGAAAAAAGTAAAAATAAGAGCCACCAATATAAAAGGTATTACCTTAAATAATATATCCATGCTTCGACCTTCTACAGTACCCGTTAGCCAATACATAATTTCTTCCATAGTTTTTTGATCTTTATAGAGAATAGTTTGAGTTAATGACATGAAAAATGCTGATATTGCAGCACCAGCTAGAGTTAAATCAAAAGTTTGAATATTACCTTTTAAACCGCCAGCTAAGGCATAAACAAGGACTACTGCTATGGTAGCTCCTATAAAAGAAAAGATTATTCCGTAACCAACTCCTAAATTAGGGAAAAAGCTATAAGTAAACACCATGAAAAAAGCAGCTCCTGAATTTACTCCTAAAAGTCCAGGAGAGGCCATGGGATTTTTAGTTAAGCTCTGCATTAAAACTCCAGAAACACCTAAACTTCCTCCAATGAATAATGCAGTTAAAGCTCTTGGAAGTCTAGAACTTTGAATCACAATTTCTTCTGTAGTTCCAGTAAAATTTTTAAATGAGTTAAACAAATCATTAAAATTTGTTTTTATATATCCTAGTAGCATACTTCCAGTAAAGGAAAGCATTAATACAAATATTAAAATTATGAGCAAAATAAATTTTGATTTATTACTATCTACTTTCACCTTAGACACAAATTCTTTCACGTGAGTTACGTCCTTTCTTTAAACAAATACAAATTATTAGTTACAAAATAGATTTTATTTAGTAGCTTTAGAAGGAGAGAATTGCTTCTACGAAAATCAAAATTATAGAATACATTTCATATTTAACATGGCTAGAGAGTCTATAAAATTGGAATCTTTTTGACAAGAACTAGGAACTTAAGCAGCAATTTCTATTATTGATTGAAAAATATCTAGAGACCTACTTATGTAAAAATACGTTATTTTCATTATAACTTTATGATTTAAGTATAATAACACCTGTCTTTATTGTCAATGAAAATGAAATTTAGTATTAAATGCGGTTGATAATCAGTTGCAATTAGAAACAATATATGATAATATACTCTCAGTACATAAAAGTCATAAAGAAATATAATTTATACATATTAAGGAGTGTTAAAATGTTAAAAGATAAGTTTTCAAAAGTAGCGTCTTTGCTAATATTAACAATGGGATTAACGGCATGCTCAGGTGTAGCTTCTTCAGATAAAGCAGCTTCTACAAGCAATACAGAAGCGAGAGTTATTGAACACGCAATGGGGCAGACAGAGATTAAAGGTGAACCCAAAAATATAGTTATTTTAACCAATGAAGGTACAGAAGCTCTTCTAGAATTAGGGGTTAAGCCAGTAGGTGCAGTAAAATCTTGGACAGGCAGTCCTTGGTATAAGCATATAGAAAAGGACATGGAAGGAGTTCAAAACTTAGGAGAAGAAAGCCAAGTTAATATTGAAGCTATTGCTTCCTTAAATCCAGACTTAATCATAGGAAATAAAATGAGGCATGAAAAGATTTATGATCAACTTTCTCAAATTGCTCCAACGGTATACTCAGATACTTTAAGAGGAGAATGGAAAAATAATTTTGAATTCTACGGTAAAGTATTAAAAAAAGAAAAAGAAGCTAAGGATATAATAACTGAATTTGATAATAGAGTTGCAAAAATTTCTAAAGAAGCTGGAGATAAACTAAATACAAAGGTTTCTATTGTGAGATTTATGCCAGGTAAGACAAGAATATATCTTGGCGATACCTTCTCCGGTACAATACTTAAACAGTTAGGCTTTGCAAGACCAGAGACTCAACAAAGTACAGATTTCACTCTTGAAATTGGAAAAGAAAGAATCAAAGAAGCAGATGGGGATGTAATGTTTTACTTTACATATGAAACTGGCGACGGACAAGGAAATGCTAGAGAAAAAGAATGGATTGAAGATTCATTATTTAAAACTTTAGAAGTATCAAAAAATAATAAGATTTTCAAAGTAGATGATGCAATTTGGAACACTGCAGGGGGAGTAAAAGCTGCAAACCTTATGTTAGATGATATTGAAAAGTTGCTAAAAGAAGGCAAGTTTTAGTATAGTTATGATTTAAAAAGTCAATAATATTAGTGGAAACAAATCATATAGGTAACTTAAAACTTGTATGACATAATCAAATTTTTCTTAAATCAATAAAAGAGTATGGCTTTCTAGCCATACTCTTTTTCTACATTACATAACTTTGGTCTTTAACTAATATATGCTCACAAATCCATTTGTGAACAAACTGAAGTAATTCTAAAATATATTCATTTTGACCTTCATCTATAAGACTGTAGTCAACATCATTAATTTTTCTTATAAAGTCATCATGTTCAATCTTATGAGATAGGAATTTCTTATACCCAATTCCAAGCATATAATCTTCTTCAAACTTAAAATGATAAATAGCATAGTCTTTTAGCTCATCAAGAATTGCTACCACCTTATCATACTTGTCAATAACAAAACGATTGCTTAATAATTCATAAGCGTCATTTCCAATCTCAAATAGTCTTTTATGTTGTTCATCTATGTGTGGTACACCTGTTTCGTATTCATCTTTCCATTCAAACATTGTAAATCCCCCCAAGTACTTTAAAATTATTCTAAAATATTCCTCGATAGATATAAATTATATCAGTATTATACATAATTGTCAGTATGCAATTTATATGGTTAGGAAGAATATTTTAAAGGATAGGTTCAATATTCAAATTGAAATCAATTTATATATTAAAGTTTATTTTGTATAATGGCTTTTACTTTTTCAGGAAGAGATTCAAGCTCATCTTTAGAAAGACCAGCAGTGTCAATAGGAGGGTGAATGTATATTTCAACCTCAGCAGGCTTAATTTTACTTCCATTTGCCTCCATAAGTTTATAGGAACCTTTTATGGTTACTGGTATAATTGGAGCTTTTGATTTTGTAGCTAATTTAAAACTACCAGCTTTAAACTCTCCTATTTTATCACCCTTACTTCTAGTTCCTTCTGGAAAAATTACAAGAGAGTATCCTTTTTTTATAATATTTACTCCCTCCACAATAGCTTCAGCTGATTTTCTTATATTGCTTCTATCCATAAATACACAATTCATGTATTTCATCCAATTTCGAATAACTGGAAGTTTGTTCATTTCAATTTTAGCTATATATCCTTTTGGTTTGTTGATGTGACTCATAAATAATGCGATATCAAAGTTTCCTTGATGATTACTTATAAAAACTACAGGTTTATCACTAGGAATGTTTTCTTGTCCAAAAACTTTTACTTTTGCACCACTTAACTTAACTCTATTAAGTGCCCATTTTGAAGAAACTTTATCTATATATTCATCTCTTTCAATAATTTGACCTTTTTTCTCTAAGGATTTCACGGTATACATTTGCGGTATTTTTCCAATTAAGCTAGTAGCGAAAGTTGTATACCATATTATTGTTCTTAACATGTGATTACCTCCATTAATATTAACAGTTCAGTTTTGAATGAAATTTGTTGGAAAATTGGCATTCCCCAATGTGCAATTATAGCATATAAATTTATGCAATTATATTAAAATGTAAATAAGTCTCGCTGTGGATATAATCCGAAGAGACCTCCAGTATGAATAAAGAGGATATTTTCTTCTTTATTAAAGGTTCCTTTTTTTATTTCTTCTGCTAGACCATACATAGCTTTACTAGTGTAAACTGGATCTAAAATTACACCTTCAAGCTTTGCAAGGTGAAGAATAAATTCTAGATTTTCAGGGCTACTTAAAGCATAACCTCTACCAACGTAACCATGAATTATATTAATTTCTTCTTTGGAGAAGCCTAGGTTAACATTAAGGTAATCCATACTCTCATTTAAAATATGATAAATTCTATCCTTAAAGTAGTCTTCATCATCACAAACATTTATACCATAAATTTCACAGTTATGATTTAATAGTTTTGAGCCAAGCAAGAGACCAGCATGGGTTCCGCCTGAACCTACAGCGATAACTATTTTATCAAAATGGATACCAAGCTCTTTTTCTTGGCTAATAATTTCTTTCATGGCATTTAAGTAACCAAAAGTGCCAATACCATTTGAAGCTCCCTCAGGAATGATATAAGGTTTAAATCCCTTAGCTTCATATTCTGATTTTAGATCTTCCATTATTGCTATTCTTTTATATTTGTATTCTTCAGGTGTAATATATTTTATATCTGCACCAAGAAGCCTGTTTAAAAATAAGTTACCATCATAGTTATCATCCATAGAACCCCTTAAAACTAAAGATGACTTAATTCCAAGTTTTGCAGCAATAGCTGCAGTTGCTCTACAATGATTGGACTGTAAACCACCGCAGGTTATCAATAGATCACAACCCTTATCTATAGCTTCTTTTACAGAAAATTCGAGTTTCCTTATTTTATTACCAGAAACTTCTGTACCAGTTTCATCATCTCTTTTTATGAAAATAGTAGCACCACCAAGTTCTTGAGTTAATCTTTCTAATTTTTCTATTTTGGTAGGTAAATTAGCTATATTGATTTTTTCAGGAATATTATACATAAATTATCTCCCCAATCTTGCAAAAACTTTGTATAACTCATTATAACTTAACATGGTAGTATTATCCATAAACACCTTTAAAATTTTATAATTTAGAATAAAAAATATCTTAAATTTATGATATAATAGTTAACAGAATTAAGATTCTTAACACTTTTTTGGAGGCTTGAAATGAAATTATCGATACTGAGCAATAAAATAATAGGAAAAGAATTAGCATTTCCCATATACACTGATAGTGGGATAATGTATCTAAATAGTGGAATAAAACTTACTGAAAAATACATTAAAGCAATTCAAAATATGCAAATAAATCTCGTTTACACCAATGATGGTATAGATGAAATAGTTCTTAAGGAAATATTGGATTCAAAAATAAAGCTCCGAATGATAAAAGATTTAAAGCAAGAATTTACATATATAAAGGCTACTAAGAAAATAAATGACAAGATTATAAAGGAAATAATCGAAGAAATCATAGAGGGTATTGATATGTCAGAAAATGCCCTATTCATTAATAGCTTAGGGCAAACCGACGACATCACTAGTTTGTGTAGTCATTGTATAGATGTGGCAATACTTTCTATAAAAATAGGAGTTAATTATGGATATAATTATAAAAAGGTGTTTAATTTAGGGGTTAGCGCATTGCTTCATGATATAGGAAAGTTGTTTTCTCAAGGAAAAGAGCATTCTCTTGAAGGATACAACCTGCTAAAGAAAAATTACATGTTTGACACTTCCTCTTACATAGGTGTATTGCTACACCACGAGAATGTTAACGGTACAGGATATCCAGAAGGGGTTAAGGGAAATAGAATTCATGAGTTTGCTAAAATAGTGAGTATATGTGATGGGTATTTAAATGCCATCAATAAGGAAGGTTTGATGTTACATCAGGCCATGGAGAAGGTACAGGCAGAAACATTAAGAAAGTATGATGAAGATATTTACAAATGCTTTAATAAATCCATATATTTATATCCAGTAGGATTAGATGTGAAATTAAATAATGGGAAAATAGGTACTGTAATTCTTCAAAATAGAAACTTTCCAGTTAGACCGATTATAATGGTAGAGGTAGATGGCAAAAGAGAATACATAGATTTAAACCATAAGGATAATTTAACCTTATTTGTTGAAGAAGTAGTTTTATAAAAAAATATAGTTATAAATTTTATCTAAGTAAAAATATTATGATTTTATACTTGAACAAAAAAATTAGCAAGGAAGACCTTGCTAATTTTTTTATCTTAATTTACTCCCACTGAGCTAAAGGCATTATGAACTGCTGTTACTTCAGCACTGCTTGAACCATATAGATCTGCAGCAGCTTGTGCAAGACAAGCTCTTGCATCTGAAAAATCAGTATAAGCTGTCATATATACAGTTAGAGCTCTATAATATATTTGTTCAGCTTTAGCAACACCAAGATTATTTGTTATCAAATAGCAAGCCTTATTTGGTATTCCACTATTAGTATGAACTCCACCATAATCTTGAGTTGTATTAACATAATTATTCATATGGGCAGGGTCGCCATACTTTGTAGGATCAGAGATATCTCTTAAAGCATCATTTTGAATACCAGGGGTCCAGATATCTTCTCCCATTAACCAATCAAATTTGCTATTTTGAGCATAATATTCTACGAATACACCGAAGGCATCTGACATAGATTCATTTAAAGCACCTGGTTGATCTTGGTATACCAAATCTGCTTCGTATTGATCTACACCATGAGTGATTTCATGAGCTATAACATCTAAGCCACCAGATAGTGCCAAAGAATCAACACCATTGCCGTCACCATAAACCATTTGTGTACCTGTCCATCCTGCATTAACATAGTTTCTTAAATAATGAACACTTGATTTTATTGCCATTCCAGAGCCATTTATACTATTTCTATTAAATTTTTCTTTATAATAATCATAAACAACTCCTGCATAATAATGTGCATCTACTGCTGCCGGGTCATTTATAGTAGTTGAGGAAGAAGAAATTAATGTTCCAGGAATTCTGGAGCCATAATTGGAAGTATAAGTAGAAATAACAGCACCTCTAGTTAAATCTGTTAAATTGTAAGAGGTGCCTTTTCTGCTTGAAACTAGGTCCAAATTAAGAGTCTTCGTATCACCAAGAACACCTTTACCACTGCCAGTTGCAGCTACATTTGCAGCTTTATTATATTTGTTTACTATTTCACCAGTGTAAGCATTTACGAAAATATTCCAGTTGCCAGGTTCAGGAAGTAGATAGTTGAGCTGAACTAAATAAACAGGAATAAATTCATTATTTAATTTATATAAATACAGCTTAGCCTTTCCATTGTTAGGGAAATCTGAATCTAAGCTACTTGGATCATAATTTACTGAACTAAATGCTTTGTTTTCAGCTTCTCCAGGTGTAATATAATTTCCTGATTTCTTAAATTCTTTTGCTTTAGCATTATAGTTTCCATTTACTGAGTAAACCTCACCTTTATCATTAAAATGTACTATATACTCATGTCCAAACACAGGAGTTCCTTTAACGGTTTGTTGTAATTTAATATGTGTATAACCTAAGTTATCCTTCTTATTGCTCTTGGTAGAAAACTCATCCTTTGCATTCTCCACTCCAAATTTGTCTTGATGGTTTTTAAAAAACTCTGTAACACCTTGAAGATCAGTTGAGTACTTACCAAAATTATCAATCTTAAAGTCATGATCTTTAATTTTAGCTGTTACAGGGGATGTAACGAATAAAGATGAAGTAAGAACTGCGGAAGTCACAAGTGCAAGTATTTTTTTCATAGCGTATCTCCTTATAAAAATTATTGGTATTACAATATATTCGGAGATTTAATAATTATTCTAGAAATGCAACAAAATTATGAATAAAATTGTGTCAATTTGTATCCATGTTTTCAATTAGTTTTTCAATATGGTATAATATTAGGTAATATATTTATGTGATTATAGGGTATAAAGTTAAGGCTAATGTAAGGATAATCATGTAAGGTTATTGATTAAAAAAGTATATTTTTGGTTAATAATCTAACTAATAAAAGAGCTATCAGTTGTATTTATTCAAAGTCAATTGGCAAGGACTTATTATTCGAAATTATTCTGCTATTATATAAGAGGTTATTGTATATTTAATAATTTAAAGTTTAAATTAAACATTTATGTAGAAAGTGGGGATATTATGGCAAATTACATACCAACAAGAGAGGAAGCTCTTAGTCTATTTAAGGAATACAATAAGAGCGAAAGTTTAACTAAGCATGGGTTATCTGTAGAAGCAGTTATGAGACATTATGCAGAACTTTTAGGAGAAAACAATGTTGATAAATGGGGAGTTATAGGTCTTATACACGATATTGATTACGAAATGTATCCAGAGGAACACTGCGTTAAAGCTGGGGAGATATTGAGAGAAAGAAACTGGCCTGAAGATTATATACATGCTGTTCAAAGCCATGGCTACAAGATTTGCTGCGATGTTGAACCTATTGAGAGAATGGAAAAGGTGCTTTACACCATTGACGAAATTACAGGGTTAATTTCTGCAACAGCAATAATGAGACCAAGTAAAAGTATATTAGATTTAGAGCTTAAGTCAGTAAAGAAAAAGTGGAAAGATAAAAAATTTGCTGCTGGAGTGGATAGAAGCATTATCGAAGGTGGTGCCTCAATGTTAGGCATGGATCTTGATTATATAATAAATGAAACTATTAAGGGAATGCAAAAAGTTGCAGAAGAAATAGGATTAAAAGGAGAGCTATAAGGCTTTCCTTTTTTATGCACATTTTTAATTACCGATTAATTATAACTCTTTGAAGGATTTTGAAATAGCACTTGTTTTAAACTAGAGTATTTGTTAAAAGAAATTAATTTTTATTGGAGATAAAATCTAACATTACAAACGGTCGGAAAAATATTTAAGAATGAAATTAAAATATTAATTTTATAATCACCACAAATATTGTTTTGAATAATATATTATTAGGCACTAAAGAATTGAGAAATACCAATATCTTTAAAAATAACTATTACTTAAAAAGATAAGAAAGTTTAAATTATTTAAGAAAAATTTTTTTATCTACATTAAGAAACAAATTTTATGAGGTGATTTAAGTGGAAACAGGTTATGAACTAAAGAAATGTTTAGGACAAATAGGATACGCTAGAGCAGTAGTTCTTCCCCAAGAATATGAAAATTTATATCCAGTAGACAAGGCACTTTGGAAAGGTACAATTTTTGAAGATTTAAAATTACCTTACTACAGTGATATAACTGACTACAAACACAAAAGGGAGGAATAAACCATGGCGAAAAGTAAAAATGAACTAATGACTTTATTACAACAGTACGGCTTTTATGCTGTAGAAATAAATTTATATTTGGATAATTTTCCATGCAATAAAAAAGCATTAAGAGATTATCAAAAGGTACAAGAAATTTATCAAGCGCTTAAAAAAGAATATGAAATGCAATATGGTACCCTAGCTAACTTTGCTTATGGTGAGGTTTGTGGAGATTGGAACTATGTAAATGACCCATGGCCATGGGAAGGCAAATGTTAGGAGGTAGCGACTATGTGGATATATGAAAAGAAATTAGAATACCCTGTAATGATTAAAAGTAAAGATATAAATATGGCAAAATACTTGTTTGCTCAATACGGTGGCCCTGACGGGGAATTGAGTGCTTCCATTAGATATTTAAGTCAAAGATATACAATGCCTACAGGAAAATCAAAGGCATTATTGACAGACATAGGTACTGAAGAATTAGCACACGTTGAAATTATAGCTTCAATGATTTACCAGCTAACTAAGGACGCAACTCCTGAAGAATTAAGAGAAGCTGGACTTGGAGCAGCTTATACTGAACATGGGAAGGCAAT
The DNA here is from genome assembly GCF_036642255.1 of Clostridium sp. Taxonomy (GTDB): domain Bacteria; phylum Bacillota; class Clostridia; order Clostridiales; family Clostridiaceae; genus Clostridium_J. Next base: position 60,984 of record NZ_JAVWDJ010000002.1, on the reverse strand, counting down.
TTACCCCGCCGATGCAAATGGAGTACCTTGGACAGCTGCTTATGTTCAAGCAACTGCAGATCCTGTAACAGATTTAACTGAAGATATGGCTGCTGAACAAAAAGCAAGAACTGTATACGAGCATCTAATAAAATTAACTGATGACTGTGATGTTAAAGATGTATTAAGATTCTTAAGAGAAAGAGAAGTTGTTCACTTCCAAAGATTTGGAGAAGCTTTAGTTGATGTTCAAGACAACTTCATGAATAAAAAAAGAGTATACTAAAATAAAACTCTATAATTGAATTTTCATATAAGGCTAGAGGGGATGCTTCTAGCCTTTATTAAGTTTCTACAAAGAATTTAATTTTAAAATTCAGGTTTAATTTGGAATAATATAGGGAATAAATTAAATTTTAAATTCTTTATTTATAAATTAACTTTAAATATGGGTGGAAATTTTATATAATATAAATAAACACTAACCTAGGAGGAAATTTGATGATAGATAGATTAAAAAATGGAGATGTATTTTTACTCCATTGGATAAATGATTCAATAAGATGCAAAGTTTTAGATATAATAATGCCAATAGTTACTTACTTAGGTTCTGTTACTTTTACTGCATTATTTTGCTTAGTTACTTTATTATCCACTGATAAAAATATTAAGCAGTTAGGGATTTTAACATCGCTTTCTATCCTAACTTCTTCTTTTATAGCACACTTTATAAAAAGATTTATTAATAGAATAAGACCTTACATAAATTTTCCACAGCTAAACATAAAGAAAATTGGAGTAGATGATTACTCATTCCCATCAGGGCATACCACAGCAGCCTTTTCAATTGGAATAAGTATAGCTCTTTGTTTTACAAGTTTAGCAATTGTTTCAGGAATATTGGCATTATCAGTTGGGCTTTCGCGTGTATATTTAGGGGTACATTATCCTTCAGATGTAATAGCGGGAATGTTTCTTGGGTCTTTTAGCTCTTATTGTATGTTTTTAGTGATATAAGAAAATTAATATTTTTCTTATAAATGTAAGGAACTTAAAGTAGTGCCTAGAAATTTAATTAAATATTTATAACACAACAAAATCCCTGTAGATAAGAATAGCTACAGGGATTTTTTATAATAAGTAAAAGTAAATAAAAGTTAATTCTTTTTTATGTAATATAAAAAAGGAAGAGGGAAATTACTAATTAGAAAGAAATATATATATAGTTTTAATATTAGGAGGTAGTATATGATAGAATTGGAGATAAAAAAAACAAATACATTTCCTTATAAATACAAAAGGAATGTATTATATATTTTCAATGCAAATAAGCTATTTCTATTTATTTTGATTATATTTTTATTGAAGAGCATCATAGTTACTGCACTAATACAATCTCCAGGTGCATCAGTAGTGGAATTAAAGGCACTTAAGAACTCTATATCCCTTTTGTTACCATATACTTGCTTTGCTTTGGTGATATTGTCAACGAGTTATTTATTTAAAGAAAAAAAACATACAGCAGTATTAGTAATTTTTGATATTTTATTTACTGCAATGATAATTTCTGATCTTTGCTATTACAGAGGGTTTTCAAGTTACCTGAATTTTTATCTTTTAGATCAAATTTCAATGACAGAAGATTTGGGTGGATCAATTCTGGCGTTATTCAGACCAATAGATGTTCTATTCATTTTGGACATTATCATGTTACCTTTAATAATAAGTAGAAATCATAGGTCATATATAAATAAAAACAAAAGCATTACTACTTTTATATGTTTAGCTCTTTTTAGTTTAGTATATTTAACATTTCGCTATGGAGAATTAAATCATGAGAAAAATGCTATAGAAATATTTGCTCAAGATAGTTTTTCTAATTTTAATATGCCAAATGATAAAATGTTATCTCTAGGACCCATAGGGTACCATATATTTGAAGGATATAGCTATTTTACTAACAAGAGGCCATACAAATTGAGTAGCAATGAAATTAAGGAAATTGAAGAGTTCTATAGGCTAAAGGAAGAAGTATTACCAGAAAATCAATATATGGGTAAATTTAAAGGGAAGAATCTTCTTTTGATTCAAGTGGAATCCTTAGAAAGTTTTATACTTAATGAAAAGGTTAATGGGCAGGAAGTTACACCCAATATTAATAAATTACTTAGCAACTCTATATATTTTAGTAATTTTTATGAACAGGTTTGGAATGGAAATAGTTCAGATTGTGATTTGTTAGTTAATGGTTCAGTTTATCCAGTTAGGGAAGGTGCTACCTTTTATAGGTATCCAAATAATTATTATCCTCATTCCTTGCCTAATGTAATGAAAAGTTTAGGATACAATACATATATTGTACATCCTGACACTGCTTGGTATTGGAATTATGAGCCAGCGCTTACATCACTTGAGTTTGATAAACTCTACTTTGAAGAAAATTTAAATGTTACAGAAAAAATTGGATTAGGTATTAGTGATGAAGAGTATTTTAAGCAAACCTTTAAAATCATTGAGGAACAAAAACAACCTTTTTATGGGTTAGCTGTAACCATAACTAGTCATACCCCTTTTGATTTACCGGAGAAATATCAATACTTAAGTCTTAAGGAAGAACTTAATAAAAGTGAAATGGGGAAGTATTTCCAAGCTATTCATTATACTGATAAGCAGATTGGTATGTTCTTAGAGAAATTAGAAAAGGACGGTTTATTAGATAACACAGTGGTGGTGTTATATGGGGACCATACAGGAGTTCATAAGTATTTTGGAGATAAAATTAAAGATATTAATGAAAAAGAAAAATGGTGGATGAATAATAACAACAAGGTGCCACTTTTAATTTATAATAAAAATTCCACTTCAGAAATTATTGATATTCATGGTGGACCAGTTGATTTAGTTCCAACTCTATCTTATCTTATGGGTGCCGATAAAAATTCATATAAAACCGCCATGGGAAGAAACTTATTGAATACAAGGAAGGATTTTGTGTTGCTATCTAATTTTCAAGTTAAGGGAAATCTTACAGAGGAAGAGAAGAGAATTTATAAAGAGCATTTGCTTTTGTCAGATAAAATTATTAGAAGCAACTATTTTAAAAAATAAAAATTAACTTTTAAAAAACTATTTAAAGAATTTCCTACGGTGAATTTATTAATGAAGTTAATTAAATAAATTTAAAGTTTTAGATAATAAAATAATAAGTTGCTCAGTGTGTTAAAATGATGAAATTAATGGAATAGTTCAGTAAAACAAAGGACTTTAAACAATATTCTAAATCAGTGTACGTTATAAGATAAAGTAAAAATAAAAAAATTAGAATGAAAAAATCCGATTTTTCAAATACTAATCATAGATGCAAAAGTATTTGAAGAAGGTGATTTTATGTGGAGGAAAAGAGAACATTTAAGTTTATTCTTGTGTTTTTGTGTTTTAACCATAATGTTTTTGTTTGTTTTTAATTTTGGCCCAACAAGCCTAATTGGAGAAGCTTCTGAAGTTTTGGCAAAAGAAGAAATGTCACCGATGAATGAGGAAAAAATTGTTTATCTTACTTTTGATGATGGACCAACCGTTGTTACAAAACGGGTTCTAGAGGTTTTAAAGGAAGAGAATGTTACAGGAACATTTTTCGTAATTGGTCAATTAGTAGAACAAAATAAGCAAATTGCAGAAAAGATAAAAAGTGAAAATCATGCTATTTGCGTTCATACCTACACCCATGAAGATAAAATATATAGGAGTATTGAGACCTTTATGGATGACCATAGCAAATGTTCTAAGGCAGTAGAGGAGGTCATAGGAAAAGAAGCACCAAAGTTTATGAGATTTCCAGGTGGGTCTAGTAGTACTATGGCGAGAAAACCAGTACTTAAAGAAATTAGGGGTCAATTAGTGGATAAAGGGATGTACTATGTGGATTGGAATATTACAATAGACGATTCTTTTACTAAAAATAAACCTGCGAATACCCTTGTTAATAAATTTAATAAGGAATTTAACAAGGAATTTAAAAATAATGATAAGGATAGACTTGTAGTACTTATGCACGATGCTTATTACAATAAGACCACAGTGACCGCTTTGAAGGAAATTATTCAAACTTTAAAAAAACAAGGATATACTTTTAAAAATTTTAATGACATTGATGAAAAAGAGTTAAAAATCCTAGAAGAAAAATCTCTTGTAAATAAACATGAGAAGAAGCTAGATAGGCAAGTTAATAAGTAAAGAAGCTATATAAGTAGCATTATATAAAAATAAATAAACTTATTCTAATTAACTGTCGTTGCAGAAACATAAGCTTATATAAGGCTAGAAGATATCGTTATAAAGTCAATTTTAAAATTATTATTAAAACAAATGAGTGAGTTTAGTTTATGGTGCACTAACCTATTGTGAAATGTTCATAATAGGTTAATTTTTTTTGGAAATTTCTATGCTATAATTATTTTATAATTAGACAGTATGTCCCTTTAAGATATCTATTAAAACTAAATTGAGGGTTTTATAAGTTATATTTATTAAAGTTCTACTGCGTTAAAATACGAAAGTTCGTTCAGGTTTATTATAAATCTTTAAAAGATTTAGTATTTAATATGCATATTGCAATTTTTTATATATTTTTAATCAAAACAACTGTATTGTAAATAGGATTTTTTATAGATTCTATCTAGATGAAAATTAGGAGAGATATTGGAAGGAGAAAAGCATGGAAAAAATACATAGAGAAATATTTAATATTAAATTTTATGAAGCAGATTTTACTAATAGTGCAAGATTGTATTCAATTATAAATTATATGCAAGAAACATCAGAACAACACTCTAACAATATAGGGATAGGATATAAAGCTCTTATAAATGAAGGATTATTTTGGGTAGTATCAAGACTAGAAGTAAATATGATAAAGTATCCTAAAAATATGGATACAATAATTATGGAAACTTGGCCAAGCGGCGCGGATAAGATGTTTTTTAAACGTAACTTTAGAATTCTAGATGAGAATCAACAGGTTCTTGGTAGCATACTAGCGTATTATCTTTTACTTGATAAGAATTCCATGTTTCCACAAAGACCTTCAAGATTAACAATGCAGGTGGAAAGTGTAGAAAATAGATTTGGCAAAGACAAAAAGTTAGATAAAATTAAGATGATAGGTGAATTAATTGACACATCGGAAAGAAAAATAACATACAGCGATATAGATTTAAATATCCATGTTAATAATGCAAAATACATCAGTTGGGTAGAGGATGTATTTACTCTAGAGGATTATAAAGATAGGAAAATAACTAACTTACAGATTAACTTTGTAAAAGAAGCTAAGTTTGAAGAAGTAGTAGTGTTAAATAAGTATGTAGATAAAAACTCACCTAGTGTATATTATATTGAAGGATTAAACAAGGAAACTGGAAACCAGTTTTTTCAATGTAGAGTGGAATTTGTATAAAAAGAAGGTTAGATTTTATTCAAATCTAACCTTCTTTTTATTATGATAATTTTACCTTATTTTTTTAGAAGTACTTGTGAACAAGCACAATATGTTCAAAAAAAGTTAAAAAGGTTCATGAAAACTATATAAGAAGAGTATCCAATGGATGGTTTAAGAAATTTAAAAACTTTTAATAGTTTCAAATAATTCAATTGCAGCTTGCTTTGGACCCTCTTTTTCTTTTCCTACAACCCCTAAACAAGTTTTTATTTGACCTACTTTAACACCAGTTTCATAGAATTCGTTAAAGAATTCGTCTATAAGTTTATCTGTTTCTTCCATTTTTTGATGAGGTCCAAAAGGATTTGCGAAGAAAGACTTAACTAATCCTTTTTCAGTAGTAGTTCCTTTTGCCATTCTTGCACCATCTCTAAATAAAGGAATTGCTTCTTCAGGAGAGTCAAAGTATTCAATAGCTTGTTCTCCATCTTTTACATCATCGTAATTGTTTGCATATAGAAATAAATCTATAGGATAACCCTTAATGATATCTTTATAAGTAGCTACGGGCATAACTAATCTTGCATTAGTTTTGTCAGGATTCATAAAAATACTCCTGTCTATTTCTTTAAAAGCATAGCCTTGGTCTAAGTCATCCAATCTAACAAAAGCTCCTATTTCTGTTCCGTAAGCCTTAGGTCTCTCACTATTTTTTCGTGGTTTTATAAAACCCATGTCATCAAAGACTATTGTCATATCACTAATGTAATCTTCGCTAAGACTTCTGAAGGCTTCAAGACTTTCTGATTTACCAGCACCGCTATCACCCATAATAATTACATTAGCTGATTTCCCATTTTTCATTACTACATTTACCATTGCACCATGTATAGGTAAGAAGCCTTTTTTTATCATAATCAAATTGTGAAGAGTTAAAGTCATCTTTTTCATGTATCCAAAATAATCTACAGCTTCACCATAATTTACATAGCCTAACATTATGCCGTTTTTTACATCATCATAAAATAAGGTTCTAACACTGTCATAATTATCTTTGGCACCAAAAACGTATACTATATCAGGTTTTTTACCTCTGTACTCATCCTCTCTAGCCATCTCAAATAAATTAGATAAGGTAACTCCATGAGCCATTAAATCTCGATGGAAATATATAAAGGCAAGAAGTTCACCAACTTTAGCTGGATAGCAGAACCAGTGATCTCTATTTATATAGCAATCGAAAAGCGGATTTTTATTGGTTTCTTGAAAAAATCCATCTCTAGTATTTTTCTTTGGATATGTAATAAAAGGGGCCTCAAGCATTATAGTATTTATAAATGGAATTTCCTCTAAAGCTTCATATTCATAAGGGCAAGGCCAAACTGACTTACTTAAAATTAAACCCGCATTTGCACCAGCAGATATTTGACGATAAACGTTAGGCTCAATATAATGAACACTTTCTTGAACCTTTCTATAAAAGTCTAAAACTAATTTTGCAAATTTGTTGTTTGCTTCAATAAAGCTAACAGAGGCTAATCCATCTGTAATTTTATTGGTTTGAATCATGGAATATCTTTCGAGTCTTCTCCAAAAGCCATATAAATCTTCAACGAATTCAAAGAATTCATACCTATCTTTTAAGATTTTTTCGTATTTACAATTTAGTTTAATTATTTCACCAGCTTTTAACACTGTTAATAATCTAAAAAGATTTACTAAGTCTTCTACTATAATTTCTTTATCTGTGCTATCTAAATTCTCATTTAAAAACCTATACACATTAGAGTTTCTATTTTTAACTTTATCATAATAGCTTAATAGAATTCGTCTAAACCCATCACTTTCTAACAACTTTTCTATGGTATCACAGTATTTTGCAGAAAAATTAATCATTACTTTATCGTTACTTAATGAAAATTCCTTTTTCATAAACAGCCTCCTAAAGTTTGTATTTTTTTGATTATTATGTACCTCTCTAGTTTATTTCAGAAATAAGTTTTATATTCAATTAAGTTTTAACATATCAAATTGAAACATATTCCTAAACATAAAACTATATTTAAAATATTGAGAAAATAACTGATGGTACGTGATGAAATTGCAAATTTCAGTCTATTTACTCATTAACATTATAGCATAAGTAAAATATTTGTTAATAAAAAGTTGAAAAATATTCTATGTATCATCAGAATATAATTCAAATACTGCTAATATAACTATTTACTAGGGAAAGTTTTAGAGAGTTAAACATATGTTAAGATGTTATAATAATGTTATTAAGCATTATTTTGGAGGGATAAATATTGAGTAAATATATAATGGCCCTAGACCAAGGCACAACAAGTTCTAGATGCATTATTTTTAATGAAAAAACAGAAGTAATTAGTATGGCTCATAAGGAGTTTAAACAAATATACCCAAAACCAGGATGGGTTGAGCATAATGCTATGGAGATTTGGGCATCTCAGCTTGCGGTGGTAGTAGAAGCTATGGCACAGAAAGGGATCAAAGCACAAGATATTAAAGCCTTAGGAATTACAAATCAAAGAGAGACTGTGGTTGTGTGGGATAAAAGAACAGGTATCCCTATCTATAATGCTATTGTTTGGCAGTGTAGAAGAACTGCAGAATTTTGTGATGAGTTAAAAAATAAAGGCGTTGATAAAATTGTAAAAGAAAAAACAGGGTTAGTTTTAGATTCTTACTTTTCTGCTACTAAAATAAAATGGATTTTAGATAATGTAGAAGGAGCAAGGCAGGAAGGAGAAAAAGGCAATTTATTATTTGGAAATATTGATACTTGGATTATTTGGAATTTAACAAAAGGCAAAGTTCATGCAACTGACTGTACTAATGCTTCAAGAACTATGATCTTTAACATTCACAGTCTTCAATGGGATGAAGAATTGTTACAAGTATTTACAATTCCAAAAGCTATGCTGCCTGAAGTAAAGCCATCAAGTTTTATTTATGGGCAGACAGATGAGAGTCTATTAGGCACAGCTATACCAATTGCAGGAGATGCTGGAGATCAGCAAGCAGCATTGTTTGGTCAGACTTGCTTCAATCCAGGAGAGGCTAAAAACACATATGGAACAGGTTGCTTTCTGCTTATGAATACGGGAGATAAGGCAGTAGAATCAAAGAATGGGTTGTTGACCACTATAGCTATTGCGATGGATGGCAAGGTGGAATATGCATTAGAAGGAAGTATTTTTATGGGAGGGGCATCGATTCAATGGCTTAGAGATGAACTAAGAATGATAAAATCATCAGGGGATAGTGAAAAATATGCTACTGAAGTAGATGATACTAATGGAATGTATATTGTTCCTGCTTTTGTAGGTTTAGGAGCTCCCTATTGGGATCCTTATGCTAGAGGCACTGTGGTTGGTCTTACCAGAGGAGTTAAAAAGGAGCATTTTATTAGAGCTACTCTTGAAGGGATAGCATACCAGACCTATGATGTGCTCAAAGCAATGGAAGAGGACTCTTCAATAAAATTGAAAACTTTAAAGGTTGATGGCGGAGCTTCCTCAAATAATTTTTTAATGCAATTTCAAAGTGACATTCTAGAAGTACTAGTTCAAAGGCCTAAAACAATAGAAACTACAGCCCTTGGAGCAGCATATTTAGCAGGACTCGCAGTTGGTTTTTGGAAGGATAAAAAAGAAATTAATAAAATATGGGAAGTAAGCAATATATTTAATCCCAACATGGATATAGAACTGAAGAAAAAGCTTTTAAAAGGTTGGCATAAAGCAGTTAAAGTTTCGATGGATTGGGCAATTGATTTAGATTGATTATAAACAAGAATAAGTTAGATTAAAGTTATGATAAAGCTTTAAAAGGATAATGCAAACTTGTTTACATTTATGAATAAATCGTAAAATTTGGATTATATTGCATTTTAAACAGGGGAAGTGTATAGGTAAGTAGAATAATAAGATGCAGTAAAAGAAGATTCTATAAGATGATAACAAATTACTTCACATATTAGTTGAAGTAAAATACTTGTTGTTAAGAACTAAAGAGAATGTAAAGAAGATAACTTAAAAAGGTATATCTACTAAAAAGATATTTAAAGTAGATAAACTTTCTACTAAATATTTTCACTAAAGGTATAACATGATTTAATTCCTTAAAGTCTTGTGTATTAAAGAATGGCAAACAAACATGGGGATATCAAATGCAATTGAAATTACGATTTATTGAACAGAAATAAAGGGGGAGAGCTCGTTGTCACAAAAAAAGCCATTAAAGAAGGCTATTAGTGGGGAAAGTTTTATATTTTTAATTATCTTCTTAGGAATATTTTTATCTTTGGGAAGTATTATGGGATGTGTGAACATGATTAATACTCTCATGAATACTGCTTACAAGCTATTATTAGAAACTGTATTTTTTATATTGGCAATTGCAGTGCTCGCTGGTGCCATATCCGCATTACTTTCAGAGTTTGGAATAGTTTCCATAATAAATAAGATACTATCTCCGTTAATGAAACCGCTATATGATTTGCCAGGGGCTGCAACCATAGGAATCTTAGCCACTTATCTTTCAGATAATCCTGCAATTTTGACATTGGCTGACGATAGAGGTTTTAGAAGGTACTTCAAAAAATATCAGTTGCCTGCTCTTACAAATTTAGGCACTGCTTTTGGAATGGGGCTAATAGTAACAACTTTTATGATAAGTCAAAAGTCCATAATAGGTGAAAGTTTTATTTTGCCAGGGATTGTTGGAAACATTGGTGCAGTTGTTGGAAGTATTGTTAGCACAAGGCTCATGTTGAGGTTTACTTCTAAAATTTATGGCAAAGAAGAACTTTGTATCGTGAATGATGGACAAGGCTTCGATATGATAAATTATAGAGAAACAAGAGAAGGCAGCGTTGGAAGTAGAATAATGGATGCACTTTTAGAAGGTGGAAAATCAGGCGTAGACATGGGATTAGCTATCATTCCAGGAGTATTAGTTATTTGTACAATAGTTTTAATGCTCACAAATGGACCATCTTCTACAGGAGAATATACTGGTGCTGCTTATGAAGGAGTTAAGCTATTACCTTGGCTTGGGAGTAAATTAAGTTTTATAATCACTCCTTTATTCGGGTTTCAAAGCTCGGAAGCTATTGCGTTTCCTATAACTTCCTTAGGAGCGGTTGGAGCTGCCTTAGGACTAGTTCCCAAAATGCTTGAACAGGGGCTAATTGGAGGAAATGAAATTGCTGTATTTACTGCTATGGGAATGTGCTGGAGCGGATATTTAAGTACTCATGTTGCCATGATGGATAGTTTAAAATGTAGAGAGCTTACAGGAAAGGCAATTATTAGCCATACATTTGGAGGTCTGGTAGCAGGAATAATAGCACACTTCCTATATTTACTAATTAGTTAACTTTTAAGGATGTAAAATATCCAAAGGTTACAACAATTAATTATGCATAATTAACAGTTTTTAAAAGCATTCACTTGAAAATGTAGATGTTACTAATATTATTTATCAAAATTTATTTGAATATTTATAACATTGTGGCATAATGTTAATATATCATTTAACTTTTAATATAGGGGGACATTTATGTTTAAGAAAGAAATTAACTATATTGATAAAATAGCTTTATTAAAATGTATTGATATGTATAAAGATTCATATACCAATGAACACAAAAATATAGATTCAATGAATGATATATCCTTTATAAATATAATTGGAGTGGGTCAGTTAGGAAAATATTTTATAGATTACTGCAATGATAATAATAGATGGAATGATGATAATTCTATTTTTATTAATACAATAGATAATGCAGTAGTTAAAGAAAAAATGCAAAAAATATCTAATAAACTCTCTTTTTCAACCTTAGATGATTATATAATTATGGAACATCATGATGATGATATTAACATGTTTTTATTTAATTTAAGTGAGCTTGGGGAGTTTGATAAATTTATAAATAAAGTGAACAAAATAAAATGTCCATATAGTGTTATCTTTGGAGTGAGAACAAAACATAGTAGACTTCAATTTGATATTATAGAAAACAGTCTTTCAAAAGATACAAAATTGCCTATAGTTATAATTGATGAAGAAAAGTTATTAGAAGAAACAAATAACTATATAATTTATGAATTATACAATTTAGCAAGAAATTTTATGAAAAATTAAAAATAATTAGAAAAAACCGCCTTATCTTTAAAGGTGGTTTTTCTAATTTAAATTGAAAACAGATTAATTTGTTTAATTTATATATTGATTCATTTCAATTAATAAATAGTGAGATGACTCTATAGGCTTAATTTTAATTGCGTCATCAAAAATTTCTAAAGCATCTTTTGGTTCTAACATTACATTATGATAATCTTCATTAAAAGAAGATACAAAAGATTTACCATCAATTTGAACCAAATATCCTTGTCTGTTTTTTAGTATATTAAACTCTAAATCATTGCCCTTTTCTACAACAGCGCTATAAATATTCACATCTTGGTTTACTTTAACAGGAGCTAGTCCATTTTTATTGCTTACCATATAAATCCATTGATTTTTGATGTCATTTAGTTTAAAGCTATGATTACTATAATCAGGATTATTTAATTTTTTATCTGGCTCAATCCATAATTGTAGAAATCTTAACGAGTTGTTTCCAGAATTACGCTCTTCATAAGTTATGCCGGACCCTGCACTTATATATTGAATATCGCCTTTTTTTAAAATTTTTTCATTTCCTATACTATCACCGTGAGTCAATTCTCCATCTACCACATAAGAAAGTATTTCCATATCATAATGAGGATGATTATGAAATCCACTTCTTGGAAGAAGTGTATCGTCATTTAACAATTTAAGAACACCAAAGTCTTTATATTTTGGATTTTGATATTTATCATAAGAATAGTGATACGTACTTTTAATCCAACCAATGTTATTTTCACCCATAAGACTTAAAGGTTTTTTAGTTATCATATTTTCCCCTCCTTTGTATTTATGAATATAAAAACATTATTAGGAAGAATAAGCTTTTCATTTTAACAATGAAAGCATTCTTCTAAAAGTAAACTATGAAGAGAAAAATCTCAATTAAAAGAATTGGCTAAATGAAGTTATTTGTTAACAAATTTAAAAAGGTAAATTATGAAAGGGCTATATTTGAATAATTCATATTCTATTTGGTACTAATAATAGTATTTGTAGTTTTTCAATATTAATAGATGGTATGTTTTCACAAAAATTATATAAAATTATAAATTGATTAAGTTATAGTAAATACTATGAAAAGCTACTTTCATTTTGAATAAATTTTACATTAATTTGATAAAAGTAACTATATATGATAAAATTGTGGGTATGAAATGATGAGGTGAAATATATGGAAGTAATGAATAAATTCATAAAAGAATGGGCAATTCCAATATTATGTGCAATTATACTTGCTTTTCTAATTAACAAATTTATGTTTTTTAATGTAAGTGTACCAACGGAATCCATGTATCCAACAATAAAACCTGGAGATAAAATTTTTGTTTTGAGAAATTATAAACCATCCTCTTTGAAACGTGGAGATATTTTAGTTTTCCATTCAGAAGAAGCTAATGAAGATTTGATTAAGAGATTAGTAGGACTTCCAAATGAAAAAGTAGAAGTTAAATCTGATGGCTCTGTGCTTATCAATGGTGAGAAACTAGATGAACCTTATGTAAAGTACAAAAGTGATAAAGTAGGTACTTTTTTAGTTCCAGAGGGCCATTACTTGTTTCTTGGTGATAATAGATCCAATTCAGTGGATTCTAGATATTGGGAAAATCCATATATACCTTATGATGAAATTATGGGAAAAGCAAAATTTATTATTAAACCTTTTGATAGGTTTGGATCTTTTAAGTAAATATAAATAATTAAATATGATTTATTAACAACCTTTGTATAATATGCAAGGGTTGTTTTGTATTGTGAGAAATTGAACTAGGCTTGAAGTTAGTAAAAACTAAGTATTTTATTATAGTTTAACATTGGGATAAATTGTATAAGAGAAGTTTGAAAATAATCATTTTTAAATTATGATTATTTACAATGTTGATTTTCATTTAACTGAAATTATACTAAGGTTTCTTGTAAATAATAAAAAATGTAATAAGTAACAATATTTTGGAGAATAATAACTTTATGTTCATATTGCAAAATACTTAATTGCATTTAAAAAATTTAATGAAATTAAAAAACTTGTTTATAAAAATAAATTAATTTTTTGTGGAATTATTCACAATTATGAGGAAAAAAAAGCAAATAAGAGGAAAATGAATTCTTTGAGAGATAATTTAAATAAACAGTCTAAAATGCGCTTAAGTTTTTTTGTCGAAATATGATATGCTTTACAGGACATATTTTAAATAATTAAATAGGAGGTAAAGATATGGAAAACACAAAAAAATTATCCCATAATGCTTATGGTGGCGTTCATGGTGATGACTATGTTCCATTTGTTCCTACGTCTGTAGCAATGCCAGAATCTACTGGTTATTCACTTTTCCTAGGAATTTTATTCGCAATTATATTTGCTGCAGCAAACACTTATCTTGGATTAAAAGTAGGATTAACTATTTCTGCTGGTATCCCAGGAGCAATACTTGCTACAGGTCTTTTAAAAGGAATATTTAAAAGAAATAACATACTTGAAGCAAACTTAGTTTCTTCAGTAGCAGCTATGGGAGAGTCTATAGCTGGTGGTATTATATTTATTCTTCCAGCTATAATACTATGGGGTCTTGACTTAAGTGTTTGGACTGTTGTTATAGTTACTACATTAGGAGGACTTTTAGGAGTATTCTTTGTTACTCCATTAAGAAGATTCTTAATAGTTGAAGAGCATGGAACTTTAATTTATCCTGAATCAATGGCAGCAGCTGAAGTTTTAGTTAACGGAAGCGAAGGTGGAGCAGGATTTAGAACAGTTATGACAGGACTTGGAGTAGGTGCTGGTTATAAATTATTCTCTGGTGGATTTAAGTTATGGCTTGAAGAACCAGAATGGGTTATTACAAAATACCAAGGTTCAATATTTGGTTTTGATACACTAGCTTCATTACTTGGAGTTGGATTTATCGTTGGTACAGAAGCATCTGCATTCATGTTTGGTGGTTCTTTAATAGCATGGTTTGGATTAATCCCTCTTATCAAATTTATTGGAGCAGGATTAACAACACCTTTATTCCCAGCTACACAAATGATCTCTGAAATGGGAGCATGGGATATTTGGAGTAAATACGTAAGATACATTGGTGCTGGTGCAGTTGCTACTGGTGGATTTATATCACTTGGAAAATCTGCTCCAACAATAATTAAATCATTTAAATCTGCTATGGCAGGTATCGGAGCTAAAGGTTCAGGTACAGTAAAAAGAACAGAAGAAGATGCTCCTATTACTTGGGTAATTGGCGCAGCAGTAATAGTATTTGCATTAGCTTGGTTCCTACCAATGTTCAAAGAAGCTGGTATTGCTGGAGCAATATTAGCAGTTGTATTCTCATTCTTCTTTGCAGTAGTTTCTGCAAGAATGTGCGGTATAATTGGAGCTTCTAACAACCCTGTATCAGGAATGACAATTGCTACACTATTATTCGTAGCAGGAACTTTAAAAGCATTAGGAAAAACAAACCAAGAAGCAATGGTTGTTGCTGTATTAATTGGTGGTATAGTTTGTGTTGCTATCGCTGTTGCTGGTGGTGCTGCACAAAGTTTAAAAACAACTTACATCATAGGAGGATCTCCTAAGAAAGTTCAAGTTGCTATGTTTATAGGATTAGTTGTTGCATCTATTTTCGCAGCACTAGTTGTAAACATGTTAGATCAAACTTATGGAATAGGAACTAAAGAAGTTGCTGCTCCACAAGCTACATTAATGTCAATGGTTATTAAAGGTATCATGACTGGAGAGTTACCATGGCCTCTAGTATTCGTTGGAGCTTCTATTGCAGTATTCTGTCAATTAGCAGGTCTTCCAATATTACCAGTTGCACTTGGAATATACTTACCAATCCACTTAAATGCTGGTATATTAGTTGGTGGTATCGTAAGAATATTTGTTGAAAGAAAATTCAAAAACGATGAAACTGCTAAGAAGGATAAAGTTGAAACAGGTATACTTCTTGCATCAGGACTTGTTGCCGGAGATGCTCTAATGGGTATAGTTGTTGCAGGTATTGCTACATTTGGATTAAATATTGGTTTCGGTGCAACATTTATGACTGCATTAACTGGAAACGCATTATTTGCTACTGCAATGTACTTCTTACTAGGATTCTGGGTTTACAAATTCTCAATTAAATCTAAATAGTATAAATTAGTATTTATTGCAAATGCTATAAAAAGTGATATAATCAAAAATATTAAGGGTTTAACTTTATAATTCTGATTATAAAATGAATCTAATTGTAAATAATAAAGTTAAGAGCCTTTTAATAGGCTCTTAATTATTTTGTAGGTGATTTTATGAAAAAAAATGCCAATGAGAAAAAAGAACAATATAATTATCTTCTCTATGTACCAGTAATTAAGCATACTGATTTTTCTACTAATGAGGGGCTTGTGACTTTGTACTTTAAACATGATAAACCTATTGAGAAGTTTGCAAGTTGGTTAGTTAGAAAGAGTAAAGAAAGTGACTTAACACTAGACAAAGCAGGATCAGCTGCTTGGTTACTTATGGATGGAAAAAGAAATATTTATGAAATTGCGGTAGAAATGTCAAAGATTTCTGGAGATGAGGAAAAAGTTGCAATTGAAAGATTGATAACATTCTCAACTTATCTATCCAGAAAGGGATGGATTCATTTTAAAGAAGTAAAGTCTCTAAGCCCTAAAGAAGAACCGCAAAAGGAGTTGAATTAAATGAATTTAAATGAAAAAATCGATGCAATGCGTGAAGACATAATTAAATCTACTCAAGAAATCGTTAAGATTAAGAGTTTAGAGGGAGAGCCGAAACCAGGAATGCCTTTTGGTGAAGACGTAGCTAAAGCATTACAATGTGCCTTAGACAACGCAGAGAGATTAGGATTAAAAATAGTTAATGTAGATGGATATGTAGGATACGCTGAAATAGGCGAGGGTGAAGATTATGTTGCAGCTCTAGGCCATTTAGATGTAGTTCCAGAGGGAGATGGATGGATATATCCACCTTATGGAGGAGAAATTCATGATGGTAAAATTTTTGGTAGAGGGACTTTAGATGATAAAGGACCGATAGTTGCTTGCCTATATGGATTAAAAGCAATTAAAGATGCGAATTTACCACTTTCAAAAAGAATAAGGGTTATATTCGGAACTAATGAAGAAACTGGAAGTAAAGAATTACATCATTACTTACAAAAGGAAAAACCACCAGTAGCTGCATTTACACCAGATGCAAATTTCCCAATAATAAACGGGGAAAAGGGTATAACAATTTTTAATCTTGTTAAAAATGTTAAAAACAAACCTCAAGGTGATTATGTAGTTGAATATCTAAAAGGTGGAGTAGCACCAAATATGGTTCCTGACTATGCTGAGGCAGTTGTTATTACAAACAATGCCACTGATTTAGTAGAAAAACTTAATGGCTTTGCATCAGTAAATGATTATAAAATCACTGCAGAAGCAAATGGAAACAAAGTAACGATAAAATCTGTAGGTGTATCTGCTCATGGAAGTACACCTGAACTTGGTAAAAATGCTATAATGCAGATTATAACTTTCTTAAATGTATTACCACTTGGAGAAGATTGTATTTCAACATCAATAAAATTCTTAGCTGAATATGTGGGTATGGAACTTCATGGAGAATCATTTGGAGTATTGCTTGAAGATAAAGATTCAGGAAAGCTTTCTTTTAACTTAGGAAAAATAAGTATAGATGAAAAAAAAGTAGTGGTGACTCTAAACTTAAGATACCCAGTGACGAAAACTCTTGAAGATATGATGACTCCATTTAACAAAACAATTGCAAATACAGGCTTTGTTATAGAGAATTTTTCACATCAAGAACCACTGTACTTTTCACCAGAAAATTCATTAGTTAAAACTCTTCAAAAGGTTTATGCTGAACAAACTGGAAAAGAAGCACAGCTTATATCTATTGGTGGAGGAACTTATGCTAAAGAAATGCCAAATACTTTAGCTTTTGGTCCAACTTTC
Source organism: Clostridium sp. (assembly GCF_036642255.1). GTDB lineage: Bacteria > Bacillota > Clostridia > Clostridiales > Clostridiaceae > Clostridium_J. The sequence goes on along the minus strand of NZ_JAVWDJ010000002.1, from coordinate 43,394 downwards.
CCAGGGGACCCTGATGTTATTCATAAACCAAATGAATATGTTGTTATAGAAGACTTAATTCAAATGACAAAAATTTATACTCATGCATTATTTGAACTAGCAAAATAAGAAATCAGAGGAGAGTGATACTCTTCTCTATTTTTTTATTAGACTTAGTTTATTAGATATCTATTTAAAGCAATAATTTATAAATTCAATTGTAATAATTATTTTATTACGTATAATTAAGATATGATAAATGTACATAATTGTATAATTAGGAATAATAATATAAATAAAAAAAATTATTTTGAGAGGTATGAATATGATAATTCGAGATGTAAAAGTTGGAAAGATAACTGTTCCACTAAAAAAAGCATTTTTAATAGGAGATAAGCCATACAATTACTCTAAAGAAGTGGTTCTTAAAATAATCACAGATGATGGAGAAATTGGATTTGGAAGTGCGGCTCCAGCCCCAAGAGTTACTGGTGAAACAGAGGACTCTATTGTAGGTGCTATAAAACACATAGCAGAACATATCATAGGAATGGATGTTAGCTGTCTTGAGTGTATACTCAAGACTATCGATGAGTGTATTAAAGGGAATAATAGCGCAAAGGCTGCCTTTGATATGGCACTATATGATTTAGCGGCTAAGAGAGCCAATATTCCACTATACAAACTACTTGGAGGGTATAACTCAAGTGTATTAACGGATATGACCATACAATATGATTCTGTTGAAAATATGGTTAATGCTGCCTATGATGCAGTGAGAGATGGCTATAGTAACATTAAAATTAAGCTTGGAAAAGATCCTGAACAAGATCTTGAAAGAGTTAAATTCTTGAGAAAAGCTATAAGAAAAGGCATAAAAGTAAGAATGGATGGAAACCAAGGTTGGACGCCAAAAGAAGCAGTAAAGATTATTAGAAAGATTGAAGAGTTAGATTTAGATATAGAATTTGTTGAACAACCAGTGAAAGCTTGGGATATAGAAGGTCTAAAATTTGTTAAAGAAAATGTAGATACAATGATTTTGGCTGATGAATCTGTTTTTGCAACCCCTGAAGCTTTCAAGATAATCCAAAACAGAGCTTGTGATTTAATAAATATTAAGCTTATGAAAAGTGGTGGTATCCATAACGCCATAAAGATCTATAATATGGCTGACACCATGGGGATTAGATGTATGATGGGCTGCATGATCGAAAGTAAGATTGGAATAACTGCAGCCGCTAGCTTCGCTGCAGCTAAGAGTAATATGATAATTTCAGATTTAGATACAATGATATATTTTGCAGAAGATCCTATCGTTGGAGGGGCAACTTTTGAAGGTAATAATATTATCTTATCAGAAATGCCAGGACTTGGTATAACTGACATAACAGGATGGGAAGAAATCAGTATATAAGGGGAAGGATAACTTTGAGTTATGAGATAAATGAAGAAATAAAAAAACAACTAGAATTTTCTATCGAAGAAGAGAAACTAGGGCAAGTAATAAAGATTATAAATGAAGAAATACTTAAATATATAGAAAAAAGAAAAGAAATAAGCAATTATATACTAGATTATAGGAAAAATGTTATTGAAGAATATAGAGATGATGAAGATAAAATCATTGAATATTTTGATCATGAAAGATTTGTAAAAGAAGAAGCTTTTAAGACAATAGATAGAAAGTTAAAGGAACTTAATATTCTTAAAGTCTCCCCTTATTTTGGAAGGGTAGACTTTCGAGAAGAAGACTATGGCGTTGAGACTATTTCTATAGGACGATTTGGAGTTACACCTGAAGATTCCTTTGAACCACTAATTGTTGACTGGAGAGCACCTATTTCTGCAATATTTTATAATGGTGGAATAGGAGAGGGCTATTATGAGGCTCCCAAGGGAAAAGTGGATGTATCTGTCCTTGCTAAAAGACAATTTATTATCAAAAAGGGTCAATTAGAAGGAATGTTTGATTCTGCTGTTGATGTAAAAGATGATATTTTACAAAGCGTACTCAGTAAGAATTCCTCTGAAAAGCTAAAAGATATCATAATGACTATACAAAAGGAACAGGATGATATTATTAGACAACCAAGAGTTAACACTGTTATTGTTGACGGTGTAGCTGGAAGTGGCAAAACCACAATTGCTCTCCATAGAATAGCTTACCTTCTTTACAATTATAGAAAGATATTAGAGGATAAAGTGCTTATTTTAGGCCCGAATAATATTTTTATGGAGTATATATCCACAGTATTGCCTAGCCTTGGAGAAAGTGGTGTACAACAAACTACTTTTAAAGATTTTGCATTAGATTTAATAGATTTAGATACTGTGCTTTCCTTAAAAAATGTGATGGAAAGAGTTTTAAGTGGAGATAAAAAATTCGAAGAAGAAATCGCGTGTAAAACCTCTATAGAATATAAGTATCTTTTAGATAATTATCTAGAAGAGCTTAATAGTGAATACTTTAAATCAAAGGATGTATACTTTAGAGGGCATAGAGTTTTATTAGCTGCAGAAATGGAGAAAATGTTTAGCTTAGAATTTATTTCTCTTCCTCTTTTTAGGAGATGTAAAAAGGTAAAAAGAATTATTTTCTCAAGATTAAAAGATGCTAGAGATGAAGAGTTTAGAAAGTTGCAAAAAGAACATGAAAACGAGAAGGCCTCTTATTCAAAGGATGAGTTGATTTTCCATATAAATGATATGGAGTATAAGAGAAAGTTAAAAGTTAGAGAATTAATTCAAGATGTAATAGAAGTAAAAAAATCCTTAGCATTTTTAAATCCTCCAGATGTAATCAGCTTATACGAAGAGTTTAATAATAATAATTTCATTAACAAAGAATTAACTGAGGTAGATTTAGGTGCAATTTTATATCTAAAAGTTAAGCTTGAAGGAACAAAACTTTCAAAAGAGATAAAACATATTGTAATCGATGAGGCTCAAGATTATTCTATGTTACAATTTATTGCAATCAAAGAACTAACAAAAGTAGTTTCTATGACTATTGTGGGAGATAGTAATCAAAGAATACTTCCATTAAAAGACGAGAAGGTACCAATGATAGAATTGCAACACACTCTTAATAATATGGAGATAAATAAATTTAATCTTTATAAGAGTTATCGTTCAACAAAGGAAATAATGGATTATAGTAATACTTTCCTTAAAAATGAAAGTATCGTACCTTTAGTGAGAAGTGGAGATAGTGTTGTAGAAAGTATAGCAGAAAATACTGATAGTATAAGTGATTTATTAGAAAAGTACGTTAATGAAATGAGAGATAAGAAACTCGAAAATATAGCTATAGTCACAAGAGATTTAGAAGATGCTTATAAGGTAAATAGTGCTATTAAAAACAAAGTTACTGCAAGAGTTATTGATAGAGAAAACTTGCACCATAGTGATGCGGTGATGATTATACCTAGTTATTTTGCAAAGGGATTGGAATTTGATGGAGTAATTATTGTTAGTAATGAAAAACAATGTTTTACCGAAGAAGATAAGTTGATGTATGTGATGTGTACAAGAGCATTGCATAATTTATATGTGATTAAAGCAAAAGAACTATAATTGTTATAAAAGCAAAAGTTAGTTGTGATAACTAAATATAATACAAAAAGATACTCTCATCATTTAGATGAGAGTATCTTTTCATTGTTACTTATTCATCAAATATTCCTCTTCATATTTTAGTAATCTTTGAATTATTTCCTCGGAAACTTCATTAACTTTTTCAAAGTTCATATTAGGAATAAATCCAGTTTCTAATTCATCATGAAGAGTTTTAGCGCATTTAATACAAGCAAGACCTTTGTTTAATAGCATATAGAAGGTTTCTTTTACATCTTCTATATCAGCTTTATTTTTCTCTAAAAGACCTTGGTTTAAAAGGTTGTTCATGTCATAAACTTTGCCTTCTAAGTTAAGATTATTAATTTCATTTGAAGTTACAATAGCCACTCCAAGTTCAGGAATTAAAACATGCTCAATTCTTTCTGGGGTAAGAGGAGTATGGAATACTTCTACGTAATAACCTTGTCTATTAGCTTCTTCATAGAGATACTGTAACACTTTAGTCTTTCCAGTTCCAGGTCCGCCCTTTAATACATAAACCTTTTGGAATCCCTCTATTAGATTATTAATATAAGTCACAATTCCATTTGGGGTAAAAGCCGTAGCAAATAAATGACGGTCAAAACCTAGTCTGGAAATATTATTAGTTAAAATTTCATTTTTAAGTTCTTCTTTTAATAGGTTAATTTTGTTTAAGCTAAGTGCTTCACTGTTAAAGGTATACCAGTCCTCATAAATATCTTTAGCTGCAGCAAAGAACCTATAAGCCCTTTTGAAGGTTTTTCCAACTTTTTTATTTGTGTCCATAATTAAGGAACGGTAATCTTTAAAGCCTTCTTCGTTCCAGCATTGACCCATGTTTAATATTTCATCTACTGCACCTGGATTCATTGGATCAACTACATGAGGTGCAGTTCCATCTAGTAGAGCAATATTTAGACCTTTAACTACAACACCATCAAGGGAGTTGTTATCAGAGGAACAATGATGTTGTTCAACTTCATAACCTTTTTCAAGAAAAATTTTGGCAACCTTTTTCATTAAAGAAGATTTACCAGTACCTGGACCACCCTTGATGCAAATTATACGTCTTGCTTCATCTTGGGATAGGATATACCTATAAAATGAATAAAATCCTTTAGAAGTATTACCACCTGGGAAAAAATGTCTTTGTTTACCTGACATAAAAAATCACACTCCATATTCTCATAGTAATATATACTATTCACAATACAAACAAAGTGCGATTTCAAACTTATATATTTATGTATTAACTTATGTTAAATTTGGGTAAATTTTCTAGGAGACGAAACTGGTTATTATTTAATTAAGTCTTACACACCTAAATAATCCTTATCTACAGTAATAATTGCATTATGATTTGGATGCATTATTTTCAATTGATGATTAATTTCGTTTTGCAAGTTGAGTTCTTCATCCTTTGAAAATGTATGATCTGCATCAATAACAACATCGAAAATTAAGTTTTTATTCTCTCCCTCACCAACTACTCTAAAATCATGAAAAGATTTAACTATAGGCACAGCTTTTAGGGCCTCTGTAAGTTCATTCTTAGCTTCCAATATCTCATTGTCATCGGTGGTAATTGGATCCATGTGAATAACGAGATAAATATCAAGAGCAGCAGATATTTCTTTTTCTGCTTTATCTATGATTTCATGGATTTTTACCACAGATATATCGGAGGGAACCTCTGCGTGAATAGACGCTATAATTCTTCCTGGACCATAATTGTGAACTAGTAAATCGTGAACTCCATCTATATAATCATAATCTAATAACATTTTCTGAATTTCAACAACAAGTTCTTTATCTGGGGCAGCACCAAGAAGTGGATTTAATGTATCTTTTATTAAATTGTATCCTGCATAAAGAATTACACCAGAAACCACCATGCCTATGTACCCATCAATTGGTAGTGATGTAAACCTTGAAAGTAAAAGTGATAATGCTACTGTAGAAGAGGAAACAACATCACTTAGAGCATCTACCCCAGAAGCTTGTAGTGCAGATGAATTAATTTTATTACCAACATTTTTATAAAATCTACTTAGCCATACTTTAAACAATATAGAAACTAACAGCAGTGCAAAGGGTATATATGAAAACTCTACAGGAGTAGGATTTTTAATTCTATCAAAGGAGCTTTTAACAAATTCAAATCCAACCATTAATACTAAAAATGCTACTATTAATCCAGAAATATATTCAATTCTTCCGTGACCAAAAGGATGTTCTTTATCTGCAGGTTTACTAGATAATTTAAAACCAAAGATGGTTATAATAGATGAACCTACATCTGATAGATTGTTAAAAGCATCTGCAGTAACGGCAATACTGTTTACAATAACACCTACAGTAAATTTAACACCGAACAAAACTAAATTAACTAATATCCCAATGACTCCACCTAGATATCCGTATTTTTCTCTCACTTTCTTATTTTTCACATTAGAGTGGTCAGGTACAAATTTTTCTATTAAGAAATTAGAAATCATGAAAACACCTCATTATAAAAATAATATAAATTTCCTTTTAATAGTTAGCTAATAAATAACATGTTAGGTTTATTTACTAATTCATTAATTTAATTACTAAATATTAATTATTAATCCCTAAAAAAATTTAGTTTTAAAATTAGCAAAATTAAAATTTAAGTGGTCTAAGTTAAAAAACAATGCAACTATTTACATAATTATACAATAATGACATTCATATATTATAGCATAAGTTATAATACTAATGTTTATACTTTATTTAAATTATTAAAATAAATTTTTAGTATTATTATATTATGTGAAAAACACATATTGAATTTATTAACAATCACAATTGTTACAATATATAAATTTAAATAAAACATTGAAGACATGAGATTTATGGTAAATTAGTTACCATAAAAAGTATTAATTTAAAATATTTGTAGAAATCTAACGGGGGATTTTGGTATACTACTTTATAGAAGTATTTAAAAGGAGGAATCTTAAATGACAAAAGAATTACAATTTGCTCAGCAGCTTATAGATTTTTTGTATGAGAGCCCAACAGCTTTTCATGCAGTTGAAAACGTAAAAGCTGATTTAAAAAACGCTGGATTTGAAGAATTAATGGAAGAAAATAAATGGAACCTTAAAAAAGGTGGAAAATACTATACTACAAAAAACCATTCAGCTTTAGTTGCTTTTGTAGTAGGAAATGGAGAAGTTGAAAACCATGGATTTAAGATAATTGGTGCTCATACTGATTCTCCAACTTTTAGAATTAAGCCTGCCTGCGAAATGGTAGTGGAAAGCACCTATGTAAGATTGAACACTGAGGTTTATGGAGGACCTATTTTAAGCACTTGGTTTGATAGACCTCTCTCAGTAGCTGGTAGGGTAGTTTTAAAGGGAGAAAATATTTTATACCCTAAAACTAATTTAGTTAATATTAAAAGACCAATATTAATAATTCCGAACGTGGCTATACATATGAATAGGGAAGTTAATAAAGGGGTAGAAATAAATCCTCAAAGAGATACATTGCCATTGCTTTCACTAGTTAATGAAGAGCTAGAAAAAGGTAATTACTTATTAAATGCTATAGCAAAAGAATTAGGGGTAGAGGCAAAGGATATTATTGACTTTGACTTATTCTTATATGAATTTGAAAAAGGAAGTATCATTGGATTAAATAATGAGTTTATATCTGCTGGAAGATTAGATGATTTACAAATGGTACATGCTGGAATAGAAGCTATAAAAGAAGCACCAGTGACAGAAGCAACTAATGTAATTGTATGCTTCGATAATGAAGAAATTGGAAGTTCAACAAAACAAGGTGCAGATTCAGATATGCTAGCTAATATCCTAGAAAGAATAGTATTGGCTTTTGGAAAGGAAAGAGAAGATTTTTTCAGAGCGCTTTCTAAGTCTTTCTTAATTTCAGGAGATAATGCACATGCAGTACACCCAAATAGTCCTGACAAACACGATCCAACAAGTAGACCTGTTATAAATAAAGGACCAGTTATAAAAATCAATGCTAATTTTGCATACACTACAGATAGCGATTCATCAATTGTTTACCAAGAAATATGCAAAAGGGCAGAAGTTCCATTCCAAAAATTTGTTAATCGCTCAGATGTAAGAGGTGGTTCAACTATAGGACCAATATCTTCAACTCATTTAAATATTCGTTCGATAGATATCGGTAACCCAACTTTAGCAATGCACTCAATTAGAGAACTTGCAGGAGTTAATGACCACACTTATGTGATGAAATCTTTCTTACAGTTCTATAAAATATAATTTATTTGATTTGGAATTTTAAGAGTTACTATCATAGAGGTTTTAGAATGAAAGTTTATTTAAGTAGGAGTTAGTACCATTAGTAAGGTATATTTTATTGTGAATAGAACATACTTTCAAGGTCAGCTACTATGGTAAGTTTGTTTATTTCTACACATCATTCAATTTAATTTTACGAAGTAATAATAGCAAGGAAAAATTTTTCCTTGCTATATAAATTTATTGTGTTTTTTCCTATGTTCTTTTGAAAAATAGTGATATTAAATTACTATTATTTCAAAATAAAACTTACATTAGAGAATTACAAATGAAGATAATCTTTTAGAAAGTTATAGAAAAACTTCTTATGATATCAAAATATTGATTTTTAAGGATATGATTAAACTAAGTTTGATATTACATTAGAAGCGCCATTGCTTGGGAATTTAATATTGTTTACTTCAGTTATTTTATATTCATTATTAATTTTGCAAACAATGAGTTCTCCATTAACTTCATATATTTCTCTTTTGCTCTTATGGTTGTAAAATAGTTCTACGGTAGCGGTATACTTATAAGTAGTGGCATTTAATGATTTTTCTGAAGAATTTAGTTTTATATAATACACAGAACTATCATAGCCATAACTGTATGAAGAAATTATGAAATTATAATATGAATTTTTTTGGGTAAAATCATCAAAGGTTTTTTCAATCATAAAATCTCTTAATTTTAATGAATATTTATCCATTGGATATGTAAACTTATAGAAGGATAAGTTTTTTAAAGAGCTATTTTCAAAGGTGTATAATTTTGTTATGAAAGAATGCACAAAGTTTTCTTCCTCTGTAGCCTTCATATTTGAGCCATAAGCAGTGAGAGAAAAAGATAATAGAAAAAAACATATTATCATAAACTTAAATTTTCTCATGTTAATCACTCCTAAAATATATTATCTTAATTATAGACAGAAGGCTGTGAAAACTATGCAATAATTTGGAAATAAACCAAAAAAAGTTTCTACAAAAAAATATAAAAGCTCAAGAAAATCTCTTGAACTCTCATATTTGATCTTAATTTAATTATTAGTATTTCTCGGATTTTTAGAGGTTTCAGGAAGCTCATTTGAAAATCCAAGAAGATCTTCTCCACCATTATAAGTGTAATCGAATTCCATGTAGGATATATTATTTGAAACTATCGGATCTTGTACATTATCAGGCAGTATAGTGTAGTCCTCCAAGGAGTAAGCTTTTACTTCTTTAGGATCAACTTCTAAAAAGTCTCTTTCATTGGGACCATATGCTTTAGGTTTTGTTGTTGCTTTGTTTTTTATTTCCATAAATTAAGTCTCCTCCTTTATTTTCATTTATTAGCGATAAGAAAAAAACTCGTTAAAGTGATTTCTATAGCAATATTTTGTGTAAGTTTAATAATTAAATACTTAAAAACTAGTAAAAATAGATAAGTTAAAGTTTCATTAATAAAAAATTAAATTATGTATATCATAATAAAGATATGGAATTTATTCAAAATATGGTATTATATTTGTAATAATAAGAAAATTTTGGAGGTAAAATTATGAGTGAATTAAGACAAATTTACAAATGTGAAGTATGTGGACACATAATTGAAGTAGTTCATGCTGGCGGAGGCACATTAGTGTGCTGTGGCAAACCGATGACTCTTAAAAAGGAAAATACCCAAGAAGCAGCTGTTGAAAAGCATGTACCAGTAGTTGAAAAGATAGATGGAGGATACAGAGTAACTGTAGGATCTGTAATACATCCAATGACTGTAGAACATCATATTGAGTGGATAGAAGTTCATACTAATGACAGAGTTTATAGAAAATATTTATCCATAGATGAACAACCAACTGCAGAATTCTTAATTAATGAAGAAATAATATATGCAAGAGAATATTGCAATTTGCATGGTCTTTGGAGATCATAAATTTTTAAAAGTGGTTTAAATTTATTTTAAAACTATATAGGTGTAAATTAAATATTATATGATACAATTAATAGTTTTATAGGTTATATACAGCAAAAGGAAAAAGTACTTGACACTTTTTCAAAACAATAGCATAATATATATAAATTAATACTTATTAAAGTCATTGAAGCGAAGTAAGTAAGCTTAAAAACAAATTCACAGAGAGTGGTAGAGGGTGAAATTACCACAATTATGATTAAGCTGAATGGGTCGTGGAGAGGGAAGATGAAACCTAGTAGTCTTTTACGTGTTCCTCACGTTATAGGGGTAGGATATAATTTGTATCTGATGAAGGAAACCCTATGGTTTTAAATTTAGGTGGCACCGCGTATTTTACGCCCTATGGATTAATAATATCCATAGGGCTTTTGATTTTTTTGAAGGAAATTAGGAATTTTCAATTATATATTTTTTAATATGTAATTGAAAGAACGGATATATGTAACATATCTAGTAATCAAGATTTCAAGAGTGATGATATCTGAATAAAAGAATTAACGTTAAATCCTATTTAAAAATTATACGCAGTTAATTTATTTTTTTAGATATCAAATATGTAAGGAACATACTAAATATAAATATTAGAAAATTGATTTCTATATTTTAAAATATAATACAAGGAGTGAGAATAATGGAAAATAAGAAAAAAGTAATTTTTAGCGGTATAAAACCTTCTGGAGATTTAACTCTAGGTAACTATTTGGGAGCTATAAAAAACTGGGTTAAGTTGCAAGAAGAATATGATTGCTATTTTTGTGTAGTAGATTTGCATGCAATTACTGTTTCACAGATTCCATCAGAACTAAGAAAAAGAACTTTAGAGATTTTAGCTATTTACATCGCATCTGGGATTAGTCCAGAGAAAAACACTTTATTTATTCAATCCCATGTCCCTGCACATTGTGAAGCTTCTTGGCTTTTAACTTGTATATCTTATATGGGGGAAATGAGCAGAATGACTCAATACAAGGATAAGGCGCAAAAAAGTGGAGAGAGCATAGGAGCTGGATTATTTAACTACCCAATTCTTATGGCAGCGGATGTGTTGTTATATGGAACAGATTTAGTTCCAGTAGGTAAGGATCAAGTGCAACACTTGGAACTCGCAAGAGATATTGCAGAAAGATTTAATAGGCTTTATAGTCCAACTTTTGTAGTACCAGAACCTTATGTAGCAAAAACTGGAGCTAAGATTATGGACTTACAAGATCCAACAAAGAAAATGGCTAAATCAGAAGAAAATCCTAATGGATCCATTCAAATTATGGACTCATCAGAGGTTATAAGAAGGAAAGTTTCGAGAGCGGTAACAGATAGCTTAGGAATAGTAAAATTTAATGATGAGCAACCAGGAGTTAGAAACCTTATTACTATACTAAGTACAATTACTGGAATGGATATTGAAGAAATCGAAGCAAAATATGAAGGTCAGGGATATGCTCAATTTAAAGTGGATGTTGCGGAAGCTATCGTAAATGAACTAGAACCTATTCAAATCAAAGTTAAAGAGCTTTTAAGCAACAAGGATTATTTAGAAAGTATCTATAAAGCAGGAGCTGAAAAAGCTAATTATGTTTCTGTGAAGACTTTAAGAAAAATGCAAAAGAAGATTGGGTTAATACCCTTGTCGAAGTAACAAAAATCCTTTGGATCTCAAGTGAAATCTCTCGAAAGCCAATATAGTGTTTTTTATAAGTCATACAGTAATTCAGATTAAACCTGGAGTAACTGTGTGGCTTTTTTTGTGAAATCTATTTTATTTTGAGAGGAATATATTTGCGCATCCATAAATAAGTATTAAGTAGGATATTATAGGGGGAATTTCTTCTCTTATTATAAGTAGTATATTAAAAAAAGATGGTGATATGAAGAGGGTTCAAATAGATGTAAAAAAGCACTTAGATTCTTTTGAAAAATATCAGAATATTCTTTCAAATATGTACTTTAAAATAGCATTAAGTAAAAAAATAACTTATAATATAGATATAGGAATTTGGTCTATACATGAATATAGGAAAATAAAAGGTAAAACAAGAATCTAGAAAGCAGATTAATTTCCTCATAATTAATATATTTACTTAGGAGTTGGTAAGATGGATGAGATAGTTATATACAATACACAGTTTGTAGATAGTCTAGAAAATTTTATGAAAATACTTGCAATGGCACTGGCAGAAAAAGATATAAGGGTACTTGTGTCAGGGACTTTTGATAATATTGTTTACAAGACAATATTAGATAAAATATTAAACAGTTCTCATATTAGAGATTGCAAGATTATAATACCTTTGGTCACAAGCAGTGGTGTCATATCACGATCTTATATTAATAAGATATGCAATAATGGAGGAAACATCAGAATTAATAGCCAATTCAGAAAAAATATCGTAGTAATAGGGAATAAAGCATTTGTATTATCCTTTTCAGGGAAGTATAATAAACAATATGGAATTAAGACTCATTTTGAGTGTTGTATACAAACGGATGAAGTAGAGGTTGTAGAAAAAATTTGTGAAAGTTTTATGATTGGATGGCAAGATAGTTTGCCTTTGGTAAATGAATCATAGTTATCAGGAGGAAAATATGAATATTATCATAATTGGAGCAGGTAAGGTAGGTTATACATTAGCAGAAAGTCTAGCAAATGAAAATAAAAACGTAATAATTATAGATAAAAATGCAGAGGCACTTGAAAAAGTAGAAGATAATTTAGATGTAATGTGCATTAAAGGTAATGGTGTTATTGCGAATACCTTATTAGAAGCAGGGATAGAAGAAGCTGATTTACTTATTGCTGTTACAGGTAGCGATGAAGTTAATATGGTATGCTGCCTTACAGCTAAAAAGCTAGGTGTAACGCAGACAGTGGCCCGTGTTAGAGACCCGGAATATGCTGATGAACTATCGTTAATAAAAGACCAGTTAGGTCTAGATTTTATTATTAACCCTGAATACACTGCAGCTGAGGAGATCGCTAGTACTCTTGGTTTTTCTACAGCAATTAATGTTGAAAGGTTTGCTAGCGGAAGAGTGAGAATGGTTGAACTTAAGGTTACAGGAGATTTTAGAATTGCAGGAATGAAGATAAAAGATACAGATAAAACTGCTTCAACCTCGGTGCTTATTGGAGTAATTGTAAGAGGAAACGAAGTTATAGTACCAAATGGTAATGAAGTTATTAGAGAAAATGATATTATTTACGTTATTGGAAAGGTATCTAATATATACAATTTCTGTAGGCAGTACGGAAAATATCCAGATAAGATTAAAAATGTGATGATTGTAGGTGGAGGTAGAATTACCTATTACCTATACAAGCTATTAAAAGATATGAATATGAATATAAAAATTATTGAGATTGATAGAGAAAGATGTGTTGAACTTTCAGATATGCTACCTAATGCCCTAATCATTAACAGTGATGGAACTGAAGAAGACGTTCTTCTTGCTGAAAATATAAAACGTATGGAGGGATTCGTAGCAGCTACTGGAATGGATGAGGAAAATATAATGTCTTCTCTTATTGCAAAACGAATGGGTGTTAAAAAAATCATAACTAAGTTGAGCAGGACAAGTTATATTAATATTATTGGAGACATGGGACTGGACACTATAATTAGTCCTAAGTTAATTACAACAAATCAAATATTAAAATATGCTAGAGGAAGAGCTTTAGAATCTTTACTTAAGATTGTGGAAGGCCAAATAGAAATTCTGGAGTTTGTAGTAGATGAATCTAGTACATTGATAGAAAAGCCGCTAAGAAAACTAGATATTTCTGATAATACGGTAATTGCTACAATAGTAAGAAAAAAAGAAGTAGTAGTGCCACATGGCAATGATATAATTAAAAAAGGAGATAGAATTATTGTCATAACAAAGGAAAAAAATATTTCAAATTTAAAAGAGTTAGAAGAAGCTGTAATCGGAGGAAATCAAAATGAACTTCGCAATGGTATTAAAAAACTTGGGGACATTATTAATATGTGAAGCACTAGCCCTGCTTCCATCTATGATGGTTGCATTTATATATAAAGAAAATGATATATGGGCTTTTCTCTACACTATAATCATAGTAACAATTTTAGGTATAGGATTATTTTCTATAAGACCTAAAAATAGAGGACTTTATGTAAAAGATGGATTCGCAATTGTTGCAATAGGATGGCTTTTAATATCCTTTTTTGGGGCATTACCTTTCTATTTTAGCGGAGCAATTCCATCATTGGTAGATAGCTTTTTTGAAGCAAGTTCTGGATTTACAACAACAGGATCTAGTATTCTCACAGACGTCGAGAAATTAGGCCATGGGATGCTTTTTTGGAGAAGTTTTACTCATTGGATAGGGGGAATGGGAGTATTGGTTTTAGCTATGGCCATACTTCCATCTGCAGGAGCAGGAAGTATGCAAATAATGAAAGCCGAGAGTCCAGGACCAAATCCAGGCAAACTAGTGCCTAAGGTGAAAGAAACTGCTAAGATATTATATGGAATATATATTCTTATAACTATAGTTCAAATAATATTGCTGGTGCTTGTAGGTATGCCACTCTTCGATTCATTAATTCATACCTTTGGTACTGTAGGTACAGGTGGGTTTTCAAGTAAAAATCTAAGTGTAGGTGCATATAATAATGTTATGGCTGAAGTAATTATTACTGTATTTATGCTTATGTGTGGAGGAAATTTTGCGCTTTATTATCAGGTATTAAAGGGAAATATAAAAGACATTTTAAAAGATGAAGAGTTTAAGATATATGCATTTATTGTTACTGTGGCGATAATACTTGTTGCTATTAATATAAATGAAAGCACATATCATTCTATGAAGCAATCAATAAGATATTCTGCTTTTCAGGTGGCAACTATAATCACTACTACTGGCTATGCAACTACAGATTTTAATACTTGGCCAGTTTTCAGTAAAATAATTTTGTTATTACTTATGTTTATTGGTGGTTGTGCTGGATCTACTGCCGGAGGAATTAAAAATATAAGAATACTGCTATTATTTAAAGCAGCAAAAAGAGATCTTTTGAAAATTATACATCCTAGAGCCACCTATGCAGTAAGAATTGGTGGAAGAGCAGTGGATGATAAAACACTTTCCGAAGTTCTTGGTTTTTTCTTTATGTATATTACTATCTTTTGTATCCTAGTACTTATAGTATCACTAGAGAATATGGATTTTGTGACAACTATCAGTTCTGTAGCTGCTACCCTTGGTAACATTGGACCCGGTTTAGAGATTGTAGGGCCTTTGGGGAATTTTTCGAGTTTTTCTGTTTTGAGCAAAATTTCATTATCACTTGGAATGATAATAGGAAGGCTAGAAATTTATCCAATACTTTTACTGCTGATGCCTAGATTTTGGGCAAAGTAAAGCGCTATTGAATTGTGCAGTGGCTCAAAGTAGTGCAAAGAATTGCTATAAATATTTTAGGGCAAAATTTACAAATAAATAAGTTTACAAGTTAAAAACCTAGTTTCTGAAAATGAAACTAGGTTTTCATTATTAGAAAAGATAATATAGAAATTCTATATAGATTCGCTATTAGAGTTATGTATTTCAGATTTAATTCCTAAAACTTGAAGAATTTGCTTTGCTCTTTCTTTTGTATTTCCAGTTAACTTTGTATGAGGAACGGATTCATTATCCAAAAATTGAAGTATAGCATCATCTATAGCTTGTGCGGCTTCTTCATCCTGCCATCTTACTCCATCACGAGAATAGCCAAACTCTCTTCCTACATAAAATATATGATCATATTTTGATATATCCCTTATAGCAAGACCATACAAATCCTTTAATATTTCAATTTCTTTAATGGTGCGCTTCCTATTTCCAAGCATAAATCGTGCATAAACATATGGTACGAAAGTAGCATAATCTGTTATAGCATAACCAAAGGAAGATAAATCCTCTTCTAGTTTAAGTTGTCCTAAATATATTCCATATTGCTCAGAAATTGTTTCAATCATACCTTTTTCCCTTAGATAGTCAGTACTATATTCTGAAGCACATCCAACGTCTAATCCAGCAATCTTCATATCTACGTATAGTTGTTGCATAAGAGTGGTTTTACCACATCTTGGTCCACCTAAAATTGCGATTCTAGTAGTCATATTATGACCTCCAAATTAATTAATTAGCCTATTTATTATAGCAACAATATCTACATTTTTCAACAAAATAGCTATAAAATATAAATAGATAAAATAATTTACAATAAATTTTATAAAGATTTATATTAAATTGTAAAAGAATTAATTATTATTACATGAGTTTAGGATAAATAAATTACCTTGTGATTACAATATTAAAAAAGATAATAAGCTAATGAAGGCATTGCTATTTTTGAATTATCATCAATGAAAATAAAAAATGAATTTTACTAAATAAAATTTGTGCTAGAGAATTCTATATGATATTATATAATTTGTATGTATAGGGAACTTAATTGAAAAATTTGTATTACATAGAGATTTTAGTTCAATTGATGTTTTTGCTAAAAACCTATAAAACAAAATATTATTTCAATATAAGATATATTAAAAAACTAGTCAACATATTGGATTTTTTGTAATAAACACGTCTTCAGAGCTTATTGAAAGTATATCTAACAATATAACTGTTTTCGTCTTTGGTACAAAGTATTCGGCTTAATATTGACTTGTTATTTTACATCATATGCCAAATATAAATTTATAATAGATAAGGAGAGATAGCTTTGAGCGATTACATAAGAGAAATAGAGAAAAGAAGAACCTTTGCTATAATTTCTCACCCAGACGCAGGTAAGACAACACTTACTGAAAAGCTGCTTTTATACGGGGGAGCAATTAGACTTGCAGGTTCTGTAAAAGCAAGAAAGGCATCTAAGCATGCGGTTTCAGACTGGATGGAGATTGAGAAGAAGAGAGGAATTTCTGTTACTTCTTCAGTGATGCAATTTAATTATAGTGGATATTGTATAAATATCCTTGATACACCAGGTCACCAAGACTTTAGTGAAGATACCTACAGAACCTTAATGGCTGCTGATAGCGCAGTAATGGTTATTGATGGTGCCAAAGGGGTAGAGGACCAAACTAGAAAGCTATTTCATGTTTGTAGTATAAGGGAGATACCTATATTTACTTTTGTTAATAAGATGGATAGGGAAACTAGAGATCCATTTGAATTAATGGAAGAAATAGAAAGAGAACTTGGCATTAAATCTTTTCCAATGAACTGGCCAATAGGAATAGGAATGCATTTCAAAGGTGTATACGATAGAGCAAAAAGAGAAATACATATTTTCCAAGCAGGAAATCATGGCCAAAGTGAAGTCAATGACACCATAATAAGTATAGATGATGAAGCAGCAGCGAGAGAAGCTATTACTGATAGTTTATATGAGAAACTTCTTGATGATATGGAGCTCTTAGATATTGCAGGAGATGAATTCGATGAAGATAAGGTTAAAAATGGAGAGCTAACTCCAGTATTCTTTGGTAGTGCCCTAACTAATTTTGGGGTGGAGCCATTCCTTGAGCATTTCTTAAAATTAACTTCATCACCGCTAGGAAGAAATTCTAATGCTGGCAGAATTAATCCTTTTGATAAAGAGTTTTCAGCCTTTGTATTTAAGATACAAGCAAATATGAATAAAGCCCATAGAGATAGAATTGCTTTTATGAGAATATGTTCTGGAGCATTTGAGAAAGGCATGGAAGTTTTCCATGTGCAGGGTGGAAATAAAATGAAGCTTGCACAACCACAACAATTTTTAGCTCAAGATAGAGAAATTATTGAAGAAGCATATGCAGGAGATATTATTGGGGTTTTCGACCCAGGTATATTCAGTATAGGTGACACTCTGTGTTCCCCAAGTAAAAAGTTTAAGTTTGAAGGAATTCCAACCTTTGCACCAGAGCATTTTGCAAGAGTTAGAACTGTGGATACTATGAAGAGAAAGCAATTTATAAAGGGTGTTACTCAAATTGCCCAAGAGGGAGCAATTCAGGTATTTAAGGAGCTTCATATTGGAACAGAACAAATCATAGTTGGAGTAGTTGGTGTTCTTCAGTTTGAGGTTTTAGAATTTAGATTAAAAAATGAATATAACGTGGATATAAAAATGGATATGCTACCATTTAGAAATATTAGATGGATCGAAAGTTATGATAAACCAGTAGATACCTTAAACCTTACTAGTGATACGAAAATTGTTAAGGATCTTAGAGATAGGGACCTTTTAATATTCCAAAGTGACTGGGGAATTAGCTGGGCACTAGAGCATAATAAGGGATTAGTGTTATCCAACATAGGAAAAAGTGACGATTAATTGATTAAGCAGGTTGAAGTTTATACTTCAGCCTCTTTTTTATAAATTAATTTATAAATGGAAAATCTCCTTCCAACAATTTTATAAAATAGTTTGATTATTATTTAACGTTGATTTTTACAAGAAAAATTGATTCTATATTTATTTTAAAATTTTTACTATTCTTAACCAAAAATTAGTTGAAATAATTTAAAATTGTTATATAATACTGGTGTGAAGAGGGGCTTTAAACCTAATTGTATCAGTACAATTACGTAAGTGCATTAAATTATGAACTATGCTTAAGCTTTAATGAAGAGTTCTTAATATAACTAATAAATTAATTATAGGATTTATAATTAATAAACCTTCATACTAACTTCATTGTAATAATTATATCTAATAATATATTTAAGGAGGGGGATACTATGGGAAAAGATAATAAATTATCTGTAAAAGGTAGATCTTCTGTTGACACTTTAAGTTTGATTCAGGTAGGATTGATGGCTGCATTAACTTATGTAGCAACAAGTATGATTGCTATTCCCGTTGGAAATGGTGCAGTGCTTCATATAGGAGACACGGTAGTTTTTTTAGCAGCAGTACTTCTAGGAAAGAAAAAGGGAGCTGTAGCTTCCGCAATTGGAATGACATTGTTTGATGTGCTATCACCTTATATAATATGGGCACCTTTTACACTTGTAATTAAAGGTGTAATGGCCTATATAGCTGGAAGTATTGCATACAGAAAAGGTTATGAAGGTAAGAACTTTATAAATAATTTGGTTGCCTTTGTGGTGGCTGGCGCATTTATGGTGTTTGGATACTTTATTGCAGGAGGGTTTTTAAATCATTATGTTTACGGTGCACCAACTTTAGTGTCAGGTTTTATTTTAGCATTAAAGGATGTATCTTTTAATGTACTGCAGGTTTTAGCTGGAACGTCTATAGCATTAATTCTAGCTACTCCACTAAAAAAGATGTTAAAAATTTAAGAAAATTATTTAAAGCGTGCAATTTGCACGCTTTTTTTATTCTGTAGTAAATGCAGCTTTTTCACTTGGCAGATTGACTGCAGGGATCTTATATACTAAAGCTAAAATTATGTAAATAATGGAATTAGTAATTATAAGTTATATAAGAGAAGGGAGAAATACATCTTTTTTATTTTTCTAACAGTTCATTGCCATAGGGCTTAAGGCACTTTATGAATTTATAGATTTACGTAAAAAAATAAAGAGCATTTCTCAAAATAGAAATGCTCATTTTCAACTATAAATTATTATCTTTTATTGTTGAATCCGTTATTATTTGTATTTTTTCTAGCTTTTCTGCACTCTGGACATCTTACTGGATTATTTTCAAATCCTTTTTCCTTATAAAATGCTTGTTCGCCTTCTGTGAATATAAATTCTTTTCCACAGTCTTTACATGTAATAGTTTTATCTGCCATAATAATGACCTCCTTTTAATCTAAGGACTAATTAAACTAGAAACACTATCACACAAAAACTTCCTTAAATAAAGGAGGGGATAATTGCCAGTTAATTAATCATAATTTTGAAATTTCTCTCTATATTCATTATACCATATATTGGAAATAGGTCAATTGAATATAAAAAAATAATTGGAAATAGTGGTATAAATATAGTTATTTTGGTAACATAAAATATAAGCAGCATAAAATAATATAAAGCACTATAGGAGAATACTTATGGATTTTCGCAAAGTGAAAAATTTAATTAAGAAGGACGAAGGAACTAAGTTAGATTTCAAACGTAAGTTAGATATCTACACTGATAGTGGGAAAAAAGAACTATCTAAGGACGTTAGCGCCATTGCAAACTCTAGAGGTGGAAGAGGATATATAATTATTGGTGTTGAAGATAAAAGTAAGGGGATAGTGGGAATAGAAGATGAAGATTTAAATGAGGAGCAAATTCAGCAAATAATAAGTTCAAGATGTGTACCACCAATACCAATATCTTTTGATCTAATAGAGTATCAAGGGAAAATCCTTGGAGTAATAACTATTTTTGCAGGAAATCAAAAGCCTTATCAAATCAGAGATAACGGAGCTTTTTATATTAGAAGAGGATCTACAACAGATACTATGAAAAAAGAGGAAATAGTAAATTATCTCTCTGAAAGTTTAAGTTTTAATATGGAGTTGTCTCCAATTGTAGGCAGTAATGTTAAAAACTTAGATATAAGTTTGGTTGATAAATATTTTACCTCTAAGGGAATAGCAATTAATGAAGAAAATAGAAATGAATTTATGGATTCCACTTCAATAACTTATATAGAGAAAGATAGTGGAATAAGAATGGTAACTCTTGGTGGATTATTAGTTTTTTCAAAGATAAATAGTATTTATATACCTCATAATATGATTAAAGTAATAAGTAAGTTGCCAGGAAGTAAGAATGATATAAAAATTCTACAAGGAGATTTGTTATCATTGTTAGATTCAACGGAAGCTTATTTAAAAGCTATTTTACCAGAGAAGTATCCAGTAAATAGTGTTTGTGAAGCAGTAAATAATGCGGTGCTTTACAGAGATTATAGCCTATATAGTAGAACTATTGAAATCATAATAAGTGAGAACAGTATAATTGTATCAAGTCCTGGAGCTATTATTTTTAATAATAGTGAGAAGAATCATAATTATATTAAGAGAAATATGTGGATGTATGAGAAACTAATTGCTTTAGATCATAAAAGAAGATATTTAAAAACTTCACCTGGATTTACAATTATGAAAAAAGCCTTCAAAAGCATAGGAAGAATACAATTTATTAATTCCCTAGAAGAAAATAGTTTCAAGGTTATTTTTCCAGGAATTAAAAACATTTCCTAGTAATGTTGTATAAATATTCTGAATATTATATAATTAAGATAACAATAATATTTAATCAACATGTTAAATATTATTATTATAAGTAATAAAATATTGGGGGCGTTTAAAATGATTCATGTATTTTGTAAAGAAAGAGGATCTGGAAAAACAAAAGCTCTAATAAATCTAGCTAATTCTAAGCTTGAAATTGCAAAGGGAAATTTAGTTTATATTGATGATGATACAAGGGCAATATTAGAAGTAAATAAAAATATAAGATTTATATGTTCAGAAGACTTTAATATCCACAATTATAAGGATTTCTACGGCTTTATATGTGGCATAATTTCAAAGGACTATGATACTGAGGCTATATTTATCGACGGAATATTAAATGATGCTTGTAAATCAGAAAAAGAAATGTTGTTTTTATTATCTAAATTAGAATATTTAGTAGAAAAATTTAATGTAAACTTTTATATAAATATAAACTGCAATGAAACAGAAATCCCTGAAGAAATAAAAAAATATGTAGCTTAGTACCCTTTTAGTTATTTTTTACTTGTAATTTGTGAAAGTTAATAGTATTATATATTTAAAAATAAATTAACAGTGATGATGGAAAGAAGTAGTTATGGAAATCATATAGAGAGCTGATGGTTGGTGCAAATCAGTTGAGGAACATAATGAAATACATTCTTGAGCTTTAGGCTGAAATAATAGTAGGCTGAAACGGGTTCCTAACGTTATTAAGGAAGAGTGGATATTTATTTATTATCAATTTGGGTGGTACCACGGAGTGTTTTCGTCCCTAGTTTTTTACTAGGGACTTTTATTTTTGTCTGAAATTATTTGTTGTAGAACTTAATTCATAACATATTATTGGGCTTTGTAACAAAAACTTATTTTATTGCTATTGTGGTATAGATAAATTTAGGGATGGTTTAATATTCATTTAGAATAGGCGGAGCTTACATAAGTTAAAGCACATAGAAAAGTGACAAAATAAATCAAACTATTAATTATTTAATGGTATGGTTTTATAATAAATTACAAATAAAACTAAAAGAGGAGGAAAAGAAATTGAGTAATATTAATGTATATGACGTACTAAAAGAACGTGGTTTTCTAAAACAATTAACTCATGAAGAAGAAATGAAAGAAATTTTAGGTAAGGAAAAGGTAACTTTTTATATAGGATTTGATCCAACAGCAGATAGCTTACATGTGGGACACTTTATAGCAATGATGTTTATGGCTCATATGCAAAAGGCTGGGCATAGACCAATAGCTCTTGTAGGTGGAGGAACTGCCATGATAGGGGATCCTTCTGGAAGAACAGATATGAGACAAATGCTTACAAAGGAAGAAATAGATCATAATATTTCTTGCATAAAGAAACAACTATCAAGATTAATTGACTTTAGTGATGATAAAGCTATTTTAGCAAATAATGCAGATTGGCTACTTGATTTAAATTATGTGGATTTCATTAGAGATATTGGAGTTCATTTCTCAGTAAATAGAATGTTAACAGCAGAGTGCTTTAAGCAAAGATTAGAAAAAGGATTATCATTTTTAGAATTTAACTATATGTTAATGCAAGGGTATGATTTCTTAGTGCTAAACCAAAAATATGGTTGTACTATGGAATTAGGTGGAGATGATCAATGGTCTAATATTCTTGCAGGGATGGAACTTATAAGAAGAAAAGAAAGTAAATCTGCTTTTGGTATGACATGCACTCTTTTAACTAATAGCGAAGGAAATAAGATGGGAAAGACAGCAAATGGAGCTGTTTGGCTTGATAAAGAAAAGACTACACCATATGACTTCTTCCAATATTGGAGAAATATTGATGATGCAGATGTGGAGAAGTGTTTATCATTGCTAACCTTCCTGCCAATGGATGAAGTGAATAAATTAAGTTCATTAAAAGATGCTGCAATTAACGAAGCAAAATCAGTACTGGCATATGAAGTTACAAAGTTAGTTCATGGAGAAGAGGAAGCAGAAAAGGCAAAAAAAGCTGCTGAAGCACTATTTGGCCAAGGGGTAGATATGAGCACAGTACCAACAGTATCAATTCCGGAAACCATGAAAAATGCAGGAATACTAGATATTTTGGTTCATACAGAAATACTACCATCAAAAGCGGAGGCTAGAAGACTTGTACAACAGGGTGGATTAACTATTAATGAAGAGAAGATATCTGATGTAAATGCTACTTTCCATGAAGGCTTCTTAGTTGATGGTGAAGCTCTAATTAAAAGAGGAAAGAAAAAGTTTTACAAACTAATTATAGAATAATTTATATCATTGACAATAATTAAAAAACGAAGAATGAGTGCAAATTTTCGTACTCATTCTTTGTTTTTGTTTTAGAGGAAAGGTTTGTATTCTTAAGCATAAGG
Organism: Clostridium sp.; assembly: GCF_036642255.1. Taxonomy (GTDB): domain Bacteria; phylum Bacillota; class Clostridia; order Clostridiales; family Clostridiaceae; genus Clostridium_J. The sequence goes on along the minus strand of NZ_JAVWDJ010000002.1, from coordinate 19,984 downwards.
AAATACCTTGTAGCTAAAATTTCACTAGAAATAAACCCATCTAAAAGTTTTGGAAAATAAGTTTATTTATTAATAATTTAAATTATCTTCAAATTATATAACCATATAAAAGTTTGTACTTTGAAGTTCACCGGGAATATATTATACTTAAAGGAAGGAGGGGGATATTATGTCAGGCATTTGGAAGATAAATATGGTGCAGAACTTCACCACTAAAGATGATTTTAACAAGTTATCCTTCAAAAAAGGTGATAGTTTTGTAGCAAGAGTGCTAAAGCTCGATGGCAATACTTCAGAAGTTATTGTTAGATTATTAGATGGAAGAACCTTTCCTGCTAAAATTGAAGGGTTTATAAATGGGCCTTTAGATAATTACTTAATGAAGTTTTTAGTTCAAAGCGCAGAAGATGGAAAAATAAATATAAAGGTTTTAGACAGACAACTCCAAGACGAAAGCCCACTATCAGATCAAAACAAAGGAAATGAATTAAAAGACATATTAGAAAAAATTAATTTCTCTATTGAAAAAGAGGATATAGGAATTATAAAGGATATGCTAAAATCTAATATTCCAGTAAATGAAGAAAATTTTACAGAAATAAAATCATTAAGAGATTTTATAACAAAGATTAATTCACAGCCGGGAGAAGAACAAGCTTTTATTGAGAAATATTTAAATACAAAGGGTATAGATGGCAATAGTGAAAAAGGAAGTTTTATTAGTGAAACCTTAAAAAAATTTTTTAGTGAAGCAAAAAAAATAGATTTTAATACAATTCTTGTAATGAAGGAAAATAAGATTCCTTTTACAGAAGAAAATATTAAAAGCTTTAATAAAGTAACCAAAGCTGACTTTGATGTGTTTAAAGAAATAGATGAATTTAGCAGTATGATTAAGGATATTGAATCTGGAAAAGTAAAGAATAATAATAGAATAAATAATAGTAATGATCATGTAAATAATAAAAGTATTGATGGTGACATAGATAATAAGTTTAATAAAGAATTAGTTGATTCTTATAAAGTACAATCAAAAGATATTTCTAATGAACCAAAAAACAGCAGTTTAAGAACCTTTGGGGAACTCATAAATGAAAAGATTATAAACAAAGAAAGCTTATCTATAAAGCAGTTGGACAATTTAGCTGGTGAAGAAGAGAGTAGCCCCTTAAAAAAGCCTATTGAAATAAAAGATAATCGTATAACTGTTGAAAATGGAAATATAAAAAAAGAAAGTAGTACTCAGAATCTCTCAGTAGAAACAACTTCCCAAGGATTAAGTTCCGAAGAGAAGCTCATTGAATTGAAAAAAGCTCATGATAGTTTTGGGGTTAAAAATGGGGTGTCAACTGAAGCTTTAGTAAAAGAGGAATTTAAAGAAAAAATAGGGTTGTTAAAATCTACATTGTCGGAAATGCTAAAGTTTACAGAAGATAATAATAACGTAGTAAATAAGGTTTTTCAAAATATAGAAAGTAAACTTCAGGATTTTAAAATGTTCAATACTTTAAATAATGATTACTATTATTTAAATGTACCTATGAACGTTAGAGATGATGAATATGATTGTAAACTTATTATTAAGGATGAAAGAAGTAGTGGTAAAAAGTTAGATTCCAAAAACATTAAAATTGCTACTTCTATCAGTACTATTAACATGAATACTGTAGATGCATATATTACAGTGGTAAATAATAATACTTCAATTAAAATAGAAAGTGAAGAGAAATATGTTAAGATATTAGAGATGTTAAAACATAACCTATTAAAAGAATTGGAAAATAACCAATATGTTTTTAATATTTCAGTAGATAGAAAAAAAGAAGAATTTTCACTAGTTAATTGTAGAGAGTTTTTTGATGACAAGGACTTTTCAACAATTAACACAAAGGTATAGTGAACTAAGATGAAAATAAATTTTCAGGGGTGGTGTAATGAGCCAAAGGAAAAAGGCGGCAGCTTTAACCTATGATATTAATAATTCAGCTCCTAGAGTAACAGCAGTTGGTATGGGGAAAATTGCAGAAAAGATAATTGAAACTGCAGAGGAAAATAAAGTACCTGTAGTTTACAATAAAGAATTAACAGATATGCTTACTAAGGTCGACATTGGTGATGAAATACCTTATGAGCTTTATGATATTGTAGCAAAAGTAATTGCGTATGTAATGGATGTAGACAATAATTTAAAGAGCAGGTGATGAAATATGGCCTTATATGCAATATCAGACCTTCATTTAGCATCTACTGGTGACAAGCCAATGGATATTTTTGGTGATAAATGGTATAAACATGAGGAGAAAATTAAAGAGAATTGGCTTTCTAAAATAAATGTAGAAGATACAGTATTAGTGGCAGGAGATATTTCTTGGTCCATGAGAATGGAGGAGGGGAGAGAAGATTTAGAATTTATACATAAGCTACCAGGTAGAAAGATATTTATTAAAGGTAACCATGATTTTTGGTGGACCAGTATAACAAAACTGAATGCAATGTATGAAGATATGGACTTCATACAAAATAATTTTTTTACTTATAAGGATTATGCTATTTGTGGTACAAGAGGATGGACTACTCCTAGCACCTCAAAGTTTACAGCTCACGATAGAAAGGTTTATGATCGGGAACTAATAAGATTGAGGTTATCTTTAGATTTGGCAAAAAAAGCAGGCTATAAAAAAATCATAGCAATGATTCATTATCCACCAACAAATGAGAACTGTGAAGATAAGGATTTTCTTGAGATTTTTAAAGAATATGATGTAGAGAAAGTCATATATGGACACCTTCATGGTTATGGATTAAATAATGTTTTTGAAGGGAAGAAGGATAATGTAGAGTACATATTAACTTCATGTGATTACATTGACTTTAACCCCAAAAAAATATTGGATTAAAAAATGGACTAAAGTTTACTTAGTCCATTTTTTTATAAACTTATAAAGCTATTGATGGAGTGTAAGCATTAAAAGAAATTACTTAAGCAATACGAGATATGAGTAAAGCATAAAATTAACCAATCAACAAATTGAATGTGTTGGATACTACAAGGTTTACCTAACTTGTAGGTTTAAATTTAGTCTTTCATAAATCTTTTTAAACTAAACCTACTTTTTTTAGTAGATTCTTCATGGGGTGTGCTTTCGTCTTCACTATGACCTTCGAAATCAAATCCATGACTATTTAATATTTCACTATTTACCTCTACCTTTTTTAATAAAAGCATTTCTTCTTTAATTAAGTCCTTTTGAGTTCTCGCAAGTTCTTTAAGATTAGTTTTTACTTCTCTAGAAGTAATTAAATTACTAAACCATGTCAAAGCAGCGGAATAGTTAGAAATTCTTCTATTAATTTCACCAATTAGATACATTGTTGAAGAGTTATCCATACCGTATATGGGGAAGGATTCCTTTATATAAGCTTCCTCTAATCCTTTTACAGCTTCTTTTAAAAAAGTTTTTTCCATGTCCTTACTGTTTTCTGAATTCATAAGCCTGTACATCCATGCAAGCTTAAGACATATTATAGCTTTTTTACTTGCTTTGGATTCCATGTAAACTGCGTTAATAAGAGCCATCTTATATCTTTCAATGGCAATATTAACATCATAAACATCAGGATACTCTTTTGCTTTGAACTTTGGGGTGATTTTATCCAAGATTAATTTAGCTTCAGCTTCCCTAACCGTAGGAAAATCAACTTTTAAAGCGGAATAACCACATTTATTACATATCCATACATCATAGAAATATGGATTAATGACATTATATCTTATAAAAAAATCACTATCCTTTGATGCAATTCTAATAGAAGACGATTTTACAGTTCTTTCTTTGAATACATTTTTACATACAGGACAATTTAAGGTACTAAGATATAGTAAGGAAGTTTGAGGCGGTTCCTTTTCAACAGTGTTTTTTTTGGTTTCATCTGTTTTATAAATATCATTTATATTTACTTCTTTAAATCCTAGTTTTTCTAAGCCGGAAAAAATATCATTCATACAGTCCTCCTAAAAATTTATATAATGAGAGATTAGTGTTAAAATAAATAAAGTTAATTTTACATTGACTAAATGATATAGTTCGTAATTTTTAATCACCGTAAAAAGTTGTTATACGAAAACCACTTTTATAAGTACTTAAGATGTGTTTCATCACAAAGTATAAAAAGTAAGTGATTCTTACAGAAAATATTATTCTACCTTTAAAGCTTAATTAATAGTGCAGAGGATGTTATAGCTTTTATAATTATACGCTTTATATTATCGTAGTATTATTAGAATATTTAATAGTATACAGAAATATTAATCTGTTATTTTTACAACAATAATATGAAAGTTAGTCTATACAATATATTATGTGATATAATATATAATGTATTTTAATTTTGGAAACCTGATTTAGTAAAGGAATGAATTATATGGCAGTTATTGAGTGGAAAAAATTTTTAATTCCCTATGAACAGGCAGTGGAAGAATTAAAGGTTAAGTTTAGGAGTATAAGAAGAGAACTAAGAAGAAAAAATGAATATTCACCCATTGAATTTGTTACAGGAAGAGTTAAAGAAGTGTCTAGTATATTAGAAAAGGCAAATAAATTTAGTATACCTATAGATAGAATTCATTTTGAAATGGAAGACATTGCAGGACTAAGAGTTATGTGTCAGTTTGTTGATGATATAGATAAGGTTGTTAGTCTAATTAGACAAAGAAAGGATATGCAAATAATATATGAGAAGGATTATGTAACCAATGTAAAACATAGTGGATATAGAAGTTATCATATGATTATAAAATATCCTGTAAATATGGCAGATGGAATGACAGAGATTTTAGCTGAATTTCAAATAAGAACCCTTGCAATGAATTTTTGGGCCACAGTTGAACATTCTTTAAATTATAAATATAAGCATAATATACCAAATGATATAAGAGGAAAATTAAAAAATGCAGCAGACGCAGCTTTCCAATTGGATCAACAAATGCTTACTATAAAAGATGAAATAAAGGATGCTCAGAAGCTTTTTGAGGTTAAATCCTCCTTGGTAACAACTATAATGGAAAATATTTTAACCTTATCTTCCTTAGGAAAGATTGCAGAAGCGTCTCGTTTTACAGAACAGCTGAATAGGCTTCTTGAGGTAGGAGAAATTTTTGAACTTACAAGTCTATTAGAGGCAACAAAGAAGGTTTTAGATAGATATAAGCCTTAGTTAAGGTTACGTAAATAACACATATAAAATAGGCTGTGAAAGGTATAAAAATACTTTTCACAGCCTTATTTGTTTTTATAAAAGTAGAATTAGGTTTGTTAGACTATAAGAGAATTTTTGAAAGGATTAATTCGCAACTATATTTACAAGTCTTCCTTTTATAACAATAATTTTTCTTACAGTTTTTCCTTCAAGAGCAGCTTTAATAGTTTGAGTTTCTAAAGATGCTGCCTTAATGCCTTCTTCATCTAAAGAGGTTGGAACATCAATTTTAGCCTTGATTTTTCCATTAATTTGTATAGCGATTTCTACTTCATCTTTAATTAATGCAGATGGATCAAAAATTGGCCATTTTTCATTAAATACAGAATAATTCATATTTAAGTTTTCCCATTGCTCTTCACTAAAATGAGGTGCAAATGGAGCAAGAAGTTTAACATAATCAATTAGAACTTCTTTTAGGAAAGCAGTATTCTTATTTTCTTCGTTAAGATACTTATAAAGAACATTGGTAAGCTCCATTAGTCTTGCGATTGCAGTGTTAAATTGAAGCTTTTCAGAATCTTCAGTTACTCCCTTAATAGCAAAATGTCTCCAATAATTTAGCTCTTTTTCTGATGCTTCAGTAGCTGTTTTATTATTTTGGGTTTTAGAAAGTTCAGAAATAGCAGTTTCAAGAGTTCTTTCAATTCTATCTACAAATCTAGCAATAGCTCTAAGTCCATCATCACTCCAAGCACCACCTTCAGTATAGCCAAAGCCAAACATTAAATACATTCTAAATACATCAGCACCAAATTCTTTAATGTAATCGTCTGGAGAGATAGTATTACCCTTAGATTTACTCATCTTTTGTCCATCAGGTCCTAAGATTAACCCTTGATGGGTCAAGGATAAGAAAGGTTCATCAAAGTTCAAATATCCCATATCTCTTAGAGCTTTTGTAATAAACCTTGCATAAAGAAGGTGCATACAAGCGTGCTCTGGACCGCCAACATACTTATCAACAGGAAGCATCTTATTAATAAGCTCAGTATCAAAAGCTTTTTCTGTATTTTTATTGTCTGCATATCTTAAGTAGTAGAAGGATGAACAAACAAAAGTATCAAGGGTATCAGCTTCTCTGTGAGCTTCACCACCACACGTAGGGCAAGTTGTATGAATAAATTCTTCACATTTTGCTAGTGGAGATTTTCCATCAGGTGCAAATTCCACATTATATGGTAATTCTACTGGCAACTGAGATTCAGGTACAGCAACTATTCCACATTTTTCACAATGAACTACTGGAATCGGAGCTCCCCAGTATCTTTGTCTTGAAACTAACCAGTCACGAAGCCTATAGTTAACTTTCTTAGAACCTAAACCAATTGATTGAAGTTTAGAAACAACAGCTTCCTTAGCAGCTTCACCTTGCAATCCATTAAAATCACTGCTATTTACCATTTTCCCATAATCAGTGAAAGGAAGTTCCTCTCCACCTTCTATAACTCTTTCTATTGGTAAGTTATATTTTTTAGCAAAGGTAAAGTCTCTTTCATCATGTGCGGGTACAGCCATAACAGCTCCAGTTCCATAAGTGTTTAGTACATAGTCTCCAATCCAAATTGGAACATGTCTTCCATTGACTGGATTTATTGCATAGGATCCAGTGAATACACCGGTCTTTTCTCTTGTAATAGATTGTCTTTCAATATCGGATTGCTTTTTAGCAGTTTCTCTGTACTCTTCAACTGCAACTTTATTTTCTTCAACTGTTAACTTATCCACTAGCTCATTTTCAGGAGCTAATACTACGTAAGTTACTCCATATAATGTGTCAACTCTTGTAGTAAATACATCAAAGGATAAATCGCTATTATGAACTTTAAATGTAACCTCTGAACCAGTTGATTTTCCAATCCAATGCTTTTGCATAGATTTAGTTTTTTCTGGCCAATCAAGAGTATCTATCATTTCTAGTAGTTCATCAGCATAGTCTGTAATTTTAAGGAACCATTGAGTTAAGTTTTTCTTAGTAACTTCACTGCTGCATCTTTCACAGGCGCCATCAACTACTTGCTCATTGGCTAAAACTGTATTACAGCTAGGGCACCAATTTACAGGTGCATTCTTTCTATAGGCAAGGCCTTTTTCAAATAGTTTTAAAAATAACCATTGAGTCCATTTATAGTAATCAGGTCTACAGGTTACTACTTCATGATCCCAATCAAACATTGCACCCATAGCTTTTAATTGTGTTTCCATGGTTTCAATATTTTTCTCAGTGGAATCCTTAGGGTGAACTCCTGTTTTAATTGCATAGTTTTCTGCAGGTAATCCAAAGGCATCAAAGCCCATTGGTTGAAATACGTTATATCCTTGCATTTTCTTCATTCTAGCCCAAGAATCTACTGGTCCATAATTAAACCAATGTCCAGCATGAAGCTGGCTTCCTGATGGATAGGAAAACATCTCTAAAACATAAAGTTTTTTATCCATATTATTTTCATCAAATTTATAAAGGTTAGTTTCTTCCCATTTTTGTTGCCATTTTTTATCAACGGTTGTGCTATATTTAGCCATAGTATTTTCCTCCTGTATAAAAAAATAAAAGCCTTCATCTCTGTAAAGAGACGAAAGCTATAGTTCCGCGGTACCACTCTAATTAGATTCAAAGAATCTCACTTGAAAAAATATAACGGTTTAAACCGTACTTGCTTTTCGGCAAGTAAGCTCCTAGGCGAGTTCATATGAATTTATTACTACATTACACCAACCAGTAGCTCTCTAAAAATAAATAACATATTACTATTCCTATTCAAAGCGATAAGTTTTAAATTTCTAAATTGTTATTAAGATTATAGTTTAAAACTAATATATTGTCAATAATTGATTTTAAATCTTATACTTCATAAAAGTATTAATAAAAACCGTGAGAGCATAGTCAAATATATAAAATGCAAATTGAGCACCTAATATAATTAATATTATATTATACTGTAAGGTGAAATTTGGTACAAAAAATGTTTTATATAAATAAAAACTTAATAAAGCCAATAAGTTAAAGTAAAAAAGCTTAAGTACGATTTCTAAGGGAACATTTCTAAGTCTTTCTACTAAGTATTTAATAATGCCATAAGGACCAAACAAAAGGGCGTATAGCAGCCATACTGATTTCATTGGAAGTATGAAATACCCAAGTAAGCAGGAGGCAATATAAACCAATATAGAGGTTCTTAAATCAGTTTTAATTAGACATAAGGGAATAACAGCAGAGGCTATTCCTATAAGAAATAAGGTGTTAAATTGAAGAAAGGTGGTAGTGTAAAGTATTATTAGAGTTATGGTTACAAAAAGGCCACCTCTAGCAACATAAGATGACTTAATAGAACTCAAAACAGTCACCGATCCTTTCGCTTAATAATGATCAAGTTTCTTTTGTTAAGCTGTTACAGTAAGGAGATTTTACACCTAACAAAGTATTTCTATGTAAAGGTGACTCCTACCTGGAGAACGCAGTATACTTATACCATAAAATGTAGCTAAATAATACTAAAGACTAAAAATATCTTTAGTATTATCTAAGTTATATGTGATTTATTATATACAGTCTCCACCCATACATTCGCAACAGGTGTCTAGGGCCCAAATCTTTAAGCACATATTACCGCCGCACATATCGTCATTTCTACCACTTCTGCCGTAATAGGTTTGTCTGTAGTTTTGTTGTCTATTATTTAATTCATTAAGCATTTGTCTGTATTCAAAATTATTTGGTTCCATGCTACAAGCAGTATTAAATAATCTATAAGCACTGTCAAACCAACCTTTTCTAAAATGGATCATCCCCATTAAGAAGTTCCATTCTCCATTTCTGTTAGGTATAGCGTTTAGCTTAGCCTCTGCGCCATTTAAATTTCCTCTGTTAATTTCCATACGTATTTCTTGAAAAATATTGTTATTAGTTCCATAGTTTCCAGTACTAGTATTTGAATATCCACCATTGCCAGTGGAGCCTTGAAAGCCTTTCATTAAGGTATCATAGGCTTCGTTTATTTCCCTTAACTTATCCTCAGCAAGATTTTTTAGTGGATTGTTTTCATATTTATCTGGATGATATTGTTTAACTAGTTCTCTATAGGCTTTCTTAATTTCTTCTTCAGAGGCTCCTTGTCTAACGCCTAAAATTTCATAGGGATTTCTCATCTTTATTGTCACTCCTCATTTTTATTCTTTCTATTTTTTCCATTAAACCTAATTGTACAATATTATATAATAATTCTTGATTTTTTTCCAATGGAAGATTTTCTAAAGCTTTTAAACAGCAATCACCACTAAGAATTAAGTTGAACTCAATTCTTTCTCGTATTTCTTCGATAAATTCTTCATAAGGTAAATTATTAGAGTTAAGGGTCATATTAATGGCATTAAATTTATTTTTCTCCATATCATCCTTTAAATCATCATAAGCATCAATAATATAAATCCAACGTCCAAGATTGTAACCTAAGGTGTATAAAGTTTCTTTAAATTCTTCATCCTTATAATAATAAGAAATTATAAACCCAGTTAAATCCGCGAATTTATCACTAATTTCATCTATGCTATAGGATTCCTTAGATTTTTCAAGGGCATATAGTTCATTTAGTTTCTTTTCCATATAATCTATTAACTCTGTGAACCCCTTATCGCTGGTTTTCATAAATTTTTTTAGTGGTAGGGATAGAAGTTTGCTACTTATTGAATTATTATCATTGTAGTCATCAAGTAGTTTAAAATACATTAAAGTAGTATTACAAAAAGCAGCATAATCTATAGCATTACTATCTACAACTTTAAGCCTTTTTTTTAGAGGATGAGCTATGCAACTATTATTTACATAGGAATTTTTATCTTTATCTAAAGAATCTAATAAAATACCTAAAAAAGTCATATCATAATTCAGGGCAAACCTTGAAACATTTCCGTGGTTGTTTTTTAAAGACATACATAAACCACAGTAGTAAGCTTTGAATTTTTCATAGTCTCTTATCTTAAGTTCCATTTTACATGGCATCACATATCCAAACATTATAATCCTTTCAATGAGCCTTCTATATTTAAAATTTCATAAATTGTCTTAGAAGTTGTGTCTTCCATAGTATAACCTAGCAGTGTTACAATTTCTCTGATTTCATCTTCATTATTTGATTCAATCTCAATGTAAGGAAAAGGGCAGAAGCTTTTATCATTTATGTCAATTTCTACTAGAGAATTCTTATATTTATAGCTTTCTCTATACTTTTTGATTGATTCTACTAACTCTAATCCAAGAGAAGCAAAAATTAATGCTCCTTGCTCTGGATTTTCAATGATAGTTTCATTTTCTTCCATGACCTTGTATTTATCTTGACTTAAAAGTTTTTTTGTTGTCATATAATTAACTTTGCAGTCATGAATTGTATCATCTACTGTCCTAATGCGAGCATATCCTTTTTTATTTAAAAGTCTTCTATCAGGAAAATCGAAAATATTATTAATTTGATGTTCTTCCTTTACCTTAACCGCATCTATGGCTTCTAGTTTCTTTCTCATTAAATCAACATCGATTTTAATGATTCTAGTTTCCATTTCCTTCATGGGAAACACTCCTTTTGCATATAGCATTCTTTTCTAACAACCCTTATAAGAAATTTTTGCGATTTTCAAAGTTTTCAACAAATTTCATGAACCATAGGGTAATTTAAACTTCCTCAAGAAATGGTAAAATTGAATACTTAACTAAATAATTTAATTGCTATAATTTATATTATATAGAAATAATATATAAATTCAATTAAAGTATGATTAAAGTAAGATTAAAATATAATTAAATTTTAAAGATTATAAAGCTATGGATTATAGAAAGAATTAATTATATAATTAGATAGATAAATTAACCTTAGATTTAAGTTAGTTTTTAAGTTGTTTTTTGAGTAAAACCATGAATTAAACTGGTTTATATAAATCTATACGGTTATTTTGAGGAGGAATATTTTGGAATATATAAGAGAAGTTAATATTAATGAAGCAGTAATTCATATTTTAGATAATAATGCAGATGGTGCTATTTTAAATGAGTATGCACTAGACTTAAATGAAGAAACACATAGTTTTTTACTGAAACATATTCAAAGGTGTTTAAAGGATGAAGAACTAAAATATGCTTTTTTTAATAAGGAGAGAAATATAGTTAAGGATTTGTCTCAAGAGTATTTAAATGGAGAAAATAATATTTTAGATGTTTCCAAAGAACTTGCACGCCAAATGTTTATTTTAATGAGATCAAAAGGAAGTATCCCATCTTGTGATTTGGTTACAGTGTCCTTTTCCACAGAATATGGTATGTTCTTAGGTATCTTTAAGATGGATTATATAAAAAACTATATGCATAACGTAGAATATGTAGAAGATAAGATAGGAATTAATATTATACCGCAGTTTACAGGACTTCCTGCAAGTAGTTCTAGAATCCAAAAATGCGCATTCATAAGATCTATAAATGCAAATAATCAGTATGACTTAATGGTTATTGATAAACAAAGTAAGAATAAGAATAATGAGGACTACGGTTCTAATTATTTTATAGATAATTATCTTGGTTGTACTATAGTAGATAACGAAAGAGATCAAACTAAAAATTTTGTTAAGGTAGCTGAAAAGTGGACACAAAATGCATTAAACGAAAATGCAGATAAACAGGAGACTGTTAGAAGGGAACTTAAGAAAAAATTAAAAGAAGAGGACTCAATAGATATACAAAAATTTTCTGAAGAAATTTTTGAGGGAACCCCGGAAATAAAAGAAAGTTTTATTTCCTTTGCTACTGAATCTGGAGTTGGTGAAAACATTACTATAGATAAAGAGTGGGTAGATAAAAAATTAAAGAGAATAAGACTAAAAATAGATAAGGATATTGATTTATATATATCAGAAGAAGCCTATCATGACATGCATAGGTTTGAAATTCAAAGAAATGGTGATGGGAGTATCAATATGATACTGAAACATATACTTAATTATGTAGAAAAGTAGGTGATGTTATGCTAAGAAATAGTAAAAAAGAGTTTATTTATGTGTTGAAATTAGCAGAAAGACTTACCAATGGAGATAACTGGACTCAAAAGGATAATGTTATAGTAGAACAACACTTTAAATATTTGAAGAAGCTTTTAAATGAGGGCGATTTAGTGTTAGCTGGAAACACAGAGGGGTTAAGTAAGGACACCTTTGGACTTGTGATAATTAAGGCTTATACAGAAGAAAAAGCTAAAAGAATTATGGAGAATGATCCAGTTGTAAAGGAAAACATTATGAAGAGCGAATTATATCCTTATAAAATTGATATGAAGAGTTTTTAAATCATTTTTAATATTAAAGCAAGAGAGCTATAGATAAAATATCTATAGCTCTTTTAGAAATTTAAAGTTATTTCATTGAATCTACTGATCCTAAAACGTTTTTAATTTTATTCTCTACTAATGTTTGAAGATTTTTTCTTGCTTCACCAAGATATTTTCTTGGGTCAAATTCAGATGGCTTTTCACTAAATACTTTTCTAACAGTACCTGTTACAGCAAGTCTCAAATCTGTATCCATATTTATTTTACAAACAGCCATTGATGAAGCTTTTCTTAACATTTCAGCAGGAACTCCCTTAGCACCTTTAATTTCTCCACCGTTATCATTGCACATTTCTACATATACAGGATCAACAGCTGATGCACCGTGTAGAACTATAGGATAGTTATGAATTCCAGCTTCCTCTAATTTTCTTGTTATTGTTTCTAATCTCTCAAAATCAAGTTTTGCTTCACCTTTGAATTTGTAAGCACCATGGCTAGTTCCAATAGCAATTGCCAAAGAATCTACTCCAGTTCTTTTTACGAAATCTACAGCTTGATCTGGATCAGTATAAGTAGCTTCATGAGCTGCCACGCTAACTTCATCCTCAACACCAGCAAGCTTTCCAAGTTCAGCTTCCACCACTACTCCTTTTGAGTGTGCATATTCTACTACTTCTTTAGTCAATCTTATGTTTTCCTCATATTCATAATGAGAACCATCAAACATTACGGATGTAAAACCAATATCTATACATTTCTTACATAACTCAAAAGTATCACCATGGTCTAAATGCAATGCTACATCAACACCACTTTCTTCTACAGCAGCAAGGATCATATGTCTTAAGTATTCTGGTCTCATATATTTAATAGCTCCTGAAGAACATTGAAGAATTACTGCAGAATTTTGAGCTTTAGCTCCATCAACTATTCCTTGAATAATCTCCATATTATTGATATTGAAAGCTCCAATAGCATACTGGCCTTCGAAAGCTTTTCGAAACATTTCTTTAGTAGTTACTAATGCCATAATTACTCCACCCTTCATTTATTTATGCAATGTTTACCATTACTACAAATTTATTATAAATCAAATCAAGTGCAAATTCTACTAATATGCAAATTATTTTAATGACATTTTCAAAGGAAAATTCTATGATCCTTTTATGCTAAGAGTGTATTATAAAAAAGTATAAATAGATGAGCATTATAATTCAAATCAAAAGTTGCTGACTAAATGATGATATTAATTGTTTAAAAGATCATTGTTATTCAGTTAAATTAATAAAGAAAATATTATTCACCGTTATTTGCTCCATTTGTCTTACCTCTTGAAGAAGGGTTTTTATTAAGTGAAGTGTGGCTAAGGCCTCAGGTTTATCTTCCTCTTTGCAGTACTGAGTGAGTTTAATAACTTCACTATATATTACATCTACATTAACATGATTTACAAATACAGTCATATGCCTAATGTGCCCCTCATAAATATCTAAAAGTTCGAAGGAACGAATATAAGATTCATCCCATGCCTCATCAACAATATTGGTCTCCATTTTATTTGCTACTTCCAAAAGTTTATCAGCAGTTAATATAATATATTGGCTAGCGAAGAAAAGACAAACACACATAACTACAAAAACTATAATGGAAACTATTATGTTCTTCATGCAATCTATCTCCTTTAGTTTTCCTAGAACATCTTCTCTATTTATTCATTTTTAAAGAAGTATCTTTATATTGTAAGAATATTTTTTCTGATTTTGAATATAAAATAGCTACAAAAATATCAGTAGGATCCTCTACGTTATTTTCTTTAAGTTTTTTTTGCAGCCATATTATGTCTTTGTTCATAAGACGAAGATTTCTATAGTTTATATTTCCATCTAGTATTACAGGAATAGGCAATGGTTCATCCTGTACATCTAAATTTATATCTTCTCTGTTAGGAGGAGAGGATGAAGTTTTGGGTATTATTGATATGTCTCCATTGGTTTCCATCATAGCATAATGTATCTCATTTAAATTAAAATACCCTTTAAGTCTTAATTCTTCCAATAAATCATCTAGATTATATCTTAAGTGTTTAAGCTCTTTTATATCTACTATTCCATCTTTCACCAGTATGCTAGGCTCACCGTTTAAAAGAGTCCTAAGTTTTTCACTTTTAAGTTCAATTACAGATGTCATAATTTGAAGTAATACTAAGGTTGATATTGGAACAATTGCATAAATTAACGGTATCCTGTTATCTTCCATAGGTAGTGTTGCTAGTTCAGAAATCATAAGAGCAATTACTAAATCTACAGGTTGAAGTTGGCCTAACTGCCTTTTCCCCATAAGTCTCATAATGAATACTAAGTAAATATACAAAATAAAAGTTCTAATTATTAAATTAAACATGCCATCACCTCTTGTGTTCATATGTATATTTTCTTCCAAAATCATAAAAATTATTAATACTCGAAAAAGTTTAATTATTAATGTTGCAAGTACACGAATAAAAGTACTTTTCTGTAAAATCAGTAAAAGTACTTAGTTAGATATTAGTTGTAGAAATATTAACTATATTATTTTCAGATTATTAGAGACATTTTTTAAAAGAGGAAATATAATAGTAGTAATCAATTTATCGAGGTGACCATATGAGTAAAGTTATGATAACAGTAAAAAATAACAATATTGAAGTGAATAAAGGACTAAATTGCTATGAAATAATGAAAAAGTATAATTTAGAAGGCAAAGTACCCGTGGTCATGGTAAGAATTAATGGAAAACTAAGTGAGCTTTCAAAATGCATTGAAGAAGATTCAGTTCTGGAATATATAGATATCTCAACTAAGCTTGGAATGATGTGTTATATGAGAACTCTTCAATTTGTTTTAATTAAGGCAACTACTGAGTTGTTTAATAATTCAAAAATTACAATAGAACATTCTTTAAGTAAAGGTTTGTTCGGGGAAATTCATAAAAAACCTAAATTAGGTATTGATGATATCTATTCAATTAAAGAGAATATGAGGGATGTTATTGAACATGATATTAGGATAACTAAGAAAATTTACGATCGAAAAGAAGCTATAGAATTGTTTAGACAAAAAGAAATGTTTGACAAGGTAAAATTGCTTGAGTTTGTTAGCCAAGAAAGTGTTACTATATACGAATTAGACGGAACTATAGATTATTTTTATGGGCCTATGGCATATTCCACAGGAGTTTTAAAGTATTTTGATTTGATTTACTATGAACCAGGATTTATTTTAAGATTCCCAACAATAGAGAACCCTACTGAAATTCCTAGATTTGAAGAACATAAAAAGTTAGCAAAAATTTTTTACGAAGCTGAAGAGTGGGGAAATATATTAGATGTTGGGGATGTAGGCTCTTTGAATGAAGTTATTACAAATGGAGATATTGTTAGTTTAATTAGAATAGCAGAAGCCTTGCATGAGAAGAAAATTGCTTATGTTGCAGATAAGATTCACGAAAAGAAAACTGTAAAATTAGTTCTTATTGCAGGCCCATCCTCCTCTGGTAAAACTACATTTTCTAAGAGATTAGGGATACAGCTCAGAGTGAATGGACTTATTCCAATACCTATTTCCCTAGACGATTACTTTGTGAACAGAAATGATACTCCTAAAGATGAATTTGGTGAACTAGATTTTGAGTCCATCTATGCACTGGATTTTGCATTATTTAATAAACATTTGGAAATTTTACTATCTGGAGGAGAAACCGAACTGCCTACCTATAATTTTAGAACCGGAGAAAGAGAGTGGAATGGACACATGATGAAACTACCAGAAAATGGAGTTTTAATAGTGGAAGGTATTCACGGACTTAATGAAATGTTAACGTCATCTATTTCTCACGATGAAAAATTCAAAATATATATAAGTCCATTAACTCAAATTAACTTAGATGACCACAATAGAATAGCCACTACAGACGTAAGAATGATAAGAAGAATTGTTAGAGATTATCTATCAAGAGGGTATGGGGTTGAGGATACCTTAAAAATGTGGCCGTCAATTAGGCGAGGAGAAGATAAAAATATATTTGTATTCCAAGAAGATGCAGATGCAATGTTTAATTCGGCGGTGATATACGAATTAGCAGTACTGAAGAAATATGCACTTACTGAATTATATAAAATCCAACCTAATAGCCCTGTTTATGATGAAGCAAGAAGATTAATTAACTTCCTTCACTTTTTTAAAGAAGTAGATAAAGATTTTGTACCAACGAATTCACTTGTAAGAGAATTTATTGGGGGAAGTTGTTTTTATCAATATTAGATATATAAAACTTAAATAGTTAATAAATGCTAGGGTTTTATCCCTAGCATTTTTAGAAAAAAAGCTTTTTATAGGAGAACTATGAATTAATTAAATGTAAACCTTTAAAGATAACTTAAATTAAGAATTTAATGAATTTATAAATGTTGCTTTTAAAGAAAAAGTGTTAGACTTAACATGGATAAAGATTTGAATAAAAGAAATAGTTACAAACATAATAACTATAAGATTATTTTTAATGATTTTTAAGGAAAATAAAACGAGAGTCATTACAAAATATAAATATGTTTAAATTAAAGCGAATATTCAACAGAATGCACTTAATAAAAAGTTAGCATTCATTTAAGTCAGAAAGCAACGGACTTGTACATTATATAATACATATATTTTATAGGAGGAACTTATGAAAAATTATAGTGCATTTGATATTCTCGGTCCTATTATGATTGGACCTTCTAGTTCTCATACTGCGGGAGCTGCAAGGCTCGCCAAAATTGCTGCTACAATTGCTCCTAATGAGATTAGGGAAGTTAGGTTTTTATTACATGGTTCTTTTGCAAAAACATATAAAGGTCATGGTACTGACAGGGCATTGGTAGCTGGTATTTTAGGTATGGATCCATGGGATGAAGATTTAAGAGATTCATTGAATATCGCCAAAGAAAAGAAGTTAGAATTTACTTTTGAAGAAGCAGATTTAGGTGAAGTTCATCCAAACACTGTAAAGTTCATTATGAAGTCAGATAATGGAGTAATTTCAGAAGTTACAGGATCATCTGTAGGTGGTGGCAATATATTAATTTTTGATGTGGATGGCCAAAGGGTAGAATTTACCGGAGAATATCCTACATTAATAATAACACATTTGGATGTGCCTGGAATGATACATAAGGTAAGCACCTTACTATATAATGAAGACATAAACATTGCATTCATGAATGTATATAGGAGTGCAAAAGGGTCAGAGGCATTTATGGTGGTAGAAACAGATGGGAAAGTAGAATCTGGGGTTATTGATAAAATTAAAGAATTAGGTAACATAAAGAACATAGAAGAAATTATACCACCAACGAAAGGGGAATAAGAAAATGTTTGTTAGTAAAGCCACAGAGTTAATACATATATGTGAAAGTAATAATATTACTATAGCTGAATATACACTTAGAGAAGAAATTGAGAATACAGGTGTTAGTCGTGAAGAACTTATTGAAAAGATGGGAAAAAATCTAGAGGTAATGATGAATTCCTCTAAGGAAGCAATGGAAAGAGAAGTTTATTCCATAAGTGGGCTTATTGGTGGAGAGGCAATTAAAATAAAAAAATATTATGAAAATAATGCGACACTATGTGGAGATTTTATGGGCATGGCCATGGCTAGAGCTCTTTCCTGTTCAGAAGTAAATGCTGCTATGGGTAAAATTGTAGCTGCACCTACTGCGGGAAGTTGCGGAATTATACCAGCTTCAATCATAACTGCAGGAGAGAAACTAAATAAAAGTAGAGAAGAAATGATAATGGCTCTATATGCAGCATCAGGAGTGGGAGTTTTAATTGCGAAAAATGCTACTTTAGCTGGAGCTGAAGGTGGATGTCAAGCAGAGTGCGGTAGTGCGGCAGCAATGGCATCAGCTGCAGTTGTAGAAATGATGGGAGGAAGTGTCTCAATGGCATTTCAAGCAGCAGCAATGGTAATAAAAAATATTGAAGGCCTAGTATGTGATCCTATTGCTGGTCTAGTAGAAATTCCTTGCGCAAAAAGAAATATTGCAGGAGCTATTAGTGCTTTAACTATGGCTGATATTGCAATGGCGGGAGTAGAAAGTAAAATTCCTTTTGATGATACTATCATATCAATGTATAAAATAGGAAAAGCTCTTCCAAGTGAATTAAGAGAAACAGCTATGGGTGGGCTTGCTACAACTCCAGCAGGAATAAGGTTAAGAGATAAAATTTTAAAGTAAATTTTTCAACTCTATAGTATTAAATCACTATATATTGGTGTGCAAATTTCCAGCATAAAATTGGGTGTGAGTTAATATATTTATTGTGAACTAATATATAGGGTGGTTGAGAATGGCGCATAGAAGAGTAATGGAAACCTATTATAAAGATGTAAATAATTTAGCAGATTTATTAAGCAAACTAGTAAATTCATATAGATTGTTAATCGGTGGAGCAAATGAGTTAAATGGCATTGCCTTAGCAAGCAAAAATGATATTAAGGAGGCTCTTAAAAGAGCTCGCGACCTTGGAGATATAATTGATGGAGTAATTGACACACTGGAAGTATCTACAGATAGCTGTAACTGCTACACTAGATTGAAAAGTGAAATAATAAGTAATAAAATACATGTAGATTATATTGAAACTGAAATAACGGAAGATTTAAAATTACAAAATTAGTAAAAGTTGTAGAAATAAAAATAAAAGGCGAGAGTTTTTCTCACCTTTTTTTTATTTGATATTTACTAACCATTAAATAAGACAAAAGAATAATTGTTATAATTGGAAATAATTGAGGAACGTTTTTTGTTTCAGTAAGAAGTGCAATTATTGCAAGCAGACTTCCAGCAATTGTAATAGGTACTCCTGTAAAAACATTATTGAAGTCTGAACAATTATATCGAGCTAATCTAAAAGCTCCAGCTACAGGAAATAAAATTAATAAAATATAACCTATAATTCCTAAATTGTCAAATTGATATAATGAGAATGCCAATAATGAAGGTGCTACTCCAAAAGATACTAAATCTGCTAATGAATCTAGCTCCTTACCAAGCTCGCTTGAAACTTTTAAAAATCTGGCAACAGTTCCATCATATCTATCCAAAACACCTGCTAAAAGTATTAATACACCCGCAACTTTAAAATTTCCTAACATAGTATATTGAATTGAGAGTATACCACATACCAAATTTCCGAAGGTCATTGTATTTGGTATCGAGGATTTATTCATTTAATCACCTCACAAAGAAATATCTTAATACTAATATATTATAGACATTTTAGTATTAGAATAAAAGAACAGATAATAGCAATTTAATATATTTACAATTCTAACATAAATATAAAATTATAGATATATTTAATGAAAATAAATAATGTAAATCTTTATATTTTATAATG
>NZ_JAVWDJ010000001.1:0-218492 GCF_036642255.1 Clostridium sp. | reverse complement strand
GCAGCTGACTTGTAATCAGCAGGTTGTAGGTTCGATTCCTATTGCCAGCTCCAAATATGGAGGAGTTCCCGAGTGGCCAAAGGGGGCAGACTGTAAATCTGTTACGTTTCGTTTCGATGGTTCGAATCCGTCCTCCTCCACCACATATGGTCGCATAGCTCAGCTGGGAGAGCATCTGCCTTACAAGCAGAGGGTCACAGGTTCGATCCCTGTTGCGACCACCACTAGACCTTTAAAATTAAATAAGTAATATGCTGGCATGGCTCAACGGTAGAGCAGCTGACTTGTAATCAGCAGGTTGTAGGTTCGATTCCTATTGCCAGCTCCAAATATGGAGGAGTTCCCGAGTGGCCAAAGGGGGCAGACTGTAAATCTGTTACGTTTCGTTTCGATGGTTCGAATCCGTCCTCCTCCACCAAAACACCTATAAACGGTGTTTTTTTATTGTGATAAATTCTGTTAATTATTTAATAAACTGAGTGGTATCATGGTTTGGCACAAGCTTCATTTTTATAATAAGATTAAAGCGTAGAGTTAGGATTCTAACTTAATTTACGTTAGGAATCAAAGGGTAGATGATTACAATTCTAAGTGTAGAAAAATGAAGGCTAGTACCATATATCTATGTAATATTATGTTGACATATGAAATTTGCTGTGATATTATAGCTTTGGAAAATGAAAACTAAATAATAACTCTTATCCAGAGAGGTGGAGGGACAGGGCCCGACGAAACCCGGCAACCAGTGCAAGCACAATGGTGCCAATTCCTGCAGTAAAGCCTGCAAGATAAGAGAGAGTATGTAAATTAACCTCTTCTTATCTAAGAAGAGGTTTTGTTTTTTGTAGTTAACAATATAAGGAAACATTCCTTATTATATTAAATTAAAAGGCATCAAGAATAAAATAACTAGTAAAGAAAAAAGGAATACTATAGATGAAGTAACTACAAAGGTAGCTTTCGAAGTTGAGAAATCACCTGGTTCCTATCTGATAGTATAGATATGCTAATTATTTATAGTTATTTTTAGATGATGACCTAGTGGAAATGAGAGAGGAGATAAAAATGAAAAGATTATTTACATCAGAATCAGTTACAGAAGGACATCCAGATAAAATCTGTGATCAAATTTCAGATGCAGTATTAGACGCTATATTAGAACAAGATCCAATGGCAAGAGTTGCTTGCGAAACAGCAGTAACTACTGGAATGGTTTTAGTAATGGGAGAAATTACTACAAGTTGTTATGTTGATGTTCCAAAGATAGTTAGACAAACAATAGAAGGTATAGGGTATACAAGAGCTAAGTATGGCTTTGATGCTGATACTTGCGCAGTTATAACATCTATAGATGAGCAATCAGGCGATATTGCTATGGGAGTTAACGAAGCTTTAGAATCTAAAAAAGGTGAAATAGATGCAATAGAAGCTATAGGAGCTGGAGATCAAGGAATGATGTTTGGTTTTGCAACAAACGAGACTGAAGAATACATGCCACTTCCAATAGCTATGGCTCATAAATTATCTAGAAAATTGACTGAAGTAAGAAAAAATGGTACTTTAGACTATTTAAGACCAGATGGAAAAACTCAAGTTACTGTGGAGTATGAAGATAATAAGCCTGTAAGAATTGATGCAATTGTTATTTCAACTCAACATGGACCAGAAGTTGAGCGTGATCAAATAGAGAAGGATTTAATGGAGCATGTTATAAGAACCACTGTTCCAGCTGAATTATTGGATGAGAACACTAAGTATTACATAAATCCAACTGGAAGATTTGTAATCGGAGGACCACAAGGGGATTCTGGTTTAACAGGAAGAAAGATTATTGTTGATACTTATGGTGGATATGGAAGACATGGTGGCGGAGCATTCTCAGGAAAAGATCCAACTAAAGTTGACAGGTCTGCTGCTTATGCTGCAAGATGGGTAGCAAAAAACCTAGTTGCTGCAGGTGTTGCTGATAAGTTAGAAATTGAGTTAGCTTATGCTATCGGTGTTGCAAAACCAGTATCTATTGAGGTTGATACTTTTGGAACAGGTAAAATTGCAGATGATAAGATTATTGAATTAATTCAAAAAGTATTTGATCTAAGACCAGCTGCAATAATAAGAGAATTAGACCTAAGAAGACCTATCTATAAGCAAGTTGCTGCTTATGGTCACTTAGGAAGAATTGATCTTGACTTACCATGGGAAAAGTTAAATAGAGTTGAGGAAATAAAAAAACACATATAAGATAAAGATAAAGAGTCTAAAAGTTGCAATGAGCTTTTAGACTCTTTTAACGTAATAAATTAATATATAAAATCTATTAGAAAATAACTAGCTAGCATGTTAGTTTATTTTTTAGAGAATTTAATTGTTTGTAACGTTGTTTAATTGATAAAAATATAATATAGATATAGGGAAAATACATGAGTAAGGAATTTTAGGTTGTGTTATAATTAATAGTGAAGAAAAAAATTGGGAGTGATATTATGCCAATTATTCAAGGTGTAATTCATAGTATTGTTTTTAAGAATGAGGATAATGGATACGTTATTGCTCGATTGGATTGTAACTCGGAAATCGTTACTATAGTTGGAATAGCTCCTTATATAGTTGAAGGTCAGGAGTACAAAATTACAGGTCTGTGGGTTAATCATGCTAAATTTGGTAAACAATTAAAAATAGAAACCATAGAAGAGGTTTTGCCAACTACAAAATCAGGAATAGAGAAATATCTCGCTAGTGGTATTATAACTGGAATAGGTCCTGTAACAGCAAAAAAAATCGTGGATTTTTTTGGTGAAATCACTTTAGATGTTTTAGATAATAATATAGAAAGACTTAATGAAATTAAAGGCATAGGGTCAAAAAAAATAGATTTAATTATGAGTTCTTACTTAGGGCAGAGAGAAGTTAGAAATATTGTGATGTTTTTTCAAACCTTTGGGATTTCACCAAATCAGTGTATGAAAATTTATAAAAGGTTTGGAGCCAATTCTGTTAGTATAGTTAAGGAAAATCCGTATTTACTAACTGATGCAATTTCAGGAATTGGGTTTAAAACATCAGATAATATAGCACTAACCTTGGGAATAGAAAAGGACTCTACATTTAGAATTAAAAGTGGAATTAATTATGTTATTAATGAGTTTTGTGCTGTTGGAAATACCTTTATGCCAAAGGAGAAACTTTTAGCAAAAGCAAAAGAACTTCTTGGAGTAGAAGTAGATATTATTGAAAAAAATATATATGAGGCTGTATTAGAGGGAAAGCTAAAGGTAGAGAATATAGAGGATAGTCTCGGGGTATTTACATTACCTTATCTTTATGCAGAGATGGGAGTAACTAAAAAAATTGTTACTTTAGCCTCAGCTCAATATGAGAATTTAGGTATAGATGTAGAAAACAGAATTGAAACTTTTGAAATGGAAAACTCAATAACTTTAGCAGAATCTCAAAAGGAAGCTATTAAAGGTGCTATACATAACGGAATTGAAGTTATTACAGGTGGGCCAGGTACTGGAAAAACTACAATTATAAATTGTATCGTTAATATATTTGAAAGTGCTAATATGAGAGTGTTTATGGCTGCCCCTACAGGACGTGCGGCTAAAAGAATGAGTGAAGCTACAGGAAGAGAAGCTAAAACCATACATAGATTACTTGAACTAGGTGCAGGGGAAGAAGATTTTAGTGCACAAAAAGATGAAGATTCGCCACTTGAATGTGATGTGCTAATTGTTGATGAAGCTTCCATGATAGATATTAATTTAATGAATAATTTATTAAGTGCAGTATCCATGGGAACAAGGCTTATAATTGTGGGTGATGTGGATCAGCTGCCCTCTGTGGGACCAGGAAATGTCCTTAGGGATATAATAGAAAGTAATGCAGTAAAAGTTGTAAGATTGAATGAAATATTTAGGCAAGGCAAGGAAAGTATGATTATTGTAAATGCCCATCTTATAAATGAAGGGCAAATGCCAATGCTTAACAGAAAAGATAGTGATTTTTATTTTATAGAGGCTTTAGATGGAGAGGTTGTTTTAGAGCAAATAATATCTCTTATCAATACAAGATTAATAAAATTTAATAAGGGTTGGGATAAAATTAAGCATATTCAAATTTTATCACCAATGAGAAAGGGAATTGTAGGTGTTGATAACCTTAATAAAGAGCTTCAGCAAATCTTAAACCCACAACAAAAGGGTGTGCTAGAAAAACAATTCAAAGATACTGTTTTTAGGGTTGGAGACAAGGTGATGCAAATAAAAAACAACTATAACATAAAATGGACTAGGTTTTCAGATGGATATTTAGAAGAGGGACTTGGGATTTTTAACGGTGATGTAGGATATATAGTTGATATAAATGAGGAAGATGACATTATTAAAGTTAGTTTTGAGGATGAGAAAATTGTAGAATATGAAGATATGTATTTAGATGAACTAACTTTAGCATATGCTATAACTATACATAAAAGTCAGGGAAGTGAGTTTCCGGTGGTGATTATGCCTATGTTCATGGGGCCGCCACTACTTATGAATAAAAACTTGCTTTATACTGGCATTACTAGAGCAAAACAAATGGTAGTATTAGTTGGTAGTTCTAAAGCTATTCAGTTTATGAAAGATAATGATAGAAGCTTCGAAAGGTATTCTGGACTGAAATGGAGAATACAACAGATTTTTGATATATAAGTGTTAAAGGATATTTGCAAAGAATGGGTTACTTGTTTTCATTATTTAATCGAGGAGAGATATTATGTTGCTTGCTAAAGAAAATAAAAGCATTGCCACTAAAGATAATATAGATGAAAAGTTATTAAGATGTTTCAGAGAGAAGATTAATAAAGTAAATGTAATTTCATTTTTTTATAACACACCAGAGATTTTTAAAAAGGTAACCTCGTATGCATTAGCACAAAGAAAAACTGTACTCTATATTACAAATGAATTAGAAAGGAGCATTTCATTTGTAGAAATGATTAAAAAAGATGAGTTAGGATACAATTATATTGGTGACAACCATGATTATATATCAAAAGGAAAAATAAATATTTGTAGTCATAATAGAGCATTTTATTTAGGCGAAAAGTTTGATCTTGTAATTTATGATGATATAAATTGTATGCCTCTTTATAATAGGGAATCCATAAAGAGGTTAATGGAAGCTTGTTGTAAAAATTATGGAACTATGATTGCTTATTCTATAGAGTCTGTTTTTCAGGAGGAAATTAGTCTATTTCACTATATAGATAATGGGGGTAAACCTTTAGTTGAACCAAGGATTATTAATACTAGATTAAATGTCAATGAAGATTTGCCTTTAGTAGTATATGATTACTTAAGTTGGTCCATGATGTCAAATAAGAAGGTTATAATTTATGTGCCTGATGAAGAAAAAGTAGAAAATATATATAATTATTTGGAAAACTTTAAAGATAAACTAACAAAAAATATTTTTACTTATAAAAAGGATGATAAGGATAAAAAAAGCTTAACAAAGTTTTTTGCTAAAGGTAAAGGAATTATTATTACCAACAGTTTTAATGAAGAAGAGGTAGATTTATCAGGAGTGAATGTTATGATTTTCTTTGCAGATGATGAAGCATTCGATTATAAAAAGTTAACTTATCTATCAAGCAGAGCAAGTAGGAGTAACTCCACAGATAGAGAAGAAGTAATCTTTTTATCAAAAGATATAAATGAAGATATGGAAAATTCAAAGGAAATTTTAAGGGAGTTAAACAAAAGAGCATGGGAAGAAGGTTTATTACGTTTATAAGCTATATTCTAAACAGCATTGTAGGTCTTATATATTGCGGTATGGAGAAGTGCATAATATGTGATGCAGAGGTAGAAGAAGATTACATTTGTCCTTCTTGCAATTCTTCTATGAAAATAAGTTATTTAAGCTATAACTTAAAACAAAATGATGAAGAATATAAATGTTTTTCCTTGGGCTATTATTCCTATTCAATAAAAAAATTAGTGTTAGCCTTAAAATATAAGAAGAATTTTTCAGCTGGACTTGTTATAGCAAAATATTTAAGTGACTTTCTTAAAAATGAATTTAAAGATGAATTTGATATATTGACCTTTGTGCCTAGTAGTAAAGAATCATTGCAAAAAAGAGGATTTAATCAGTGTGAAGTAGTTTGCAAAAATATAAGCAAAGATATTAATAGGAAATGCATATCACTATTAAAAAAGGTTAAATTTTCAAGAGATCAAATAGGTCTTACTACAAATGAAAGATGGGATAATATTAAAGATAGTTTTTCATGTATAAATTCAAAGCTTGTTGAAGGGAAAAATATTTTATTAATAGATGACGTTGTAACCACTGGTGCTACGGCGTTTTATTGTGCAAGCACTTTAAAAAGGGCAGGAGCAAAAGATGTTTATATATTGACTGTTGCCAAAAGTAGAGTATAATATATAAAGTAAGTCGGGTTTGTGGTTGAAAGTCGATGCCAGTCGCAGGCGAAACGATCCACGTAAGTTAAACAAAGTTTTAATGAGCATGGTGCGGCTTAGAAGTAAGTCCTGCCGTCTTTAGACGAGAGGGTTAGTAGTGAGAAGTTAAATCTGGGTAGCAAAACCTCCAGCAGGCGAGTGTGGGGTCAAAGACCAGGTCAACCGACTTAAAAGAAACACTTTGATGATAAATCAAAGTGTTTTTTTATTTTAGTCAATTTCATATATCTATAACTAACTATTAATTTTTTATACGTGTTAAATAAATTTAATTATGGAATTTAAAGTAATTTATTTGCTTTAAGCCCATGTGATTACATTATATCATAACTTTCATTTTTTTTCATATAGGAAAGTATCAAGTAATAATGATTATTAATGAGAAATTAATAGATATTGGAGAATCATTGCTTAAATATTTAGAATACTCAGAAAAGTTCATTTGATAAGTTTTGGAATTAATACTAAAATATAATTATCAAATAGATAAATAATATCAACGAAAGAATAATAAAATATAGATGTAAAGATATTTTATTATAAAGGATTAAAAAAGTCCTAGTTAATTTTGAAAGGGGCTGTCATTATGAAAATCAGAACTATAGGAAAGAACATAGAACTTACAGAGGCATTAAAATCTACAGTAGAAAAAAAGGTTTCTAAATTAGAAAAATATTTTGCAGAAAATATTAATGCAACAGCGACACTTAGTGTTGAAAGAAATTTAAAAAAAATAGAGGTTCTAATACCTTTTAATAATGTAATGTTAAGGGCTGAAGAAAAAAATGATGATATGTATTCTGCTATTGATTTAGTTATTGATAAAATAGAAGGTCAAATAAGAAAACAAAAAACTAAGCTTCAAAAAAGAAATTATGAAAATTCCTTTAAAATCCCAAGTACAGCATCTTACGAAGATGATTCAGCAAGTGATGAACCACAAATTGTTAAAACTAAGAGATTTGCAATGAAACCAATGTCAGAGGAAGAAGCAGTACTTCAAATGGAACTTTTAGATCATGATTTCTTTGTATACAAAAACTCACATACAAATCAAGTAAATGTTTTGTATAAGAGAAAAGATGGAAATTACGGATTAATTGAACAACAATTTTAAATGACTGTATTTTAAGTGAAAGGATTGGGGAATAACTCCCTAATCCTTTTATTATTATTTATAAATTATTTAAGTGGAATTTTTACTATACTATAAGGACATATTTATTCCTATAAAGTGTGGTTAAGTAATGATTAAATTAATAATAAAAAAAATGTAAAAAATTTGGAATGTTTTCAGAATATTAAAAATGGTAAAGTTGAAGTAATAATAAATAAATGTTATAATTTTAATTATGTATATTTGGAATAATAAATATTAAGAGAGTATTTTTATATTATGTTAATAAAGGTTAGGGCTTAATAAATATTAAGACTTAATTTTTATTAGGTTGTAAATATAAAATTTTAATTCTTCTTATTATCGATGAAGAGTGAGGATGATAATATGAAACTTTTGGATAAGGTATTCGGAACATATAGTGACAGAGAAATTAAAAGAATATTACCCATGGTTAAAAAAGTTAATGATTTAGAACCAGAAACAGAAAAATTAACTGATGAACAGTTAAAAAATAAAACTGAGGAATTCAAGAATAGATTGACTAAAGGAGAGACTTTAGAAGATATTCTACCAGAAGCTTTTGCAGTGGTTAGAGAGGCATCAAAAAGAGTTCTTGGACTTAGACATTATGATGTTCAATTAATTGGTGGTATTGTACTACATCAAGGAAGAATTTCAGAAATGAAAACAGGGGAAGGTAAAACACTAGTTGCAACCCTTCCATCATACTTAAATGCATTAGCAGGTAAGGGAGTTCATATTATAACAGTTAACGACTATCTTGCAAAAAGAGATAGAGATGAGATGGGAAAAGTACATGAGTTTTTAGGACTTAAGGTTGGTGTTATAATTCATGGACAATCACAAGCTGAAAAACAAGAAATGTATAACTCTGATATAACTTATGGAACAAATAATGAATTTGGGTTTGATTACCTAAGAGATAACATGGTGATATACAAGGAAGAGAAAGTTCAAAGAGATTTAAACTATGTTATAGTAGATGAGGTTGACTCGATTTTAATAGATGAGGCAAGAACTCCACTTATAATATCTGGAGAAGGTGAAAAATCTACAGATTTTTATAGAGTCGCAGATTTTTTTGTTAAGTCACTAAAAGAGGAAGATTACACTGTAGATGAAAAAGCTAATTCCGTAATCTTAACTGATGAAGGTATTGCTAGAGCTGAAAAGTACTTCCATCTTGAGAACTATGCAGATCCAGAAAATATGGATGTTCAACACCATGTAGTTCAAGCACTTAAAGCAAATTATATGATGAGGAATGAAAAGGATTATATAGTTAAAGAGGGAGAAGTTGTAATAGTTGATGAGTTCACTGGAAGACTTATGGAAGGTAGAAGATACAGTGATGGTCTCCATCAAGCTATAGAAGCTAAAGAAGGAGTTAAGGTTGAAAAAGAATCTAAGACCTTAGCAACTATAACCTTCCAAAACTACTTTAGAATGTATAATAAACTTGCAGGTATGACAGGTACTGCATTAACAGAAGAAAGTGAGTTTAGAGAAATTTACGGTCTAGACGTTATTGTAATACCAACTCATAGACCAGTAGTTAGATTAGACTTAGCTGATTTAATATATAAAACTGTAAAAGGTAAATATGCCGCTATTGTAGACGACATAGTTGAAACCCATAAAAAAGGTCAGCCAGTGCTTGTTGGTACAGTAAGTATTGAAAAATCAGAGATTTTATCTTCAATGCTTAAGAAAAAAGGAGTTCCGCATGAAGTTCTTAATGCTAAGTATCATGAAAGAGAGGCGGAAATTGTTTCTCTTGCAGGGCAAAAAGGTGCAGTAACTATAGCTACTAATATGGCAGGTAGAGGTACTGATATTAAACTTGGTGAAGGAGTTACAGAGCTTGGTGGTCTTAAAATTATAGGAACAGAAAGACATGAATCAAGACGTATAGATAATCAGTTAAGAGGACGTTCTGGTCGTCAGGGTGACCCAGGGATGTCTAGATTTTATATTGCTCTTGAAGATGATTTAATGAGAATTTTCGGTACAGAAAGACTTGCTACAGTGGTTGATAAATTAGGGTTAAGTGAAGAAGATGCCATTGAAAGTAAAATGGTAACTGGTGCTATTGAAAATGCTCAAAAGAAAGTTGAAGGAAATAACTTTGATATCAGAAAGAACGTTGTTAAATATGATGACGTTATGAATAAGCAAAGAGAAATTATATACAGACAAAGACAAACTGTTCTTCAAGGTGCAAACATAAAGGACCAAATACAAACTATGATTGAGGATGTTGTTGGAGATGCAGTAGGTTCACATATCAGTGGAGTTGAAGATACTTTTAAAGATGAACTAAATAAATTAATTCAGTTCATGGAAGAAATATTCCTTCCAAAAGATACTTTTACTGTAGAGCATTTAGAGAAGCTTTCAGATGAGGAAATAAAGCAAGCTTTCCTAGAAGTTGCTACTAAGCTTTATGCAGAAAAAGAGGAAGACTTTGGTGATGAGCAAATAAGAGAAATTGAGAGAGTTATATTGCTTAAAGTAGTTGACTCTAAGTGGATGGACCACATTGATAATATGGATCACTTAAAGCAAGGTATAGGCTTAAGGGCTTATAGGCAACAAGATCCTGCACAAGCTTATCAAATGGAAGGTAGTGACATGTTTAATGAAATGATCTATAACATTAAACAAGAAACTGTTAAATACTTGTTCCATGTAAGAATGGAAAAAGCTCCTGAAAGAGAAAGAGTGGCTAAGATAACTTCTACCAACGAAGATAACAGTTTAAAGAAGGAACCAACTAAAAAGAAGGAAAAGCCAAATAGAAATGATCCATGCTCTTGTGGTTCAGGACATAAATATAAAAATTGCTGCGGAAGAGGAGAATAAATAGTGATATTACAACTTGAAGAGTGTTTGAATGAAGTTAATAGTTTAAAAGAGAATTTGAAAGAATTACAGGTGTCTCTTTGACCTGCCATGTGTTGAAAAAAAGGTGTCAGAACTAGAACTTAAGATGCAGGAGCCAAATTTTTGGCAAGATTTAAATAAGGCACAGGAAGTAACTCAAAACGCAAAGACTCTTAAGGATAAAATAGAGAAGTTTAAAGAAACAAATAGTAGAGTTGAAGATGTTGAAATCTTAATACAGTTAAGCTTGGAGGAAGAGGATGCCTCTTCCATTCAAGAAACCTACAAAGAGATAAAAGCTGAAATTAAAACCTTGGGTAACGAAATAGAAAAGTTTAAAATTGAAACCTTACTTTCAGGGGAGTATGACAGAAATAATGCTATACTTGCACTTCATACTGGAGTTGGAGGTAATGATGCTCAAGATTGGACTGAAATGCTTTATAGAATGTATAATCGATGGTGTGAAAGTCATGATTTTAAAGTAGAGGTGCTGGATTATGTTCCTGCAGATGAAGCTGGAATAAAGGGAGTTACTATAAAGGTTTCAGGGGAATTTGCATATGGATATTTGAAAGCAGAAAAGGGTGTGCACAGATTAGTAAGGATTTCACCCTATAACTCTAATGGAAAACGACAAACCTCCTTTGCAGGTTGTGAGGTGCTGCCAGAATTAACAGAAAATCAAGATATAGATATAAGAAGTGAAGACTTAAGGATTGATACCTATAGATCTTCTGGAGCTGGAGGACAGCATGTTAATAAAACTGAATCAGCTATAAGAATTACCCATATTCCAACAGGAGTAGTAGTTCAGTGTCAAAGTCAAAGAAGTCAGCATACTAATAAAGATTATGCAATGAAAATGCTTAAGGCAAAGCTTATTGATATAAAAGAACGAGAACATAAGGATAAAATAGAAGATATCAGTGGAGATCAAAAGGATAATGGCTGGGGAAGTCAAATTCGTTCTTATGTGTTTCATCCTTACAATCTAGTTAAAGACCATAGAACTGGGGTAGAAACAGGTAACACAAGTGCTGTTATGGATGGAGATATTGATATGTTTATTAATGGGTACTTAAAGGATAATAAATAGTAATATTATTTTAGGGAAGCAGACTCGAAGTTTACTTATGTATAAGTTAAACCTTAAATTTGCTTCCCTCTGTGTAATTTTAAGGTAAAAGTTTAACGTATACATCGGTCTAAGGCTAGATAAGTAAACAGAATTTTTGATGAATAAGTTAAGGGTAAGCACTAAAACCCTATATAAAACTTATTGTATTTTTACTAATTTGTAACTATTGTGTATGAGTTTTAGCTTTCCTTATAGATGCCTAATAATTTAAGTTTTAGATGCAATTAATGGTTTAAGATAGGAGTGATATATATGAAAATTGCTATAATGGGAGCTTCAGATTCAGTCGAAAAGGTATATAAAGTTCTCTCTCCAGAACATAAGGATATTGAGTTTATTAAATATGCTGAAGATGAGATAAAAAAGCTTATTGATATGACAAAAAACTTAGACACTGAAATAGATGGTATATTTTTGACTGGAATAGGAGTTTTTTCTAAAATCACTTCCAAAGCAAGGCTTGAAATACCAGTTGTATATACAGAAAGAGGTATTATAGGAATCATTAAAGCTTTATTGGACTTTTCAATAAAGTCTGGAGATACAAAGGATACAAGGATCGCCTTAGATATAATTGAGGAAAAAGATCTCATTGATGTGCTTAATGAGTTTAATATTGAGGTTAAAAGCTATGATATTCAAAAGTATTTACCTTCTAAGAATGAGGAAGATTACCTGAAATATTATTTAGAAAGGTATGAAGAGGGAAATATTGATTGCATTTTTACTTCTTTTGGATATATATATAATTATTTAAAAAGGCATAATATTCCTGTCTATAGGATACAGGCAACGAATATTGATATTAAAAATCAGTTTTTCAAGTTAAAAAATAGTATTAACCTGAAAAACCTTAATGAATGTGCAGTTCAAGTACAAATCATTCAAGTAGTGAAAGAAAACGTTAGTACACAAGATAGTAAAAATGATGAGTTTCAATTAGAAGAAGCAATCTTGATGTATTCTAAGGAAATTGAAGGTATGATGCAGGTTATTGATTCAAATGAGTACCTCATTATATCGAATAAAGGTGCAGCATTAAGTGTAGAAAATATAAATTCTTTATACAGTATGATAAGCAACTGTAAATTAAGGGATATTATATTAGGTGTAGGCATTGGTGAGGGTGTAACTATTTATCAATCTGAAAATAATGCAAGGAATGCTTTAAGAAAGAGTACGTCGGAAAAGCTGGGAAATATTTATTTTTATGATGGTAAAAATGTAGTAGGACCAATTTTAAAGAAAAATCAAATTAAATATAAAAATTTAGTGGATGAAGAAGCTTTGAAGTTATCTAAAGAAATTGGAATCAGCTATCAGTATATTGAGAAAATTGGTAGTGTAATAAAGAAGTTAGGAAGAGATGAATTTACAAGTAAAGAGCTTGCTGAAATTCTTTTTATAAGTGAGCGTAGTGCCAATCGTATTTTAAAAAGTCTTATAGATAAAGGTTATGGAGAAGAGTCAAATATAGAGAATTCTTTAGGTGCTGGTAGGCCGCGTCGAAAAGTTAAAATTAAACTGAAAGCATAAAATATTAAACAAACTCTAATCAATTTAACACCAAAATTCCAGTAGAAATTTTATTTTTACTGGAATTTTATTTTTTATATAAAATTTTTTTAAATCATCTGCAGTTATCCATCTTAACTAGTTCTATATATAAGATTAATTGTACTATATTTCTTAGTGAAATATAAGCTTAGCAATATTTTTCCACATTAAATGATTCAAATCAGACAATTCTTAATACTTCTTGACAATGTATAAAACATATACTATAATTTTAAATAATTAAGGACCTATTTGAGACAAGAATAAAATTTATATTTAAGTTTTTTAATTAAAAGTTTTCTAATTAAAAGTTTTATATTTTAACAAAATGCTTCTTATGTAGAAAACGTTTCCATTTTTTAAGCAAACAACTTGGTAAATATTATAAAAGGAAGTGATGAAAAGTCTAATACTCCAAGTACATATTATAATTAAATAACTAATTCATTAATAATGAATAGGTAAGCTTTATAAGATTCATATCAAGTTGGAATACTTTCTAAAATTTAAACGTTTTAAATATTATTTCTAGTAATTAGCTTGAGAGATTAAAAAAAAGATGGAGGGAAACAATGGTGGAGAAAAATCATTTATATTATGCAAATCACCCTATTATGTGGATCGTATGTGCAATAGGTATAGCAGTTGTACTAGTTCAATCGGTACTAATATTTAAAAAATCAGTTAAAGCAGGTTTAGATATGGGAATGGATTATTCTAAAATTAAGAAAGGTATTAAGACAAGTGCCATTGGCAGTATTGGCCCAGCATTAGGTGTTGCTGGAAGCTTATTAGCTTTATTAGTTACTATGGGATCTCCTGTATCTGCATTCAGATTGAGTATTATTGGAGGTTCTAACTTTGAGGCTATGGCAGCTAACTTTGGAGCTAAAGCTTTAGGATCTGAACTTTCTACAAATATGGCTCCCGTAGTATTTACAAATGCTCTATGGACCATGGCATTAGGCTCAATTGGATGGATAATATTCGTGTTTTTATTTGCACATAAAATGGATAAAGTAAATAACTTGTTAACAAGTGGAAGAAAAGCATTATTACCAGCAGTTAGTATAGGAGCTATGCTTGGATCCTTTGCATACTTTAATGTTGGTAACTATCTAAAGTTTAAGTCTGCTCCTGATGTAACCATTGCTGCAATTGCAGGTCTTGTTATTATGATGGTTTGTATGCAATTAGGAGAGAAAAAGGTTAAATGGTTAAAAGACTGGGCTCTAACTATTGCAATGTTTGGTGGAGCTATAATTGGAACTTTAACATTTTAAAATAAAGGAGGATTACGATAGATGAAAGCATTTGATAAATATATTGATGATATTACAAAGATTGGTAGGTTCACCATGATTCTTGGAGTGATTGTAAGTTTTCTTCCTCCATTAGTTATGACTTTTGTATTTGGATATAATCCTGGAATTGCAGCAATTTTGGCTGGAGCAATTTCTCAAATATCAGTTTCAGGGGCTTTTTATTTTAGCGAACCTATAAGTTATTTCCCCATTGTTGGTAGAGCTGGATTATATATGGGCTTCTTAGCAGGAAACTTGGTGAATATGAGAATACCAGCAGCTGTATCCGCCTTAGAAGGATCGGGTTATGAATCTGGTACCGATGAAGGTGCAATTATGGGTACAATAGGAATAGGAGTTTCAATATGGGTTGGTATCATATTCTTATTACTATCTATATTTGCAGGACAGACTTTATTGGCTAACTTGCCTCCGTCTGTTAGTAAGATGCTGTCTCTTATTATTCCTGCATTATTTGGTGGCGTCTTTGCTCAATTTGCATTAAAATCACCAAAGACTGGTATATTTGCCCTTGCTGTTGCCTTTGTGATGACAAAGATTGTTGATTTGATTCCAGGTAAACCATCTTTTATTATTACTCTAGTTGCAGTATTTGCTACAATTGCCTTTGCTAAGGGACAATTAGCTAAGAAAATAGATAGTAAGGAAGCTTAGTTAAGTTTCTAATAACGTAGTATTAGGAGGGATAACCTTGAATAGGGAAAGATTGATAAATAACCTAGTTAAAATGTTAAAAATTCATTCACCTTCAAAAAAAGAAGGGGAGTATGCAAAGTATCTTGTGGATTTATTAAAGGGAATGGGTGCCCTAATATACTTAGATGAGGGGTATCTAGAATATGGTGGAGATTCACCTTCAATAGTAGCTAAGTTTCCAGGAAATGTGAAAGGTGAAGGGGTAACTCTTGCTGCACATATGGATGTTGTAGAGCCTAATCTAAATGCAAACCCAATAATAGAGGGTAACATAATTAGAACAGATGGAACAACTACACTAGGTGGAGATGATAAAGCGGGAATAGCAAGTATTATTGAAACTGTGAGAATTATAAAAGAGGAAAATGTACCACATGAGGATATTTATATTGTATTAACACCTTGTGAAGAAATAGGAATGCTTGGTGCTAAGCATTTTGATTGGAAAAAGGTACCTGAAGGTATGATGCCAGCAAAGAATATGATTGTTGTTGATAATGCTGGAAAGGCTGGGCTTATTGCACACACTGCTCCAAGTAAATATGATATTGAATTTTTCTTCCAGGGTAAAAAAGCTCATGCTGGAATTGAACCTGAAAAAGGTATTAATGCTATAAGTCTTGCAGCTTATGCTTTATCTCACATGAATATAGGTAGAATTGATGATTTAACTACCTCAAATATTTCTAAAATAAATTCTGAGTTTCCATCAAATGTAGTTCCAGATACATGTAAGGTTGCTGGGGAAGTAAGAAGTCATTCTGAGGAAAAGATTTTAGAGATTATAGAAATGTATAAAAAAGCATGTGATGAATCCATTGAAAAATTTGGTGGCAGCTACAAACTTGATTATAAGTGTGATTACCCAACACTAAAACCAAAGGATGATTTGGTTTTTGCAAAGGAATTTGCTAAGATATATGAAAAGTTAAATGTTCCTTGTGAACTTAAGGTTATTGGCGGCGGCTCAGATAGCAATATATTTGCAAAACAAGGATTCAACTCAATTATTATTGGAGTAGGAATGAACAATGTACACACTGTTGAAGAATATTTAGAAATTGATGAACTACTAAAAACAACAGAGGCCATTGTTAGTTATATAAAAAGGAATGATTAATAAATGGGCATGAGCAAAGAAAAAATGAAAGCTAAGGTGATTTCTACAATTGATGAGAATCGGGATTTGATTTTCCAGATAGGTAGAAAGATTTATGAAAACCCTGAGCTTGGCTTTAAAGAGTTTGAAACAACAAAGCTTGTGAAGGAATTTTTCGAAAAGGAATTAAATCTTGCTGTGGTAGATGGTATTGCCTATACTGGTTGCAGAGCCAAGATAAATGAGGACAAAGCCGGCCCGAAGATTGCGGTTTTAGGTGAGTTGGATGGCATAGTTTGTAATAATCACCAAGATTCTTTAAGTTCAGGGGCGTCTCATACTTGCGGACATAATATTCAAATTGCAGGAATGCTGGGTGTAGCAATTGGTCTTATAAAATCAGGTGTATATAAAGAGTTGGATGGTAAGATTGATTTTATTGCAACACCTGCAGAAGAATTTATTGAGATGGATTATAGAAGAAAACTAAAGGATAAGGGTGTTATTCAATATTTTGGAGGAAAGCAGGAATTAATAAGAAATGGGGCATTTGATGATGTAGATATGGCTGTTATGTTCCATGCTTTCGATACTGGTGACAAAAAGGTATTAGTTGGCCCGGTAAGTAATGGGTTCATTGGAAAAGATATTCGATTTATTGGTAAAGAAGCTCATGCAGGTAGCGCTCCTTTTAAAGGAGTAAATGCACTTAATGCAGCATTACTAGCCATAAACAATATCAATGCTCAAAGAGAAACCTTCGAAGACGGTGATAAAGTAAGGATTCATCCTATTATCACCAAGGGTGGTGACATTGTAAATGTGGTGCCAGCTGATGTTCGAATGGAATCATATACAAGAGCAAGAACTGTAAAAGCAATGGTAGATGCAAATAAAAAAGTTAATAGAGCATTAATTGCTGGGGCTATGGCAGTAGGTGCTAATATTGAAATAAAAGAAATACCAGGATATTTACCAATATTAAAACATCAACAGATGGAAGATATATTATTTAAGAATTTAAAAGGACTCGAAATTACCCAAGATGATATAATACAAGGAGGAGACTTCACAGGCTCTTTCGATTTAGGTGATTTATCCCATATTATGCCAACCTTACACCCTATGTTTGGTGGGATAAGGGGAGAACTTCATTCAAAAGATTATTCCATAGTTAATGAAGAATATGCTTATTTAGAGCCAGCAAAGGCATTAGCATTAACTATAATTGACTTACTTTTTGATGAGGCAAAAGAAGCTAAAAATATTCTTAAAGATTTTGTTCCAGCTATGACAAAAGAAGAATACTTAAGTTTCATGAATTCCAATGATCAACTTATAAAAAGGGAGTTTTTAGATTAAATATGTAGTCCACAGATGAGCTCTGATAGGAGATTTAAATCGAACAAAGGCACTTTGGTACACCAACGGTTAACTTTCAAGCAAGGCTTCCACATAAAGGGTATTGGGGAAATATCTTTCCAAAATGTCTTTAAAATTTGCTAAAGAAATTACATATATAGAGCAATAAAAAAGTAGAGTGTGCAAAAACAATTGCTTACTCTACTTTTTTATATATGAAGATAAATAAAAGAGAACATATTAAAGAAATAACTAATGATTCTTTATGATAAAGATAGATAACGTTACTATCACTATTAAAAACTGTCTTAACAAGTTCTTTATTGATTACACCAAAACATCTTTCAATAGCATCAGCACTTATATACTCAACCCTATCTTTAGGAGTATGGATTCTATTCATATCATTATCACAAAGGGTAACTGCATCAATTCCTTTCGCTCTAAAACCAGCGTGATCGCTAGCATCTTCAAATAAGTAGTTGAAGTATATCTTTTCACTTTCAAAGGTTTTTGTTAGTTCTGCAATAAAAGGAGTTTGATTTGTATCACCATTACCCCCCATTATACATAGAGGTACGCCATCAAAACTACCAATCATATCAAAGTTGTAGACTTTACTATCTTTTAATTTACTTTCATATTGTTCTATAAAAGCATTAGAACCCAAAAGGCCGAATTCCTCTGCATTAAAGGCTACAAATAAAATATCTCTTTCTGGAGTTCCAAGGGATTTTATATATTTTATTAACTCTAAAAGAAAAGAAGTACCAGAAGCGTTATCTAAAGCCCCTCTATAAATTGTGTTGTTTAAATCTACACCAAGATGATCGAAATGACAACTAAAAACTAGTGGAGATTTTGATGAATCCTTTCCTTTTATAACTCCCATAACATTATTTACGCTTGTTTCTTCAACCTTAAAGGGAATATAAGTGTATATGGAATAGCCTTTTTCTAGAAATTCTGATATTTCTCGTAAAGTTTCTTTTGTTACAATAATATATAGATCTTGTTTGGAATTTTCAACAAAGGAGCTTCTAAAAGCTAGGTCATTTTCAGTAGTGGTGTAGAATATTATGCTTCCCTTGTCAGTTTTAACATAAAGTACATTGTCATTGGGGGAACCTACTACATTATCTTTTGTAAAATCTATTTCTGTATTTCTAAAATTTAGTAAGTCCTCTTTGTAATTAACACCATAATCAAAAGTCTTTACTATCTTGTTGTTTGTGTCCATTATAGCTATCATAGGCTCCTCAGTTAGCTTTTTTGGATATTTAACCTTAAAAGATTGATAGTAAGTACCTTCAAAAGGCTCTAGTCCATTTTTTACAAACTCCTCCTTTATATATGCTGCAACCATTTGGTTTTCGATAGTGCCTGTAAGTCTTCCTTTAAAAGTGTCAGAAGATAGATATTCAATGTTGTCTTTTACATTTGAAATATCAAAGGTTTTTATGTTACAATATTTTTGGAAACTTAAGGAAGTTACAATAAGACAAAGGGATAGAAAATAAGATACGACAAACTTTCTCATGTATCACCTATTAAAAATTATTTATATTAATAATATGAATCATTATGTTGAGGTATGATAATGTTAAAGAATTTTAACTATATTTACAAAATGTAAGTATCTTATTTCCTGAAACTGGGAAATTATCCTGTAGAAGTGGATTAAGAAAAGAAAAAAGGTAGTTACAAATATATTATAGGAGGCCAATATGAATATAATAGAACAAAAGTTAATTAAAGAGTTTATTATATCAAAGGAACAAATCTTAAATGTTATTGAATTATTAGATGAAGGGAATACTGTTCCCTTTATTGCTCGTTATAGAAAAGAAAGAACTGGTGGGCTTGATGACATAATATTAAGAAGTTTTTCAGAGAGACTTATATATTTGAGGAATTTAGAAGGTAGAAAAGAAGATATAATTAGACTCATTGAAGAGCAAGGAAAGCTTACGGAGGATATTAAAGAGTCTATAGTAAAGGCAGAAACTTTAACAGAAATAGAAGATATTTATAGACCTTTTAAGCAAAAAAAGAGAACAAGAGCAACTATTGCAGTAGAGAAGGGGCTTTCCCCTTTAGCTGAGGAAATCTTTAGTGGTGAATTTAAAGATGATATAGAAGAATATGCTTCAAAATTTATTGATGAAGAAAAGGGTGTAAAATCTATAGAGGAAGCACTTCAAGGTGCTATGGATATAATTAGTGAAAAAATTAGCGATGAAGCAGAGTATAGAAAATGGATTAGAGAATTTGTTCAAAACAATGGAATCATAGAAACAAAGAGTAGTAGTAAAGAATCAACACCATATGAAATGTACTATGATTACAGGGAAGCTGTAAGAGTTATACCTCCTCACAGAATTCTAGCTATAAACAGAGGTGAAGATGAAAAAATATTATCAGTTAAAATCACTGCTGATATGGAAAAAATTATTACTTATATGAAAAATAGAACTTTAAGAGGTAATAAAATTACAGATAAATATATAGAACTAAGTGTAGAGGATTCTTTAAAGAGGCTTATCTATCCATCTATAGAGAGAGAAATTCGATCAGCGTTAACAGATATAGGGGAAGAAGGGGCAATAAAAATATTTAAGGCAAACTTAAAGGCACTGCTTATGACTGCACCTATTAAAGGGAAAATTATAATGGGCTATGACCCAGGATTTAGAACAGGGTGTAAAGTGGCAATTCTTGATGATACAGGAAAATTCCTTGATAATGTGACAGTACATGCGACCTCTGCTAGTGAATATCAAATTAACAAATCTATAGAAATCCTTAGGGATATGATTATTAAATATAATGTAGATGTGATTTCTTTAGGAAATGGTACGGCAAGCAGGGAGTCAGAGGAAATTTTAGCAAAGGTTATAAGTGAAGTGAAAATCGCTACAGGGAAAGAGGTTTATTATGTAGTGGTATCAGAAGCTGGTGCTTCGGTATATTCTGCATCAGAACTTGCTACAAAAGAGTATCCAAACCTTGATGTAACTGTAAGAGGAGCCATTTCAATAGGAAGAAGACTTCAGGACCCTCTTGCAGAGTTAGTGAAAATTGATCCGAAGGCTATAGGGGTGGGGCAATATCAGCACGACGTAACACCTAAAAAACTTGATGAGTCTTTAAAAGGAATAGTAGAGGATTGTGTTAATAATGTAGGAGTAGATTTAAATGTAGCCACTCCAGCATTACTTTCATATATTTCAGGAATTAATAG
Organism: Clostridium sp.; assembly: GCF_036642255.1. Lineage (GTDB taxonomy): Bacteria > Bacillota > Clostridia > Clostridiales > Clostridiaceae > Clostridium_J. Next base: position 197,565 of record NZ_JAVWDJ010000001.1, on the reverse strand, counting down.
TACTATAGCACAAAATATTGTTGCACATAGAGAAGAAATTGGGAAATTTAAATCAAGAAAAGAACTTTTAAAAGTTAAGAGATTAGGAAATAAAGCTTATGAGCAATGTGCAGGATTTTTAAGAGTTATGGAAAGTGACGAGCCTTTAGATAATACATCGGTGCATCCAGAAAGCTATGATGGAGCTAAGAAGCTAATTAATATGTTAGGATATTCAAAAGAAGATTTAAGAAAGAATAGACTTCAAGATATTGATGCTAAAATTGCTCAATTAGGAATTGAAAAGTTATCAAAGGACTTGGATATAGGAATTCTTACACTTTCTGATATAATTAAAGAAATCAAAAAGCCAGGACGTGACCCAAGAGAAGAACTACCAAAACCTATTTTTAAAACGGGAATCCTTCAATTATCTCAGTTGAAACCAGGAATGATGCTCATGGGAACTGTTAGAAATGTATCTGATTTTGGTGCATTTGTAGATATTGGAGTACATCAAGATGGACTAGTTCACAAAAGCCAACTTAGTGATAGGTTTGTAAAACATCCATTAGATGTGGTTAAGGTTGGGGATATAGTAGAAGTAAGAGTTATAGATGTGGATGAAAAAAGGCATCGTATATCTTTATCCATGAAAAGAAATGCATAACTAAAAAAAGCTTTTGCAGGAAGTATTACACTGTTGATTTACGACAAATATTAAATCTATGCAATTTAAATTTTATAAACAGGAAAATAAAATAATGTTTATGGTATAAAATTATTTTTTCAAGATATTGATATTTTCATAACAGTGTATTATAATTATCTTGTAAAGAAAAAATTAAATAATGCACTTCAGGGCGGGGTTAGAGTCCCCACCGGCGGTAAAGCCCGCGAGCCGTAAGGCAGATTCGGTTAGATTCCGAAGCCGACAGTATAGTCTGGATGGAAGAAGGTAGTATGTGTAATATAGAATTGTTACGCCCTGGTCTTTTTGATCAGGGCTTTTATTTTTGGTATTGGATATCTTTAAAATAGCTAGTTGATTTAACTAGGTATTAGATCTCAAATACCATATATTGCACAAAGATACCTCTTGGGGTTTGCAGTGATTTTAGGAGGGTGTAATATGAGCAAAAAAAGAAATTTAAACTCACTTATCAAAATAGCACTTTTAGGAGCAATAGCATTTATAATAATGTTATTTGAATTTCCAATTCCAGGATTTCCGCCATTCTTAAAACTTGATTTTAGCGACTTGCCAGCATTAATAGGTGGATTTGCGTTGGGACCAGTGGCAGGAATTATGGTTGAACTTATAAAAAATATATTAAATGTGGTAATGCATGGAACGACTACAGGAGGAGTAGGGGAATTGGCTAACCTTCTTGTAGGTGGAGTTTTTGTATATGTAGCTTCTTTTATTTATCATAAAAACAAGACTAGGAAAAGTGCAGTTATGGGATTAATTGCAGGAACTATTTTAATGACTATTGTTGCAGGTGTATTTAACTTCTATGTATTAATACCACTATATGCAACGCTATTTGGAGGCCTTGAGAATGTTATTGGGGCAGCAGCTGTAGCAAATAAGAGCATCAACAGCTTAGGAACTTTAATTGTTATTGGTATAACACCTTTTAACATTTTGAAAGGTATTATAGTATCTGGTATAACTCTTGCATTATACAAAAAAGTTTCTCCATTAATTCATAAAGAAAGTCTAAATGTAGAACAACAAAAGTTAAGAGAAAAGGCAAGTAATTTATAATATTTAGAATAATAATAAAGGACTATGAAATTAAATTTCATAGTCCTTAGATTTTTCTATTCCACATTACGAGAGCATCTTCTTTATTATCTGCATAGTAATTTTTTCTAATACCTTCCACAATAAAACCATGCTTTTCATATAAGGAAATGGCAATTACATTTGACCTTCTTACTTCTAAAGTTATACCTACCAATCCTTTTTCCTTGCATATATGAAGAAGATTTTCTACTAAAATATCACCTAAGCCATTGGCTCTATAACTTGGGTGTACAGCAATATTTGTAATATGGGCTTCGTCAAAGATAATCCACATGCCACCAAAGCCAACTACAGAAGAACCTAACTTTAGAACTATATATTTGGCATATTTATTTTCTAATTCTTTTTTTAGAGAGTCTAAACTCCAAGGAATTGGAAAGCTTAATTTACTAATATTCTCTATTTCTACAATATTACTTTCATCCATCGGTACAATAGATAAATCAATCATTATTTTTCCTCATTTTTTCTTCATATTCTCTTTCAGCCTGAGACGCTCTAAGATAAATTGGGGCGGAAGTAAAGATATCTTCTTTTTTGCCGTCTTTTAAAAGTTTGATTCCAAGTTCACCTAATGCAGAAGCTCTAACAAGGTTAAGATGAGTTGGAGCGAAAGCTATATTATCAATACTAGCTAAAAGTTTCTCTTTAAATTTAAAAGTACCATCTCCAATAAAATAAACTTTAGTGTTAAAACTTTTAACTTTTTCTATCAATTCCTCTAAGGATAAAATTTGAGGTTCCTCTATGGATATTAGAGAGCTATTATCCATTTTGTAAAAGTTAGTATATACGTTTCCTCTTAATGCATCCATTATTGGGCAAATAATTCCTTCAACAAAATAAAGGTTATTGGCAAGGGCATCTAAGGAGGATATAGATATAAAAGGCTTTTCGTTAGCTTGAACTAAGCCCTTTATAGTGGCCATTCCTATTCTAAGCCCAGTAAAGGAACCAGGACCTTTTGACACCACAAAACCATCGATATCATTAATAGTTAAGTCAGTATTTTTCAAAAGTTTGTCAATCATTGGCATCATGATTACAGAATGTTGCTTTTTATAATTAAAAATAATTTCTCCAAGAAGTTTATCTTCATCTATAATGGCAGCAGTTGCACTTTCGGTAGCTGAATCTAAGCACAGTATTTTCATAGTGTTAACTCCTTTATATAATCATATCTAGAATCACTGTAGTTTATTGATACTTTTCTGCAGGTGGAACCTAACTCGGGAACTTTTTCTAGAGTAATTGTGACACTTTCTTCCGGAATTAATTCCTCAATGTAGTTAGCCCACTCAATTACGCTTACTCCACCACCAAATATGTACTCATCAAAGCCTATAGCAGCTATTTCATCAGGGTCATTTACTCTATATACATCAAAATGATAAAATTTCAATCTTCCATCATATTCATTAACAATATTAAAGGTAGGACTTGTAATATGTTCTTCAATATTTAGACCTTTTGCAATACCCTTAGTAAGATGAGTTTTACCAGTACCTAAATCACCGATAAGACAAATAATGTCACCTTCATTAGTGTATCTTCCTAGTTGTATTCCTAGGTTTTCTGTCTCTTCTACCGTGTTAACTAAAAACTCCATGTTTTTCACCTCATTATTATTTTAGCCGAGAAAATAAAAAATGAAAAGGCAATATAAAGCATTGCCTTTTACAAGTTTAGATTATTATAGCAAAGAACAGTTTCTACCTTTGAAATTAGTGTGCTTTTTAGGCACTTTACTGCTTTCCCACAGATAAGCCCTTTTCTAACCATATCATCAAGTATATCTAAAGCTTCATACATATACATTCCTTTTCTGTAAGGCCTATCTTCTGTTAAAGCTTGGTAAATGTCGCATACACCAATAATTCTGCTCTCTTGGCTTATTTCCGATAGGGGAAGTCTTCTTGGGTAACCTTCTCCATTTAACTTTTCATGATGATTTGCTGCCCATTCACTTATATCTGAAATCATTTCAATTCTATCTAATATAAGTTTTGTGTAGTATGTGTGAGATTTTATTAAAGAAAATTCATCATCTGTAAGCTTATCTTTTTTATCTAAAATGGTTACTGGAATTGCTAACTTTCCAATATCATGTAAAAGACCTGAAATCTTCATTTTTAAACATTTATCTTCATCATAATCTAAACATTTAGCTACATCAAAAGCAAGGTTGGCTATGCCTCTAGAATGCATAGCAGTAAAACTACTTTTGCTATCTATTATATTGGCGAAAATTTCTGCAATATATTCAAATTCTTTTAAATTAATATAAGTTTCTTTTTTAGGGGCAATATCATCTAAGATAAAACCCATACTAGGAACATTGTATAAATTAAACCAAAAGGTTTCAGCTTTAGCAAGGACTAGGAAACAGTCAACAATAGTTGGAGAAAACAATGTGCCACTGCGAAGCTTAACCCATTCTAGAATAGTGTCCTTTTGTTTATATGTAGGTATATTTTCATCAAACATTATTTCTAATAAATCAGCGAGTCTGATTATCTGAGCTTCTATGGGAATAAGATAATTTTTAAGCTTCATGCATCCACTACCATCGTAATTTTCGTGATGATATAAAATAATATCATAAATTTGTAGTAAGGATGGAATCTTTTGTATCATAGAAGCACCTTGAATACAATGTGCTTTAATATATTCTTCAGAGTTATGTACTGCAGTCAACATACTTTGTGCGCCAATATCGTGAAGCATGGCTGCAATATATAGATTGTGATAACTATCGTCATTAATTTTAAGTCTGTTAGCTATTTCCAATGCAATATAGGCAGTTCGTTTAGAGTGATGAGAATACTTATGTTTAGAATAGTTGATTTCGGATATATCTTCTATAACATTTAAATTTTCTAATGATGTAGTTTCAGCTAAATCTAATGCAATAGAAAGCGCATTAACTATTTTGTTAAGACTTATATTCATAAGTACCCCCTGCAATGACAATTTCATGTAATTAATCATAATTATATCATATTTTATTTCCTTGTTATATGTAAAACTTTCAATTATTTTTAATATAATTTTATTGGCAAAGGATTTTGGGTAAGTTAGTTTTGGTATAAAATCATGAAAATTCTTAGTTAAATTAATATATATTTGCATAAAATAGGAATCAACAGAAAATTCATGAAATTCCATAGACAAACTTTGTAAATTTATATTATAATTAAAGATAATCATCATAGTATTTTACTTGAAGATGAAAATAATGTATAATATAATTAGAATGGATAGCCTTAATAAGGGGGAATGAGCCATGTTTGTAAGTAACTTAATGTTGTCAAAAGAAAAATTAACTACTGTAACTCCAAAAATCACTATAGGTGAAGCTCTTGATATAATGGAAAAAAATAACTTTTTATCTATTCCAGTAGCAGAGGGCAATAAGTTTTACGGTGCTATATCAAAAGAAAAAATATATACGTATTATTATGAGAAATCTATAGAAAGACAATGCTTGCTTTCTGATTTCTTGGTTGAAAACGTTATGAGAACTGATGTGCCAGTAATTAATCCATTAGAGCAAATTGAAAAGGCAGCTCACTTCTTAGAAACTAAGAGTATTGCTTTTGTAGCAGTTGTTGATAACAATGGAGACTTTAAAGGAATTGTAACACATCATGCTATCTTCCATCAATTTACTGAACTGTTTGGATTAAACAAGGGTAAACGCTTAGCAGTAATTGCTTATGATATTCCAGGGCAAATATCAAAACTTTCAAAAATAATCACTGAAAATAAAGGTGATATAATAAGCTTTGTAGTTGTGGATCCAAAGAGTGTTACAGAGGTTAAGGAAATTGTAGTAAGATTAAACACAGATGACTTTGATGGCATCTTATCAAAAGTTAAGAATGCTGGATTTAAAGTTCAATAAAAAAACATCCTCCCTTTGGGGGGATTTTTTTATATAAAAGTTGGTTAGAGGACTTTCGAAGAATGTAGAAAACATTTAATAATATAAATGATATAGTAATATAATAAATATATAATTTAGGTTGAGGAGATGATTAAAATTAGTGATGTAATTGACTTTAATGAACTTAGAAATAGGGCCAATGATAAGGATATCGATAAATTTGAAGATTATATATACTCTCTTTATTATTCCATGGGACAGGGAAAAATAAATATGCTTGAGTTTAGTAAGAAAATACAAGTGTATATGGAAGAGAATAATATATCTCAAGAGAAATTCTTAAATATTCAAAAGAAGCTTATGGAAAGATATGGTCTTGACATGAATAATATTGATGAGCAAATGAAGACCTATGGAATTGACCCTAGCCAATTTGCAGCTTTAGGAAAAGATTATGAAGAAATAAGAAAAACTTTAAGTTTTCAGGAGAAGTATAAAGGAAGGATTGCTTCTAAAGCAATGACAACTTATACTATTAAAAATTTAAAAAATGATTTAGAAATTATAATGGAAGATATAAATATAGTGCTTAAAAGTGAAAAACATATTGACTTAACAGACAATGAGCTTAATGAATTTTTAGTTTCCTATAAAAAATTAGTAAATGATAAAGCACTAAATGTAAGTATTTGTGAAAATTCTACTAGCTACATTTATTAATTATTTTATGCATTATTTAAAGCACAACTTGTATAAAATTACCCCTATATTTCAATAATATAGGGGTAATTAATTTATAGATAATCAGGATTTAACAACAATTCGAAGGCTCAAGTCTGACAATTTCTATAAGTGGCAGGCTCAATACCTTTCCAAAGCTTTTAGATCTATGAAACTTGCTATGTCTTTAATGGTACAATTTACAAGGTAACATTTGTGTTTACAGTATGTTTATTGAATTTTGGTAGAGGATAGTATATAATTAAAATAATTACTTTGATAATCAAAATATTTGAAAGTCAAAATATGTGTTAGAGGAGATGAAATATATATGAATATAAGTCCATTAAAAATAGGAAATTTAGTAGCTAGATTACCTATTATTCAAGGTGGAATGGGAATAGGGGTTTCACTATCAAAACTAGCAGCTGCAGTAACTAAAGCAGGTGGTATAGGAGTAATTTCAGCAGCTCAAATTGGATATGATGAGGAAGATTTTGAAGTAAATCCTTTGGAAGCCAATGTTAGGGCTTTAAAAAGACATATAGAATTAGCCAAGGAAAAAGCAATGAAGGGAATTATTGGTGTAAATATCATGGTTGCTATGGAGCACTATGAAAAGTATGTTAAAGCTTCTATAGAAGCTGGAGCAGACTTAATTATATCTGGAGCAGGATTACCATCTGCCCTACCAAAGATAGCAAAAGACTCATCAATAAAATTAGCGCCAATAGTTTCATCGTTAAAAGCTGCTAAAGTTATATTGAAGATGTGGGATAGACATGATAAGTGTACTCCAGATCTAGTAGTTATTGAGGGACCTAAAGCTGGTGGTCACCTTGGGTTTAAGAAGGAAGAACTTGAAGAACCTACTATGGACTATGATAAGGTGATAATTGATATCATTAATGAAGTGAAAACTTATGAAGAAAAGTATAATAAGCATATCCCAGTGGTTGTAGCAGGTGGTGTATATGATGGTTATGATATAGCTAAGTATTTAAAGCTTGGTGCCGCAGGAGTTCAAATGTCTACAAGATTTGTAGCTACAGAAGAATGTGATGCTCATATAAATTATAAAAATGCTTATATAAATTCAAAACTTGATGATATTATGATAGTTCAAAGTCCTGTAGGTATGCCAGGGCGTGCCATAAGAAACTCATTTATTGATGAGGTTAATGATCATGGGTGTAAGGTTACAAAGTGCTATAGATGTATATCTCACTGTGACCCAAAAACAACACCATATTGTATAACTAAAGCATTGATAAACGCGGTGACAGGGAAAATAGATGAAGGACTTTTATTCTGTGGAGAAAATGCCCATAGAGTAGATAAAATTGTAACTGTTCCGGAATTGATGAATGAATTAGAAAAACAAATCTTGGAAGCTTAAAAATAAATTTAAACCTATATTAATTATAAGCATACTGAAATTTTCAGTGGTTGCATTATTAATATAGGTTTTTTATTCTTAGACAATAAAGGAGGTTTCTACCAATTGCCTTTTCAAATACAGATTAATTTTATAAAAGTATATGGAGCAAAGAATAGTTTTAAAGGACCATAATTCAGTTGATTCTATTGTAAAAAAATATATAATATACAAGAATCTTAAAAAGTGTAATAAAATGTGGATAAGTTTTTATACTTACTAATAAATTGTGATTAAATTACTTAGGAACTAATAATATGGATGTATCAATAAATTTTTAAGTATGAGGGTACAAAGATACAATAAATCAGAACATTAGATGATAAACAATATCAAATATATAAGAAGTTGCATATTTATAATTAAGGGGTTGATAATATGAAAATTTTCTTAGATTTTGGACATGGCGGTAATGATTCAGGTGCAACGTCTAATGGATTAGTTGAAAAGAATATGACTCTTGTGACAGGGTTGGAATGTAAAAAAATATTAGAAGAGCATGGTGTTGAAATCAAGGCATCAAGATTAGATGATAGAGCCATTGGATTAAGTGAAAGGGCTAAAATGGCCAACACTTGGGGTGCTGAATATTTTGTATCTATTCACTACAATGCTGGTGGTGGTGATGGAACTGAAGTAATCCATTCAATTTATGGGGGGAAGGGAGAAGTACTAGCAAAGGCTATAGTCTCAGCTATTAATAAGGAAACAGGACAAAATCTTCGACCTAGAGCAACCTATAGTAGAAAAGGATCGGATGGCAAGGATTACTATGCAGTAATTAGGGAAACAAAAATGGACGCAGTAATCGTTGAATGTGGTTTTATTGATAGTGGAGACAGAACCTTATATGATACAATTCCAGAACAAGAGAAAATGGGGAAAGCTATTGCTTATGGAATCCTAAATTATTTAGGAATATCAATTAAGCGCTCTGAGAATAAGAAATATTATGTGAGAACTGGAGATGTGGCAAAAGGTTCCTATGGTATAGAGATAAAAGGTTTAATCAGCAAGTATTTCTCTGATATTGATAGAATTTATGTCCTTGAAAAAAATGATATGTTTTATTTTGAAACTCAATATTTATCAAAAGAAAAGGCTGCCGAGGTAGTAAAAAGATTAAGTAATGGTAGTTTATCAGCTACTATTATAGAAGAATAAACCTACTATGAAATAGAGGGTAATAGATTACTTGAAAAGCTCGTTATTTACAAGGTAAGCCTTAAAACAAGTTAAAATAGTGGACAAACAAAACTAAAAAAATAAAAAGCCTTAGAAATTTACATTTCTAAGGCTTTTTGGCAGGGGCAACAGGACTTGAACCCGTAACCAACGGTTTTGGAGACCGCTACTCTACCAATTGAGCTATACCCCTATGTGTTTTATTACTAACAAAAAATATAATATCATAAAAAAAGAGAATTGGCAAGTAAAAAGTTTAAATTAACTAGTAACTATTTTAATCATAAATAAAAAGGCATCAATATGAAAATAGAGAAAATTAAAATGGGTAAAGCCTCAGTAGAATTAAAGTAATTTCATATATTTTCTAGTATTAGATAGATATATTTATATAGTATAATATATCTATCTAAACTTTGACGTAAGTTTAACTCTTATTCAAACAAGAGACTTATTCATTTTTGATGATGGTAAGCTTTTAGGTAATAATAAAATTATTTGCTAATATAGCTAAAACAAACATAATATTGTAAAAGGTGAGTGATTAAGTATGAACAGAAAAATTATCAGTTCAATATTAGCACTATTAGTATCCTTTAACTGCTACTTCACTAGTGTACAAGCTATGGATATAAAAAATATTGATGATACCTTACAATATACTATTCAAAAGGATTTAAATAGTACATCTGATATAAAAGAAAAGATTATGTTAACCTTTGAAGGAAATAAAGAAAATAAAAATTATAAAAGTAATGAAGTTTTGGTTAAATTAAAAGGTGAAAATCATGCAATTCTTTTAAAATCATTAGAAAAAAATTATGATTTAAAATTAAAAAAAACATTTGAAAGTGGGGTTTATGCACTATCCTTTGATGATAATAAACACAAAATAGATCAAATGTTAAGTATATTAAACAATGATTTTAATGTTGAGTATGCAGAACCAAATTATGCAGTGCAATTGCAATATAGTGGGGGAAATGAGCCGTATTTTAATAAGTTATGGGGCTTAAATAATACTACTACATCTGTTGATATTAATGTTGAGGCTGCATGGGATAAGATTACTATGAACTCAGATGTTGTTGTGGGAGTAGTTGATACAGGAATAGATTATAATCATGAAGATTTAAGTAAAAATATATGGACAAACACAAATGAAGTACCTGATAATGACGTTGATGACGATAACAATGGATATGTGGATGACTATTATGGGTGGGATTTTATCAATAATGATTCTGATCCATATGATGATAATGGGCATGGAACTCATATTAGCGGAACTATAGCTGCAGAAAATAACGGTATCGGTGTCATTGGAGTTGCACCTATGGTTAAGGTAATGGCTCTAAAAGTAGCGGATAAGTATGGTAATTTATATAAGGATGAAGTAATTGACGCTATAAACTATGGATTAAGTAAGGGTGTAAGGATTTTTAATTGTTCCTTTAGTGGTGTAGATTTTTCACAGTCAGAGTATGATACCATGAAAAATGCTAATGCCTTGTTTATTTCTGCATCAGGGAATGAGGGAGTGAACACGGATTATATTGATAATTATCCAGCTAATTATGATTTGCCTAATATTATTTCCGTGGGTGCAATTGATAAACTAGGAAACCTATCTAGTTTTTCAAATTATGGATTAAAATCAGTTGATATAGTTGCTCCAGGGAGTTATATACTAAGCACAATGCCAAAAGGATACGGTTATTATGATGGAACATCAATGGCGGCTCCACATGTAACAGGAATAGCAGCCTTAGCATTGAGTGAAAATCCAAATTTAACACCAGCTAATATTAGAGAATATATATTGGCTACGGGAACTAAACTATCACAGTTACAGGGGAAAATATCTACTGCAGCTATAGTAGATGCAGGAAATACTATTGCTGCTGTAGTAGCAGGAGAAATACCAAGAACAATCCCAGAACCATTACCAGAAGAAGAGAACCCCATACCAACACCAACTGAGGAACCTAAGACACAAGAAGAACCTAAAGAAGCGGTACTAGTTGGTTGGGTATATAAAGATAATAACCGTTATTTTTACAAGGAGGGAAAAGCACAGATAGCTTGGAACCTTATAGATGGAAAGTGGTATTATTTCAATAACCAAGGAGTAATGCAAAGGGGATGGAGACTGTTAGGTGGAGTATGGTACTACTTAGATGAAAGTGGAGTTATGGCAACGGGTTGGAGACAACTAGGGGGACTATGGTATTACATGGACAGCAGTGGGGCAATGGCCACAGGTTGGAGGCAACTAGGAGGCATATGGTATTACATGGACAATAGTGGAGCTATGGGCACAGGTTGGAGACAATTAGGTGGAACCTGGTATTACCTAGATAAAAGTGGAGCCATGGTTACTGGATGGAAGCAGATTTCCGCAAAGTGGTATTACTTTAATAAAAGCGGAGGTTTAAGATAATAAATAAAATATAGGAATAGAAAAACCAGCAAAGGGAAACTTTGCTGGTTTTTAAGTTATTTATTTATTTATTTTTCATTCATAATATTTAACTTATCAAAGATTATGAATGCTAGGTTTAATACTATTGCGACTATTGTTGCAAGGCCCATTCCACCGATTTCAATTGCACCTAGATGTATCTTTATTCCACTTAGTCCTATTATAAGTATTACAGAAGTTAGCATAAGATTTCTAGACTTAGAGTAATCTACTTTTTCTTCTATAAAAGTTCTTAACCCTGAGGTGGCTATAGTACCGAAGAGAAGTAAAGATATACCACCAATAACTGGAGTTGGTATAGTTCTAATTAGAGATGCTAGAGTACCTGAAAAACCTAACACTATAGAAAGGAGTCCTGCTCCACATATTACATATACACTATATACTTTTGTTATGGCCATAACACCTACGTTTTCACCATATGTTGTAGTTGGCACTGAACCGAAGAATCCTGAAAGCATTGTAGATAATCCGTCTCCTAAAAGTGATCTATGAAGACCAGGGTCTACAGATAAGTCTTTTCCTACAACATTACTAGTAACTGAAAGGTGTCCAATATGCTCTGCGATAACTACGAAGGTTGCTGGTAAGATGGTTAGTATAGCTGTAGTATCGAATTTTGCAAAGGACATGTTAGGAATAACTATTGCACTTGCTTCTTTTACTGCTTGAAAGTTTACTAAACCCATTAAGTAAGCTGAGATATACCCAACTACAACTGCGATAAGTATAGGAATTATTTTTAGGAATCCTTTTAATAATACCGAACCTAAAATCAGTGTTCCAAGTGTTATCATGGAAACAGTAACCCAAGCTATGTTTAACTCTGGAGAGTTAGAAAGTCCTACAGGGAACCCAGCCATATCAGCTGCTACTGGAGCAAGTTCAAGTCCTATTATAGTAACTATGGCACCCATGGCTGCTGGTGGGAAAAGTTTTTTAACCCATCCGATACCTGTGAAGCCAACGGTTATTGCTACTGCTGAGAAAACTAAACCTGAAACTACAAAGCCACCTTGTATATATTGAAAACTATATCCTTGTTGTTGAAGCAATAATACTGGTGCTATAAAAGCAAAGCTTGAACCTAAAAAGGCAGGTATTTTTCCTTTTGTTATAAAGGCATAAAGTAAAGTTCCGATACCGTTAAAAAATAATACAATTGCAGGGTCTAAGTTAAATAATATTGGAACAAGTACTGAGGCACCAAACATTGCAAATAAATGCTGTAAGCTTAGTGGTATTGCTTTTCTTAAAGGAACTTTATCCTGTACATCAATTACGGATGATTCCTCAACTAAATTAACGATTTTTTCATTTGATACTGCTTTTTCCATTTTAAATCCCCCTTTAAAATTTATTGGGGGAGCCTGCGCTCCCTTTTTAGCCTCGCTGGACTAAATTAAAAGTAACCTTAACGAAAATCACAGGACTATAAAAATAAAAAAGACTTCTTACAACGTAAGAAGTCTAATATAGTACCCAATAAGGGTTATACTTCACTATATTATTATTCTCCTTACAGTCTCTCTGGATCTGATTAAAGGTTCATAAGTAGTATAACATGCTTTTTGAAATTTTACAATAGGACTTTTAGGAATAATAGAAATATGAGCTAACTGTTGTTTTTAAGTAATATTTTTTATTATAAAAATCAAAGTAAGGTAATAATGAATATGTTAACTTATTAACTTGCAAAATTGTAAATGAACTAAGAATAATGTCTAGATTTAATGAATATTATTAATTAACAATTAATTTAAAGGGGGATTTTATATAATGTTTGCTGAATTTATCAGTAAGGCGGCTACATTCGTTTGGGGGTATCCTTTAATCATTCTTCTATTTGGGACTCATTTATACTTGACTTTTAAACTAAGATTTATTCAAAGGTACATTGGAAAAGCCATAAAATTATCTGTAACAAAGGACGATTTTGCTAAAGGAGATGTTAGCCAATTTAGCGCTCTTTGCACGGCATTAGCTGCAACAATAGGAACAGGTAATATTGTTGGAGTTGCTACAGCAGTTTCTCTTGGGGGACCTGGAGCTGTTCTTTGGACGTGGCTAACAGGGGTATTTGGTATTGCTACAAAATACTCAGAAGCACTTTTATCAGTTAAATACAGAATTAAAACTGAAGATGGTACCATGGCTGGAGGACCAATGTATGTTATGGAAAGAGCTATGGGTAAGAAATGGCTAGCAATTTTATTTGCAACTTTTACATGTATAGCAGCTTTAGGAATTGGTTCTGCTGTTCAAGCTAACTCTATTTCTACACTGTTACAAAGTACCTTTAATATACCAACTTGGATTTCAGGGGTGGTAATGGCTATTTGCACTGCTGTAGTAGTAATAGGTGGTATTAAGAGTATAGCAAGAGTTTGTGACATTTTAGTCCCATTTATGGCTGTATTCTATGTAGCTGGATGTTTAATAATATTAATTATGACTTGGAGCACAATTCCAGCAACTATAGCTTTAATAGTTAAATGCGCATTTGCACCTAAGGCTATAGGCGGTGGATTAGCTGGAGCTGGTATTATGATGGCTATGAGATATGGTATTGCAAGAGGATTATTCTCTAACGAATCTGGTCTCGGTAGTGCACCAATAGTTGCAGCTGCTGCTCAAACAAGAAATCCAGTTAAGCAAGCGCTTGTAGCATCAACTGGAACCTTCTGGGATACAGTAGTAGTTTGTGCAATGACTGGTCTTGTAGTAGTTAACACAGGAGTTTGGAATCAAGGATTATCTGGTGGAGAGCTTACCAAAGCAGCTTTTGCTATGATTCCTGTTGTTGGACCGATAGTATTAACAGTTGGACTTTTAACCTTCGTATTTTCAACAATACTTGGTTGGTCATATTATGCTGAAAAAGCGGTAGAGTATTTATTTGGCAAGAAATCAATAACTCCATATAGAATTGTGTATGTAGCAATGGTATTTGTAGGAAGCGTATTTAGTTTAGACTTAGTATGGAATTTATCAGATTTAGCAAATGGTTTAATGGCGATTCCAAACTTAATATGCTTACTTGCTCTTAGTGGTGTTATAGTTAGTGAAACTAAAAAATATTTATGGGATGATAATCTCGAAGAAATAGATCAAGAACTTAATGGTTAAATAAATAGTGAAAGGTACTTCAAAGTTTGAGGTACCTTTTTTATCATAAAATAATTATATAAGTTATAACAACTTAAAGTGGAATTGTATAATTTTTAACAATCAAATACAGAATATTTTTATTTAAACTATATTTGGCATTGAATTTTATAATAGAGAAATATAAAGTGAATTTTTAGTAAATAAATATACAAAAAGTTTTTAATGTAAACTTAATAAATTTGATAATTTATAAATGTATTTATAAAATTAAAGGGGGTTTATAGAATATTATAAAAGATTCTATGAGAATCTTAAAGTTTCAAAAAGTTACAAAAAATAATGTCGGATATTAACGAAACAAAATAATGAGAGAATTTTAACAATTGTTAAAATTGTGAAAATATTTGGTATAATATGTTTACAACTTAATACAATAAAAGGGGGAATATGTTTATGTTTGCTGAATTTATTAGTAAAGCTGCATCATTTGTTTGGGGGTATCCTTTAATCATTCTTTTATTTGGAACGCACTTATACTTAACTTTTAGACTAAGATTCATCCAAAGATATATAGGAAAGGCAATAAAGCTTTCTGTAACTAAGGATGATTTCGCAGAAGGAGATGTAAGTCAGTTTAGTGCTCTTTGTACTGCATTAGCAGCAACAATAGGAACTGGTAATATTGTTGGGGTTGCTACAGCTGTGTCACTAGGGGGTCCTGGAGCAGTACTTTGGTGTTGGCTTACAGGGGTATTTGGGATAGCTACAAAATATTCAGAAGCACTTTTATCAGTTAAATACAGAGTTAAAACTGCAGATGGTACCATGGCTGGTGGACCAATGTATGTTATGGAAAAAGCTATGGGGAAAAAATGGTTAGCTGTGTTATTTGCTGCCTTTACAAGCTTAGCTGCTTTAGGAATAGGTTCTGCTGTACAAGCTAACTCTATTTCTACATTATTAGCTAGTACTTTTAGTATACCAACCTGGATATCAGGTTTAGTAATGGCAATTCTTACTGCAGTAGTTATAATAGGTGGGATAAAGAGTATAGCAAGAGTTTGTGACATTCTTGTACCATTCATGGCTGGATTTTATGTTATAGGATGTTTAATAATATTAATTATGACTTGGAGCACAATACCTGCTACTATAGCATTAATAGTAAAAAGTGCATTTTCAGCTAAAGCTGTAGGTGGTGGAGCTGCTGGTGCTGGTATGATGATGGCGATGAGATTTGGTATTGCAAGAGGGCTATTCTCTAATGAATCTGGTCTTGGTAGTGCACCAATAGTTGCTGCTGCTGCTCAAACAAGAAACCCTGTAAAACAAGCTCTTGTTTCAGCTACAGGAACCTTCTGGGATACAGTAGTAGTTTGTGCAATGACTGGTCTCGTAGTAGTTAATACAGGAGTTTGGAATCAAGGCTTAGCAGGTGGAGAACTTACTAAAGCTGCATTTGCGATAATACCAGTAGTTGGACCAATTGTACTAACTGTTGGACTTCTAACCTTCGTATTCTCAACCATATTAGGTTGGTCATACTATGCTGAGAAAGCAGTAGAATACCTATTTGGAAAGAGGTCAATAACACCTTATAGAGTTATATATGTAGCAATGGTATTTGTAGGTAGTGTGTTCAGTTTAGATTTAGTATGGAACATGTCAGACCTAGCAAATGGATTAATGGCAGTTCCAAACCTTATCTCATTACTTGCACTAAATGGTGTTATAGTTAGTGAAACTAAGAAATATCTTTGGGATGATAATCTTGAAGCTATAGATTATGAACTTAACCCAGAATCAAAACCTAAAAAATCTAAAAATGGAAAGAGTGGAAACAAGGGTTTAGATACTAATATGTAATATAAGTAATAAAAAGTGCCTCAATTATTTTTGAGGCACTTTTTTTATAGGCGTATATTTTGACCTATCTTTTTCAGTAGGATCGATATAAGTATAATCTCCTTGAGGCGTTTTAGTGAGTCCTAAGTTTGCCATTTGCTTTCTTGTAACTGCATGTTTATTAGCCATAATAAACACTCCCTTCAAATTTAGCTTTAGCATTATGTAGCTTTTTATTCACATATAATTATAGAAACAACCATGGTTTAAAGTACATATAAATATGTTTAAGAATTATAAAAAAATCACAGTGATAGTATATAAATACTTTTTCAGTGTTTTAAATTTCAAGTAAGGAAAATAGTATATCCAGTGTACAAAGGGTCTACATATGTGAAGCCATGGGAAGCTATATGAAAAATGCAATCAAAAGGGAAGGAAATGTTGAATAATTTACCATAAATATATAATAAGATATTTTGCACATAATAGTATAGTAGTAATCATATCGATGAGGAGGAAACTATGTGCAAAGAAGCTAAGATTTTACTTTTAATTAGTGCGATATTTACCTTAGCTATGGGGTTGTCAGGTATATTTGTAAATATATTTTTTTGGAAACAAACCAGTAATTTTATAGTAATAGTTATTTATAACTTAATACATTACATAACTATGCCTTTTGGCTTTATAATAGGAGGAATATTATCAAAAAAGAAAAATGGTATATGGTCTTTAAGGTTAGGATTAATTTTATATGGCCTTTTTTATGCATTGATATTATTTATAGGTAATAAGGGTGGTATATATATCTATATACTAGGTATAGTGTACGGCTTCGCTGCAGGTTTTTATTGGTTAGCTTTCAATACATTAAGTTTTGATTTTACATGTACCACCAATAGAGATACTTTTAACGGATTCAATGGGAGTTGTGCAGGAATAGCAGCGGCTATTGCGCCTATAACTTCAGGATATATTATAACTAGATATATTGGGAATAAGGGATACAATATAGTATTTGCTATTACTCTCACTATGTTTATAGTTCTTCTCCTAATAAGTATATTACTTAAATGTAATAATTACGGTAAAAAGCTAGATTTTAAAAAAGCCTTCTCGAGAAATTGTGAGGACTGGAGTGTTATAAGAAAGTCCACTATGTTTTGGGGGTTTAGAGATGTAATAATAGCTTTTGTGGTAAATATATTGATAATAGAAACAACAAATAGCGAGCTTTCCTTGGGAAAATTAACTTTTATGGGAGCTTTAGCATCCTCAGCGGCGTATATAATTGTACAAAAAATAATCAAACCACCTAATAGAAGGCTATCTATTCTTATAGGAACAATAGGATCATTCTTAGCCGTACTGAGCATAGTATTTAGAGTAAATTACATAACTTTATTTATATTTATGATATTTGATTCATTTATACTTCCATTTTTTATTATACAGCTTTCATCATCTACCTTTAATGTAATTAATAAAATTCATGATGAAGATATGAGAATTGAATATATGATTAATAAGGACATTGCAATTAATGGAGGAAGAGTGATTAGTTCCATCATATTGCTTGGACTTCTTTTGTCTTTTAAGGATGCAGAAGTTCTTAAAATATACTTGTTGTTCATTGGAGTTGCTCCAGTTGTGTCAGGGTATTTTTTAAGAAAGCTAAAAGATGTTCTAGAAGGAAAAAAATTACCTGGGTGTGATAAAAGCTAATTGGATTATTAAATATATTATTTTAAGCCTGCAAATCTCATGAATTTGCAGGCTTAATTAAATTGTAAATATTTAATGGGAAGTTGAGTTAGTCATTATTCATTAAATCTATGGCTCCTAGAACAACATGAGCTAAGCCAAATCCTAGTAATGCAGTTTCGGCCATAGGAATCATATTTCTTTTATTCATCTTCATACCTTTCATGTCCTTTGCTCTTAAAGTAGCAGCGCCAGCTGTAACAACTGTTCCTAATACTGTTGGAATCACACCATCTTTAATTCTCATGATAATCACCTCTATAAATTTATTTTGTATATGTTGCAACCTATACAAAATTAGTATTCTCTTTATTTCAAAAATTATCTCAGATAATGATGCCTTTGGTTCCATTTTTCGGAATAAAAAGGGGGTAAAAATTCATTGTTTTTATTTTAAAAAGGATTAAAGAAGAAAATAAGTTACAAAATGTTGGATGTAGCTAGTGATTATAAAAAGCAGTTAAGTTAAGAATTTATTAAGCAGTGAGTAACATAAAGTAGTATAATGTATATATGATTAAGTTTTTATAAGATACTTATACTAGATATATACTTACACGTGATATTTGCATGATATAATATAAATTATTTTAAGGAATTTTAATTTGGAGGATTATATGGAAAATTATGATCTTATAATAATTGGAGGAGGTCCTAGCGGACTGATTTCTGCCATTGAAGCTAAGAAAAATGGTGTTGAAAAAGTTATAATTTTAGATAGAGAAAAAGAACTTGGTGGAGCTTTAAGTAATTGTATACATAGCGGGTTTAGCTTTGACAATTGTAAAGAAAATCTAACTGCTTCAGAGTATATACAACTCTTGGCAGATAAGGTTATGGAAATGGGTGTAATTGTAAAATTAAACTCCACTGTTTTGAATTTAAGTAGGGATAAAACCTTAATAGCAGTAAATAATTATGATGGAGTATTTGAAATTCATGGAAAAGTTATAATCCTAGCTACAGGGTGTAGGGAAAAACCAATAGGATATAAGAATATTTTAGGTCATAGAAGCGCTGGAATAATTACATCTATATCTGTACTAAAATACATAAACAAAAGAGGGATAATGCCAGGAAGAGAATACCTAATTTTAGGCTCTGGTGATACAGCAATTTTAACAGCTAGAACCTTAATTTTAGAAGGAGCAAAGGTGAAAAGCATTATTGAAAGCAGTTCGGAAATTCATGCATTACGTGAAGAATCAAAAAAATATTTAAGTGATTTCAATATTCCTATTCTATATAATCATAGAGTTATTGAAGTCTATGGAGAAGCAAGGGTAGAAGGCGTAAAGGTTGTAGAAGTAGATATATATAGAAACACAGTGCAAGGAACAGAAAGATATATAACTTGTGATACCTTAGTATTATCTATAAATCTTTATCCAGAAAACTTACTAGGTGTTAAGATTGGGATGGAAGTGGATGAAGAGAAAAGCGAATTAGTTGTTGATGAAAATATGGAAACTTCTATAAAAGGTTTTTTTGCATGTGGAACAGTTTTGAAAGGTTATGATGTAATAGAAAATGTAGCTATGCAAGGGAAAATAGCAGGGCAGGCTGCTGCAAGATTTATAGAGAATATTAACAATACAATAAAGGAAAATAACAAAAATCATGGAGATTAGGGATGAGATCCTCAGGTATTGCAATGACTTAGGAATTACTAATGTAGGATTTACTAAATGTAGAGTGTTCGATGAACTAACGCCATATTTAGTAAAAAGAAAAGAAGCAGGTTTAGAAAATGAATTTGAAGAAAAGGACGTAGAAAAAAGAATTAATCCGTTTTTTTTAATGAAGGAAGGTAAAACTATCATATCCATAGCATTCCCATATAAGTATGAGGGGAATGACAATAATAAATATAGTTTTTCAAAGTATACACTTGGCCTCGATTATCATCGGGTTGTTCGAAACTACCTAGATAGTATCTGTGTATTCATTGAGGGATTAGGCGGCAAAGCATTACCTTTTGTAGACAATAACCCATTACCAGAAAGGTATATAGCTTATTTAAGTGGGGTTGGATTCATAGGGAAAAATAATAATCTAATAACGAAAGATTACGGATCCTATGTGTTTTTAGCTGAAATAATAACAGATTTGGAAATACGAGAAGATAAGCCCATAGATAATACCTGTGGAGATTGTGAGTTATGCATGAAATCTTGCCCAACCCATGCTATAATAAAAAATAGAAATAGTAAGGATAGCAACTTATGCTTATCTTATATTACACAAAAAAAGCATATTGATGATATATGGTTAGATAAGTTAGGTGGAAGAATTTTTGGTTGTGATACTTGTCAAACCGTATGTCCTTACAATAAAAATGCTCTAAACTCGAATATCGAGGGATTTATTCCTAAAGAATATATGGAAGAGGTCAACTTAAAAGATTTAATTTTTTTAAGCAACAGTGATTTTAATGAAAAATTCAAAAAACACTCTTGTGGGTGGCGAGGTAAAAATATATTAAGTAGGAATGCACTTATAAATTATTATAATGAACATAAGGAAGATAAAGATAATATTGAAGAAAGTATAAATTCTCCTTATGTTAAAGAATATTATGATAAACTTTTTAAGAAAGAAAAAAGTTAATTTTTAGAAAGGGGATCTTTATGGATAAAGTACTATTACTAAAGTTAATGAGTAAATTACCAGATAATATCTCAAGCAAGTTAATACATAGTTATGTAAAAAAGAGCATAAAGAAGTATGCAAATATGAAAATTAATGGATGGAATCGTATAAAAGAATTAGAAGGTCCAATTATATTTATTTGTAATCATTTAAGTAATTCTGATGGAATAATATTAAATGAAGTTCTAAAAGAAAAGGATCCAGTTTTTATTGCTGGAGTTAAGTTAACCGCTAATGAATTTACTAAAAATGGATTTAAATTTATAAAAACAATTCAAATAAAGCCTAATAGTGCAGATAAAGAGGCCATTGGTAAAATTATAGAGGTTCTTAAAGCAGGAAAAAACATTATGATGTTTCCAGAGGGAACAAGAAGTAGAAATGGTGGCATGATTGAAGGTAAAAAAGGATTACTGCTTATCGCAAAAATGTCAAAGGCTACCATAGTTCCAATAGGAATGTGGGGTACCGAGAAGTTTATGCCAATTAATGATAATGACATGGCTGATGAAGAATTTCATCACGCAGACATAACTATAAATTTTGGTGAACCCATGGGAGTTCCTAAGAAGATAGAAAATGAGGATAAAACCGACTATAGTGATAGAGCTATGAGAGAAATTATGTGTAGTATAGCAAAAGTACTACCTGAAAAATACAGAGGAGTTTACTCGGAATACCTTAACTCAGAAGAAGTTGTAAAGGGATAAAAATTATAATTTAATATGAACATTTTGAGGAGCTTAAGATAACATACTTTCTTAGCTCCTTTTATCATTATTTTAATTTAAGTAAATTATTGGAGAAGTTATATTATATATGTTGAAGTTTCAAAGTAGTTCATTGCTTTATTAAAGTTATGCAAATAAATCACTTTAAAGCAAAGTATTTTGCATTAAAGTTAAATAGATTATTCAATAAATTAATATTTGTAAATTTTGCATTAATAATGCAATTAAAATATAGGGGATACTTTAAAATTATAATTAATATATGTATAATAAAATATTAGTAAAAAGGAAATAAATAAAATGGATGATATAAATTATTTAAATTAAAATATAAATAAACCATCGCAAGAGAATTTGCAAAATTTTTAAAAGTGAAAATAAATTTTGTTATTTAAAAGGAATTTTGCAAAATATGTAGAATATTTATTAATATGTAAAGAGTTTCATTAAAAGGTTTTTCTTAAATTTTAATGCAGTTAAAATATTTTGCATAAATTATTAATAATTTTGGAGGTAAAGCAATGGGAAGTAAATCATTAGAAAAATACCTTAAAGAAAATTTAGAGGATCTTAAAAGTAAAGGACTTTATAATGTAATCAATGTAATTACTGGTGCAAATGGCCCTAGAATTAATATTGGAGGAAAAAACCTTGTAAATCTTTCTTCTAATAACTATTTAGGTTTAGCTACTCACCCAAGAATGGTAGAAGCAGCTTTGAAAGCAACTGAAAAGTATGGAGTAGGAGCTGGTGCAGTTAGAACAATTAATGGAACTTTAGACATTCACATTGAGTTAGAAAAAAAATTAGCACAGTTCAAACACACAGAAGCTGCTGTGGCTTTCCAATCTGGATTTAACTGTAACATGGCTGCAATTTCAGCAGTTATGAGCAAAAAAGATGCAATCCTTTCAGATGCACTAAACCATGCTTCAATAATAGATGGTTGCAGATTATCTGGTGCAAAAATCATAAGATTCGAGCATTCAGATATGGAAGATTTAAGAGCAAAGGCTAAAGAAGCTAAAGATTCAGGATTATATGAAAAAGTTATGGTTATCACAGATGGTGTTTTCTCTATGGATGGAGATATTGCAAAACTACCTGAAATAGTTGAAATTGCTGAAGAATTTGATTTAATTACCTATGTTGATGACGCACATGGTTCAGGAGTTCTTGGAAAAGGCGCTGGAACGGTTCATCACTTTGGGTTATCACATAAAATAGATTTCCAAATAGGAACCCTTTCTAAAGCAATTGGTGTAGTTGGTGGATATGTGGCTGGTACACAAGATCTAATTGATTGGTTGATGGTTAGAGGTAGACCATTCTTATTCTCAACTTCTTTAACTCCAGGAGCTGCAGGTGCTTGTATAGAAGCTATCAACATTTTAACTGAAAGCACTGAGCTTCATGACAAACTTTGGGAAAATGGAAACTACTTAAAGAAAGGCTTAAAAGACTTAGGCTTTGATATAGGAGATAGTGAAACACCTATAACTCCATGTATCATAGGTGAGGCTGCAAAAGCTCAACAATTTAGCAAGAGATTATTCGAAGAGGGTGTTTATGCTAAGGCTATAGTATTCCCAACAGTTCCAATGGGAACTGCAAGAGTAAGAAACATGCCATCAGCAGCTCATACTAAAGAAATGTTAGATGAAGCTATCGCTATATACAAAAAAGTAGGCCAAGAAATGGGAATAATAAAATAATTTTAGACCCAGTTTTGAAAAGTGGATTTTATAATCAATAATTATAATATTAGTTTAAAAAAATTTAATAAAAATTAACTTATTAAAAATGAGCTTGTTCATTTTTAATAAGTTAATTACTAAATAGTTTTTAACGGAGGAGAATAATATGAAAAGAATATTAGTTACGGGTTGTCTTGGACAAATCGGTACAGAGTTAGTTACTAAGCTTAGAGAAGTTTATGGTGTAGATAATGTTGTGGCTTCTGATATTAGAAAGCCAGAAGGAAATCCAATTGTTGAAGGTGGAATATTTGAAATACTAGATGTAACGGATCCAAAGGCATTTTTAGAAGTTGCTAGAAAGCATAATGTAGATACAATAATGCATCTTGCAGCACTTCTATCAGCTGTGGCAGAAGCAAAGCCACAACTAGCTTGGGATATAAATATGGGTGGATTAGTTAACGCTTTAGAAGCAGCAAGAGAATTAAATTGTGCGTTCTTTACTCCAAGTTCTATTGGGGCATTTGGACCAGATACTCCAAAAAACAACACTCCACAAGATACTATTCAAAGACCAAAAACTATGTATGGAGTAACAAAGGTTTCAGGAGAATTATTATGTGATTACTACTACACTAAATTCGGTGTAGATACAAGAGGAGTAAGATTCCCAGGTCTCATTTCTTACGTAGCTCCTCCAGGAGGCGGAACTACTGACTATGCAGTAGATATTTACTACGAAGCTTTAAAAAATGGCAAATATACTTCTTACATAGATAAAGGAACATACATGGATATGATGTATATGCCAGATGCTATTCAAGCAATTATAGATTTAATGGAAGCTGATCCAGCTAAATTAAAACATAGAAATGCTTTCAATATAACAGCTATGAGCTTTGAACCAGAACAAATAGCTGCTGCAATCAGAAAGCACATTCCTGAGTTTGAAATTAGCTACAATCCAGATCCAGTAAGACAAGGAATTGCAAATACTTGGCCAGATTCAATAGACCCAACTGCTGCAAAAGAAGAATGGGGCTTTAAAGCTGAGTATGATTTAGATAAAATGACAGCTCATATGCTTGAAAAGTTAAAAGAAAAAGGAATATAATAAAGTAAAAACTTAGAAGTGTAACTTACAAAAGTTGCACTTCTTTTTTATTGTATAGCAATTTCAACTTTTTTACTTCAGGACAGCCATGCTAAGGCTTTGGAATAACTAGGTTTCAGATTAAATGTAAAGAATGCAGGTAATTGCATCACACTTTGAAAGGTAGAGGTTCAGTTTTTACATGTAATTGAAAAATAAAATAAAACCTACTCGAATAAAATAAAGTATTATTAATATACTTTATTATAAAATACTTAGTTTTAGGGGGAATGGGCTTTGGAATATTTATTAGGGTTTTTTATAGTAATTGTATGTTTTATCAGTATAATAAATTTTATTAAAACAAGACGAAGAAACATAGAAAATGATTATAAGGAACATTGTAATGTTCCTCCAACGGCTATGACGGTTAAATATATAAGGGGAATACCTGAAGTTGATGCTGAAATAGAAAAGAGATATTCACATATAATTAATAATGCATATACAAAGTTTGATGGAAATAGATATAAGAATTTTGTTGAAGATTTAGAAAAAAATGAGCCCTTATATTTTGAAGATACAGTAAGGAAAATAAAGAATAAAATTAATGATCCTAGATTTGCTAAAAACTTATGTAGTGTAGATAGTGATATCCTAATATATATGTTTGAAAAAGTAGGCATAATTGATTTTTATTTTTGGGTAAATGAGGATAAATTCTATCTAGTAGATAAACATCCTCAGGGGATAGGCACCTTTGAATTCAATCTAGACAAAGTGACGTGCTATTGCAGAAAAGAGGATATTGAGCAAGAAAGAGATGCAAGCAAAGAAATAAATATAGATGGATTTTCTGAATTTAGGATAGGTACAGTTTTAGGTGATGGTACAATTACTTTTAATAAAAGTATTTTTCCACAAAATATAAAAATTGATGAAAAAGTCACTGTAGTTGAATTTATTTTTGGAGAAAAGATTCACTGCGGATTTTTTGGAGCAGAATCCTATGAAGTTTTCAAAAATCAAATAATCGAAAAGGAACTAAAATATATATTGAATCATATTCAAACCAAACCTTTAGGAAGTGTTATAGTTGGCATGAAAGAACTAAAAATTGAGAGTGAAGAAATTATGGATAAAATAAATAAATTAATAGATCTTAAGGAATATGGATTATTTACTGAAGTAGAGTTTGAAGAAAAGAAAAAAATCCTTTTAGATAAAATAAAGCACTAGAAAGAAATAAGTAGAAGAAGTTCCAGAAGTATCGTTACTTAACAAGAAAAAATTGAACATTAAAAAGAAAATAAGACTGTTGTAAATAAGATTTACAACAGTCTTTTAATTTAGCTTTTTCTTGTTTGAATTTGGTTAGCTACATCATTAGCGGCTATCATTCCTGTTTGTAATGCACCTTGAATCCAAATGTGTTTTTGGGATATATGTTCTCCAGCAAAGAAAACTCTGTTATTCATTTCTGGTAGTGTAACTGCATAAGAGAATAAAAGTTTATCTTGAGGCTTGCCAAGACATCCACCAGTCCAAATATATGGGATATTTGTCCACATGATAGAAAAAGAAGAAATTAAGTTTTCATTTATAAACCCTTCAGGTAAATCATGAACTTGCTCCACTTGCCTAGTAACGTCTGATAAACGAAGAGTAGCAGGTTCACTACCAAGACGAGAAGCATTTTGGCCCCAGTTATAAGAGGCAAGTAGCACACCAGGTTCGTTTGCTGATGTTCCAGGTCTAAAAGTCCAACTATAGGGAACTCCACTGATTGGAGTAGCATGATCTGATGGGTAAACTGTTTCAATTATTGGAAGATCTGTTGCAGAGCTTCCACCAATAATCCTTGTTGCTTCATCTCCCATTTCCCAAAATCTATTTTTGAGGTAAATAAAAACTTTTTGAGCAGGCTCATAGTTAAGCTCAGTAATTGCTTGCATTTTTCTATAACCAAATAAGGGATTAATATCTACTCTTCTTAAACTTGAAAAAGGTATGGCACAAATCACGTAATCAAAGTCTTCAAAGGTAGCAGTATTATTTGTAGTGTTTACAACTTTTAATGTGACTTTATTTGGTCCATCAGTTTGATAAATACCATCAATAGCAGTACTAAAGCGTATATTACTTACTCCAAGATCACTTTTATTAATACCACTATATACATCTAGTAACTCACCATTAAGAGCACTCAAAAAAGAATTCACTAAGTTACTAACACCACCCTCTATGCCATAAAGTAAAGAGAAATCAGCTGTATAAGACTTCTCCATCATCTCTGCTAAGCTTAAATTAAAAAAATCAACAATGAAAGCTGAAAGATAGCTTAACATTGCAATAGCGCCCTGACTTAATCCAACACTTTCAAAACCAAGTTTATAATAGTATTTATCCATTCTTTTTATAATATCAGAATATACAGGCTTTGTTAAAACTAATTCTTGTCTTTCTTCTGGAGTTAAATCTAACATATATTTTGAAGTTAGTCTTCCAAGTAATTCGAACCAAGGAGTTCGCTTTTCCTCCTCTGTTAAAGGGAACTTTGGGTAGATGTTTTCCATAACGCTAATGCCAAGGGGATCATTTATGGCACGGCCATCTCTTACGTAAAACAATCCATTAACATTACTACTAGCATAGGGATAGGTATTAAGATTAAATAAGTTAATATAATGCCAAGAAGTTTCATGAGATACAGGAATCCTCATAGCACCAAGATCAGCATATTGGTTTTTATCCTCATCGAAAAAATAAGTAAGAATTCTTCCACCTAACCTGTTTGTTGCCTCAAATAAAGTGGTATCGCAGCCAATCTTCTTTAATTCAAAGGCTGCAGCGAGTCCAGCAGCGCCACCACCAATTACTGCAACCTTAACATCTTTGCCACATTGATTTGGACAAAGTGTTGTTATGTCAGGTGGCGGTTTTAGAGCTTCAATTATATACTCAAAATCCTCTGGGCGATTTTCGATAGCTAGCAAATATTTAAGTTGATTATATCTATCATCATTTGTCGGGTTATTCATTTGAAGTGGAATTTGTTGTCTCAAATTTGTCAAAACACACATATCCTTATTCATTGATATCTTATTTATTATATGTGAACATCATTAAATTTGTTATTGAATTTAGAAATGAAAGGAATAATTTCATGGCATTCAAAATAAATATAATTATACTAATTAGTTTAAAAAAAATTAATAACTAAGAGGTAATATTTTCAAAGTAGTTGAAGGAGGAAATCATGAAAAAAAGGATTGCGCTTTTACTTAGTTCACTGTTTTTAATGACTTCTATGTTTGCTGGTTGCGGAAAAAATACTGATAGCGGAAAAGACACTTCAGGAGCCAAAGATGATGTTATAAGAATAGGGGTATTTGAACCATTAACTGGGGCTAATGCGGGAGGAGGAGCCTTAGAGTTAGAAGGGATAAAACTTGCCAATAAGCTTTATCCAAAGGTTTTAGGAAAAAAAGTTGAATTAGTTGTAGTAGACAACAAATCAGACAAGGTTGAAGCAGCTAATGCCGCAGCAAAATTAGTTGATAAAGAAAAAGTTACAGCTATTGTTGGTAGCTGGGGAAGTTCTTTATCAATGGCAGCTGGAGATATTGTTAAAAAGGCACAAATACCTACAGTGGGAACATCCTGTACAAATCCTCTAGTAACTCAAGGAAATGAATATTACTTTAGAGTATGTTTCATAGATCCATATCAAGGAACAGTAATGGCAAATTATGCTTATACAAAATTAAATGCTAAAAAAGTTGCAATAGTTCAAGAGGTAGGAAACGATTATGCTATTGGACTTGCTAAGTATTTCACAGATTCCTTCAGGGGTTTAACCAAGGATGATAAATCAATAATTGAAGTTGCGAACTACAATACTGGAGATCAAGATTTTACAGCTCAACTAACTAATATTAAAGCTAAAAATCCAGATGTTATTTTCGCACCAGGAAACTTTACTGAATCAGCTTTAGTAATCAAACAAGCAAGACAACTTGGAATAACATGCCCAATTATTGGAGGAGACACATGGGAAACTCCACAATTTATAGAGATTGGTGCTAAGGCAGTAGAAGGAGCAGTATTCTCTACTTTCTTTGCAACAGAGAAGCCAATAACTAAAGAATCAGAGAAATTCCTAGCTGAATATAAGAAAGAATACAACAAAGAACCAGCAGCAGTTACAGCTCTTGGTTATGATGCTTATTTAATACTTATAAAAGCTTTAGAAGCAAATGGCAATACAGATTCAGTTAAGTTAAGAGATACTTTAGCTAATTTAAAGGATTTCCAAGGCGCAGCTGGAGTTGTTAACTTTGATGAAAATAGAAATGCTATTAAAAATGCAGTTATTAAAGAAGTTAAAGACGGTAAATTTACATTCCTAGATATAGTTGATAGCGCAAAATAGAAAATATACTAGAAGAACAAGTAGTACTTGTTCTTCTTTATTAAGGTATCAATAATCAACAAATTAATATGCCGTTAAACTTATAAGGATGGTGAAAAAATGAATTTAGAAATGAGTTTAGATATGTTTATGCAACACTTATTAAATGGCATATCTTTAGGTAGTCTTTATGCATTGATTGCTATAGGATATACCATGGTCTATGGAATATTGAGGCTGATAAACTTTGCTCATGGAGATATCTTTATGGTTGCTACTTATTTTGCCTTTTATGGAGTCTCTCTTTTCTCTATGCCTTGGTATCTAGCCTTTTTTGCAGCAATTATAATGACGGGACTTTTAGGAATGCTTATAGAGGTTGCTGCTTATAGACCTATAAGAAATGCGCCAAAGATTTCAATTTTAATATCCGCTATTGGTGTATCATTCTTGCTTGAGAATTTAGGGACAGTGATTTTTGGTGGAGTTCCGAAGGCTTTTCCACAGGTAGATTTATTCACTGAAGTTATACAAATAGGAGAGGTATCATTTCAAAGATTAACCTTCATAATTCCTGTGGTAACTCTCATACTATTATTCGCTTTATTATATTTAGTTAATAGGACTAAAAGCGGTATGGCAATGAGAGCGGTTTCTAAGGATCATGAAACTGCATCTTTAATGGGAATAAACATAAACAGAATAATTTCATTAACTTTTGCACTAGGCTCTGTTCTTGCAGCAGTTGGAGGAATAATGTGGGGATTGAAGTTTCCTCAGATAGCACCTCTTATGGGTATAATGCCAGGGTTAAAGTGTTTTATTGCAGCGGTTATTGGAGGAATAGGAGATATTAAGGGTGCAGTTCTTGGAGGTTTTATTCTAGGGGTTGGTGAGATTATGATTGTAGCTTTTTTACCTAGTCTTTCAGGGTACAGAGATGCTTTTGCATTCATATTACTAATATTAATCCTACTATTCAAGCCTACAGGAATAATGGGCGAAAAAATAGCAGAGAAGGTGTAATACATGAAAAAAAGAAATGGTATTTTATTATGGATGAGTAAAAGAAATAATAAGTTGACTGCAATATCTTTTGTTTTGTTAGCAATACTAATTTTTTTCTTAGATGGAAACTTAGATAGTTATAAAACTAGAATATTGAACTTATGTGCAATTTATGTGGTTCTTTCTTTGAGTATGAACTTAATAAATGGGTTTACGGGGTTGTTTTCACTTGGACATGCTGGGTTTATAGCAATTGGGGCATATATTACCGCAATATTAACTATGCCAGTAGCTGTAAAAACACAAAACTTTTTTTTAGCTCCAATGATGAAGCCTCTTGACTCAATTGTTATGCCCTTCATAGTGGCTTTAATTATCGGTGGGGCTATTACAGGATTGTTTGCTTACTTGATAGGTGCACCAGCACTAAGATTGAAAGGTGATTATTTAGCAATAGCAACTTTAGGGTTTGCAGAAATTATAAGAGTGGTAATAACAAACACTCAAACCATTACCAATGGAGCCTTAGGGTTAAAAGGAATACCTCCTATTATTAATCTCTGGTGGACCTTTGGAATAGCCATTGCAACTATAATAATCATTTTATCTCTAATAAATAGCAGTTATGGAAGAGCTCTAAAAGCTATAAGAGAAGATGAAATAGCTGCAGAAAGTATGGGAATTAATTTATTTAAGCATAAGGTGTTAGCTTTTGTTATCGGTGCTTTCTTTGCTGCTATTGGGGGAGGTCTCCTTGCAAACTTAATGGGAACTATTGATCCATTAATGTTTAGATTCACATTAACATTTAATATCTTGCTTATCATCGTTCTTGGTGGTATGGGAAGTGTTACAGGTACCATTATTTCTGCTTTTGTTATTACCATTGCAGGAGAAGTTTTAAGATTTTTAGATGAGAGCATTAACTTAGGATTTATGGAAATTAAGGGAATACCGGGACTTAGAATGGTTGTGTTTTCAGCATTATTAATGTTAGCTGTATTATTCTTTAGAAATGGAGTTATGGGTACAAGAGAATTTAGTTGGGACAAACTTATAACTTTTCTTAAAAACCTTAAAGAATTTAATTTCTTTAGGAGAAAAAGAGTAGCTAAAGGAGGAAAATAATTATGGAATTATTGAGAGCAGATAATGCCACGATGCAATTTGGAGGTCTTACTGCAGTTAATGAGTTTAATCTTAATATACAAGAAGGTGAAATAGTAGCTCTTATAGGGCCAAATGGAGCAGGGAAAACTACAGCCTTTAATATGATAACAGGAGTGTACACCCCTACAAAAGGAAAAATCATATATGGTGGAAAAGACATTACAGGAAATCGTCCAGATTTGATAACAAAAAAGGGTATAGCTAGAACTTTCCAAAATATAAGATTATTTAAAGATTTATCAGTACTGGACAATGTACTTATCGCAAATCACTTACATTTAAAGTCTGGATTAATTAGCGCAATTTTAAAATTGCCAAGTTATAGAAGGGAAGAAAGAGCAATAAGAGAGAAATCTTTAGCGCTTATAGAAAGAGTTGGACTTACAGATGTTATGAACGAAAAAGCCTCCTCACTTCCTTATGGGAAACAAAGAAGACTTGAAATTGCAAGAGCAATAGCTACCAATCCAAAGTTGTTATTACTTGATGAGCCTGCTGCGGGGATGAATCCGAAGGAAACTGAGGAACTAACAGAGTTCATCAAGGAAATAAGGGGCGAGTATGATCTTACTATATTTATGATAGAACATCACATGCAGGTGGTTATGGGAATATCAGATAGAATTTATGTTTTGGATTATGGAATTACTATTGCTGAAGGTACTCCTCATGAAATTCAAAATAACCAAAGGGTTATAGAAGCATATTTGGGGGTGAAGGAAGATGCTTAAAATAACGGATTTAGTTGTATCCTATGGTGGAATAGAAGCTTTAAAAGGAGTGGACATTGAAGTTAAGAAGGGCGAAATAGTAACTCTTGTTGGAGCTAATGGTGCAGGGAAAAGTACTTTGCTCAGATCTATAGTGGGACTAGTTAAGCCTAAAAGTGGAAATATAGCCTATGAAGAAAAGATAATACTTGGAGAAAAGTCACAAAATATTGTTACGAAGGGAATAACCTTAGTTCCAGAAGGAAGAAGAGTTTTTTCTAACTTAACAGTATTAGAAAATATAAAACTAGGAGCGTATTTTAGGAAAGATACAAAGGGAATAGAAAAAGATATAGAATGGGTTTACAGTCTTTTCCCAAGACTTAGGGAGAGAAGTTGGCAGCAAGCAGGAACATTATCAGGAGGAGAGCAACAAATGCTAGCGGTAGGGAGAGCGCTAATGTCTAAACCAAAACTTTTAATGATGGATGAGCCTTCCCTAGGATTAGCACCACTGATAGTAAAAGATATATTCAATATAATCAAGGAGATTCGAGATAAAGGAGTTACTATTTTATTAATAGAACAAAATGCAAATGTAGCTCTAAAAATAGCAGATAGAGGATATGTATTAGAAACAGGAAACATCACTATTGAAGGTAGTGGTAAGGAATTATTAGAAAATGAAGATATTAAAAAGGCATATTTAGGAGAAAGTGTTTCCAAATAAGAAAACTCCCAACTTATGAAGTTGGGAGTTTTTATTAAATATCTTGGGCTTTAATAAACTTAGCAATATTAGACACACCTTCTTCAAGTTTCGTGTCAACTATGCTAGCTTCTTTTATATGATGTTTTATTTGATTGTTTGTATCTTTTAAGATTCCATCTATTTCACTTATCTTATTTAAAATATTTTCTATATGAGATTTTTGATTAGAAATTACTTGAATTACACCAGTAACTTCACTTTCAACCTTTCCAAAGGAATCTAATGTGCTATCAATTTTTTCAAGAGCACTTTTAGAAGTGGTTACCCCTTGAGAAATAACTTGAGTGTTTTTATTAGCACTATTTAACGCCGTTTTGGCTTCAGCTTGAATTTTATTAGTAAGATTTGTAATATCCCCTGTACTTTGAGAGGTCATCTCAGCTAGCTTTCGTACTTCTTCGGCAACCACTGCAAAACCACGTCCGCCTTCTCCAGCACGAGCGGCTTCAATGGCAGCATTTAAAGCTAACATATTAGTTTGAGAAGCTATTCCATCAATTATTTGTGCTACTTGAGAAATTTGTTGAATCATTCCCCAAAGATTATTTATGCTAGTATATGTATTTTTCGCCTCACCCTCTAAGGAGATGATAATGTTTACGATATCTTCAATTGTCTTTTTACCGTCTTTAGACTTGTCCACATTTTCTTGGGTCATTTTTATAAGATTTTTGCTTTGAGTATGTAATGATTCTGTAGAAGAGTCAGTGTCTACAGCTAAATCAGAAATGATGTTCATTTGATTTACTATTTTCGTGGCTAGATTTGATAAAACATCATGTTCACTATTAACCACATTATGTTGTGTAATTATTTTTTCAATGTCTTTATTTATATTTTTAAGAAATTCAATGGTGGCATTGTTTTGGCTAGTATTACTATTGCTATTGCCATGCTTAAATTCATCTGTAGTTGAGGCTGTTTCTATAGTTTGTTTTTTACCAAATAACTTCATGATATATACTCCTTAATATTAAAGTTTAATTGTATAATTTGCATATCTTAAAAAATAAGTATGTAATATGTTAGTGAAGCTAGAACTGTATTATACATCAGTGCCGCTACATTAACAGAATTTATAAATACGTAGTTATTAGAAATATTTTTTCGTGTTCTCCAAAATAATTAGAATATCTGTTATTTACTAATATATTTCATGTGTATTATATAAGAAATTTCAGTACAAATATTTTGAATACTTAATATATCGTAGAACTTGTCTATCTCTTTAAGAAAAGTAGCTTTTTTAAAATAAATAAATTTTGTATTGATGTTATTACAAAAATGAAGCTTAACCAGCTACATGGATAATTATAACATAATGCTATATAAGGGATGTGACTCAAGTCATATTTATAAGATATTAAATAGAAAATTTATTAATTTCATCTCACAAGAATATAAAAAATAATATAGAGCTATACATAATTAATTTTGATTTTTCATATATAGAGATGAATTCATAATTTAATTTTAGTTAAATAAGTTATAATAGTTCTAATGAAATAGTTTTACATTGTCATTAGTTTTAATGCAAGCTAGTATAAATCATAAATTCAAATGTTATGCTAAAAGGTCATAGTAAATAATACATTAGTTATTATTAATAATATTTTAAAATAATTAGTTGCTACTTTTGCTATAATAACAATGAAGGACTAATTTTCTCAAATATGGTGAACGTCATTGAAATGAGGTGTTTTTCATGAACAAAGAAAAAAGAAAAGAAATATTGAATATATTAGAAGAGACCTATAAGGGAGCAAAGTGTGGATTAGATTTTAATAGTCCCTTTGAATTATTAATATCTACAATTCTTTCAGCTCAATGTACTGATGAAAGAGTAAACTTGGTTACTAAGGAGCTTTATAAGGAATATAATACACCAGAAGCTATTGTAACTTTAACAGAGGAAGAGCTAGGAGAAAAAATAAGAAGCTGTGGTTTTTATAAAAATAAAAGTAAGAATATATTAGGAGCTTGCAGAGGAATTTTAGAAAAGCATAATGGAGAAGTTCCAAAGACCATGGAGGAGCTAATAGAACTTCCTGGGGTAGGAAGGAAAACTGCAAATGTGGTGCTTTCTAATGCTTTTGGAGTTCCAGCTATTGCAGTGGATACTCATGTGTTTAGACTTTCCAATAGAATAGGCTTGGCAAAGGGGAAAAATGTAGAAGAAGTAGAAGAAAAGCTTATGAAAAATATTCCTAAAAATATGTGGAGTGATGCTCATCACTATATTATTTGGCATGGCAGAAAAATATGTAATGCAAGAAAGCCTAAGTGTGAAATTTGTCCAATAGCTCCACATTGTGAATACTTTAATGGCAAGCAGTAATAAGATGAACTATAATATAAGGGTGATCTTAGAAGCTGTGTTTTGAAAGTTTGAAACTATCATATAAGATTTAATATAAAATTAATATATTTATAATACAATAAAATTAAGTGAATTAATAATACTATAGCTCTTAAAAGAAAGATTTGATTAGGAGGAAAAATTATGTCATATGGTGATGAATCATTAAAAATGCACAAAGAAAAAAAAGGTAAACTTGAGGTGATTGGAAAGGTTAAGGTTGAGACCAGAGAAGATCTTTCCATAGCATATACACCAGGTGTGGCGCAGCCTTGCATAGAAATCGCAAAAGATAAGGACAAGGTTTATGATTATACAATTAAGGGTAATACTGTAGCAATAGTATCAAATGGAACAGCGGTGTTAGGACTTGGTAATATTGGCGCAGAAGCAGGGATTCCAGTAATGGAAGGTAAAGCTTTATTATTTAAGGAATTTGGAGGGGTGGACGCCTTTCCGATTTGCTTAGATACAGAAGATCCAGAAGAAATTATTAAAACAGTGAAGTTAATTGCTCCAGTATTCGGAGGCATTAATCTCGAAGATATAAAAGCTCCGGAGTGCTTCTATATAGAAGCTAGATTAAAAGAAGAACTTAATATCCCTGTATTCCATGATGATCAACATGGCACTGCAGTGGTGGTTCTAGCAGGACTTTATAATGCACTAAGGCTTGTAAATAAAAAATTAGAAGATGCGAAGATAATTATAAATGGTGCAGGTTCAGCAGGAATTGCAGTTTGCAAATTACTCCTAAATGCAGGGGCTAGAAACATAATAATGTGTGATAGAAAGGGAGCAATTTATAGAGGTGAAGAAAGTTTAAATCCTGCTCAACAAGAGATAGCCTTAGAGACAAATAAAGAAATGAAAAAGGGCGTATTAGCAGAGGTTATAAAAGGAATAGATGTATTTATTGGGGTATCTGCTCCAGGGGTGTTAACATCTGAGGATGTTAGAAACATGAATAAAGATGCTATAATATTTGCTATGGCAAATCCAACACCAGAGATAATGCCAGAAGAGGCTAAAAAAGGTGGAGCAAGAGTTATTGCTACTGGTAGATCAGATTTTGCCAACCAAATAAACAATGTATTAGTGTTTCCAGGAATATTTAAAGGCGCCTTAGCGGTAAGATCAAAAGAAATAAATGAAGAGATGAAACTGGCAGCGGCAAAGGCAATTGCAAATCTAATTGCAGTTGAAGAGTTGAATGAAGAATATATAATTCCAAATGTATTTGATTCAAGAGTTGCAGATGAGGTTGCCAAAGAAGTAATGAGAATAGCAAGAGAAATGGGAGCTGCAAGAGTTTAACCAGGACTTCCCAAGAAAAATGTCCTAGGCTCTTTAAATGAGAGTTCTAGGGAAAATATTAAATTTTCATGGGATATAAATCACCTTATGTTGTTGTTAAAAAAGTAGTTGTTCCTTATTTATAGAGAACTAAAGTGAAGGCTTAACTTAAAGGTAGGTCTACACTGGCTACTTTAAGTGTTTTAGGGATGAATATATTTAAATTTTATTATGAAACTTTATAACATGTAAAAGAATAAATAAATTCCGTTAAAATATATTATAAATTTTAACGGAATTTTTATTATTTGTATTAATTTATAAAATCATTAATTTTCTTTGAAGTTAAGTTGAAAGTTACTTCAAGGATTTAGTTAATGATTTAAAATATTATATCTAAAAGGTCTTTTTCTACTAATTCATTATATTTTCCAGCTCTATAGTCACTTATTAAAGCTTTCTTTTCATCATTATTTAATCCAATCATTTTTTCTCTTAATTCCTTAGGGGTTTCTACGTAAGCTCCCTTAGGATTCATATTTTCATCAAAGGTTATTACTGTTGGAATTCTTGATTCCCCAACAGCTTCCTCAAGAAATGCTTCAAAACCAGTTCTAGGCATTAAGTGAATTTTAAGGTTTTCATTTTCCTCAGACATTCTTTGAATAAAGGGTATTGTAACAATGCAATCTGGACAAAAACCTTCTGTAAATACTGCAGCATGAATTGTTTTGGTTAATTTATTGATTTTTTCCTTGGCATTTTGAGAAAGGGTAGTATTTTCATAGGCCTTATCTTGAACATCCCCATATTTTTCATGTTGTTTTTGTAAGTAATCATTAAAGTTTAAACCTTTTGTTAAATCTATCATTGCTAATCCTCCAATCTAAGCTATATTTTTAATGAACTATTAGATAAATTTTCACATTTAAAGTAAATGCTAGTGATAAGTAAATTATACCAGTTTAATGGTGTTTTGGAAGAGGAATTCAAGCAACCTTACTAAAAAAAGCATTTTTTCATACTGCATATTGATATAGAAGTAAAATTAATATGTTGATAGGTTTGATAAAGTTAATTAATTTACTACTTAGCACTCTTTAAAATATTATTTTAGATTAGTTTGTCTTGGATATTTGTAATATATTTTTAAGTTTTATAAGACAATAATAATAGAAAAGTTTAAATTTTATTTTAATTATAAAAATGAAATTGAGAATGTTTACAAAAGGTAGTATAATATTATTTAATAATCCAAATGTGGATTATTATGACCAATTACTGAAAAGGATTTTGTTCTTACTAGGGTAAAGGAACTTTGAATACGTTTAGCTTATAGAAGATGCGAGGCGAAATCTTGAAAAGTATGGTTAAAACAAAAGATTTTTTAGAAAAGGTAGGGATAATAATGTCTAAAGTTGTTGAAAGATTTTTAAGCTATGTAGCATACGACACTAAATCTGATGGAAATACTGGTGTTACTCCAAGTACTCCAGGACAAATGGTTCTTGCTAAGAAGTTAGTAGAAGAATTAAAAGAAATTGGAATGAGCGACGTTACTGTAGACGAAAAAGGATATGTAATGGCTACATTACCAGCAAACACTGATAAAAAAGTACCAACAATAGGATTCATAGCTCACATGGATACTGCACCAGATTACTCAGGAGCTAATGTAAATCCTCAGTTCGTTGAAAACTATGATGGTGGAGATATAAAATTAAACCCAACTACAATACTTTCACCAAAGGATTTCCCAGAATTAAATGATTACATAGGTAAAACTTTAATTACTACTGATGGAAATAGTCTTTTAGGAGCAGATGATAAGGCTGGAATAGCTGAAATTATCACTGCCATGGAATATTTAATAAATAATCCAGAAGTAAAACATGGAACTATTAAAGTTGGATTCACTCCAGATGAAGAAATAGGCGCTGGTGCTGATCACTTTGATGTAGAAAAATTCAATGCGGATTTTGCTTACACATTAGATGGTGGTGGAATTGGTGAAATAGAATATGAAAACTTTAATGCTGCTGGAGCTAAGATAATAATAAATGGAAGAAACGTTCATCCTGGATCAGCAAAAAACAAGATGATAAATTCTCAATTTATTGGGATGGAACTAAATAGCATGTTACCAGCTAATGAGAGACCTGAGCATACTGAAGGCTATGAAGGCTTCTATATGTTAAATGGTTTTTCAGGTTCAGTAGAAAAAACAGAAATGTCTTATATCATAAGAGACTTCTTTAAAGATAGCTTTGAAGCTAAAAAAGTTAACATTGTTAAAATTGCTGAAGAGTTAAACAAGAAGTATGGTGAGGGAACTGTAGATATTACAGTAAAAGACTCTTACTATAACATGAAGGAAAAAGTAGAGCCTGTAATGCACGTTGTAGATACTGCTGTAGAAGCAATGAAAGCATTAAACATAGTGCCTAAGGTAGTTCCAATTAGAGGTGGTACTGATGGTGCTAGATTATCTTACATGGGCCTACCAACACCAAACTTATTTGCTGGTGGACATAACTTCCACGGTAAGTTTGAGTTCGTTCCAACAGAATCTATAGAAAAAGCAGTTGAATTAATTGTTAAGATAATAGAGCTTTACACTGAAAAATAAAATTACTATCTATAAAAATAAATGCAAAGTTGTTAACTAACAATTTTGCATTTATTTTTATACGAAATATATAATGAGAGAAAATGAAGCTATATACATATTTAAAAAATTATATATAAACTTCTTGATATTATCGTTAGAAATAAAAACAACTAAGTATTATAGCTTAATTTTTATAAAATATACATAATTCTCCTTAAAATAATGCAACCTATAGTTATAAAGATTTTAAGGAGGTAAATTATGGCTAATAAAGAATCAAATCCAATATATCCACCAAATAAACATAACTATTTCGGCGACTTTAGAGTTGCTCATCCTGGAGTTGAATCAGCTTGGGGTAAGGTTGATGAAGCAAAAAAAGAGGCTCAAATGGTAAATCAAACAACCAATAATGCTCCATATCATTCTCATAGCAATTTTGAAAATAAAGTTGATATTTTTGAAAATGAGTTTGCAGAGGAAATAACCTTTGATAATCTTAGAGATGACTACGAAAACGTGGAGCTTAGAGATGAAATGTCCTTTGGATACGATAAAGATAATTATGACTATTATGGTAGCACCCAGTACAATAGGGATTTTCTATCAATGAATACTGCTGACAAATCTTTTGGACAGGAAGAATTTGCATCTGAGGTTGGTGTAGATTTGACAGTTCGTAGTGAAGATGAGGGAGCTGAAGAAGGAACTCTTCCTTTTACTCATGCTAGTATAATAAAATATAAAACAATATAGATTTTAAAAGTGCTGGTAAGTTATCTTATCAGCATTTTTTACGAGTCTAAATAAGAGTGATATATAAGATAAAAATATACACTATAGAACAAAAGGTTCTATAGTGTATGGATAGAGTTATAACACCGTCAATAAATAACGTATTTACATATTTATAAGTACTAAAGCGAAAAGAGTCATAATTACAGCAAAAGTATCTTTCTTCGAAAGCTTTTCTTTGAAAATTATAAATCCACCTAAATTTATAATGAGTATACTTCCAGCACTATATATTGGAAAAGCTACTGAAGTGGTTATATAATTTAAGGCCATAATTAAAAAATAAGATGAAAATAAGTTGGGGATACCTACCAGTATGCCTAGTAATATATCCTTATTAGTAACAGGTTTCTTTTCTTTAATAGTAAAGAATATACTAATAAGAAAGGCTATAAAAAATACAAAAAATAAAAATAGATTTTTGTATTCTATTATAGAATATTTTTGAAATATTTTATTTGAGAATTCAGCCATACCACCAAAGATAAATAATAATATTAAGGTCCAATTTAAGGATTTAGAAGTTAAATCTTTAATGGAGAAGTTAACTATAATGATAGAAAGTAAGGACAGAACGATACCAGTCCATTGCAATAATGTGGGAATTTCATTCCATAAAATTATTGAGAATATCATTGGAATAAGTATCCCAAGTTTTCCAAAAGTTCCAGAAAGACCAACACCATTGTCCTTTACGCTCTTTTGATAGTAAACAAAAGAAAGAAAAAAGAACACTCCAGCAAAACAGCCAATTAATATTGCCCAAATAAAGCTACTTTCTGCAGAAAATAAAGTTGAATCTGAAAAAATTACTGAAGAAGTTTCAGATAAAAATTTACTTATTGATAGGGAAAAAGAGAGATCCAATGAATTATCATATAAAAACATTATAATACTAACTAAGAATGCAATTAAGTAATTTGCAGAGGTTACGGCATACCTGTTCATTCTATTTCCTTCGGTATACTTAAATATAAGTGCAATAGAGGAACTGCAAATTATAGCTAAAATTAGAAAAAACACTTTGTTCATCTCCTTTGAATTTTAAATAGAACTAATATTAACCTTATATTAAATAAATGTTGTAGAATATCAAGATTACATAATAAGTTTTTAAAAAATAAGTTAATATCATTAAATTAGTTATATAAGAAATTTTATTTCTATATAGAATACTTTGCAGATAAGTGTTCTAAATATAAATTTAGTTTAGGATAAATAAGTTTAAGGGGTGAAATACTGGAGAATTCATTTTTAGAAATTTTTTAGAGACATAGAATAAAATATGTATATTATAATTATGACATAAGTATATTAGTATCTGTGACATATTTTAAAGTTTTTTCACAAAGTCGCCACTGAATTGACACATAAATGGTGATAATATAAGTATAGGGAAAATTAATTAAGGGAGGGTCTTACAATGGATAACTTTGAAAAAGAAAATGAGAAATTTAATACTATGCCAGAAGGACAAAATATGAATTATAATAACAATAATTATGATAATTCATCTTATAATAGTTTTAATAATACAGAAAATTATAATAAACCTTATGTATATCCTGATAAGCAAATAAAAAGACAAAAGGGAACAGGGAGATTTGGGTCAGTGATAGCTGTGGCACTTATATGTTCACTACTAGGAGGAGCAGTAGGAGGAGCTGTAACCTATACCACTATGAAAAGGACAGGGACTCCAGTTAAGCAGAACCAGAATGTGGTTGGAAATACTTCAATAACACCAACTGCCACAGGAACAATAAATATACCAGAAATAGCCACTAAGGTTTCACCAGCAGTAGTTGGAGTTTCAACAAAATCTGTTTCTTCAAATATATTCGGATTTAATATGGGTGAACAAGAAGGTATTGGTTCAGGATTTATCTTCTCAGAAGATGGATATGTTCTAACAAACTTTCATGTTATTTCTAGTGCCAGTCAAGTAAAAGTAATATTTAATAATGGTAAAGAAGTTAATGCGAAAATTGTTAACTATAATCAAGAAGCGGATTTAGCTGTACTGAAGATTACAGATGATGTAGAGCTTCCAGGGGTAGTAACACTAGGAGATTCTGAAAGTTTACAAGTGGGAGAGCAAGTTGTTGCTATCGGGAATCCATTAGGGAAAGAGTATTTAGGTTCTGTGACCACTGGTATTGTTAGTGCTGTAAGTAGAGACGTTGAAATAGATGGAAAAAAAATGAACTTAATTCAAACAGATACAGCAATAAATCCAGGTAATAGTGGAGGACCTTTAATAAATTCTAAAGGTGAAGTTGTAGGTATTAATACTGCAAAACTTAGTGGAGAAGGAATTGAGGGAATCGGGTTTTCTATACCAATAAATGATGTAACTGCAAAGCTAGAAAACTTAGTAAAGCAAAAAATTAGACTAGGAATAACTGTACAAAATGTAACGAAAGACTTAGCAGAAAGATACAGTATCCCTGTAGGAATATATATTACTAATGTAGATAATTTTAGTATCGCTCAAAAAGGAGGCCTTCAGCCAGGAGATGTAATAGTAAAGTTTGATGGCAAAAAGGTTGAAACGGTAGAAGAGCTTAATAAGATTAAAGATACGCACAAAGATGGAGACACTATTGCAGCAGAATTTGTACGAAATGGTCAAAACATGACTGCTAATTTAAAGATAGAATAGTTAAAAAATCATAAGAAGGCTTTTATAAAAGATAAATAAAATAATGAATAGCTATTAAATGTTTATAAAGAATTGAATATTATAGTAAAAAAAAGTTCATTCTTTAATATATAAAAAAATCAGAGAGAATCCCCCTTCTCTCTGATTTTTTTATGTGAACTTATTTTAATTCCTTAATAATACCTTTTCTATAGGCAATTAGAAGTTTTTGGAGGTCACCAATTTGGTCTATTAATTCTTTACCAATATCAGTGTCTCGTACCTTCATCCTGTTAGCGCTACTCTCCAGTATAAATGTAGTTGAAAGAATATCTTTCCCTTTTTTTATGGCTTGTTGAGTAGATTCAAAGGGTTCATGTTGAACTAATTGCAACCCATAAGAGTTAAATATTAGAGTATATCCAGCGATGCCAGTTTCAGGTTGATATGCTTTTGAAAAACCACCATCTATAACTAACAATTTACCATTAGCTTTTATTGGACTTTCTCCCTTAATGGTTTTCACAGGCATATGGCCATTAATGATATGAGAAGTTTTAGGATCAAGATCAAACTCTTTTAAAATCATATCACAAATTTCTTCGTTATCTCTAAGTTCAAAGTATGGATTTTTCATTTCTTTGTGAGTTTCCTTGTCATTAATAAAATAT
The DNA here is from genome assembly GCF_036642255.1 of Clostridium sp. GTDB lineage: Bacteria > Bacillota > Clostridia > Clostridiales > Clostridiaceae > Clostridium_J. The sequence continues at coordinate 154,704 of NZ_JAVWDJ010000001.1, read as the reverse complement.
CTTTCAAAGGTAGCCATTTTGTCTTTACCAAATAAAGGCGAATCCTCACCACACCAGAGATACCATAAATAATCTAGACCATATTCTTTTTCCTCATGGTTTCCTTTGTTAAAGTATGCTTCTCTAGCCAATCTTTCAACTTTATCAATGTATTCCTTGCCACTATAAGATTTGCCCATAACATTAATTTTTTTAAAGGCTCCTTTTTCATCTAAGGAGATGCAGGCATGATATAGTAAGTTAGAATTATATTTATAATATAAACTCCCTTTTGAGAACAAACATCTCACGTGTTTTTGAAGTCGTTCACTATTTAAAAAGGAGGATTTTAATCTTGTTATTAATTCTCTTTCTTCATCAGTTAGCTTATAAGGATCTTTTGGATCCACAGTTGGGAAATTTGTATCATTTAGTTCGTAGATTTTATCACCGATAGTCACTGTACCTGCCTCAAAATTAATCTTATCTAAAAGTTGTCTATTATTTAATCCGAAATCAGGACGACGGGTTATTATTTCGCTCTCAAGTTTAAATTGAATTATTGAAATAGCCTTATGCATTTGAGCCATAAGTTTCAAGTCTTTTTCTTTGTATACATCATCTGGGCCAGTTTTAGGTTTAAAGGAATTGCAAGGGTCATCCTGATAAATTTCCATAGCGAAGGTAGCTAAAGGCAATAAATTAATTCCATAACCATCTTCTAGGGTATCAAGATTTGCATATCTTGTACAAATCCTTATTACGTTAGCAATGGAGCTTTCATTACCAGCTGCAGCACCCATCCAAAGTATATCGTGGTTTCCCCACTGAATATCTACAGCATGATATTTCATGATAGTATCCATAATTATATGTGCTCCTGGGCCCCTATCATAAATGTCTCCTATAATATGAAGTCTATCTATTGTAAGCCTTTGGATTACATTACAGATGGCGATGATAAATTCGTTTGCTCTACCAATCACCACAATAGTATTGATAATTCCATTAAAATAATCATGTTTATTAGGTCTTACTTGAGATTCATGCAATAATTCTTCTATAATATAAGCAAAATCTGGAGGTAATGCTTTTCTTACTTTAGATCTGGTATATTTTGAAGAAACATTTCTACATATTTGAATAAGTTGGTGTAAAGTTATTCTATACCAATCATGGATATCTTCTTCCTTTGCAAGGGCAAGCTCTAGCTTCTGCTCTGGATAGTAAATTAATGTACATAAATCTTTTTTTTCTGATTCTCTTAAGGTGTTTCCAAATATGTCATTTACTTTTCTTTTAATAACTCCTGAAGCATTCTTAAGTACATGGTTAAAAGCTTCATACTCACCATGAATATCTGTTAGAAAATGCTCTGTTCCCTTAGGTAAGTTTAAAATTGCCTCTAAATTAATTATTTCAGTGGCAGCATCGGAAATTGTTGGAAACTTATGAGAAAGTAAATTAAGATATCTCAAATCACTTTCAATCATATCAACATTAATCCCATTAATTCTATTCATTTCAATCCCCTTTTCTAATTGATATATATGAATATTAATATATGTGATACACAATATATTAATTAATGTACATTGATATTATATAACAGAATATGCAATTTTGCTAACAAAAATGTAGTGAGCAAATGTGTTATTGACAAATATTAGAAACAAATATATCATGAACTTAATTTTATTGGAAAACCTAATATTAATATAACTATTTTAAGGAGGAAATATTATGAATGAAATGCTAAATTTTAAGACATGGGCACTGCTTGGTGCAACTCCAGATGAAAGTAGATTTGGATATAAGATTTTAAAAAGATTAGCTGAAAAGGGTTATGTGGTTCATGGAATTAATCCTAAATATAATGAGATTGAAGGAATGAACATATATAGGTCTGTACAAGAGTTGCCATCAAAAGTAGAAGCTATAAATATTATTGTGAATCCCAAGGTTGCAATGAATTCTCTAGAGGAAATTAAGAAGGCGGGAATTAAAAATCTTTGGTTTCAACCAGGTTCTTTTGATGAAGAAGTAATTAATAAAGCTAAAGAAATGGGATTTAATGTAGAATATGATCAATGTTTATATGTAGAGCTTGGAAAATTATAGTTCCCAATATAAACTTTATATATGACAATTACAAAAAAATAAAAAAGCACACTAGTCATAAGTAAGTTTCCATAGATAAAAAGTATTTTCATGCAGAAGAGAAACAATTTCATTTAAATGTATAGAAATACTTATTATAACATATTTATATTATAGAAATGTATTAAGTTAGAAAGCTATTATCAGAAAATATCTTATTTTATAGTAAGCAAATAGAATAGGTAAGATTATAGAATTCTCTGAAAGTAGTTGTAGAAAAAACTAACTTAAATCATTAAATATATAAATTAGGAGGAAACATCAATGAAAGGTGGCTTAAAAGCTTTATTAGCTATTATAGTGGTATTAGTAATAATAGCACTTCCCATTGTAGGAACCTATAATAGTTTAGTAAATCTTGAACTAAAGGTAAATAGTGCACAAGCTGACATTGATACTGATTTGCAAAGAAGATCGGATTTAATCCCAAACTTTGTGGAAACAGTTAAAGGCTATGCATCTCATGAAAATGAAATTTTTACTCAAGTTGCTGAATCAAGAGCAAAACTTGCTGGAGCTCAGAATGTTACAGAACAAGCAGAGGCAGATGCTAGTTTATCCAGTGCTCTTTCAAGATTACTAGTGGTGGTTGAAAATTATCCAGAATTAAAGGCAAATCAAAATTTTAGAGATTTAACTGTAGAACTAGAAGGTACAGAAAATAGAATTGCAGTAAAAAGACAAGATTACAATACTGCAGTAACACAATATAATTCAAAGAGGAGAAGATTTCCAAGTAATATAGTTGCATCTTTGTTTGGCTTTGAAGAAAAACCTCTTTATAAAGCAGCTGAAGGTGCTAAAGAAGTTCCCAAAGTAGACTTTGGTGTATAAGGTTACTATGAAAAGTAATAAATTTCTTAAAGTAATAATAACTTCTCTTCTAATATTTATAGTATCTATTATACCTATTAGTACAAAAGCCGCAGAAGGATATCCTTCGCCTACTCCTTATAAATATGTAAATGACTATGTAGGTGTTTTAAGTAAAAGTGAAATAGAGAATATAGTTTCTATTGGAAAAGAGCTAGAAGACAGCACGGGAGCGCAAGCTACAGTGGTAGTTATTGATACAACTAATAATGTACCAATAGAGCAATATGCTCTGAATCTTTTTAGAACCTGGGGTATAGGTGAAAAGGATAAGGACAATGGATTATTAATACTTCTTGCTATCAATGATAGGAAATGGAGAGTTGAGGTAGGAAGAGGACTTGAAGGTGCAGTACCAGATGTGCTTTCTAGTAGAATAATGAATGAGGTGGCTAAGCCAAGTTTCGCAGCGGGAAAATATGGCGAAGGACTCCTTTCTTCTTATAGTGTAATTAGTGATTATATAGCAAAAGAATATGGAGTTACTTTAACTAAATCCATGAAGATAACCTTACCTAATGGACATTATGGTGGAAATACCTCAAAGAGAAGAAATTCTAATCCCCTGCCTATAGGAATATTCATAGGGATATTTTTATTAGATGTAATATTTAATAGAGCGAGACTTACCTCATTTTTGTTTAAAATGTTGTTTTGGAGCAGCATTTTTGGTGGAAGAGGAAGAGGTGGTCGCGGAGGCTTTGGTGGAGGTTCAGGAGGTAGTTCAGGTGGAGGTTTCGGAGGTTTTGGTGGCGGCTCCTCTGGTGGTGGAGGGTCTTCAGGAAATTGGTAGCAGTTATAAAGGTTTAGTAATTACATTGAGACTAGTTCTCTAAGCTTTTATATTACTGTTGTTTTCTTAAGAAAATCCTACCTCATAAAGATAAAAATATCTTCAATAAGATACAATAGCAATAAATAGTAAAGCCTATATCTTTTGGTTTTAAAGATATAGGTTTTTTATTTTTTAAGAAATATAGCTTTTTACTTGAGAATGTGACTGAAAGACCTTAGAATCATTGACTTCAGGTGCTAGTATTAAAAATACCATAAACATCTAACATTAAATTTTAAGAAAAGCTTAAAACTATAAATTAATTTCTTATTAAATGTACTACTAATATTAAGCTTTAAAAACCATAGAAGTATTATATATAAAAATCACTTTAAGAAAGCTAATATTATCTTTCTACAAAAATCTAATATTATCATAACCGAGTTCTTTAAAAAAACCTTGAAGAAATTTTATAGTATCTTCATCTACCTTTTTTAGAAATCCTTCTTTAATGAGTTCTTCCTCTGTTTTCTCTTTTTCTGATATTATTTCTTTCAACATGTCCCCAATATTTAATTTATTGAAGGCTGATGATTTTTCATCAAAAATAAAAATTTCTTCCTCATTAACAGTGTGATTAAGAATTGTAGATGGAGGAAGTGAAATTAATAATTCCTTGTTTTCTGCAGATATTAGGGCTTTGCTTAAATCAACTCCAGCAGTGATGTAGCCATTATACTTTATAACACAGGACTTCTCGGTGAAAGGAATAATAAAATCTTTATATTTCAAGTTGTCTTTTATAGAAATTACATTAGAATAATTATATTTTATTGTGGCAAGTTCAGAGATAGTTACCAACTTTTCAGCAACAAGTTCGCATTTCTTTTCTAAATTATCTTTCAATGTAAATGAACTACAAAATAGTGCAATAGCCAATGCTATAAGTAGTATAAGCATTAACTTGATTTTTTTATATATCTTTAATATGGACAATTACACAAAACCTCCCCAAAAAGCTCTCTAATAATATGTATGTTGAAAGTTAAAAATTAATTTATTAATAATCAAAATTTATTTATTGCAAGTATGTTTCGATACTCGAAATATAATGATATAATGAATTTGTATTAATCATGATGGAGGGATATTAGTGGGAGAAACAAAAGAGATGAGTCAGAAAGAAGTGAGAAAAAAGATTTATTCAATGATACTTCCTATAACTTTAGAAAGTGTACTACAGATGACTGCAGGCTTTATAGCATCAGCCTTTATTGGAAGATTAGATGCAATTGCCATGTCTGCGCTAGGAATAAGTAGTAGACTTACTAATATTATTTGGGCTCTTTTTAAGGGGATAGCTACTGGAGGATCAGTATTCGTAGCACAATCTTACGGTGCTCAAGACCATAAGAAGATAAAGCATGTAACCATGCAAACTTTATTATCTTGTTTAATGTTAGTGTTGGTTTTAGCCACAGTTTTATTTTTCAATGGAGATTTCTTTTTAGCAGTTCTTTATAAGAATTCTAGTGAAATATTAAGGGCAACGGCTTATGAATATATTAAAATAGTTGTATTTGGATTACCTTTTCAAGTTATCATGTTGGTGGTAGCAGCAGTGCTGCAAGGTATGGGTAATGCTAAAACCCCAATGAAAATTGCTTTTATTATGAATGGGACTAATATAATGGTGAGTCCAATTTTTATTTTCGGACTTTTAGGATTACCAGCGTTGGGGCTTAGAGGAGCAGCTATGGGGCTTGTTGTTGCTCAATTTGTAGGCGCTATGGTGGGGTTATATGTATTGTTTAATAAAGACGGTGTATTAGCTGGGTCTAGGACTAGAGAGAGTTTTGCAATAGATAAACATCAGATTAAAGAGGTTTATAGAGTTGGGATACCTTCAGCCTTAGAATCTATATTTTGGCAGGTGTCATCTATAATTTTAACTGTCTTAATTTTAAGATATGGGGATGTAGCAATGGCATCATATCAACAAGGACTGCAGGCAGAATCCATTTCTTTTATGCCAGCAGTAGGATTTGCAGTGGCAGCTACAGCCTTTACAGGTCAAACAATAGGTGCTAATAATAGAAAACTTGGAAAACGATATATGCGAGAGATTTTAATAGGATCAACCATTTTAACTACTTTTTCATCCATAATATTATTATTTTTACCTCACTTTGTAATGGGACTTCTTACAGATAAACAACCAATAATTGAATTAGGTTCTAAATACTTAATATTAATGGGATTAGTTCAAATACCTCAAAACATAGCTTCATGCTTAAATGGTGCATTAAGGGGAGCAGGTTTTACAAAGGTTCCTATGTATTCAGCAGGAATTGGTATTTGGTTAGTAAGAATTCCACTAGCTTTATATTTTACTTATGTATTAAACTTAAGTGTAATTGCAATATGGTCAGCTATGTGTGTGGATTTAGTTGTAAGGTTTATGATAAGTATATTGTTCTATAAATCTAAAAACATATATAAAGAAGATGAGTGTAAAGTGCCAGCATAAAATTATATAAAAAAAGTCAACTCTCACTGTGATATGCTCCCTTTATGGTAGACAGTAAAAAATAAAACTGTGTCCATGAAGGGAGTATATTTTTATGGGTAGAAAGAAAGCAAATTATTTAAGAAGTTCATTTTGGTGGAGGAGTTTAAAAAGTATATATCACATAAAGAATGTTTTAGTAGAGAGTACTAATCTAAAGTTTATATAAGTCCAGAAAAGGGTATGTAGGTTTAGTTATCCAAATGTAGTTAAAATAATTTCTTGAAACAGTTTTTACATAAAACACTGGTCCCTTTATTGGCGGTGATGCAGTTTTCTTTACTTACAGTTTTACCACATACTTCACAGCTTGGACAGGATTCTTTTGAAGAGGATTTTCCATAAGAGCTGTTAGAAGGTTTTCCAAGATTTTTTTTGTTAGAGGGAGGATTATAGGAAATGGGACTGCAAGGTGAGTCAAGCTTAGTAACTGAATAACTTATCCCGTAAGTACTTTCTCCAAAGAGCTCTAACTCAAATCTAGGATTTTCTTCATCATAAAATTCTTCGATAATTATTCTTCTAATTTGGGCATCATTTACTATAAGACCGCTTTTTTCAATTCCATCAAAGATACTTTTAGTTATATTATTGGTATCAGGATGACGTTTTGAACTTTTATAAAAAACTTTAAGAATTGCAATAAGAGATTCGCTTAAAACTAATCCTGGGTTCTGTAGTCTACACTCATAGGCTATTTCTTCTTCATAAAGTGCATATCTATCATGATATTTTCCTGAATTATAAGGAAGAATAGCTCTGCCATTTAAGTTAAATAACTTAAAGTTAGACTTTGAAATTGGAGAACCCTTTACAATAACCTTAGCATAATTGGTATATTTCATAATAACTCCTTGCTTAAATCAAAATAGAACTTACAAAATTTTCGCTATTTATTTTATTTTTTTAATTAAATTAATTATACCACAGGGAACTAATGTTTGCAAAAATAACTAACTTTTCCAATAAATAAACAAATTCATTATTTAAAGCACATTTGATAATATTATTTGATACATATTGAAAGTTAAAGTATAATAAAAACTGTTTATAGGAATTAATATAAAACGTATTTAAAATAACTAGAATGCTTTTGAAGCATGAGTTTCAGTAAAGATTATCTTTTGGCTGGGCTATGAATTGGTATGAAATTTAAATATCAATGTATAACCTATATTAGTGGCTATAAGTCTAAAAAGTTAACAAATAAAGTTTTCTAAATTAAGAATTAGAGTAGGTGAATACAAATGGAGAAACAATTTAAAATACTTGCAATAGAATCTAGTTGTGATGAAACAGCTGCAGCAGTAGTAGTGAATGGAAGAGATGTGTTGTCAAATGTAATATCCTCACAAATAGATATACATAAAAAATTTGGTGGGGTAGTGCCAGAAGTAGCTTCAAGAAAACATATTGAAGCTGTAAGTGCAGTGGTTCAGGAAGCTCTAGATACAGCTAAAATTACTTTTCAGGATATTGACGCTGTGGCGGTAACTTATGGTCCAGGACTTGTGGGAGCATTATTAGTGGGTTTACAATATGCTAAGGCTTTAGCATATTCTTTAAATATTCCGTTAATTGGAGTTAATCATATAGAGGGCCATATAAGTGCTAATTTCATACAATATAAAGAGTTAGAACCACCTTTTGTTACCTTGGTAGTATCAGGAGGACATACTTTCATCGTTTATATGAAGGATTATGGTGATTTTGAAGTAATGGGGCAAACAAGAGATGATGCCGCAGGAGAAGCTTATGATAAGGTGGCAAGAGCCATAGGACTTGGGTATCCCGGTGGACCTAAAATTGATAAACTTTCAAAAGAAGGTAATGAAAATGCAATTAGATTTCCAAGGGCAAATTTTCATGAAGTGAGTTTAGACTTTTCTTTCAGTGGAATTAAATCAGCAGTATTAAATCATCTAAATAAACTAGAGATGAAGGGTGAAGATTATAATAGAGCTGATCTGGCAGCGTCATTTCAAAAATCTGTGGTAGATGTTTTAGTGGATAATTCTATGGAAGCTTGCAAAATAAAGAAAGTTGACAAAATAGCCATAGCTGGTGGCGTGGCTGCAAACTCTTATCTAAGAAATGCAATGATGAAAAGAGGGAAAAGAGAAAACATAAAGGTGCTATTCCCTGAACTAGTGCTTTGTACTGATAATGCAGCTATGATTGGTAGTGCAGCATATTTTGAATACTTAAAAGGAAGAGTATCAGATTTAACTCTTAATGCTAGTCCTAATTTAAAGTTAGGGCAAAGATAAGAATTTCAAATAAGAGTATAAATAAGAGTATAAATAAAAGTACTATGATATTTCTCGTCCACAAGAGAACTTGTACGTAAGAAAGCTTGTGAACAAGAAGACTTGTGAACAAGAATACTTGTGCATACAAAGTAATAACTTATAAGAACAAGCGTGTTATTATAAGTTTGTTGAAGGACTATGATGAAATATGAAAAGTGTACAATGTAACAATTTTAAACAAACTTAAAAAGATATTAAAGGGAGTTATCTTAAAGATAGCTCCCTTTTGAATAGTTATTTAGCATAAACTTTTGTAGTATTTTGCACATTAGCATAACTGATAGTAAAAATATTGGGATAAAGCCACTAACTAAATAAATTTAATTCAATAAATATCTAGTTAGACCTTTATAGAGTTTTAATAATACTTAAATTATTAAGAATATTTTAAAAAAAAAGTCGAAACTGTTGTTTTAAAATTCTGAATATGATAAATTTTTATTGTGGGGATTTTTACAATGGAAAAGGGGGCTATATTTTGAGAAATATAGATATTGAAAATGGAATGGTAATAAAATTAGATGAGGAATTACCAAGGATGCCCGAATTTGCTGATGGAATAAGAAGGGCTCCAGATAGAGGATTTACCTTAACTAAACCACAAGCAGAACTTGCTCTTAAAAACGCATTACGTTATATTCCTGAGAAATACCATGAAGAACTTGCTCCAGAATTTATGGAAGAACTAATTACTAGAGGAAGAATTTATGGATATAGATTTAGACCAGAAGGTAGAATCTATGGAAAATCAATTGATCAATATGAAGGTAAATGCTTAGAAGGAAAAGCATTTCAAGTAATGATAGATAACAATTTAGATTTTGAGGTAGCATTATATCCTTATGAACTTGTTACCTACGGAGAAACTGGACAAGTATGCCAAAACTGGATGCAATATAGGCTAATAATGAAATATCTTCAGCAAATCACAGAGGAGCAAACTTTAGTATTAGAAAGTGGACACCCTCTAGGCTTATTTAGAAGCTCTAAAACTGCACCAAGGGTAATTAATACTAATGGACTTATGATTGGGATGTTTGATAATCCAAAGGATTTCCATCTTGCTACTCAATTAGGTGTTGCCAATTATGGACAAATGACTGCTGGAGGTTGGATGTATATCGGGCCACAAGGAATTGTACATGGAACATTTAATACCTTGCTAAATGCAGGAAGGTTAAAACTTGGAGTAGCGGATGATGGTGATTTAAGAGGTAAGATATTTGTAACTTCTGGTCTTGGTGGTATGAGTGGTGCTCAGCCTAAGGCTATTGAAATAGCTAATGGGGTAGGGATTGTTGCTGAAGTTGATTATTCTAGAATAGAAACTAGATTAAATCAAGGATGGGTTTCCATGGCATCAGATAATTTGGAAGAAGTAGTTACAGTAGCTTTAGAAAAAGCAAAAAAAGAAGAATCAATATCAATAGCTTATCATGGAAATATAGTTGATTTGCTTCAATATATTGTAGACAATAATATTAAAATAGACTTATTATCTGATCAAACTTCTTGCCATGCGCCTTATGATGGTGGATATGCACCAATGGGGATTTCTTTTGAAGAGAGAACTAGACTTCTTAAAGAAGATAGAAATACTTTTGAAAAATTAGTAGATAAAACCTTACTTAAACATTTTGAACTTATTAAGGTTTTAGATTCTAGGGGTGTATATTTCTTTGATTATGGTAATTCCTTTATGAAAGCAGTGTATGATGCTGGCGGAAAAGAAATATCTAAAAATGGTGTAGATGAAAAAGATGGCTTCATATATCCTTCTTATGTGGAAGATATTATGGGACCTATGCTATTTGATTATGGGTATGGACCTTTTAGATGGGTTTGCTTAAGTGGAGACCATGAGGATTTGGTGAAAACCGATAAAGCAGCTATGGAATGTATTGATCCGAATAGAAGAGGCCAAGATAGAGACAATTATATGTGGATAAGAGATGCTGAGAAAAATAAACTTGTAGTTGGAACAGAAGCTAGAATATTATATCAAGATGCTCAGGGCCGTATAGATATTGCGCTTAAGTTCAATGATATGGTAAGAAAAGGGGAAGTTGGTCCAATAATGCTTGGTCGTGATCACCATGATGTAAGTGGTACAGATTCACCATTTAGAGAAACTTCAAATATTAAAGATGGAAGTAATATGATGGCCGAAATGGCAGTACAGTGCTTTGCAGGTAATGCTGCTAGGGGCATGAGCTTGATTGCACTTCACAATGGTGGAGGGGTTGGAACCTCTAAATCGATAAATGGTGGTTTTGGTCTTGTGCTTGATGGCAGTGAAAGAGTAGATTTCATTATAGAAACCTCTATGGCATGGGATGTTATGGGTGGGGTAGCTAGAAGAGCTTGGGCGAGAAATCCTCATTCCATCGAAACTATCATAGAATATAATGAAAAACATAAAAACACAGACCATATAACTCTTCCATACATCACAGATGAAAAGTTCATAAGCACTATTGTGGAAAATAAATTAAAAAAATAAATAATAAATTTTTATAAGAGGAGCTTCTTAAAATTAAGTTTTAAGTGGCTTTTCTTTTGGCATTAATATAAGTATATTTTGATATATGCAATCATATTCTACTAATGGATTTAAAACATTAAGGAAAGTGAGTTTATTTGTCAAAGAATAACGTGTTTATATGTTAACTAAAGCATTAAAAACTCGTATTAAATATTGAAGAGAGCAATTAATAGGAGTATAATAATGGACGGTATTAAATTTGGGGAAGTAGTGGGAATGAAGGTGAATTTCTGTGTTAGTTAGACCTATTGGAATGTTCCGGTTTTTAAGAAAATTTACTTTGATGATAATTTGCATAACAATGATATTTTTAATAACTGCTTGCACTAATAAGGGCGAAAAAATAGTGGATAAGACTAAAGATGAGCCTAAGGAAACTCAGAAGAGTTATGTTAATGCAGTGTTTGAAAGGAATAATAATATATATTTTTATGATGAGAAAATGGGATCACTTTATCCTATAGGGGATACCACAAAGTTTAAAGAATTAACTATGTTGAGTCCAGATAAAAAAAGGGTTGCGTTTAAATACTTTTATGAAGAGGAATTAGATCAAACTGAAATATTTATATATAATTTAGAGAGTAAGGAATATAACAAAATAGCTGTAGATGATGAACTGGAAAATATAATTAGTTTAACTTGGATTAATAATGAAAGGTTGCTTGTATCTGCTGCTATAAATCCTTCTGTTTTAAAATATGGAATATATGATATAAATTCCAATAAACAAGTTAATTCTATTAAGGGATTATTGATGGAAGTGTTTGAAGATGGAAATATTTTATTATATAGTAAAACATCAAGAAGTGATGAAAAAGAAAATAGCACCTTATATTTAGGAGATAAATTAATTTATCAATTAGATAATAGTATAGAAGAAATTCATTTTGCTACCATATCATCAGATAAAAGAAATATAGCATTTAGCACTTTTTCTTATGATGCAGATAAGGGAGAAGTAGTGGAATTTCTTTATAATGGAAAGTTTGATTTTGCCACATCAACTATATCCGATATTAGTAAGATCACCATTCCATCTAATATTTCAGGTGCTATTTTTTATGATAAAAGTAATGATTTATTTATTAAGGGTGAGGAAAGTAACTATAGAGTGGAGGGTTCTTTTTTTACCTTAATAGACACTGCTCAGGAAGTTGAGTCAATACCTACAGAAGAGCAACTTATTAAATTTAAACAAGTATTAAAAAAGACTTTTGTAGATGAGTTTATTGAAGATTACCTTCAATTGGATGAATTGGAAATATATAATATTCAATGGTTTTAACTAAGTATAGGAGTTTATAATTTCTATACTATTTTTATGTAAAAAGTGACAAAGCAGTAAATATAATTTTGTTGACAATGGATATATCCTTCAATATAATTATCCATGGACTAATAATTAATTAACGCTTTTTAATACACACATTTATTTAATGTGTGTATATTTATGAAAAATGAAAGGGGTAGGGGAATGGATAAGAAGATGTTAACACCGTCTGAAATTACAAATTATGTTGAAGAAGTAGGTATAAAAAAGGCAAATAATAAAATAGCGCAAACTTTACTTCTGGCTACTTTAGCTGGTATGTTTATAGCTATGGGAGCATATGGAGCATCAATGGCGTCTCATAGTATAACTAATATAGGGCTACAAAAAACTGTTGCTGGAATAGTGTTCCCAGTAGGATTACTATTTGTTTTAATTTGTGGTGCGGAACTTTTCACTGGTAATGCCTTGTTAAGTATCGCATGGGCAGAAAAGAAGATTACATTTGGTCAAATGTTTAAAAATTGGACACTAGTTTTTGTAGGAAATTTTATAGGATCAATAATCATTGCTTCGTTAATATTTTACGCAGGATTATTATCTACAGGAACCTTAGGTGGATATGCTATTAAGGTAGCGGCTACTAAGGCAAGCATCTCTTTTGGACAGGCATTAGCAAGTGGAATACTTTGTAATATAATAGTATGTTTCTGTGTATGGGGAACTTATGCAGCTAAAGATGTTACAGGGAAAGTACTAATGGGATTTATTCCAATATTTGTTTTTGTTATTTCAGGTTATGAGCACGTGGTTGCAAATATGTATTATTTTACAATTGGGTTGTTTGCAAAGACAAATGCTGCATTTATAGAAGCATCTCATGTTACACCAGAAAAGCTGTCTCACTTAACTATTGGTGGTATATTTAATAATTTAATACCAGTAACTATTGGAAATATAATAGGTGGAGCAGTATTTGTAGGATTAGCTTATTGGGCTATCTATAAATATATACCATCTAAAAATGTAATTGAAGCTCGTAAAGAAAAAATGTCAGCTTAGTAAAGATATAATTTAAGATTTTTAGCTAAGGAAAATAAAACTCACTATGTAAGTTTTATTTTCCTTAGCTTTTATTTATGGAAAAAATAAAGGTTTGTATATAGGGACATATTGATTTCCATAAGAATTTAGTATAGTGGAATATATATTTTCGCTATGAGATGTTTTTACCCATGTTTTTATTTTTAAACTTTTACCTGTTTATTAAAAATATAGATTAATTAAAGATAATATGAAATGCAGTATAAAAATCGTGAATATATAGTTGGAAACACAATAATATTAAAGACTTCTTCCTAAATAAAAGGCCTTTATATTTATATCCAGAAGTTCCTTTGGAAAAATATCATTTAATGCCTGAAGCCAATTTTCTTCAGAAAATGTAAGGGAATTAGACAGGGCTCCTAACAATATTGTGTTTTCCACATTTTTATTACCTAAATTTTTAGCCATATCTTTTGCAAAAACAGAGAGTACTGTTAGGTTTTTATTTTTTAGCAATTCATCTATATTTTCTGGGTACTGTTCCTTTTCAATAAGAACCCTATTTGGATAAGTAATACTTTGGTTTAAAATCACCAAGCCATTTTCTTTAAGGTTGTTGCTCCATCGTAAACCTTCAAGTTTTTCAAGAGCAATTAACATATCTACCTCATTTTCGGGAATCAAAGCAGAATGAACCACTTCACCAAATCGAACAGAACCAAATACCATACCGCCTCGTTGGGAAAGACCAATCACATCACTGGTCTTAATATCAAAGCCTTCAAGAAAGGCAACTTGGGAAAGTATATTGGTAGTAACCACTAATCCCTGACCACCTACACCACATATTAATATATTAGTGCACTTCATAAATTAAACCTCCTCTTCTTTTGTGTTGCTGCATTTTATAGCACCTACAGGACAAACCTGGGAGCACACAGAGCAACCTACACACATATCATTATCAATATAAGAATTCTTTTTAGTTTTTCCTTCATATAGTTTCATAGAGATTGGAGGACAATTAGTCTTTATACAACTTCTACAACTAATACATATACTTTCATCAACGTAATAATGAGGGGTTTTTATCTTGAAGTTTAGTGCACAAGGTCTTGTAGTAATAATTATAGATAATCCATTTCTTTTCATTGCACTATTGATTGCTTCTTTTGTTTCTTTATATTTAAATTGATCTACCACTGTGATATCTTTAATTCCTATAGATTTTAATATATCAGCAATGTTTACGGAATAAAGATTTTCTTCTTTGAAATAGTCTCCCGTGGTTGGGGTTATTTGCCCTCCAGTCATAGCTGTAGTTCTATTATCCATTACAATTACAGTAATATTTTTATCTGTTCTAGCTAGTTGTAAAAATCCAGTGATACCAGAGTGAAAGAAGGTACCATCCCCTATGGTCGCAACTAAAGGTCTGTTCTTATTAATTTTACTTTCTGCTTCTGCAAGTCCTAATACCATGCCAAGAGAAGCGCCCATACTAATATTTGTTTTATGAACTTCAAAAGGTTCTAAAATACCTAGAGAGTAGCAACCAATGTCACCGATAACCGTGGCTTTGTTCATTTTAAGTATATGAAAAATTGGTCTATGGGGACATCCAGCACAAAGCATTGGAGTTCTTGGAGGAAGTGATGTAGTTTGTTCTTCTGATTTTGTTTGTAATTCACCTTGAATTACATTGCCCTTAATGAGTCCCTGTTTAATAACTTCTATGGTGAGCTCTCCAGTAAAAGAAAATAGCTCTTTACCAAGAACATGCAACCCTTCAATCTTTAATTCATTTTCTATGAATGGCAACATTTCTTCTAGTACTATGACTTTTTTATACTTATAATATAGTTCTTTTATTAAATCCATAGGAAGTGGAAAAATCATTCCTAGCTTTAATATGTCTACTTTTACATCCAACTCTTTAAGGTTTTCATAGCACATACCACTGGTGATTATTAGAGTGTCACTATTATTTTTCTCAAGATTGTTTACGTAATAAGTGCTATTATAAATTTTTAAATTTTCTATTCTTTCCTTCATAAATTGTTGGGCTACATTAGCATGGGGAGGTAACATACAATATCTACTTTGATCTTCTTCAAATCCTAAATAAGACGGTAGTACTGCCCTTTCATTTAACTCTACAATTCCTCTACAGTGGCATAATCTGCTAGTAAGTCTTATAAGAACAGGTGTATTAAAAGTCTCACTGATTTTTATGCTTTCAATAACAAAGTCTTTAGCCTCCTGTGGATTACAAGGATCAAAAATCGGTATGTTAGCAAATTTCCCAAAGAATCTACTATCCTGTTCATTTTGTGAACTAGTAAGGCCGGGATCATCGCCAACAATTAGTAATAAAGCACCCTTTGTTTTTACTTGAGTAAAGGTCATAAAAGGATCGGCTGCAATGTTTAAACCCACATGTTTCATGGACACCATAGAAGTAGCCCCAGCAATACTTCCACCTATTACGATTTCCATAGCCACCTTTTCATTAGTGCCCCACTGGCTAAATATTTCATTGTAGTCTTTTAGGCTGTCTAAAATTTGTACTGTAGGAGACCCAGGATAACTTGAAGCAATAATTCCTCCACCTTCAAAAAATCCTCTTGCTACGGCTTCATTTCCTGTTAAAATTTTTTTATTACTCAAAAGATTCCTCCAAATTGTCGTGATTTACAATAATTTATATGTTGAAAATCGCAGTTTTATTATAAACTTTAAATAACTTTAAAGTTAATAACTTAAAATGTAGTTATTTGCTATTATAATATAATAAGATATGCCTAGTGAAAGTTTGATTTTGTGAAGAATGATTATAGCTTAATCATAAAAATATGATATAATATTATATTGATATTTAAGGGAAATAAAATATTATTTAAAAATTGAATTATTTATAAGTAAGATTTTATCATGGGGGATAACGATGTGAGAAGTTTAGAGGATGTTATTATAAATCTGCCTTCTAATTCTTCAACTTTAGTTGAACATAAAGTTAAACTAAATAATGTTACGTTAATGATTATAAAGGATGAGTTTAATTTTTTAAAGGAACAAGCTACAAATCCTCATGTTGCTATAAAGGGAGCTTTTATTAAAGATGATAAGATTCTGGCTCAATATATAATTATAAACATTAGGGAAAAAGGGTTTAGTGGGTATTATAAATTTTGTTTTGATTATAATGACGAGAAATGTCTGAGATTAATATTGAACTTAATAAAACAAAAGTATATTTATGTCATACTGTGCCACAATAATAATAACTTAGTAAAAGAAATTACATTAGAAAATGGTATGAAAGCCTTCTTCAAAGAATATATTGAAAGGTGTTTAAATACTAAATGCAAGTGGAATAAAAAACAATATAACAAATTATTCAAAAGGCTTAATGAGAAGTTCTTCGATGATGAACTATTATGGAAAGAACTAGGCAATGAAGTTATTAGGAACTAATAATTATAATGATTTTATATAATTATGTGAGCTGGTGGTGGAATTATGATAATTGGAAGTTGTAAAGTATATTTAAATGTTCCTTTTTCGCACTCATTAAAAGAAAAGAGAACTGTAGTGAAAAGCATAATTGATAAAGTGAAGCATAAATTTAATGTAGCTATCGCGGAAATTGAAGATCAAGATGTACATCAGAGTATAGTAATTGGGTTAGCGGTTATAAGTAATAATAGTGCTCATGCTAATTCTATGATACAAACTATCGTAAATTATATAGAAGAAAATACTTCGGCAAATTTACTAGATACATATATTGAAATTATTTAAATAAATAACAAGTGAGAAAACTTTACTGTTTTCCGAAATAAATTTAAATTTAATAATAATTATTTTGGTAATGAAATATTCTTATATGAAGGTATTGGGACGTTTTTAATTTTAAAATGTCGAAGGGAAATTTAAAAATGTCGATTGTTAAGGTGCATGATTTAATTTTTTAAAAATTTCTTAATATAAGCATAATTTTGATAAAAAACATATTGCATTTTTTGTTAGGCAACATTATAATTAAAATATAAACTGTAAATAAGAAATAAAACTGAATAGTGCATAAATAGAGGCGCATGTAAAGTGGTAATTTATAGATGTTAAGGAGAAGAACCTTCAATGCTATAAATGAAGTATTTATATGCCGAAAGGATATACGTGTTCTTATGTATATTACTTGGGGGTAGAGTAAAATATTCTACAACTGCCATAATTCTATGGTGAGCTATTTATGTGATGAAAAAAATTCATTGCATTAATAGTTGTCCTCTAGGGTGTTTAATGTTTATTAATGGTGTTGAATTTTTCGATGCCATTTTTTTATTTTGTCTAAACATTATTATTTAAGTACATATTAAAAATTTAATTACTAAAAGACTTGGTAAACATAATTATATATTTAGAGTTTTTAGGGTTTACGCTTTAGCACTTTAATGTAATAGTTTACAAAAATGTTAAAATATCTAATTAAATTTACATAATATTATGAAAAAGTTCATCGTTTGATGCAAATGATGATTAAATAGTTAAACATATTCTAGAGGAGATAATTTAAGGAGGAGAGAGAAAAATGAAATCATTAATCAGATTAAGAATGAGCTCTCATGACGCTCACTACGGTGGAAATCTAGTTGACGGAGCAAGAATGTTACAATTATTTGGAGATGTAGCTACTGAGTTACTAATCCTAAATGATGGAGATGAAGGTTTATTCAAAGCTTACGACAGTGTTGAATTTTTAGCACCAGTTTATGCTGGAGATTATATCGAAGCAGTAGGTGAAATCGTACAAGTTGGAAACACTTCAAGAAAAATGATATTTGAAGCAAGAAAAGTAATAGTACCAAGACCTGACATAAATGATTCAGCATGTGACTTATTAGAAGAACCAATAGTTGTTTGTAAAGCAAGCGGAACTTGTGTAGTTCCAAAAGATAAAAAGAGAAAGTAATCATAGACAGAAAATTGCAGGAAATCCTGCAATGTATTTGTTAAATATTTAACGATAGTTAGTTAAATTAAGTAAATATAACTCTATATGGAGGTATAAGATTATGGAAAAATTAATAATAACTGCAGCTATTTGTGGAGCGGAAGTTACAAAAGATCATAACCCAAATGTTCCTTACACTGTTGAAGAAATTGGAATAGAGGCTGAAAAAGCTTATAAAGCAGGTGCTAGTATTATTCATCTGCATGTAAGAAAAGATGATGGAACGCCAACTCAAGACAGAGAAAGATTTAGACAGTGTATGGAAGAAATCAGAAGAAGATGCCCAGATGCTATAATTCAACCTTCAACAGGTGGAGCAGTTGGTATGAGTAATGAAGAAAGATTACAACCAGTTGATTTAGCACCAGAAATGGCTACACTAGATTGTGGAACTTGTAACTTTGGTGGAGATGAAGTTTTCGTTAATACTGAGAATACAATAAAAGCTTTCGGTGAAAAGATGATCCAAATGGGAGTAAAACCAGAACTTGAAGTGTTTGATAAAGGCATGATAGACATGGCTATAAGACTTCATAAAAAAGGCTACATAAAAGCACCAATGCACTTTAGTTTTGTTATGGGTGTAAATGGTGGAATATCTGGAGAGATGAGAGATTTCTTATTCATGAAGGAGAGCATTCCAGCAGGAAGTACTTTTACAGTAGCAGGAATAGGAAGATACGAGTTTTCATTAGCTACAATGGCAATCTTAACTGGTGGCCATGTTAGAGTGGGTTTTGAGGATAACATATATGTAGAAAAGGGAGTAATGGCTGAGTCTAATGCAGTTCTTGTAGAAAAGGTTGTTAGAATAGCAAAAGAACTTGGAAGAGAAATTGCAACTCCTAAAGAAGCTAGAGAAATCCTAAACTTAAAACCATTAGAAGTATAATAAATATTTTATTTATCGTTGAAAGGGGTCTTAAAAATGAAAAAAGGATGTAAATATGGAACTCACAGAGTTATAGAACCAAAATCAGTATTACCACAACCAGCGGTGAAAATTGATAATGACATGGACATTTATGATAACGAAATTTTAATCGATGTTCAAGCTTTAAATATCGATTCAGCAAGCTTCACTCAAATTGAAGAAGAAGCTAATCATGATATTGAAAAAATAAAAGCAAAAATCCTTGAAATCGTTGCTGAAAAAGGAAAAATGCAAAACCCAGTTACAGGATCAGGTGGAATGCTTATAGGAACAATTGAAAAAATTGGAGAAGCATTAGAGGGAACAACTGACTTAGTAGTTGGAGATAAAATTGCTACATTAGTATCACTTTCATTAACTCCACTAAGAATTGATGAAATAATAGATATTAAACCAGATATCGATAGAGTTGAAATCAAAGGAAAAGCTGTTCTTTTCGAAAGCGGTTTATATGCAAAACTTCCAAAAGATATGGAAGAAACATTAGCATTAGCTGCATTAGATGTTGCAGGAGCACCAGCTCAAGTTGCTAAACTTGTTACTCCAGGACAAACAGTTTTAATACTAGGAGGAGCAGGAAAATCAGGAATGCTTTGCTGTTATGAAGGCGTTAAGAGAGTTGGACCAACTGGAAGAGTTATAGCTCTTGTAAGAAATGAAGAAGAAGCTTCAAGATTAAGAAGATTAGACTTTGGATCAAGACTAATTATAGTTATTGGAGATGCTACTAAACCAGTAGATGTTATGAATTTAGCTAAAGAAAATAACAACGGTAAAGAAGTTGATGTTTCTATCAACTGCGTTAACGTAGCAAACACTGAAATGTCAACTATATTACCAGTTAAAGATGATGGTATAGTTTACTTCTTCTCAATGGCTACAAGCTTTACAAAAGCAGCATTAGGAGCAGAAGGTGTAGGTAAGGACGTAACTATGATTATAGGAAACGGATACACTAAAGGACATGCTGAAATAACTCTTGAAGAGTTAAGAGAAAATGCAAACTTAAGAAAAATGTTTGAAGAGCTATACGTTTAATTAAAACTACACTTTAAATTAAAATAAAGTATGAAAATACATTAAATTATAAATTCGGGGGGAAAGTAAAATGATTAATCGTAGACATGAATTATTTCCAAATGTAACTGATGAGCAATGGAATGACTGGAAATGGCAAACAAGAAATAGAATTGAAACTTTAGAGGATTTAAAGAAGTATGTTCCTCTAACTGAAGAAGAAGAAGAAGGAGCTAAAAAATGTCTTCAAACATTAAGAATGGCTATAACTCCTTACTACTTATCATTAATCGATCCAACTAACCCAGAGGATCCAGTGAGAAAGCAAGCTATTCCAACAGGATTAGAGACACACCAATCTGCTGCGGATTTAGAAGATCCACTTCACGAGGATACAGATTCTCCAGTGCCAGGATTAACTCATAGATACCCAGATAGAGTATTATTATTAATCACTGACCAATGTTCAATGTACTGCAGACACTGTACAAGAAGAAGATTTGCTGGACAAAGTGATGATTCAATGCCAATGGAAAGAATCGACAAAGCTATCGAGTACATCAGAAATAATCCAGTAGTAAGAGACGTTCTTTTATCTGGTGGAGATGCACTATTAGTTAATGATGACACATTAGAATATATCATCAGCAAATTAAGAGCAATACCACACGTAGAAATTATAAGATTAGGATCAAGAGTACCAGTTGTTATGCCACAAAGAATAACTGATGACCTTGTAAATATGCTTAAAAAATATCACCCAATCTGGTTAAACACTCACTTTAATCACCCAAATGAAGTAACTGAAGAAGCTAAAGAAGCTTGTGCTAAAATGGCTAATGCTGGTATTCCACTAGGAAACCAATCAGTTCTTTTAAGAGGAATAAATGATTGCGTACATGTAATGAAAGACTTAGTACACGATCTTGTAAAAATTAGAGTTAGACCATACTACATTTACCAATGTGACTTATCATTAGGACTAGAGCACTTCAGAACTCCAGTTTCTAAAGGTATAGAAATCATTGAAGGTTTAAGAGGCCATACTTCTGGATACTGTGTACCAACTTTCGTTGTTGACGCTCCAGGCGGTGGTGGAAAAACTCCAGTAATGCCTAACTATATAATTTCTCAAAGCCACGATAAAGTTGTTTTAAGAAACTTTGAAGGAGTTATCACAACTTATTCTCAACCAACAAACTACACACCTGGATGTACTTGTGATGTTTGCACTGGTAAGAAAGCAGTTCATAAAGTTGGTGTAGCAGGCCTTCTAAATGGGGAAAAATTAGCTCTTGAACCAATGGGACTTGAGAGAAATGAAAGAAGCGCTCACTAATTTCTTGCAGAAATAAGAGAGCTTTGGAAATAAAATAATTTCAGAAATCGAGTGATTTTATGAATGAAATTTTAAAGTTAATAAAATCCTATGACAGTGTATCTATCATAGGAATGAATAAAAATGTAGGTAAGACTACTACTTTAAACCATATATTGAAGGAAGCCAGGGGTAATTTATCCCTTGGGCTTACTTCTATAGGACGCGATGGGGAAGAGATAGATAGAGTTACCGCTACAGAAAAACCAAAGATATACATTGAAAAGGGCACTGTTTTAGCCACGGCAAAACAATGCCTATTTAATAGTGATATTACGAGAGAAATAATTAAAACCACAGGAATTCATACTCCTATGGGTGAAGTAATAATATGTAGAGCAATAAGTGATGGTTATGTTGATTTAGGGGGGCCATCCCTAAACACATATCTAGCCAATATACGAGAAGAACTTTTATCTCTTAACTGTGATCTAGTTATAATTGATGGAGCATTAAGCAGAAAGACTTTTGCTTCACCCGCCATAACGAAAGCAACTATCTTATCTACTGGTGCAGCCCTATCAAGAAGCATGAGAAAAGTTATAGATGAAACTAAACATACAGTAGAATTACTGAGTTTGCCTAGCGAAGAAGATGAGATCATCATTAATCTATCTAAAGAAATTGTTAATGAGGGTAGAATAGGATTAATTTATGAAGATAACACTTATAGAACATTAGAAGTTTTAACCGCCCTAGAAGCTTCAAAAGAAATAGTAGAGGCTCTAGATAAAACTGTAACTTATGTTGTTATAAAAGGAGTTATCACTGATAAGCTGATAGAAAATGTTATGAAATCCACAAATCTTTATAAAAATGTTACCTTTTTAGTGGAAGATGGTACAAAAGTGTTTTTAACTAGTGATACACTTTATAAGTTTCAAAAACAAGGTGGCGTTATAAAGGTTATTGATAAGATTAATGTTGTCTGTGTTACATCTAATCCAAAGTCACCATATGGCTACGAGTTTCCTAAGGATAAGTTTTTAACTGGCCTAAGAGAAGTTTTAAATGTACCAGTGTTTGACGTGATTGGAGGTTCATAATATGAAATTTTTAGATAAAGAACAACGTGAGCAAATTGGCTTTTCTTTCGTAATGGATGAATTAGAAATAACTACTTTCTATGGTATGGAAGAGAAAAAACTCTTGAGACCATATAAAATTACAGAAAGAGAAGAATTAGAAGAAGAATTAGGAAATATAGAAAAACTCATAAGGGCTTTAAACAAATATTCTTGTGAATTTGGGGATATTGGAAGGATATTATGTAAGATAAAGGACATTAAAGCATCGGTAAAAAGATGCAAGGAAAAAGAGACCCTAGATGAAGTAGAGTTGTATGAAATAAAATACTTTTCAATTATAAATGAAGAATTGAGAAGTATTTTGGATTTCCTAGACCTAGATATTGATAAAATTAAATTGGATTCTTTAAAAGATGTGGTTGATATTTTAGATCCACAAAAGAAAAGTATGTCTACTTTCTATATTTATGATGAATATAGTTTGCAGCTTAGGGATATAAGGGAACAAAAGAGACAAAAGGAAAAAGAGATTTTCGGGTCTAAAGATGAAGAAGAAATAGCTAAACTTAAAGAGCAGCGTTTAGATTTAGTTATTTTAGAGGATGAAGAAGAGTTAAAAATAAGAAGAGAATTGACTGAGAAACTTTCTACTTATTCTAAAAAAATAGAGAAAAATTTAAAGATTATTGGTGTACTTGATTTATTAATTGCTAAAGCTAAACTTGCAATAAAATATGGTTGTGTTAAACCTAGCATATCACAACATAAGAATATAAAGCTTAGGGATGCCTTTAATCCTGAAATTAAGAATATTTTAGAGAAGAAGAGTAAAGCATTTACTCCTGTAAGTATTGAACTTACTGCTGGTACCACAGTGATCACTGGTGCCAACATGGGTGGAAAAAGTGTTGCTTTAAAAACCCTTGTTTTAAATTTGTTTCTTGGCGAAATGGGATTCTACGTGTTTGCTAAGAAAGCAACTTTTCCAATATTAGATTTTATATATTTTGTTTCTGATGATATGCAATCAATATCTAAAGGTTTAAGTACTTTTGGAGCAGAAATTATAAAGCTAAAGGAAGTTGTGGAATGTGTTAAAAGAGGCGATGGTTTTGTAGCTCTAGATGAATTTGCTAGAGGTACTAATCCTAAAGAAGGATATTATTTAGTTAAATCTCTTGCCACATATCTTACAAAATTTAAAACTGTAAGTGTAATTTCTACCCACTATGATGGGGTTGTAGAAGATAACATGGAGCACTATCAGGTTACTGGGCTTAAAAATGTAGATTTTCAAGGATTAAAATATAAGATAGACTTGAATAAAACTCATTCTGTAGAAATAATTCAAGAACATATGGAATATAAACTTGAAAAGGTTTCAAAAGAGAATAAAGTGCCTAAAGATGCACTTAATATTGCAATGCTCCTAGGACTTGAAAAGGACATAGTTAATATTGCGAAAACTTATTATGATGAGGAGGATAACCATGGAAAGTAAATTAAATTTAAATTGGGAAGTGGTTTCAAAAGCAAGAGAGTCAGCTAGAAGAATAGCTGAAGATACTCAAACTTTTATAGATAAGCATACAACTGTTGCTGTAGAAAGAACGGTGTGTAGATTATTAGGAATAGATGGTGTAGATGAGTTTGGAGTACCACTACCAAACGTAGTAGTTGAAAATATAAAAAATGGAAATGGCTTAGCATTAGGAGCTTCAATGTTCATTGGAAATGCTATGATAGAAATGGGATTAACTCCACAAGAAATAGCTGAGAAAGTAGCAAAAGGTGAAGTTGATTTAACAAAATTACCAATGCACGATGCATTTGAAATTAAAATGGCTGTTGATAAAGTAGCAAAAGCTACAGTTGCAACAATAAAAGCTAACAGAGGAAAAAGAGAAGAGTATCTTGGAAGATTCGGTGATAAGCAAGGCCCATACCTTTATGTTATCGTTGCTACAGGAAACATCTATGAAGATATAATTCAAGCTAAAGCTGCCGCTAAACAAGGCGCAGACGTTATAGCTGTTATTAGAACAACTGGACAAAGTTTACTTGACTATGTTCCGTTTGGCGCTACTACAGAAGGTTTCGGAGGAACATTTGCAACACAAGAGAACTTCAGATTAATGAGAGCAGCTCTTGATGAAGTGGGTGAAGAATTAGGAAGATACATAAGATTATGTAACTATTGTTCAGGATTATGTATGCCAGAAATTGCTGCAATGGGAGCTTTAGAAAGACTTGATGTAATGCTTAATGACGCATTATACGGAATATTATTTAGAGATATCAACATGCAAAGAACAATTGTTGACCAATATTTCTCAAGAATAATAAATGGATTTGCTGGAGTTATCATAAACACCGGAGAAGATAACTACTTAACAACTGCAGATGCTGTAGAAGAAGCGCACACAGTACTTGCATCTCAAATAATCAACGAGCAATTTGCATTATTTGCTGGTCTTCCAGAAGAGCAAATGGGTCTTGGTCATGCCTTTGAGATAGATCCAAAGGTTGAAAATGGTTTCTTATTTGAGCTTGCTCAAGCACAAATGGCTAGAGAAATATTCCCTAAAGCACCACTTAAATATATGCCACCAACTAAGTTCATGACTGGTGATATATTTAAAGGTCAAGTTCAAGATGCATTATTTAACATGGTTACAATTATGACATCTCAAAAGTTACATTTATTAGGAATGCTTACAGAAGCTATTCACACTCCATTTATGAGTGATAGAGCTATTTCTATAGACAATGCTCAATATATCTTCAACACTATGAAAGACCTTGGTTCTGAAATCACTTTCAAAGAAGGTGGAATCATGCAAACTAGAGTTAATGAAGTTGTAAATAAAGCTGCTGACTTAATTCAAGAAATTGAAAAAGAAGGCTTGTTTAGAACTCTTGAACAAGGTAAATTTGCTGGTATCAAAAGACCACTTACTGGTGGAAAAGGACTTACTGGCGTTGTAGAGATTGAAAATGCATATTTCAACCCATTCATAGAATTAATGTTAGGAGGTAACAAATAATGAGCGGCGGATTATATTCAACTGAAGTAAGAGACTATGACACAAATTTGGATTTAACTAAGCTTAAGCCTTACGGAGATACTATGAATGACGGTAAAGTTCAAGTGAGTTTTACTTTACCAGTTAAAGATGATGAAAGAGGAATAGAAGCTGCAGCACAATTAGCTAAAGCTATGGGTTTAAAAGATCCTAACGTTGCTAATCATCAATCTCTTGATGAGGAATTTACTTTCTATGTAGTATATGGTTCTTTACAACATACTGTAAACTATGAAGAGATTCATGTTCAAACAGTAGAAGTTGATACTATGGATATGAAGCAGGTTGCTGAATATATCAAAGAAAACATTGGAAGAAAAGTTACTATTATCGGAGCTTCTACAGGAACAGATGCTCATACTGTTGGTATAGATGCTATCATGAACATGAAAGGTTTTGCAGGACATTACGGTCTTGAAAGATATGAAATGATAGAAGCTTACAACTTAGGAAGCCAAGTTGAGAATGAAGAATTTGTGAAAAAAGCTATAGAGCTTAAAGCAGATGTATTGCTTGTTTCTCAAACAGTTACTCAAAAAGATGTACACATTCAAAACTTAACTAACCTAGTAGAGCTTTTAGAAGCTGAAGGAATTAGAGATAAGGTAATATTAGCTTGTGGTGGACCAAGAATATCTCATGAACTTGCTAAAGAACTTGGATATGATGCAGGTTTTGGACCAGGAAAATATGCAGATGATGTAGCATCCTTTGCAGTTACAGAAATGGTAGCTAGAGGCTTAAATAAATAATTTTAGGGCACAGAACTTAGATTCTGTGCCTTTTTTATTTTAATATGAGGTTATAAAAAATGTGTAGTTGCAAGAATTAAAAAATTTAATTACAGTAAGAAGTGCATATAAATATTTGCTTTTCTTTCAATGGTTCTTACAGCTATTAGTGAAACTTATATTAAGTACTTAATATAGACTTTTTTACTTTCAAAATATTTTTTTGTAAAAAGTGATGAATAATGTAAATCAGTGTAATAATATGTAGTTTTTCGCACATAATAACATTAGAAATAAATATTAATAAACTATTAATTTTATAGATGTCATAGTATAAAGTTTATTTATAGTTATTTCAAATATAGTTAGTTAGGATGATGAAATGTGATAATGCACACTTCTATTATTAAACGGTATATTCAAGATTTAAGAAAGAAATTCCTTTATAAAAGAAATGAATATGGATTAAGCATCATTGAAGGTGATAAGGAAAAATATGATTATTTTAACTTAGTAAACGATATTGAGTTATTAGTGAAAAGATTTTCCTTTCTTATCATAAAATCTGCAGGTCAAACGGAATCTAATAGAAATCTTTACTACGCGAAGATAGGGAAAGGTGAAAAGAAAATATTCTATAGTGGAAGCCATTCAGGAAATGATTGGCTTACTTCTTTGATGCTAATGAAATTTGTAGAGGACTTATGTATTTGTTATGAATACAATAAGTCCTTTAGTAAGGTACTTATAAATGATATTCTTAATAAATATACTTTTTATATAATGCCCATGGTAAATCCTGATGGGGTGGAGTTAGTAGTCAATGGTCTAAAGAAAGATAATGTGTATTATGAGCAACTATTACAATGGAACAATAATAGTTTTGATTTCTCTAATTGGAATGCGAATATAAGAGGAGTAGATTTAAACTATAATTACGATATATATTGGAATAAGCGGAAAGCAAAGGAACCAAATATAGGCATATTTAAACCTGGGCCTCAAAATTATTGTGGTGAAATGCCAGAAAGTGAGGCTGAAACAAAAGCTATAGTGAATTTAATAAATAATGAAGAGTTTTCAATGGTTGTTTGCTATCATAGAGAAGAAAAGGCGGTTTATTATCTAAAAAAACAGCAAAGTAAATTGATAAATCTTAAATACCTAGTAAGTGATAAACGTGTGTATTCAATGGGGAAGAAAACTAGTAGTGAACATGAAGGATTTACATATTCTAGTTTTAGGGAATGGTTTAGAGCGGAATTTGATAAGCCTGCTATAACTATTGGAATTGAAGACGATGTTGAGTTTATAAGCGATTCTATAAACTTTACAAAACTATACAAACAAAACATAGAGAGGCTTTTGAGTGCCTCTATTATAGTGTAGGTGTAATGAGTATTAAAAATTGTTCTAAAAAGCAGAGGGAAATGTAAAAATTTATTATAAAGCTCTACAAAAATCAAAATCACCTATAAAGATT
Organism: Clostridium sp.; assembly: GCF_036642255.1. GTDB lineage: Bacteria > Bacillota > Clostridia > Clostridiales > Clostridiaceae > Clostridium_J. The sequence continues at coordinate 126,497 of NZ_JAVWDJ010000001.1, read as the reverse complement.
TTTATAGGTGATTTTTCCTCGATGAAATAAATGTCATAAGTATATGTCATAAGTATATGTCATTAGGTTACACTAGAGTTTCCCATTGATTATAAAGCTCTTGAAGTTTCTCTTCTAACTCAGAAATATATTTATTTACTTCCATACTTCTTTCAGGATTGGAGTATACCTCTTCGAGGCATAATTGACTTTGAAGGTCTTCTAAATCCCGTTCTAGGTTAGAAATATCATCTTCAACATTTTTAACAAGAGATTTTTTTTCCTTTTCAGCTTTCTCCAATTCCTTTTTCTTCTTTTTATCAAGTTTTATTTGAGTCTTAGTTAGACCATCATATTCTTCTTCTAACTGGAATCTAAGTGGATTTTTCTTCTTTTCCATATAATACGTGTAGTTACCTAAAAACTGTTTGATACCATCCTCAGTAAGTTCGAAGATTTTGCTTATAACCTTATTTAAGAAATATCTATCATGTGAAATTACAAGAATTGTACCATCATAGTTCATAATAGCATCTTCCAAGGCTTCACGCGACATTATATCTAAGTGGTTTGTAGGTTCATCTAATAAAAGAAAATTAGACTTGGATAACATTAGCTTTAGGAGGTTAATTCTACACTTTTCTCCACCACTAAGTGTGGATATTTGTTTGAATACATCCTCTCCTGTGAATAAAAATGCAGCTAAAGCAGTCCTTATATCTGTAGTAGTCATGTGTGGGAAATCGTCCCATACTTCATCTAAAATAGTTTTATCAAAGTTTAGGTTTGATTGTTCCTGATCGTAATAACCTAAAAATACATTTTTGCCTAGAACCTTAAACCCAATATCTTCTTTAATTTCATTCATAATAATTTTAAATAAAGTTGTTTTTCCTCGGCCGTTTTCACCTATAAGTGCAATTTTATCCTCTCTTTTAACATCCATATTTAGACCTTTAAATAAAAGTTTTTCGCCAAATGACTTAGAGAGATCCTCTATATAAAGAACATCATTCCCACTTTTAATTTGAGTTTCAAATCTGATTTTTGATCCCTTTTGTTCCTTATTAGGTGCTTCGATTCTGTCCATTTTATCTAAAGCCTTTTGACGACTTTCAGCAGCCTTTACACTTTTTTCTCTATTAAAGGACTTATATCTTGCTATAATTTCTTCCTGCCTTTTAATCTCACCTTGTTGAAGATTATAAGCTTTTAAAGCCACCTCATAGTTTTGTTTCCTTAACTCTATAAAGGTACTGTAATTTCCGTTGTAGGACTCTATAATGCCATTAATGAGCTCTAGCGTTCTATCGGTTATGGCGTCAAGGAAAAATCTATCGTGGGATATGACAATAATTGTTCCTTTATAAGATTTCAAATAATCCTCTAACCATTCAATGGCATCTAAATCAAGGTGATTTGTAGGCTCATCTAATAGAAGAACATCTGGAGCGGTTAAAAGTAACTTACACAAAGCAACCCTAGTTTTTTGACCACCGCTTAATATGCTTATTGATTTACCGTAATCCTCTTCACTAAAGCCAAGACCTTTCAAAATTCTACTTATTTCACCTTTATAGGTATAACCACCGTTATTTGTATAAACCTCAGATAAAGTTGTATATTCTTTGATTATTTTATTATGATAATCCTCCTTAGAAGAGTCGTAGGGTTCATTCATCTTTTCTTCTAAGGCTTTAAGTTTTTCTTCCATTAATAATAAGCTATTAAATACAGTTAAAACTTCAGTATAAATGGAGTTTTCTGATTCTAGTGCTAGACTTTGAGATAAATATCCCAATTTTTTAGATTTATCTATGAATAATTCTCCACTGTCTTGCTCAGTTTGAGAAGTTAATATTTTAAATAAAGTAGATTTTCCTGCACCATTTGCTCCGATTAACCCTATCTTTTCTCCCTCGTTTATGTTAAACGTGATATTTTTTAATATAATATCGATACCAAAACTTTTGTGAATATCTTTGCAGCTTAAAACTATCATGTTCATCACCATCCTCGCTTATATATTTTACTATTATTAAGCTACTTTTTGTAGTTAAATTTATTGTATATTGCAAAAAACAAGTAAGTAATAAAATTATTTATTAGAATATAAGACTTTTATGTTTAAAAAAACAAAAAAATGAAAAAATTACAGATGAGAAAAATGTTTGAGAAGTATATTTTATAACAAATAAGATTCATTTTATTTGTTAAGAAAATAAGTAACATTATTATTTGTAATTGTTTAGATTTAAGGTGATTTATACATAATACTGAAGTGTAATTAAAAAGAAGATATTAAAGTATTTTACAAAAAAATATAGATTGCATTATAGAATAGTGATATAATATATAATTGAGAGTTAATACATATTTATACATAATTCTCATTATTATTTAAGCTACACTAAAAAATCTACAATATGTTATGAATTATAGGGATTTTATATAATAAATAATACTAAAGATAATATTTTAACTAACAATAACACATAGTATAAATAGTTTACATTTAATAGTAGTATTATTCTTATATACTACATAAAGTGTACTGAGAATTTACACAAAGAGTATGGGTGTTAATAAATTTACAGATAAATTATAAATTTATTGTACAGACTTAATTAACGGATGAAATTTATGAATTAATAGGCGAAGGTTAAATAATAAATATTAGGTTAGGGGTGGACATAATGGAAAGAAAAAGGAATATTTCTATGGCAGTTATTAAAAGATTGCCCAAATATTATAGATACTTAAATGAACTTGTGAAAAATGATGTAGATAGAATATCTTCTAAGGAATTAAGTGAAAAAATTGGATTTACTGCATCTCAAATTAGACAAGATTTAAACTGTTTTGGAGATTTTGGCCAACAAGGTTATGGTTATAATGTTAAAGAGCTATTATATCAAATTGCAGGGATTTTAGGATTAAACAAGGAATACAATATGGTGATTGTAGGTGCAGGTAATATCGGTCAGGCTATAGCCAATTACACAAAGTTTGACAAAATGTCCTTTAATTTAAAAGGCATTTTTGATATTAATGTAAAACTTATAGGTTTAAAAATAAGAGATATTGCTATTGAGGATATAGATGAATTAGATGGTTTCTTGCAAAATAATACAATCGACATAGCAATTATTTGTGTTCCAAAGAATAGAGCTCAAAGTGTTGCTGATGTAGTAACTAAAAATGAAGTTAAAGCTATATGGAACTTTGCTCCAATTGATTTGAAAGTACCACAGGATGTTATTGTGGAAAATGTTCATTTAAGTGAAAGTCTTATGACTCTAAGCTACTTGCTAAATGAACAAGACCAGGGATAAATCACATATTTGAGTTTCATTTTAAGTTAATGTTACTAAGATAGGAATTTAAACCATTTATTTTAATGTGGAACCTTTTAACATACAGTACAATAATCTACAATCTTAGAACTACATATTATCAAGTGTAGGAGTACGATGGCATTTAAAAGAAATCCTTAGATTTAATATGAAGATTTAAATTCAAAAAACTTTAAATATATATTGAAATGTTATTAGATACCATATATAATAATAATTGAGGCTGAAGAGCTTCAATTATTTTTATTTTTACTTGTTACGTAATTAACAAGTAATGCAGGAAAAAAATCACGGGGAGATGGAAAGATGAATTACAATAATATCATCCTTGAAAAAGAGGGAAATTTAGCAATAGTTAAAATTAATAGACCTAAAGCATTAAATGCTTTAAATTCAGAAACTTTAAAAGAATTAGATAATGTTATTGATACTATTGCAAATGACAGTGAATTATATGTAGTTGTTTTAACTGGTGAAGGAAAAGCTTTTGTAGCTGGAGCCGATATATCAGAAATGAAAGATTTAAATCCAATAGAAGGAAGAAACTTTGGAATGCTAGGAAACAAAGTTTTTAGAAAACTAGAAAACTTAGATAAACCAGTTATTGCTGCAATAAACGGTTTTGCACTAGGTGGTGGATGCGAACTTTCAATGGCATGTGATATGAGGATAGCATCAACTAAAGCTAAATTTGGTCAACCTGAAGTAGGGTTAGGTATCACACCTGGGTTTGGCGGAACTCAGAGATTATCTAGACTTGTTGGAGAAGGAATGGCAAAACAACTAATATACACAGGTGATATTATTACAGCAGAAGAAGCTTTAAGAATTGGTTTAGTGAATAAGGTTGTAGAACCAGAAACTTTACTAGATGAAGCTAAAGCTATAGCAAGTAAAATATCAAAAAATGCACCTATTGCAGTTAAGTTATGCAAGACTGCTATAAATAAAGGAATGCAAATGGATATTGACAATGCTATCATGTATGAAGCAGAAGTATTCGGACTTTGCTTTAGCACTGAAGATCAAAAAGAAGGCATGACTGCTTTTGTTGAAAAGAGAGATAAGGATTTCAAAAATAGATAATTTTAACCATGCTTTAGAGGCTAGCGTCCTAGCCTCTAAAATAAAAGTTTACTTATAGGATAAATAGCGCTAATTGAAAAAGTGCCTTATTGAAGGCAACTCTTAATTGTTAAAAATATAACTTAAAATGGATAAATTATAGGAGGTAAGAAAATGAACTTTTCATTAACTAAGGAACAAGATTTTGTAAGAAAAATGGTAAGGGAATTTGCTGAAACTGATGTTAAGCCCATTGCCGCTGAAATAGATGTTACTGAAAGATTCCCAATGGAAAACGTTGAGAAAATGGCAAGATATAATATGATGGGTATTCAATTCCCAACTGAATTTGGCGGAGCGGGTGGAGATAACCTATCTTACGCAATAGCTGTAGAAGAACTATCAAGAGTATGCGGAACTACAGGAGTTATATTATCAGCTCATGCTTCATTATGTGCTGCTCCAATATATAGCTTTGGTACACAAGCACAAAAAGAAAAATACCTAACACCACTTGCTAAAGGTGAAAAGATTGGTGCTTTTGGATTAACAGAGCCAAACGCTGGAACAGATGCTGCAGGACAACAAACAACAGCTGTTTTAGAGGGAGATAACTATATATTAAATGGTTCAAAAATATTCATCACTAACGGTGGAGTTGCTGACGTATTCATAGTAATGGCTATGACAGATAAATCAAAAGGAACTAAAGGAATCTCTGCTTTCATAGTTGAGAAAGAGTTCCCAGGATTCTCAATTGGAAAAGTTGAAGAAAAATTAGGAATAAGAGCATCTTCAACAACTGAGTTAGTATTCGAAAACTGTATAGTTCCAAAAGAAAACTTACTTGGAAAAGAAGGACAAGGATTTAGAGTTGCAATGCATACTTTAGATGGCGGAAGAATTGGTATAGCTGCTCAAGCGTTAGGAATTGCTCAAGGAGCACTAGAAGAGTCAGCTAACTACATGAAAGAAAGAAAACAATTTGGAAAGCCACTTTCTGCATTTCAAGGTTTACAGTGGATGATTGCTGAAATGGATGTTAAAGTTGAAGCTGCAAGATTATTAGTATACAAAGCTGCTTACAACAAAGATAAAGGTCTACCATACTCTGTAGAAGCTGCTAGAGCTAAATTATTTGCTTCAGAAGTAGCTATGGAAGTTACAACTAAAGCAGTTCAAATCTTTGGTGGATATGGATATACAAAAGAATACCCAGTTGAAAGAATGATGAGAGATGCTAAGATAACTGAAATTTACGAAGGAACTTCTCAAGTTCAAAGAATGGTTATCGCAGGAAGCATATTAAAGTAGGAGGTAGTGAAAGATGAAAATAGTTGTTTGCGTAAAACAAGTTCCAGATACAAATGAAGTTAAAATAGATCCAAAAACAGGAACTCTTATAAGAGATGGTGTTCCTTCAATAATAAATCCAGATGATAAAAATGCTTTAGAAGAAGCATTAAGATTAAAAGATGAACATGGTGCTCATGTTACTGTTGTAACAATGGGACCTCCACAAGCTAGAGTTGCTTTAGAAGAAGCATTAGCAATGGGAGCAGATGAGGCTATATTAATTACAGATAGAGCTTTCGCAGGAGCAGATACTCTTGCAACATCTCATGCTTTAGCTGCTACTATTAAAAACTTAGAATACGATATAATATTTGCAGGAAGACAAGCTATCGATGGAGATACAGCACAAGTTGGACCAGAGATTGCTGAACATTTAAACCTTCCACAAATAACTTATGTTGAAGAAGTTAAACCAGAAGAGAATGGATTAAAAGTTAGAAGAGCTTGGGAAGATGGATATGAGTACATTAAAGTTCAAACTCCAGTACTTTTAACAGCTATCGAAACTTTAAATGTTCCAAGATACATGAACATTAAAAATATATTCTCAATGGCTAAAGAAAAAGAAATTAAAGTGTGGAGCGTTAATGATATTAAAGTTGACGTGGCAGTTTTAGGTCTTAAAGGTTCACCTACAAAGGTTAAAAAATCTTGGGCAAAAGAATCTAAAGGACAAGGCGAAATATACAACGTATCACCAAAAGAAGCTGCTGCAATCGCACTAGCAAAACTAAAAGAAAAACACTTCATCTAAGATATAAGTAGGAGGGAAATACCATGAATATAGCAGATTATAAAGGAGTTTGGGTCTTTGCAGAGCAAAGAGACGGAGAGCTTCAAAATGTAGCATTAGAATTATTAGGAAAAGGTAGAGAAATAGCTGATAAATTAGGAGTAGAGCTTACTGCATTACTTCTTGGACATACAAACATAGATGCAATGGCAAAAGAGTTAGGAGCATTTGGAGCTGATAAAGTTCTAGTTGCAGATCATGAGCTATTAAGCCATTACACAACTGATGGATATGCAAAGGTTATTGCTGATGTAATTAATGAGAAAAAACCTGAAATAATGTTCATAGGCGCTAGTTATATCGGAAGAGACTTAGGACCAAGAGTTGCTGGGAAATTATCAACAGGTCTTACAGCTGACTGTACTTCTTTAGATATAGACGAAACTAACAATAACTTATTAATGACAAGACCAGCTTTCGGAGGAAACTTAATGGCTACTATCGTTTGTGGAGATCATAGACCACAAATGTCAACAGTAAGACCAGGAGTTTTTGAAAAGTTAGAAAAAGATGAAAATAGAAGCTTCCAAATAGAAAAGGCTAATGTAGTATTATCTAAGGAAGATATAAGAACTGAAGTTTTAGAAGTTGTTAAGGTTATTAAAGAAGTAGGAGATATTATCGAAGCTGACTTTATCGTATCTGGTGGTAGAGGTGTTGGTTCTAAAGAAAACTTCTCAGTTTTAAAAGAACTTGCTGATGCTATGGGCGGAACTGTAGCTGGTTCAAGAGCTGCTGTAGATAATGGTTGGGTTGATAAGGCTCTTCAAGTAGGACAAACAGGAAAAACTGTTAGACCAACAATCTATGTAGCTTGTGGTATTTCAGGAGCTATTCAGCACTTAGCTGGTATGCAAGATTCTAACTTTATTATTGCTATAAATAAAGATGCAGACGCACCAATCATGAAAATGGCTGACGTTGCATTAGTTGGAGACTATATGAAAATAGTTCCTGAATTAACAGCACAATATAAGGCAATGAAAAAATAATAATTACTTGATATTTTACCCCAATATTTTTACAGTATTGGGGTTTAAACTATTAAAAATCAATAATTCATTTTGTTTAAACACTTTAGTTAGAGAATAATTAAATTAAAATAAAGTTATAAAAAGTAGCTATAATTTAAAGAAGGTTTAAGTGTTAATCTTCTAAAAAATTAATAAAGTTTATAAAAGTGCTATAAATTATGAGAAATTATGTTAATATAGTTATATAAATTTATATAACTATGTGCACAAAACTTGAATATGGGTAACATGGAACACTTGCAGTAAGGGATATATTAAAAAATATCTGCGTAAGTTTTTTTATTTAAAAAATTTTTGTAATGAACAATTTAGATACTAATAAAACTTGAAGTTACTAGTAATGAGTTCGGAAGTATACAAGTGATTTTAGGTGTTATGATTAAGTAGAACTAAAAGTGCTATATCGGATACTTAAAATAAAATAAACTAGTTATTTTCAACATGTGTAAAGCTAATTTTAAATTTTATAAATTAATAAAGAGGTGTTGTATAATGGAAAAAATTTGTGTTCTTGGTGCTGGTACTATGGGAGCTGGAATAGCTCAAGCTTTCGCAGCTAAAGGTTACGAAGTAATAATAAGAGATATAAAAGATGAGTTTGTGGATAAGGGAATATCAGGCATAAAAAAGGGCCTAGATAAACTTGCTGCAAAGGGAAAAATCACTAATGAGGAAGTAGAGGCAATACTATCAAGAATTAGTGGAACTACAGATTTAAATTTATTAGATGATGTAGATTTAGTAATAGAAGCTGCTGTAGAGAAAATGGATATTAAGAAACAAATATTTGCAGACCTAGATAGGATTTGCAAGCCAGGAGCAATTTTAGCTACAAATACTTCATCACTTTCCATAACTGAAATAGCTACAGCTACTTCAAGACCTGATAAAGTTATAGGAATGCACTTTTTCAACCCAGCAACTATAATGAAATTAGTTGAAATCATTAGGGGAATGGCAACTTCTGAAGAGACTTACAATGCAATAAAAGAAGTAACTTTAGCAATTGCAAAAGAGCCTGTAGAAGTTGCAGAAGCACCAGGATTCGTAGTTAATAGAATATTAGTTCCGATGATTAATGAAGCTGTGGGTATCCTTGCAGAAGGTATTGCTAGTGTAGAAGATATTGATAAAGCTATGATGCTTGGGGCAAATCATCCAATGGGACCATTAGCGTTAGGGGATCTAATTGGACTTGATGTATGCCTTGCAATAATGGATATATTATATAAAGAAACTGGAGATACAAAATATAGAGCTCACAGTTTATTAAGAAAATACGTTAGAGCTGGATATCTTGGAAGAAAATCAGGAAGAGGATTCCACAATTACGCAAAATAATATGTAAACTAAAGTTAATTCTTTTCAGTAAAACTCTAGATTTTTATCTAGAGTTTTTTCTATAAAATGAAGAGTTTATCAATTTTATACTAATGGTATAGTAAAATGCCATTAACATTGATTATAAATTAAAATACTTATATTTTTGATTATAGATAACCAATTTGGATATGTTATAATTAGAACATATTGTAATATTTATAAGGTTTTTCGATATATGTGTTAGGAGTATAGCATGAAGATAGTTTGTTCAATGGGACCAAATGTAAAAGAAAAGATAGATATAGATAATTTAGCTAGTGCCGGAATGAATATGATGAGATTTAATTTTTCTCACATAAATTATGAGTTAGCAAAGGAATTAATGATTTATGCTAAGGAAAATTATCCACAAATACCAATAATACAAGACCTTCAAGGAAATAAATTGAGAATATCTTCATTACTTAAAAGAACTATCAGGGTTCACCCAAATGAAGAAATTTTCTTTTGCAGTGAGGAGTTTTATTCTAAAAATTATAATAGTAGTGAAAGTTATATTTTGATTCCTGTAAAACTAGAAGGTAAATTCTCCTTACTATATGAATCAAAAAATATTTTAATGAAAGATGCTACTATGATGTTTAAGGTTGATAGTAGAATAAAGGACAAGGAGTTAATTAAGACTACTGTAGTAAGAGGCGGAATTATAAGGGGAGAAAAGGGTATAAATGTACCTAACATAGATAGAAGAGGAATGGGACTAACAGGTAAAGACAAGAAAGATATATTATTTGGACTTAAAAATAAGGTTGATATTATATGCCTTTCCTATGTTACTTCTGAGAAGAATATAAATGAGTTAAAGACATATATAAATAAATTAATAAAAAATAATCCGCAGTACAAGAGCCCGAAAATATGGGCTAAGGTTGAATGTAAAGAAGCTATAAGGAATTTCCATCAGATACTTAAAGCTGTGGATGGAATAATGCTAGGACGCGGTGATTTGTCTGCAGAAGTGGAGATAACTGAAATGCCGAAAATACAATCGCAGCTAATGAATATTATGAAAAAAAGTAAAAAAGAGTTTATTATTGCAACATACATATTAGAATCAATGAAGTATTCCACTGTACCTAATGTGGCAGAAGTAAATGAAATATATAATTTTATAAGTAATCAGGTTTCAGGAGTAATGCTTGCAGGGGAAGTGTCTGTAGGAAAGTATCCGATAGAAACAGTTTCTTTGTTAAAAAGAACCATTGATAGATATAAGTAAAAAAAGTAGCAATATTTAGTAAGCATATTATGTTATATTATAATGTTTTACGACTTTTTTCAGGGTTTTTAAAATATTCACACATTCTACACTATGTTCATGTTGACTATAATTGATTTAAATTATAAAATATATGTGTAAAGAAAATACTGTGTGGATGAGGGTTATTGGAGATACCTCGTAGAGGTAACCGTAGAAGAAATGAATAAACAATGCTATGATTTATTCAGAAGCTTTCAGGTAAGATACAATAATCAGACACAACCCTGGAGAGAGCCTAAAATGGACATCGAAGAAGAAACTTAAGGAATTTTAAGGAGTACCTTAAGAACCTTAGGGAAACTTTCAGATAAAAGGACAGGATGTAAATAGCATTATTTTTAATGTAGTTTTGCAGATTGTCTGTTTTTTTATGTTAAAAATTAAACAAATATTTAATTCATTACACAAATGTTTAGATGTGGAGGAAAGTATTATGTATAAAATTGTTGAGAAAAAGGTTTTGACTCCTGTAATTTTCATGATGAAAATTGAAGCACCAAGAGTAGCTAAATCTGCAAAACCAGGTCAATTTATTATCATTAGAATGGATGAAAAGGGAGAAAGAGTACCATTAACTGTTTGTGATACAGATGCGGCAAAGGGCACAGTTACTATTGTAGTTCAAACAATGGGTTGCACTACGAAAGAAATGGCAAACTTTGAAGTAGGAGATAGCTTCTATGATTTTGTTGGTCCTTTAGGAATGCCATCAGAACTTCTTCATGAAGACATGGAAGAATTAAAACAAAAAAATATAATGTTTATAGCTGGAGGAGTTGGTACAGCACCAGTTTATCCTCAAGTGAAATGGTTACATCAGCAAGGAATAAAAGCAGATGTTATCATGGGATACAAAACTAAAGATATGGTAATTTTAGAAGAAGAAATGAAAGCAGTTGCAGGAAATGCTTATGTGACTACTGATGATGGTACTCATGGCTTCAAAGGATTAGTTACTGAAAAGTTAAAAGATCTAGTAAACAATGAAGGAAAGAAATATGACTTAGTTGTTGCTATTGGTCCAATGATCATGATGAAATTTGTATGTAAGTTAACAGAGGAATTAGGAGTAAAAACTATAGTAAGTTTAAACCCAATTATGGTAGATGGAACAGGTATGTGTGGTGCTTGTAGAATTACTGTAGGGGATGAAACTAAATTTGCTTGCGTTGATGGTCCAGAGTTTGATGGACATAAAGTTAATTTTGATGAAGCACTTAAGAGATTATCAATGTACAAAGATGAAGAGATAGTTAAAGATACTATGAAGCCAGGTTGTGGAAGAGGAGGAAATGCATAATGGATAGAATGAAGAAAACTCCAATTGCAGAGCAAAATGCAAAAGTAAGAGCTGCAAACTTCGAAGAGGTTTGCTTAGGATATACAGAAGAAGAAGCAATTCAAGAAGCATCAAGATGCTTAAATTGCAAGAATAAGCCTTGTGTTGGTAAATGTCCAGTATCTATAGATGTACCAGAGTTTATTCAACATGTTAAAAATAAAGATTTTGAAGCAGCTGCTAAGGCATTAGATAAATATACTGCACTTCCAGCAGTTTGCGGAAGAGTATGTCCTCAAGAATTACAATGTGAGAGTAAATGTGTTCTTGGAATAAAAGGAGAATCAGTAGCTATAGGTAAACTTGAGAGATTTGTAGCTGACTGGTCAAGAGAAAACAATGTAGATTTAACAAAAGAAGTTGAGAAAAAGAATAAAAAAGTAGCTGTAATAGGATCAGGCCCTGCAGGAATAACTTGTGCTGGAGACCTTGCTAAAATGGGTTATGATGTAACTGTATTTGAAGCATTACATGAGCCAGGTGGAGTTTTAGTATATGGAATTCCTGAGTTCAGATTACCGAAGGATACAGTAGTTAAACATGAAATAAACAACCTTAAAAAATTAGGCGTTAAGATTGAAACGAATGTTATTGTTGGTAGAACTGTTACAATTGATGAATTAATTAGTGAAGAAAAATTTGAAGCAGTATTTATAGGTTCAGGTGCAGGTCTTCCAAAATTCATGGGAATACCAGGAGAAAACTTAAATGGAGTATTCTCTGCAAATGAATTCTTAACAAGAAACAACTTGATGAAAGCCTTTAAGAAAGAGTATTCAACACCAATAAAATCTGGTAAGGTTGTTGCTGTAGTTGGGGGCGGAAACGTTGCTATGGACGCAGCAAGAACGGCATTAAGACTTGGTTCAGAAACTCATATTGTATATAGAAGAAGTGAAGCTGAACTTCCAGCAAGAGTAGAAGAAGTTCATCACGCTAAAGAAGAAGGAATTATCCTTGACCTTCTTGTGAATCCAACTGAGATTTTAGGAGATGAAAGAGGTTGGGTTAAAGGTATGAAGTGTGTAAGAATGGAACTTGGGGAACCAGATGCATCTGGAAGAAGAAGACCACAAGAGGTTCCAAGTTCTGAGTTTATCTTAGATTGTGACACAGTTATAATGTCACTAGGAACATCACCAAATCCACTTATTCCTGCAACTACTCCAGAGCTTGAAATAAACAAATGGAAGTGTATAGTAGCAGATGAAGAAACTGGACTAACATCTAAAGCAAGAGTATATGCTGGTGGAGATGCCGTAACAGGTGCAGCTACAGTTATACTTGCTATGGAAGCTGGTAAAAAAGCGGCTAAAGCTATAGATGCTGATCTTTCTAAATAAATAATAAAGCTTTATATATAAAGGTCACCTAAAGGGTGGCCTTTTATGCTTTAACTCCCTAAGTATTTTAGAAGTATTGAAAATCAATATAGATTTAAATGGAATAATTTGTGACATTAGTGCTGAGAATAGTCTTAGTGCTAATTTTTATGTTATTTTAACGAATTTAAGTTTACGCAATTAGTTTTCGATATTATTATAGAATTATTAATTAGAAAAATTTACATATAGAATGGAGTGATAAAGTGGATTTTAAAGAAGTGGTGGAAGAAGAAGGTAAGGTTATTTTAAAGGAAGTACAAAGTTTTGAACTACCTCATATATTTGATTGTGGGCAATGTTTTAGATGGCATAGGCAAAAAAACAACAATTATATAGGGGTAGCCTTTGGAAAAGTCATAGAAGTAGAAAAAAATGGTAATAATATAATAATATATAACACCAATCTAGAAGATTTTAATAGTATATGGTGTGATTATTTTGATTTAAAAAGAAATTATAGTAAAATTAAGGATGAACTTAGCAAAGATCCTCTTCTTAAAAAGGCAGTAGATTTTGGTTATGGAATAAGATTACTACAGCAAGAGCCCTTTGAAATATTGGTATCCTTTATAACTTCTGCCAACAATAGAATACCAATGATAAAGAGAGCTATTGAAAATATAAGCAAAAAGTACGGAAATCCTATAACATACAAGGATAATACCTATTATACATTTCCGTTGCCAGAAGCTTTAAGAGATGCACAAATGGAAGAAATAGAAGCATTGGGAGTAGGGTTTAGAGCAAAGTATATAATAGATGCTATTAAGAATGTTTGTGAGGGTATTTATGACCTTGAAGAGATTAAGAGTTTAAATGATGATGAATGCCATGAAGGCTTAAAGAAATTTAATGGCGTAGGTCCTAAGGTTTCCGATTGCATAATGTTGTTTTCTATGGAAAAGTATTCTGCATTTCCTGTAGATGTTTGGGTAAAAAGAGCTATGCAATTTTTTTATTTAGCACCTGATGTATCATTACCTAAAATAAGAACCTTTGGAAGAGATAAATTTGGCACACTTTCTGGATTTGCACAACAATACTTATTTTACTATGCTAGAGAAAATAATATTAAAATTGAGTAAGGCTACTTAATAAAATAGCTAGTAAGTGTGATATTCCATTGGTTGAAATTCTGTGAGCAAAGCCTACTGAAAGAAACTGATTAATAGGGCCTCTGCTTTCCTTTCCCATGGAAAATATCCACTTATCTTTGATTTGTTATTTTTAAATGCCTAATAGGAGAAACCTATGAATAAGATTAAAAAATCACTATTATTTGTAGTAGAAAAATTTAAAGAACATAGATTTAAGTTGTTTTTAGCCATTATTATAATTCCGTTACTCATTGCAGGATATGAGCTGTTTTTTAAGCATTCAACTATGTTTCAAAATCCTGAAGAACTTAAGAAGTGGATATTATCTTATGGACCTTTCAGTGTGTTAATGTTCGTCGGAATTCAAATTATTCAAGTAGTAATTTTCTTTATTCCAGGAGAAGTAACTCAAGTAGCTGGAGGGTATATTTTTGGTACTTTTTGGGGAAGCATACTATCTAGTGCTGGAATCTTAATGGGTAGCACTATTGGGTACTTGTTTGCAAAGTATTTTGTAAAAAAACATGTAATAAAAATGATTGAAAAAAAGGGACTTAAAAGATTTAAAAAAGTACTTGATGCAGGTAGTAGCAAGAGTGTAATACTTATAATTTACTTAATTCCCGGAATACCTAAGGACGTACTAGTATATGTTGCAGGGGTTTCTAATGTGAGCTTGGTAGATTTCATAATTTATTCCTCCCTTGGGAGATTTCCATGGGTGCTTATGTCTGCTTATTTTGGGCAAGGAATACATATGGAAAATTATACAGTAATGATTATAATTGCTGTTGTAGCAGTTACATTATTTGGAGTAGGAGTATGGAAAGGGCATGAAATTATAGATTTTTTCCATAGAATACATCAACCAAAACATAAACAATGATAATGTGTGAAAGAATTAGAAAATTAAAGATAATTTCATATAATGACTTAATTTCGCACATAAAATAGTGTAATAACTCTTGATAATAATGGAAGTTTTCTTTATCATAAATATTGTAATTAGCACTCAATAATGATGAGTGCTAACAAGGACATTGTATATTTTCAAATTTATATAAACATAAATTTAAGGAGGTTTTTTTATGAGTATCAGACCACTTGGAGACAGAGTTGTAATTAAAAGATTAGAAGCAGAGGAAACCACTAAGAGTGGAATAGTTCTAACGGGAACGTCAAAGGAGAAGCCACAGGAAGCAGAAGTAGTAGCAGTAGGTCCAGGAAGCTATGTTGATGGTAAAGAAGTTAAAATGGAACTAAAAGTAGGAGATAAGGTGTTATTTTCTAAGTACTCAGGAAATGAGATTAAGTATGAAGGTACAGAATACATTATTTTAAGACAAGATGACATATTAGCAGTTATAGAGTAATACTAATGTTAATATTTTAACTGCATTGTAGTGACTTAAAAATGTTATCTAATAAATGATAATAAATTTAAATAGTAGTTGAACTAAATGAATGAACTTTGATAAGTGTAAATATTCTTTCAAAGTTTTGAAAATAAGTCGGCTTGTTAATTAGGAAATAAAATAAAGAAATAATTAGGAGGTTTAATATGGCTAAAAGCATTTTATTTGGAGAAGAAGCTAGAAGAGGAATGCAAAGAGGTGTAGATACTCTTGCGAATACAGTTAAAGTTACATTAGGACCTAAAGGAAGAAACGTTATTTTAGATAAAAAATTTGGATCACCACTTATCACTAATGATGGTGTAACTATCGCTAGAGAAATAGAACTTGAAGATCCATATGAAAATATGGGAGCTCAACTTGTTAAAGAAGTAGCTACTAAAACAAATGACGTAGCTGGAGACGGTACAACTACTGCAACAGTTTTAGCTCAAGCTATTATTAGAGAAGGTTTAAAAAATGTTACTGCTGGATCAAATCCAATGTTAATTAGAAATGGTATCAAAATGGCTGTAGATAAAGCAGTAGAGGAAATAAAAAAATATTCTAAACCTGTAAATGGAAAAGAAGACATAGCAAGAGTTGCTGCTATATCAGCTGCTGATGAAGAAATTGGAGCATTAATTGCATCAGCAATGGATAAAGTAGGCAATGAAGGTGTTATCACTGTTGAAGAATCTAAAACTATGGGAACCGAACTTGATGTAGTTGAAGGTATGCAATTTGACAGAGGATACTTAAGTGCGTATATGGTAACAGATCCAGATAAGATGGAAGCTGTTTTAGACGATCCATATATATTAATTAGTGAAAAGAAAATTTCTAACATTCAAGAGATTTTACCAGTTCTTGAGCAAATCGTTCAACAAGGAAGAAAGCTATTAATTATAGCAGAAGATGTTGAAAGTGAAGCAATTGCAACATTAGTTGTTAATAAGTTAAGAGGAACATTCACTTGTGTAGCGGTTAAAGCACCTGGATTTGGTGATAGAAGAAAAGAAATGCTACAAGATATCGCAGTTTTAACTGGTGGAACAGTAATTTCTGAAGAGTTAGGTTATGACTTAAAGGAAGCTACTATTGAAATGCTTGGAAGAGCTGAAAGCGTTAAGATTTCAAAAGAAAATACTACTATGGTAAATGGTAGAGGACATAAAGAAGATATAGAAAATAGAGTAAATCAAATAAAGAGACAAATAGAAGATACAACATCTGAGTTTGATAAAGAAAAGTTAATGGAAAGACTTGCAAAACTTTCAGGTGGAGTTGCTGTAATAAAAGTTGGAGCAGCTACTGAAACAGAGCTTAAAGAGAAGAAATTAAGAATAGAAGATGCTCTAGCAGCTACAAAAGCAGCAGTTGAAGAAGGAATAGTTGCTGGTGGTGGAACTGCTTATGTTAATGCAATAACAGAAGTTGCTAAATTAACTTCTGATACTCCAGAAGTTCAAGTTGGTATAAACATCATAAGAAGAGCTCTTGAAGAACCATTAAGACAAATTGCTACTAATGCAGGAGAAGAAGCTTCAGTTATAATTGAAAAGGTAAAAGCTTCAGCTCCAGAGGTTGGATATGATGTATTAAGAGCTGAACTTGTGGACATGATTAAAGTTGGTATCGTTGATCCTACAAAGGTTACAAGAAGTGCACTTCAAAATGCAGCTTCAGTAGCTGCAACTTTCTTAACAACAGAAGCTGCAGTAGTAGACATACCAGAAAAAAGTGCTCCAGCTCCAATGGGACCAGGAATGGGAATGGACGGAATGTACTAAAATAAAAGTAGAGGTAGGAAAAAATTCCTACCTCTATTATTTTACTAATTCAAATTTTATTACCTTGGTATAAAAACTAGTGAAGGACTTTAAGTTTTAGTTTAATTATAGAAGTTTATAGACTTGAAGTAACTAAAATGTTTTTAAATAGTCCTAGAAAAATAATTCTTGAAAACTTCTTTACTTTCGATAGAAATATCTTCTGGTAAATCTATTGGCCTTTGTAAAAAGTAGCCTTGACCTCCATAGGCTCCAACATCCATAATGGTTTCAAGTTCCTCTCTACATTCAATACCTTCCACAATAACTTTCATATCACAATTGTTAGAAAGAGTTACTAAACCTTTAATTAAATTTCTTTTAAAGTTATCCTTATGGATATCCCTTGTAAGATCCATATCAATTTTCAAATAATCTGGAATAACATCCAATATAGTCTTTAGTCCAGAATATCCGGAACCTACATCATCAAGTGCAATTTTAATTCCCAGGTCTTTTACATCATTAATGAATTTTTTATAGTTTTTCATTAAATGGATAGGGGCTTGTTCAGTTATTTCTAGCACAATATTACTAGTATCAATGCCATTATCTCTTAAACACTGGAAGGTGCTACTGGTATAAAAGTCGTAATCATTTATGTTAAAGGGAATCATATTTATAAATAGCTTGTAGCTTTTTAAAAAAGGGATAAATTTTTCTATGGCTTTTATCCTTGCTAATTCATCTAATAGATTTACCTTGTTAGATTTCTTAGCAGTTTTAAAAAGTAAGTCTGGTAGGTGAAGGGGAGACTTAGCAGGTCCTCTGCAAAGAGCTTCATATCCTAATATTTCGCCATTACTAAGGTTAACAATAGGCTGAAATATCATATTTATATCTTCTTCCTCTAGAATTTTACTAAACTCTACATTAAGATCTTTTGTTTTATACTTTAAAAGCTTATCCATAAATTTACCTCGCTTTATAAATAAAAGAATTTAGAAATCTTGTTTTTAAATTGCAAATTCCCTCCATGAGAACCAAATAACAAGATATGTCTGAATTATTGCCAAATATTAAGAAGTTAAATACAATTCAAATAACATCTTGACAAATTGTTTTATATTAACTAAAATAGATATAATTAAAGAAACCAACGAACATTAGATGTTAATAATTAAATAACGTTAGCTCATATATCCCTTGAATATGGCAAGGAGTATCTACCGGAAACCGATAATTTCTGACTATGAGTAAGATTGCATGTACAATAATAAAAAGTTGGACATGTTAGTTTTACTTATATTCGTAAAGCTAACATGTCTTTTTTGTATAGAGATTATTAATCTCAATCAAAGTTTAGATTTGTGATTTACATCTAATAATTTTTAAAATCATGATGTAAATTTAAGAGGCTAAATTTTACGGTTTAAAGTGCAGTAATGCCATTTATCATTATTAGCTAATGACAATATTAGAGTATAAATTGCATAAATAAATCACATAAATATATCTGAATTAATAGAAGCATACCTTATTTACGAACCATGGAGTCAATAAGGAGTTTTAGTATAATATTTATGAATAATGAAGAGAAAAGAGGATGACAATCATGGCAAGAATATTAAAACAAGCATATACCTTTGACGATGTATTATTAGTTCCAAACAAGTCTGATGTGTTACCTAAAGATGTTAAGCTAACTACTAATTTGACTAAGAAAATAAAATTAAATTTACCTTTAATCAGTGCTGGTATGGATACTGTTACTGAAGCAAAAATGGCTATTGCAATGGCTAGAGAAGGTGGAATTGGTATTATTCATAAGAATATGTCCATTGAAGCACAAGCTAGTGAAGTAGATAGAGTTAAGAGACAAGAAAATGGGGTTATTAAAGATCCATTTTTCTTATCAAAGGATAAAACCATAGAAGAAGCACTAGGATTAATGGCAAAATACAGAATTTCAGGTGTGCCAATTACTGAAGATGGAAAATTAGTTGGAATCATTACTAATAGGGATACAGTGTTTGAAACAGATTTTACAAAGAAAATAAGTGAAGTAATGACTAGTGAAAACTTAATAACAGCACTAGAAGGAACAACTATAGACGAAGCAAAAGAAATTTTAAAGAAGCATAAAATTGAGAAATTACCATTAGTTGATAAGGACTTTAACTTAAAAGGGCTTATTACGATTAAAGATATAGAAAAAGCTGTAAAGTTTCCCAACGCTGCAAAAGATGAAAGCGGCAGACTTCTATGTGGAGCTGCCGTTGGAGTAACAAAAGATTTAATGATTAGAGTTGATGCTCTATCAAAAGCACAAGTTGATGTGATAACAGTAGATACTGCTCATGGACATTCAAGAGGAGTTATTGAAGCTGTAAAGGAGATCAAAGCTAAATACCCTGAACTTCAAGTTATTGCAGGAAATGTAGCTACTGCAGAAGCAACTAGAGACCTAATAGAAGCAGGAGCAGATTGCATAAAGGTTGGTATTGGACCAGGATCTATATGCACTACAAGAGTGGTGGCAGGAGTAGGTGTTCCTCAACTTACTGCAGTAATGGATTGTGTGGAAGAAGCTAATAAATATAATGTGCCAGTTATAGCAGATGGAGGAATCAAGTACTCTGGAGATGTGGTGAAAGCACTAGCTGCGGGAGCTAAAATTACTATGATGGGTTCCTTATTTGCAGGATGTGAAGAAGCACCTGGTGAAATTGAAATTTATCAAGGCAGAAGTTATAAGGTCTACAGAGGCATGGGTTCCATTGGAGCTATGGCAAATGGAAGTAAAGATAGATATTTCCAAGAGGATAATAAAAAATTAGTACCTGAAGGTGTAGAGGGAAGAATTCCATACAGAGGTTCAGTAGTGGACACGATATACCAACTTATAGGCGGAATACGTTCTGGAATGGGATACCTAGGAGCAGAAACCTTAGAACAATTATATGAAACTGCTACTTTTGTAGTTCAAACTTCTTCAGGACTCAGAGAAAGTCATCCTCATGATATAGTAATGACAAAAGAAGCACCTAACTACAGCGTAAATGTATAAGGTTTCAATATATAAGTACATTACAAAGCTAAAGACGAATAAGTATAAGTTGCTTATGATAAATAAGCAACAAACCTTATTTTAACCAATATGTTTACAATACAATACAGAGAAGGGAGCTAAATTCATGAATAGAGAATTAGTTTTGGTAGTTGATTTTGGAGGCCAATATAATCAGCTTATAGCAAGACGTGTTAGAGAAAATGGTGTTTATTGTGAAATAGTGCCATATACTATCACAGTTGATAAAATAAAAGAATTATCACCAAAGGGAATTATTTTCACTGGTGGTCCAAATAGTGTATACGGTGAAGCTACACCTAAAATAGAGGAAGAAATATTTAACCTTAATATTCCAATACTAGGAATATGTTATGGAGCACAACTTATGGCTCATACTTTGGGAGGTAGTGTAAAAACTGCACCTGTTAGAGAGTATGGCAAGACTGAGGTAAATCTTAATACAAACAGCCTTCTATTTGAGGGGATTGAACACAGTCAATGTTGGATGAGTCATACAGATTTTATAGAAGAAAAGCCACAAGGTTTCGAAATTATTGGATATACAGATCAATGTCCTATAGCGGCAATGGGAAATGAGGATAAAAAACTTTATGGAGTTCAATTCCATCCAGAAGTTCAGCATACCTTATTTGGAGAGAGAATGTTAACTAATTTCCTTAAGAATATATGCAAAGCTAAAGGTGATTGGTCCATGGCTTCTTTTGCAGAAGAAAAAATTGCCAGTATAAAGGCATTAGTAGGAGATAAAAAAGTACTTTGCGCATTATCTGGTGGAGTAGATTCTTCCGTGGCAGCAGTACTTGTTCATAAAGCCATTGGAAAACAATTAACTTGTGTATTCGTTGATCATGGTCTTCTTAGAAAAGATGAAGGAGATCAAGTGGAAGAAATCTTTAAGAAAGGTTTTGATATGAACCTTATTAGGGTAAATGCACAGGAAAGATTCCTAGGAAAACTTAAGGGCGTTTCTGATCCAGAGAGAAAAAGAAAAATCATTGGAGAAGAATTCATAAGAGTATTTGAAGAAGAAGCAAACAAACTTGGTGAAATAGATTACTTAGTACAAGGTACAATTTATGCAGATGTAGTGGAAAGTGGAACAAATACTTCTGCTACTATAAAGAGCCACCACAATGTGGGAGGACTACCAGAAGACATTACCTTCGAATTAATTGAACCACTTAGAGAATTGTTTAAAGATGAAGTTAGAGCAGTGGGAGAAGAAATTGGAATACCACATCATTTGGTTTGGAGACAGCCTTTTCCAGGCCCAGGTCTTGCAATTAGAGTTTTAGGAGAAATCACTGAAGAAAAGCTAGAAATAGTTAGAGATGCAGATGCAATATTTAGAGAAGAAGTAGCAATAGCAGGACTAGAAAGTGAAATCTGGCAATATTTTGCTTGCCTTCCTAACATCCAATCTGTTGGGGTTATGGGAGATGAAAGAACTTATTGCCATACAGTAGCACTAAGAGCCGTTACATCATCTGATGGTATGACCTCAGATTGGGCTAGAGTGCCTTATGAAGTTCTTGATAAAGTATCAAGAAGAATTGTGAATGAAGTTAAGGGAGTAAACAGAATTGTTTATGATGTAACTTCAAAACCACCTTCCACAATAGAGTGGGAGTAAAATAGCCTTTCTCTTACTAAACATATATTTCAATTTGGCACATAGACAGCCTTTCTATGTGTCTTTTTTACATATTCATAATACTCATAACCCTCTAATTTATAATATTTTTCATAGAATTGATTAATGATATAAAGTGATGTATACTAAAAAGTGGAAATTAAGTAAATATATAAGTTAAAGTTTAGTAGACATTTAGATATTAGTAAGAGTTGAATTGGGTTAGTAAAACCTAAATCTTACTTTCAAATATTGTGAAGAAAATAAATTTATAATTGAATGAAATTTTTAAAGAATATTAGATTTAGTATGTAGGAGGAGAGAATTATGAGTTCACCAATATGTGTAAATGTAAAAAAAGTAATGCCTTTTGCCTATGAGGAAGATATATTGAAATTTAAATCAATGGTTACTGCAGCTCATCATACATTAGAAAATAGAGATGGTGCAGGAAATGACTTTTTAGGTTGGTTGGATTTACCACAGAACTATGACAAAGCTGAATTTGAGAAAATTAAAATAGCAGCAGAAAAGATTAAAAGAGATTCTAAAATTCTTGTGGTAATTGGTATTGGGGGTTCTTACTTAGGGGCTAGGGCAGTTATTGAAGCTTTGACACACAGCTTTAACAACAATTTACCTTATGAAAAAAGAAAAACACCTGCCATATACTTTGCTGGAAATAATATAAGCTCTACTTATTTATCTCATCTTATGGATATTGTAAAAGATGAGGATTTCTCGATAAATGTAATTTCAAAATCTGGAACTACCACAGAACCTGCTATTGCTTTTAGAGTTTTCAAAGAGCTACTAGAAAACAAATATGGAAAAGAAGAAGCTAAAAATAGAATTTATGTAACTACAGATAAGTCTAGAGGTGCTTTAAAGAGCCTTTCAGATAGTGAAGGTTACGAGTCTTTTGTAATACCTGATGATGTAGGTGGAAGATTCTCAGTATTAACAGCAGTAGGGTTACTTCCAATTGCTACAGCAGGGATAGATATTGAGAGTTTAATGAAGGGTGCTCTTGATGCTATGGAAGAGTATTCCTGTGAAGATGTTGATAAAAATCACTGCTATAAATATGCGGCTTTGAGGCATATATTATACAATACAGGAAAAACTACAGAAATAATTGTAAACTATGAGCCAAGTCTTCAGTATCTTAGTGAATGGTGGAAGCAGTTATTTGGAGAAAGTCATGGGAAAAACAATAAGGGTATTTTCCCAGCATCAGTGAACTTCTCTACAGACTTACATTCCATGGGTCAATACATTCAAGATGGGCTAAGAAACATTTTTGAAACCATTATTAACGTTGAAACTCCAAAGTTAGAATTAACTTTAAAAGAAGATGATAGAAACGTAGATGGGCTTAACTTTTTATCAGGAAAAACTATGGATTTTGTAAATAAAAAAGCTATGGAAGGAACAGCTCTTGCTCATAATCAAGGTGGGGTTCCAAATATCGTAATAAGTCTTAAAGATCTATCACCATATAGTGTAGGTTATTTAATTTATTTCTTTGAAAAAGCTTGTGCTATTGGAGGATATTTACTTGGAATAAATCCATTCGATCAAGAAGGGGTAGAAGCTTATAAAAAGAATATGTTTGCCTTACTTGGAAAGCCAGGATATGAAGATTTGAAAGAGGAACTAGAGAAAAAACTAGAGGAGTAATTATGAAAATAATTGTAGATGCAGATGCATGCCCAGGAAAGCATATTATTGAAGAAGTAGCAAAAACCTTTGGTCTAGAGCTAATATTATATTGTGATATGAATCATATATTAACTAGCGATTATGCTACAGTTAAGTATATGGATAGTGGTTTTCAAAGTGTAGATATGAAGATTGCTAATGAAGCACAGCGTGGAGATATTGTAGTGACTCAAGATTACGGAGTGGCAGCTATGGTTCTAGGAAAGAAGGCTTATGCTATAAATCCTAAGGGAAATATATACAGTGATGATAATATTGAGAAGCTTTTATTCGAAAGGCACCTCTCTGCAAAGGTAAGAAGAGGTGGAGGTAGAACTTCTAATCATAAGAAAAGAAGTAATGAAGATGATGAAAGACTTAAAGAAAACCTTATAAGGTTAGCAAAGAAAAAAAATGAAGAAGTATAAAAGCTTTTAATAATACTTTAATAAAGAATAAAAATATAAAAGGATTTGGTGTGGAAACTTATTTTTCACCAAATCCTTTTATATTTAATGACATTCTAAAAAGTAACTTTATATACTGTATTATGGTGCGCATAAATTAAAGTAAGGGTTAAAATTACCTGGAAAAACAGAGGTTTCCATATTCTTAATGTCCAGGCTTAAATTGCTCCATGTCTACAAAGTCTTTAGGGCCTTCAGGGAATAAAAGTCCATTATTAGTTTTTTCAATTATAGGATAACTATTTTCTACGGTATCAATTGTTATGTCTTTTTTCTTATAAGTATAATCAGGGTCATAATGATAATCTCTATCGTTTTTATTTTTATCCATAATATCACTCCTTACAGATATTTTTTACATCTAACTTGATTTTTATTACTATGATGCAGAATAAAAAAGTTTAAATGACATAAAGTGTTGTAAAGGTGGATAGATATCTAATCATCCACAAAATAAGGAGCTTCTCTTTATAAAATATAAAGAAAAAATAGTATTTTATTGTTACATATTATGGAATTATAGTATAATATAATCATAATGTCATGGAGAAGAGTTTTGAGATTGCTGGGGAGGAATATAAGTAATGAATGAAATGAATATTATTACAAGTTTAGAAAGTCCTCAAGAGAAGTGTAGAGAAATTAAAATATCCATTGAAAACAAAATAGAAGATGGATTATTATATAAATTTTTAATTGGAAATGATGGAACATGGGAAACAATAAAGGATTTTCATGAAGACAGTTGTGCCCTTTGGAATCCTAAAGAAGATGGCAAGTATATTATTATGGTACTGGCTAAAAGAGAAGGAAGTAAAAAATCTCATGATTATATTTCAAAAATAGATTTTATAATTGGAGCTATACAAGAAAAATTAATAAAAACTGTAAGCTTGGACAAGACAGAAGTGAAAATTGGACAAAAGATTAATGTTACTGTAGAGCCTAACAGGCTTCCAATTATGTATAGATACTGGATTAAGGAGAATGCTAAATGGCACTTAATCAAGGAATACTCTATTGAAAATACATTATCTTATATAGCAAAAATAGAAGGGGAACTAGAAATTCTTGTAGAGTGTAAGGAGGAGGCGTCCCTAAATGTATTTGATGATTTTGCATCTGCAAAATTCAAGGTTTTGCCAATAGAAGATGTGGAAATCAAGAATTTTAAGTGTCTTTGTGATGAACTTTTAGTAGATAATGAATTAACCTTTGAAGTAGAGGCTACTTATGATGAAAGCAGAACTATATTATATAAATTTATAAGAGTTGATGAAAATGGCACTTCAAAAGTAATTCAAGATTATTCAACCAAAAGATTAGTAAGCTTTTCAGAAAAAGCTGCAGGAAAGTATAAGCTACTATGTATTGCAAAAGATATGTATTCTCAAGAGCTATATGATGATAGAGCTATTATACATTATTCTGTAGATTTATATAAACCTATTAAAATATTAAGTCTTACCTCAGATTTAAGTTCCCCACAACTTGAGAATACTGGAATAATTCTTAAGGGCATTGCCACGGGTGGGAGCAAACTGCAATATAGATTTGTAATTGATGGAAACGACCCCGACAATTCCACCTATAGTTATAATAATAGCTATGTTTGGACACCTAAAAAGTGTGGCAATTATAAAATAGAATTATGGGTTAAGGATGAGAATTTCCAAGAAGAATACGAAGCAAAAGCTACTATGGAATTTTCAATAGAAGAAGATTATGTAGCTAAGATAGCTATAGAGGAAGTAATTTTAGACAAGAAAAAGGATTTGTTAGTGAATGAACCCGTAAATATTAAAGTTGTGGCTAAGGGTGGATTAGAATTAATGTATTCATTTTTAGTAATGAAGGATGGAGAAGTAATTGATAAATTAGAATACAGTGAACATAACTGGGTAGATTTCACACCAGAAGAAGTAGGGAAGTATGAACTTGAGGTTCAGGTAAAAGATAGAAGATCCAAAAGAGAATATGATGTACATTCTATAATTTATATTGAATGTAGAGAATATGTGCCAGCAAAAATAGATTATGTTTTGACTTCTAATAAGGATTTTTATGTTGTAGGGGATGAATATGCTTTAGAAGTTATTGCTGAAAATACTAAAAATACCTTAGTACAATACAAAGTTAGAATTAATCAGCATGAAGTGGAAGAAACGGAATTTTCCAAGGAAAAAAGGTTTAAACTAACACCAAAATGCCCTGGAGAATATGTAGTAGAAATTCATTGCAGAAATATAAGTAGTAATAAGTACTCTGATTGTAAAACAGAAGTTAAGTTCAAAGTGTTAGAAGCTCCACCTGTCACTGATTGTCATATTACCGTAGAAAATGAAAAGTTCAAATGTAATGAAGCAGTAAATTTTACAGTGGATTGCAAAGGTGGAAAAGATATAGTTTGTGAATTTTATTTAATGGAAAAGGGAGATTGGAAGGTTATACAAAAATATAGCAAGAAAAATTATTATACCTTTATTCCTTTTTCAAAAGGATATTACAAACTTTTAGTTCTATGCAAGAGTACTTTTAGTAAACTAGCATATGAAGACTATGATATTGTTGAAATAGAGGTAAATCAGTAAGTTTATTTAGAGATGACTTAACATAATAATAAGAAATGAATAATATGAATTAACATATAATATTACTTAAGTACTATATTTTTATTGAGTTTATTTTTTTACAGGAAATATATAAGCTAAAGCAGTCTTCTATATTGTAAAACCACCTTAAAGTAGCTTATATTAAAAAGAATGCAGAAAAGGGCTTGATATTTATACAGTTTCTTTATTGCAATTTATATACTAAAGAAAATAAAATAAAGATCATTATTAGTTAGTAATTATAGGGAAAAATAAAAGTGAGGTGATATTATGAGGTACATTATAAATCAAAAGATCTTTACTTTTGGTGATGATTTTACTATAAGGGATTATACCGAAAGAGAAGTTTTCTTTGTAAAGGGAAAAGTATTTGCCATAGGTGATAAACTAAAAATGTATGATATTCATGGTCAGGAAGTTGTAAATATAAGACAAAAAGTAATGGCTTTTATGCCGGAATATTATATTGATTTATTCGGGCAAGAGGTAGCAAGGGTGAAAAAGCAATTTACTTTGTTTACTCAAAAGTTCGACATAGACAGTACTTTAGGAGCCTATGAAATTTGTGGAAATATTCTTGCTCACAACTTCATAATATATAAAAATGGAGTGCAAGTAGCAGAAACTAGTAAAAAGTGGTTAGCTATTAGAGATAGCTATACTGTAGATATAAGTGAAAATGAAAACCATGCTTTTATCCTTGCCTTATGCATAGTTATTGACCAAGTACTTCATGATCAAAATAGAAATAATAAGTAATTTGCATTGGTTGTTTCAAAATACAAAATCATATTATTGGTTAAATAATTTTAAATAAAAAAATTCCTATGAGTTATAGGAACATATTATAAATGTAGAGCTAATTTTACCCTAAAATTGGCTCTATATTTTTATATTAAAATTCATTATAATTTAACTATAATTAGTGTAATGAAGTAAGTAAAATTTACGATTATTTAATTGTATGTTTAATTAGGCAATTGGATGGGATAATGTAAAGTTTTACTTCATTCTTGATAAGGTTAATTTATGTAATTTAAGTTTAAGGAATAAAGGTGTGAACCAGCACCATTAATAATATAATAAAGAATTGATGAATTTATAATAAATCTTAAATGTAAGGTGGATAAAATATATGAGCTATAACAATGTAAGTATGAATAACATAAATACATACAACAATATAAATAATAAAACTAATAAGGTAAGTACTAATAATCCTACGGTAGCAAATAGCACACAAGGGACAACAAGCAGTAATATGCTGGAGGCTCTAGGACTTGGAAACCTAGGGTTAGATAGTATGCTAGGCACAGAAAATGGACAAGGTACTGAAGGACTAGCTCAAATGCTTCAAATGGGAATGCTGTCAAAGGTTTTTGGTGGGGGTGAAGACTCATCAGGATCAGAGGGTTTTCAAATGGTTTTGGGCGCCTTAGTTAAGGCATTAAATGATAAGCAGCAAGGGAATAAAATTGGAATAGACAGTAATAATCAATTTGATGGTGTACATATTAATGACTTAGTTTTAAGATCTCTAAATAATACAGCAGTAAGTGCAGTTAATACCAATAAAACAGAAGGTGAGAGAATAGAACTAGCAATTAAGGAAGCTTCTAAAAAACATGGAGTGGATGAAGAGTTAATTAGAGCTATAATCAAAGTAGAATCAGACTTTAATCCTAAGGTGAAGTCTTCTGCAGGAGCTATGGGATTAATGCAGCTTATGCCTGAAAATGTGAAATATTATGGAGTAAAGGATCCTTATAACATAGAGGAAAATATAGATGCAGGAACAAGACATATCAAAGATTATTTAAAGATGCATAATAATGATCTTGATATGGCTCTTGCAGCATATAATTTTGGGCCGGGGAATATGAGAAAAAGAGGAATAACCGGTGAAGAACACTTTTACAAATTGCCAACTGAAACTAAAAACTATTTAGTTAAAATTAGGAAGTATTATAATCCATAAGCTGCCTTGTTGCCATAATATACTAAATGTTTTACAATTAGTACGTATGTTAAAGCTAAAAATATGTAAATAATAATAGTATTACGAAAGTGAGGTATGGCTATGGAGCGTTTAGATAAAGTTTTAGCCAATTTGGGCTATGGAAGTAGAAAAGAAGTTAAGGCACTTTGTAGAAAAGGGGAAGTAATTGTTAATGGCATTGCTGTTAAGGATAGTGCAGAAAAAGTAGATCCTATAAATTCAGTAATTGAGGTACAGGGAGAAGTTCTTAACTATAGAAAGTTCATTTACATAATGATGAATAAACCTGATGGTGTTGTTAGTGCAACCTTTGATAATCATGATGAGACAGTTATAGACCTTTTAGATCCTGAATATCAAGTGTTTAATCCTTTTCCAATAGGAAGATTAGATAAGGACACTGTAGGATTGCTTCTTATAACTAATGACGGGGAACTTAACCATAAAGTTATAGCACCTAAAAATCATGTTGATAAGGTGTACTATGCAGAAATAAATAAGTCAGTTGATGAGAGTGATATTAAAAAGTTTCATAAGGGAATAACCTTAGATGATGGATATGTTTGTATGCCAGCTAAGCTTGAAATACTAAATTCTGATGAAGATGGAGCTAAGGTTCACGTAACTATTCAAGAAGGAAAATTCCACCAAGTAAAAAGAATGTTCGAGGCTGTAGGAAAAAGCGTGGTTTATCTAAGAAGAATTAGTTTTGGTCCTTTAGCTATAGATGAAAGTTTATCAGAAGGTGAATACAGAGAACTTACTGAAGAAGAGCTAGAAATGCTGAAAAATGTATAGCATTGAGTAAAATATTCTGTAATTTGTAAAATACATGTAAAAATATGGTGAATTAACAATTTGTTTATAATTTATTTATAATTCAAGTTATAAACACACTTGAATTTTTCAAAAAATAATATTATAATAAGTTTGAAAATAAATAAAAAGATATATAGCCCCCTTTTTATTTATTAACAGCCCAACCCCAAGGGCTGTTATGCACTTTATTGCATGTCGAATTTTGTTGTAAACATAGTTTGTCATCGGAAAATCCTCTGGGAGAGACCAGAGGATTTTTTTTTTATTGTCATTTTTTATTAAAGATAAAAATAAATTTTAAAATTACTATCTATTAACTAATATTTAATGGTAAAATCATGTATAATTAACAATAATTACAGTGAAATGTTATATAATTGATATATAGATACTTTAGGTGATTAAATAATAAATTAGCTTATTTACAAAATGACTTAAGGAGATTTTATTTTATAGGGTTTAGCATTAAAGAATTCTACTGTGAACTCTATATTAAGAATAAAAATATCGACCTAAAATCACTGCTATAAATAGAATAAGTTTGTTTATTATAGAAGAACGTGAATAGTTGTAATGTATAAGTGAAAAAATATGTATATTATAGATTTGAAAGGAGCATTAAAATGAACATTAGAGAAGTCTTAATTAATTTTATGAAAGAGCAAGCATATAAGCCAATGAATATACAAGAACTTGCGAAAATTTTTAGTATAAATAAAAAAGAAATGAAAGAGTTCGGTAAACTTTTAGATGGTATGGAGGCAGATGGACAGATAATTAAGAATAGAGCTGAATACTACGGGATTCCTGAAAGAATGGGAATGCTCACTGGAACCTTCCAAGGACATCAAAGGGGTTTTGGGTTTGTTATTGCGGATGAAGAAAGACCAGATATCTTTATACCAGCTAACAATGTAAATGGTGCTATGCATAATGATAGAGTTTTAGTAAAAATATTGAGAGAACAAGATAGAGGAAGAAAGTGTGAAGGAGAAATAGCGAAGGTTATTGAAAGAAAAAATACAAAGCTTGTGGGAATTTATGAAGATAGTAAAAACTTTGGCTTTGTTGTTCCAGATAACCAAAAAGTAGCACAAGATATATTTATTTCTAAGACTGACAGAAATGGAGCTCAAAGTGGCCAAATTGTTGTGGTAGAAATCACTCGTTGGCCAGAACAAAGAAGAAATCCTGAAGGAAAAATAATTGAGATTTTAGGAAATAAGGGTGATAAAGGTATTGATATCTTAACCATCATTAGAAAACATAACCTACCAGAGGAGTTTCCACCAGAGGTTGAAGCTTTTGCAGAAAAAATACCAGAGGAGATTCCAGAGGCTGAATATAAAAGAAGAAAAGATTTAAGAGATTTAAAAATGGTAACGATAGATGGGGAAGATGCAAAAGATTTGGATGATGCTGTTTCTGTGGAGAAATTGGCTAATGGCAATTATAAGCTAGGTGTTCATATAGCTGACGTTTCTCACTATGTTAGAGAACATAATACACTAGATAAGGAAGCTTTTAGAAGAGGAACTTCTGTATATCTTATAGATAGAGTTATTCCAATGCTTCCTAAAAAACTCTCAAATGGAGTGTGTAGCTTAAACCCTAAAGTGGATAGATTAGCTTTAAGTTGTTTTATGGAAATAGACAATACGGGTAAGGTTTTAGATCATGAAGTTTTTGAAAGTATTATTAAAACAAAGGAAAGAATGACATATACTGATGTTACTAAAATCTTAAGAGATAATGATGAAGAATTGATAAAAAGATATGATTATTTATATGAAGATTTTAAAAATATGGAAAAATTATATGAAATTCTTAATAAGAAAAGATTTGCTAGAGGTGCAATAGATTTTGATTTCGAAGAGTGTAAGATAATCTTAAATGAGCATGGAAAGCCAATTGACGTTAAGCCATATGAAAGAGCAGTTTCTAATAGAATCATAGAAGAATTCATGCTTATTGCCAACGAAACTATAGCAGAACACTTCTTCTGGATGAATGCACCATTTGTATATAGAGTTCACGAAGACCCAGATGAAGAAAAATTAATGCATTTTAACGAATTCGTTCATAATCTAGGATACATTGTGAAATGGAATAATGATGTTCATCCTAGAATGTTACAAGAAATCTTGGAAAAAGTAAAAGGTAAAAGAGAAGAAAATGTGGTTAGCACTTTGCTATTACGTTCAATGATGAAAGCTAAATATTCACCAGAATGTGTAGGGCACTTTGGTCTTGCTGCAAAATATTATTGTCACTTCACATCACCAATCAGAAGATATCCAGACCTAGTAATTCACAGAATCATAAAAGAAATAATTAATGGTGGTCTTGGAGAAGGTAGAGAGAAGAAACTTAGAAAGTTCGTGGATGAAGCTTCTAAGCAATCTTCAGATACAGAAAGAATGGCAGTGGAAGCTGAACGTGAAGTAGATGATTTAAAGAAAGCAGAATACATGTCAGAAAGAATTGGAGAAGAATTCGATGGAATTATATCTTCAGTTACAAATTTTGGTATGTTCGTAGAGCTTCCTAACACTATAGAAGGACTTGTTCACATAAGTGCATTAGATGATGATTACTATATATTTGATGATAAACACATGGCTTTAATTGGAGAAAGAACTAAGAATATGTACAGACTTGGAGATTCAGTTAAGGTAGTTTGCTCTAAAGTAGATATTGCAGCACATGAAGTTTACTTCGATATAGTTAAAGAGAGTGGGGAATCTCCAGAAGAAGAACTTGCCTTAGAAAAATATCCAGTAATATCATTATCCGAATTTGTTGAGGATGATGAAGATGATATTGAGTCTAATAAACATTATGAAGATGACGATAATGGTAAAAATACCACTGTAATTATACAAAGGAGTAGCATCGATAACTTAGATGAGTAAAGGTAGGGAGCTGTTTATATACAGCTCCTTTTTATAGAAATTTAAGTCATAGTATTATGCGAAATATTATTATTGATAATGTTGTCTATAATAGTAGTAATAAAATAAAAATTCCATTGTGAAGTTTGTAGGAATAGGATTTTAAAATCTAGATAAAATTTTGGAAGAAAATTCTTAGAATTTGGAGTTATAACAGATTTAAAATCACCATATTACACTAACAGTGGGTTACGGAAAGATGAAAATAGAGGAATAAAATGATAAAAATATTGGTCTCGGTCCAGAATAAAAGAACATAAAGATAAAAGAATATAACAATAAAAAAACATAACAATATATAGTATTTATGCGGGATTCAGGGACTTTCCTTAATTTTTCTAATGAATAACTTCAGTATTATAGTAATTCATTAAAAGTAAATGATTTACAAATTCATGGAAATATAGTATATTTTAAATTAACTTATATAGTAAAAGTAGGTGAAAAAATGGCTAAGAAATTAGGAACTAAGACCTTAGTTGAAAATAGAAAAGCTAGACATGATTATTTCATAGAAGAAGCCTTAGAAGCAGGAATTGAACTAGTGGGTACAGAAGTTAAGTCTATAAGAGCAGGAAAAGCAAACCTTAGAGATTGTTATGCTGATATAGTAAATGGAGAAGTTTTCGTTAAAAATATGCATATAAGTCCTTATGAACAAGGAAACATTTTTAATAGAGATCCACTTAGAGAACGTAAATTACTTCTTCATAGAATGCAAATAAATCAACTTTTAGGATATACAACTCAAAAGGGGTATACTCTAATACCATTATCTCTATATCTTAAGGATGGAAGAATAAAAGTTGCTCTTGGAATATGTAAAGGTAAAAAAGACTATGATAAGAGAGATGCAATGTTAGAAAAAGCTGCTAAAAGAGATATTGATAGAGAAATGAAGGAAAAGTATAGATAATACCAAGGTTATTTCCAACATATGTAATGATTGTACCTTGATATTATTGTAGCTTTAGTGTAATATATATTTTGTAGTCACCGATTAGTAATAAGCTCTGGTGGTTACAAAATATATTAAAGTTGCATAATGTATTAAATAGTTGCATAAAATACTTATGCGTTATATAATATAGTGACTTTAAACTTTTAAAACTTAATAATTAGATGTAAAGTTAACAAAATTACTTTTTAGGAAACTATATTTAAAGTTTTCTAAAACAATATTTAGGTTACTGAACATGGGAAATGCGTTTAATAACACTTAACATGGGGGCGTACTGGTTTCGACGGGGGTACGTGGCACCTAGGAAGCGAGTGGAGGGAACTCATGGGCCCGCCTTAAAAAACTATGGGAATAAAGATAAACGCAGAAGATAATTTCGCGTTAGCTGCTTAGTTCAGCTCGTTCTACCTTTGAGTCCCACGACTTAGGATAGGGCGTCATTTAGTGGGGAACCGAGTCTAGGAAAGCTTTGACTTAGAAACGGAATTAATGAAGCTACTGAAGTGAAAAGCCTGTTTATCGGCGTTTCATAGAGGGAATGTAAAAAGATGAACTGCACTCGGAGATGCCTAGTTGTGATGGCTTTCGGACAGGGGTTCGATTCCCCTCGCCTCCACCATAAAAACCTCAGCAGAAATGCTGAGGTTTTTTCCTATGAATTCATAAATTCTTTATAAAACAATTGTTTTGATAATGATTGTTCTTCAAAATATTTTTAGAAAGTAAAACTTAGAGAATGTAAAGGCGAAATTAGAGCTCACATAGATTGGAAAAAGTTTAAAGAATGAAGGTAAGAAGGAAAAGGTCATTAAAGCAACCATAAAAAAGGTTTGGACAATGAGACAAAAAGTGAAAAAACTGGATTCCGTACTTAGGGAAATCCAGTTAAAGAATTTTATCTTTTCTTTGTGAACTACACAGGGCAGTTCATTATAAGGGAATTTTGTATTTTGGGAAAGATGTAGTAAAAATATTACACCTTACGCTTTAATTGCGAAGCGTAATTTAGCAGAACGGGCACGACTGTTCACATGACATTCTTCTGCTGATGGACGAATAGCCTCAGGCGCTATTTCAGAATAAATGCCTTCACGAAAAAAGTGTTGAAAAGATTTTTTCACGCGACGGTCTTCTCCTGAATGAAATGTAAGTATGGCAACACGGCCACCCTTAGCAAGGACATCAGGAAGTTTTTCTAAAAACTCATCTAGCACTTCAAACTCTTTATTCACATTAATTCGCAATGCTTGAAAGGTTCGCTGACAGGATTTTTTAATATCATTCTCTTTGATTCTTGGAACATATTTCAGAGCATCTTTGATAATGTTTCGGAGTTGTGTTGTTGTGGTTATATCAATTCCTTTTTTTATGCTGGAAAGAATAGCACGAGCGATTACTGCGGCATGTGGCTCGTCAGCATTTTCTATCAACATATCTTCTATTTCAAATAGGGTCATTTCTTTTAAAAGATCTGCTGCAGAGATACCCATTTTTGGATTAAGTCTTAAGTCCAATGGACCTTCAGCCTTAAAGGTAAATCCTCTATCAGGATTGTCTATTTGCATAGAAGAAACACCTAAATCTGCCAATACAAAGTTAAATGGCTCAGATTTAGAGGTGACTTTATCTATTTCTGAAAAGTTCATTTGCTTAATCTCTAAAATTTCGGAACCATAACCCAAACGTTCTAAACGGTCTCTAGTGCGTGGTAATTCAATAGGATCTACATCAATTGCATACAAGCGACCCTTTGAATCTAAACATTTAAGCATCTCTAAAGTATGCCCACCATAACCTAGTGTTGCATCTAAACCGGTTTGGCCAGGTGCAATTTGTAGGAATTCTAATATTTCTTTTACGCAAATTGAAATATGCATACCAGCAGGAGTATTACCCTTTTGAATAATCTTTGTAATATCATCAGCATATTTCTCCGGATTCAGCTCTTTGTATTTTTCTTTAAAATTCTTAGGGTGAGTGCCTTTATATCGAGTACGTCGCTGATGTTTGGGCTCTTTCTCATCCAATGTGTTTTCTAGGCTCATTCTCTTCCCTCATTCTTATAATATATTTTGTATTTTTATTGCAAATTAATAATAGCAGATACAATTTGTTAAAGCAATATCAACAGTTTACCTTCTAAATTTTCGGCTAAATAATCATATTGTATACTTCATTGAGTTGTATTAAAAGTATTGTTTTTAGCGGTTAAATTCTATGCAGAAATATAGAGATTTTACCTCGTTCTTACAAGCTTTATATAGAACATTGACGATAAATGATATCATTTGCAACTATTCTACGTCCTAAGCTGAGGGAAATAAATATTTCCATTTTCATTGCAATCTTCACTATTTCCGATATATGATTATAGATGTGGCATAAGTGAATAAAATATCTTCTGGGGGAATGTATAGTGAAGATTCAATTATTTAAGAATGTAAAAAAGGAAATCTTAGTTTATTATTTAATATTAGCACTCACCGCTCTTGGACTTGGACTCAGTGACGGTGTGTTTTCAAACTACTTCAAAGAAGCATATAATGTAAATGCCTTTCAAAGAGGGTTAATTGAATTTCCAAGAGAACTGCCTGGAATTCTTTCAATTGTGGTTATTTCATTACTTTCCTTTCTCGGAGATGTACGTATTGCAATAATTGCACAGCTTTTAAGCACCATAGGACTTGTATTCCTGGGATTTTTAACCCCTCCCTTTGCAATAATGTGTATATTTCTTTTCATAAATTCTATGGGAATGCATTTATTCTTTCCACTGTCGGACGGCATAGGTATGTCTCTCATAAAAGATGAAGAAGTAGGAAAAACAATGGGACAGTACAAAGGGGTGAGCACAGCCTTTAGCATGATTGCAAGTGTTATGGTATTTGTTGGATTTAGGACCGGATTTTTTAGTTTGACTGCGCCCGTAAAGATTCCCTTCATTATTGCAGCAGTGATTTTTGTAGCGGTGTTTATATTATTTCTTTATATGAACAGGATTGTAAAAGTTCCAATCAAAGCAGATAGAAAGCTAAAGCTTATATTTCGCAAGGAATACAAATACTATTATATTCTATCAATAATGACTGGTGTGCAAAAACAGATTATGGCAGTTTATGGCCCGTGGGTGCTTATTGATCTTTTAAGTAAGAGAGCTGATACTATTGCAATTCTTGGAATAATCGGCTCCTTTATAGGAATATTTTTTATTCCTGCACTTGGAAGATGGCTAGACAGATACGGTATCAGAAAGATGCTTTATGTAGATGCCATTTCCTTTATAGTGGTATATATTGCTTATGGCTTTTTAGCCTCAGGCTTTTCATCAGGAAATCTTGTCAAAGTGGGGATACCTGTTGTTTTGACCTTTGTACTGATTATACTGGATCGTATGTCCATGCAGATGAGTATGATAAAAACAATTTATCTTCGATCCATATCAGTTCACAAGTCTGAAATCATTCCAACTTTGTCCCTTGGTATGAGTATGGACCATATTGTAGCAATAGTATGCGCATATATAGGAGGAATAATCTGGACTAGCTTTGGACCACAGTATATATTCTTCTTTGCAGCGGCAGCTTCTGTAGTTAACCTCGTTGTGGCAAAGCTGGTAGTAATAAATGAAGAAACAGGTTCAAAGCCAGAGATAAAAGTACAGGCCTAGATAGATAAGCAGGTATAAAGTCAGGGCTGACTCTAACCCTTCAAATCTTGTTTCTTTCTATTCATACAAGAATAACATCATCTAACCCTAAGACTAATATTAGCCAATTAAAATAAGTTAGTTGATATTATTCCTAGGTCTCAGTATCTAGTTTCTACTATCTAATATTAAAATCTCTGATAGCGTTGTTACAGTGAGATGTACCATAAAAAACAAAGATTTTTGATGAATTGTAATTTAATATGTTTTGGCCCTAATAAAAACCCTCAATAAAACATTGAGGTTTTTTTGATGTATTTGTAAGTTTGTTATAGAACAGAGTTTTGGAATACATGCTATATAATACCCTTGGGCTTCTTTGACAACATCATCTTTCAGAGTAAATTATTATTTATTGCAGTCCCAAGATAGTGTCACTTATTTATTAGAAGTTTAGGTTAGTGCTAAATTTACCCTTGTTTTGGATAATATTAGTAAAGAATTCATGAACCCTCCACTATACCACCAAGGTATTATTTATATACTATAATAAAAAATGCAATTTGAAGAAATAAAAAAGGGAGGTGCGAAATGAGAACATATAGCACTTCTGAAATATATAATTAAGGAGGGATTTTTATGAATGAAGAAAAACAAGATTGGAAGAAAGTTTTTGCATTGATTTATACGGGACAAGCATTTTCTATTATTGGTTCAGGTGCAGTACAATTTTCTATTATCTGGTGGCTTACCATAAAAACTAGCTCAGCAATTACACTGACTAATGCATCAATTATTGGTTTCTTGCCTCAAGCACTCATAGGGCCATTTGCTGGTGTATGGGTTGACAGATATAATAGAAAAAAAGTAATGATTTTGGCAGATGGATTAGTTGCAGTTTCTAGTGCAGCCCTTGGAATAGCATTCCTTCTTGGAGAACCATCTATTATTTTCATATATGTCATATTATTTATGCGGGCATTGGGAAGTACTTTTCATAGTCCAGCATTACAAGCTACAATTCCAACACTTGTGCCAAGAGAAGAGCTAGTGAAAGCTGGTGGCTTAGGGCAGATGATTAATGCAGGCACCAGTATGGCTGGACCAGTTATAGGAGCAACATTAATGTCAGTTTTTAATATTCAAAGCATTATGCTTGTAGATATTTTTGGAGCAGTGTTAGCAATTATTACACTTTTATTTGTAAGTATACCAGATATTAAAAGAAATGAAGTTAAGTTACATTTCATAGATGATATGAAGCAAGGAATAATAGCAATTAGAAACAA
Organism: Clostridium sp.; assembly: GCF_036642255.1. Taxonomy (GTDB): domain Bacteria; phylum Bacillota; class Clostridia; order Clostridiales; family Clostridiaceae; genus Clostridium_J. The sequence goes on along the minus strand of NZ_JAVWDJ010000001.1, from coordinate 88,105 downwards.
TAAACCATTGATGGTGCTTATTTTACCTGTAATTTTGGCTACAATAGTATATATGCCTCTAAGTTCCTTGTTTCCATTACTAATAAGGGTTCATTTTCAGGGAACTGCATGGCACAATGGCGTGAGTCAACTTTCCTTTTCGGCAGGCTTATTACTATCCTCATTCATTATTGGTATTTCCGGTGGAATTAAAAAACAATTTTTAATGATATCGCTATCATTAATGGCACTAGGGATTTTTTCAGGAGTAGGGGGAGCTTTACCCTCAAATCTCTTCATTGGATTTGCAGGGGTTTCATTTCTAATGGGGTTTATAGGAACGTTTTTTTCAATTCCATATATGGCGTACATACAAAAGTCTATAGAAGCAGAAAAGCTCGGGAAAGTGATGTCTCTAATGATGAGTATAATGAGCCTCACTACACCACTTGGACTTGCAATATCTGGACCGGTTTCAGATATAATCGGGGTTAATGCATGGTTTATTATATCTGGAATTATTATGTTCTTGGTTGGAATTCTATGCTATTTTATGACACGTAAATATGAATAAGTTTTAAAATATAATTGACATAAATTACAACTTTATGATTTAATAGGCTTCCAAGTTGTAAATTCAGGATAAAGCACTAATCATTAAGGGAACAAATTTAGAGACATTTAGAAGTTAATTTGCAACTTAGATTTTGAAGAAATAGGTAATATGTAAATTGTGAAAGCATAAAAGGTTACCTTAATTTAACTGAATTTATGTATTTAACAACACTTAAAATTCAAGCTTATTTATCTAATAATAATCAACAATAAGTAATTATTAATAATAAGGAGGAATTACATGAAGGATGAATTTATAACCCTAAAAGGCTTAAGAGAGAACAACCTAAAAAATATTTCATTGAATGTACCTAAAAGACAAATCACTATATTTACTGGAGTTTCAGGTTCAGGGAAGTCATCTATTGTTTTTGACACAATAGGAACAGAGGCTAAACGTCAACTAAATGAGACTTTTAGTGCTTTTATTAGAAATTTTCTCCCTAAATATGGTGAAGTAAAAGCAGATCATATAGGGAATTTATCAACACCAATAATCATTGATCAAAAAAGAATTGGTTCAAATTCTCGGTCAACTCTTGGAACCATTACAGATATTAATCCATTCATTAGAATGTTATTTTCAAGAATAGGGGTGCCACATATAGGTCAAAGGAATAAATTTTCTTTTAATGATGTAAGTGGAATGTGTCCTGAGTGTGAAGGCCTTGGGAAGAAACTAACTGTAGATTTAGATAAAATTCTAGATAAAAATAAGTCAATAAATGAAGGGGCTATATTGCTTTCTGGTTTTGGTATTGGTACTTGGCCCTGGAAAATCTTTGCTGAATCTGGATTTTTTGATAATGATAAAAAGATATGTGATTATTCAAAAGATGAATTAGATAAATTTTTATATGGAGAGCCTGAAAAAATAAAAGTAAGTGACGTTGGAACAATGAACATAACTTATGAAGGACTCATTATAAAGTTCAATAGATTGTATCTAAAGAGTGATAAAGAAATGTCTGAAGCTTCAAAGAAAAAGCTTAGTAATTTGATGATTGAAGGAGAATGCGCTCTCTGCAAAGGGAAAAGGCTTAATCAAGAAGCTTTAAGTGTTTTAATTAATGGATACAATATTTCAGATTTTACGTCAATGCAACTTGATGAGCTCATTAAAGTTATAGACCAAATCAAATTGCCAGAAGTGAGAACGGTAATTGAAAGTATAAAAGAGAAGCTTAATAACATCATAGATATTGGACTAGGATATTTAACACTGGATAGAGAAACCTCAACTCTTTCAGGTGGTGAGTCCCAGCGTATAAAGATGGTTAAGCATTTAAATAGTAATCTTATAGATTTAATGTACATATTTGATGAGCCAAGCATCGGGCTTCATCCAAGAGACGTTCATAGATTAAATGAGTTATTACAAAAGCTCAGAGATAAAGGAAACACTGTAATTGTGGTTGAACATGATCCTGATGTTATTAAAATTGCTGATTATGTTGTGGATGTTGGACCATATGCAGGTACCAAAGGTGGGAATATAGTATTTGAAGGAAGTTATGATGAATTACTAACTTCTGGCACACTTACAGGTAATGCACTAAGGAAGAGCCTTTTAATAAAGAAATATACAAGAGAACATAAGGGATATTTAGAAGTTAATAATTGTACTTCAAACAATTTGAAAAATATATCAGTTAAGATTCCAAAAGGTGTTTTAACTGTGGTAACTGGTGTTGCAGGTTCAGGTAAGAGTACCCTTATGAAGCATGAGTTTTTAAAACAAAATAAGGATGCAGTTTTAATTGACCAAAGTGCGGTTTCTGCAAATTCTAGATCCAATTTAGCCACTTATGGTGGAATAATGGACAACATAAGAAAGGTCTTTGCAAAAACTAATAATGTGGATGCATCACTGTTTAGTTATAATTCAGCAGGTGCTTGTGAAAATTGTAATGGCCTTGGAGTTATCGAAACCAATCTTGCATTTATGGAGAATACCAAGAATACCTGTGAAGTTTGCGAAGGTAAAAGATTTAAAAAAGAAGTGTTAGAATACAAGTTCCAAGAGAAATCTATAATAGAGGTTCTTGACATGACTGTTTCAGAAGCTTTAGAATTTTTCAAAGAAAAACCAATAAAAGCAAAGCTGAAGTCAATAGAAGAAATGGGCATTGGATATTTAACTTTAGGGCAAACCCTTGATACCTTATCCGGGGGAGAATGTCAAAGGTTAAAACTTGCCAATGAAATACATAAAAGTAGTTCAATATATGTGATGGATGAACCATCCACTGGACTACACATGTCTGATATTGAGAATTTCATAGGTATAGTAAATAATATTGTAGATAATGGAAATACAGTTATTATAATTGAACACAATATAGACATTATCAAAAATGCAGATTGGATTATAGACCTTGGCCCAGAGGGTGGCGTAAAAGGTGGAGAAATAATTTTCCAGGGAACCCCCTTAGAATTAAGCGAATGTAAAGAATCACTCACAGCTAAATATATATAGTTTGAATCTACTATCCAAAATCTAAAAAGGCTAGACTGAATTAGTAGATAATATATGATAATTAGCTTTTATAATAAAAGGGGTTATCTCACGATTCATGTATGAATATTGTGAGATAACCCTTTTTATGAATTTTATTAGCCATAACAAATACCATCACATGGCTTAAACTAATCTAAGAGAAATTTGTAAACTTAGTAGGCAAAGTAGCAGTTTAGTGAATTAATTATAAGGTTAAAAGGTATTATAAATAGTAGCGCTATCATGTTATTAATGAATCACAGCAATTAAATATTTACTAATTTAATAAGTAAAACTAAATAAGGAATTAGAGAAAAGGAGTTAGAATCACTCAGTAGTAGTAGAATCTAACTCTATTTTATTTACCAAAATACAATTTATTAAATGTTATTAACACCAAAGAAGATTTATACTTTTAAAATCAATCTGTAAAATAATTTGGAAAAAATTAATTATGTATCAATAACTATGTTGATGCTTAAAATAAATTTAACATTAGAAAATTTTAATTATGGAAAGGTGTTAAAAGTCATTTTAATAGTGGAGGTATAAGTTTATGAAAAATGAAAACTTAAGAAAAGTATTGGGGTTAAGCCTAACACTTTCCCTAATAGTTGCTTTATTCATTACATCGATAAATATGAGGAAGGAGGAAATGGTTGCAGAAAGGAAATCTCCTAGTGAAATTAATTTATCCTCTGTACATATTCTAGGGAACATGATTAATAAGAGAGATGAAGTTCAATGTGCTGCAATGAAAGATGACATAGGGAGGCCACAAGTGCAGGTTTCAGTAGATTTAGAAGTTGTAGAAAGAGAACAAAGCAGTGTGGATGAAGGACATTCACCATGGAAATTAGACCCTGCTTTTGTGGCTCAAGTATTTGTAAGTTTAAAAATTTTCCCTCAAGGCATCCAAGGGGATTATCCTATCAAATATGAAGAGTTTAAGGTAGTACAAAACACTGGAAAGGATGCAGTAGTAGAAGTAAGTGCAAAGGATACACCTATAAAAGCAGTTTATCTAAAACGACTTATAAAACAAGATAACACAGGAATATGGACTGTGGTGGGATATAACCCATCTAACTAAAAATTCAAAATCATTACAGTAATAAAGGTTTTTTGTAGCATAAAGGTTTACATGATATATAAAAAAGTATGTGAACCTTTATGTTTAATTATAATTTTAAGTGGACAAGCATTAATAAGATGAATATAAGATAGTTACAACGGATTAAATAATGAACAAATTCCTTTTAGAAGAGGTTTTGTCTCAGTGTGTACTTGAAAGAAAGTTTGTGAATACAAATGAACTAAAATTATATAAAAATGAAAGTGTAAGAGTGCAGTGCATTCTTTAAATAAAATCAGATATTAAAAAATATTTTATTTTTAAAAGATAACCAGAACAAAAACTAAAAAGTTTTCGTCTAATAAGTAGAGTGATAAAAATAAGTGAAAAATATAAGGTTGAATCATAAAACTATTAGAAAGGAAGAGTGATTATGAAGGACATTATTACGTTTATATTGATATCCACATTAATAATTCCAAGTTTTAAGAGCTTGATGTTTTTAGCTATAGGGGAAACCTATGATGAAGCTATAACATTACATGAAAGAGGAATAATAAGCTTTGTATTCACAAGAATTAAACTTCTAATGGACAAAGTATTTAAAAGAAAGTACTTAGAAATATAGTGAATTTAACTTATCCAAGGTATGTAAGTAAATCCTAAAATACTCATAAAGAAATATAGGTAGGTAGCATACCGATATAATTTAAAGCTTATGGGATTAAATGTTCATAAGGAGGTGTCTCATGAATCCTCTTTTTGCACCAAAGGAGATCAGAGAGGTTGAAGGGCTAGATATTCACAGAGAGATAGAAAGATTGATGAATTTATATGGGAATGATGTATTAAAGACTGCTTACCTATATTTGAAAGATAAGCAAAGAGCAGAAGATGCCTTTCAAGAAGTTTTTATAAAAGTATATAAAAAGTATCCTAGTTTTAAAGGTGAAAGTAGTGAAAAAACCTGGATTATTAGTATAACTATTAATGTCTGTAAGGATTTTCTAAGAAATTCATGGTTTAAAAGGGTGTTTGTAACAGATAAAGTTATTAATGTAGATAAGTATGAAAAGGATACAGATGAAACTGTTATTAAACTAGTAGAAAATAAAATATTGTTTGATACAGTGATAACACTACAGCCTAATTTAAAAGATGTAGTGTTACTTTATTATTATCAGGAATTTAGTACTAAAGAAATAAGTAAAGTTTTAGGTGTGGCTGAAGGTACTGTGAGAAGCAGACTTCATAGAGCAAGAGAAATCCTTAAAAACAAACTGGATGGGAGGATTGATTATTTTGGATAACCAAAAAAACTTTAAAAGCTTAGCAGATGATATTATGAAAGATATAAAAGTAAGTGAAGAGTTAAAAGAAAGAACACTGATAAAGTGTAGAGAAAGTAAAAGCAAGAGATTTATTAAAACTCCATTAGTTCCTGCAACCTGCTTTGGTGTGGTTTTATTATTGATTTTCATATGGGGACGTTCAGTTAAACCATGGAATACTAATGATGAAATCGGTAAAAATAACATTGAAAATGCAAATGTGATGCTAGCACCGGATAATTCTACAACTGAGGCACATGAGGGTGGCGAAGAAATAATACTTCCTGGGCCTATAGTTTCAAGTGATATTAAAACATTGGATGAGGCAAAAAAATATTTAGAGGTTAATGTGTTAGAACCTGCATACTTACCAAATGGATTCAAGCTTAAGGAAATTCATGGGGTTAGTAATAATGACACAGAAACAAGGAATCTATGGATAGAGTATTTTGCACAGGATAAAATATTAGTAATAAGTGTTGAAGGAAATACTATGTGGAAGAGTACTGAAGAATATAGAATCGTAGATATTAATGGAATAAAAGGATATATTAAATCCTTCAGAAATAATTTAAATGAAAGTGCTGAATTAAGGTGGTTTATAGGCGAAAGGTTATATACAATTGAGGGAACTATTTCTGAAGAAGAGGCAATTAAAGTCGCAAGAAGCTTAAAATAAGTAAAGATATCATTAAATTTAAGGAATAAACCGTGGAAGGGAATAATATATCAAATAATAAAACAGAGCAAAAAATGTCAGGAATTTTAACTTTAATCCCTTTATAATTAAGTTATGTAGCTTTAATGAAATGGAGGTTTACTATGAATAATAATGAAACAATTGAAAAATCTATAGAGTTTATTGAAAATAACTTAATAGAAAGAATATCTCTTGAGGATTTAGCTAAGCGAACTTTTCTTTCTAAGTATCATTATCATAGAGTCTTTCATGAATTAGTGGGTGAAACAGTAATGGAGTATGTTAGAAAGAGAAGGCTAACAGAAGCTGCTAAAGAGTTAGTTGAAACCAATGCAAAGATAGTTGATGTTGCATTAAAATATCAGTTTAGCTCTCAGGAAGCTTTTTCAAGAGCCTTTAAAAGAATGTTTAAGGTTTCTCCAGGAGAATTTAGGAAAGCCAAGGTTAACGTTTTATTGTATAGAAGAGCAGAGTTATACTATAAAAACACTACTATACAACCAAGGGTAAGTCCAATTTGTAAGGCTGCATAATATGTTTAAAATTTGAAAGGGGAAATTTAAATGAGTTATGTACCTACGGTTATAGAGCAAACAGGCAGAGGCGAACGAGTTTATGATATCTACTCAAGGCTTTTAAAGGATAGGATTATAGTTCTTAGTGATCAAGTTAATGACACTACAGCTAGCATTATTATAGCTCAAATGCTGTTTTTAGAAGCTGAAGATCCAGATAGAGATATAATATTTTATATAAATAGCCCTGGAGGGGTAATCACTGCAGGGCTTGCTATTTATGATACTATGCAATACATTAAACCAGATGTGTCTACTATATGTTTGGGAATGGCCGCTAGTATGGGATCCTTTTTATTAGCTGGTGGAGCTAAGGGAAAAAGATTTGCTTTACCAAATAGTGAAATTATGATTCATCAGCCATCTGTATCAGGAGGATTAAGCGGGCAAGCCACCGATATAAAGATATATGCTGAAAGAATGTTAAAGACAAAAGAGAGACTTGTAGAAATATATAGTGAAAAAACAGGTCAATCTGTAGAAAAACTAACATATGATATGGAAAGAGATAATTTTATGACATCAACTGAGGCCAAAGAGTATGGACTTATTGATGGTATACTATCAAGACCATTAAGATAATAAATAGATAAATTATTCCATATGAATAGGTTCATTTTGTTAAAGGATATTGGACTGAGGTTAAACTCCTGCAAAGGCAATGCTTTTAATAAGCTTTCTTATATAAAGAGAGATGTGAGTGAAAATATTGTTTTGAATAAAGGTACTTAAATTACAGTAACATGTAGTTTAAGTACTATTTTTCTTTAAATATGATGTAGTTTTAGCTTATTGCAAAAAATATTTTACAAAGATCTTTTAAAGGCTTATAATTTTACCTATGATTAGGGTAAAAATAAGTATGAGTATAAGTGAAAATGTAGGAGGACAAAGTGGAAAAACTAGTTAATTTTTTAAAAGGCATAGTTGTGGGAGTTGCCACCTTAGTTCCAGGAGTTAGTGGTGGAACCATGGCAGTAATATTAGGAATTTATGACGATTTAATACACTCAATTAGCTCTTTCTTCAAAGATTGGAAAAAACACACCATATTTTTAATGCAGGTAGGATTAGGAGCAGTTCTAGGAATTGGACTTTTTAGTCGATTATTAGAATCAGCTTTAAATCAATATCCATCCATAATGAGATTCTTTTTTATTGGAGTTATCTGTGGTGGAGTACCAGTATTATATAAGAAGTCTACAGAGGGAAAAAAGGATATAAAAGATATAATCTTTTTAATATTAGGTTTTGTGATTGTGTTAGTGATGTCTATGGAGCCGGCAGCTACAACTACCTTAGCCATGGGCGAAGGTATTATGAGCATGGTATTTCTTTTTATAGCAGGAATAATCATTGCTATTGCATTGATTTTACCAGGAATAAGTGCATCTTTTATGCTACTAACCTTAGGACTATATAATATCTTTTTAAATGCTGTAAATACTAGGAATATAGGCTTTTTAATCCCATTAGGACTTGGAGTAGTGTTAGGTACTTTAGGCACTGCTAGAACTATAGAAAACCTGCTTCAAAAGCAACCAAGAAAAACTTACATGCTTATTTTGGGATTTGTACTAGGATCTTTAATACCAGTATTTCCAGGAATACCTACAGGCCTTACAGCAGTAGCTTCCGTAGTAGCTTTAATAATAGGATACTTATTAATCCATTGGATAAGTAAAAGGGAAATAGGCTAATCGTTAATAAGTAAAACAATATAAAGTGTTAATTTATTTATAGTTTTAAATAAATTAACACTTTTTTATACAGCAATATAGTTGACCAATCAACTATATTGCTGTATTTTATTATTGAAAATTAAATTTTAGGAGAAAAAATTATGGTAGAGGAAATTACCCCTTTGATTAAATTCGTTAACACTATTTCTAGAATTACTCAATCCTATACAGATGAAGCAATGGCTAAGTTTAATTTAACCACTGGAACTTATCCATTTCTTCTTGTGCTTTACAATAATGAGGGTATAAATCAAAATGAAATCAGCAAAGAGCTTAACGTGGATAAAGCCTTGTCAGCTAGGGCTATCAAAAAACTTATAGAACTTCAATTTATAGAAAAGAAGAATGATGAAAAGGATTCAAGAGCATATAAACTATATCTTACAGATAAGGGAAAGGAAATAGTTCCGGAAATTAAAAAAGAAATTCTTCATTGGATTAGTATAATAACTGCTGACCTATGCACTGAAGAGAAAGTTATCCTAGGACAACTTTTGGATAAAGTATTAAATAATGCAAAGGAATATAAGATAAAAAATGAGAAAGGTGATTGTAGATTATGAATAAGTTAAATGACAATATGTATAAAAACAGATGGATTATTTTATTTAATGTAGTATTGATGACTTTTATGTCTTGCTTAGATAGTAGTATTGTGAATGTTGCATTACCAGTGATGGCAGATAAACTTATGGTTACAATGGCCGCCATAGAATAGGTAGTAACGAGCTATTTAATAGTTATAGCTTCTACTATCTTAATCTTCGGAAGATTAGGAGATACGAAAGGAAAAACCACTGTATTCAAGTTTGGGATTATTTTATTTACTTTAGGATCTTTACTTTGTGGAATTACTAATTCTTTAAAAATATTAGTTCTAGCAAGAGCTGTACAAGCTATTGGGGCAGCTGCCACTATGGCCACAAGTCAAGGAATTATCACTCAGGTATTTCCTAGCAACGAAAGGGGGAGAGCCCTAGGAATTTCAGGTACCTTTGTAGCATTAGGTACTATGGTGGGGCCACCACTAGGGGGATTTATAATATCTTTAATAAGTTGGAAATATATTTTCCTTATAAATATACCAATAGGATTGTTTACTTTTTTTTGGGCAATGAAGAATTTTCCTAAGAATACTTCTTCCTCAAAAGAAAAATTAGACATTAAGGGTGCCATATTGTTTAACATATTTATCATAGCTCTAATCTGTGCACTTACTTTTGGGCAACATATGGGATATAGTAATCCTATGATTATTGCAGGTTTTATTTTAGCAATCTTATCTTTAGTGGTATTTGTTATTATAGAAAAAAATATTGAAAAACCACTGTTGGATCTTAAGATATTTTATAATCCACTATTTTCTCTTAGTATCTTTTGTGCATTCACATCCTTTATAGCTATAGGTTCTTCAAATATAATACAACCTTTTTATCTGCAAAACGTATTGAAGCTACCACCAGAAGTCACAGGGTTATTTATGATGGTATATCCACTAATTTTATCTGTAGTTGCACCTTTTAGTGGTTATTTGTCTGATAAAATTGGATCTGAAGTGTTAACCTTCTTTGGGTTAACTTTCACTAGTATAGGATTATTTCTTATGTCTACACTAAATGAGTTCTCTAGTCCTTGGACAATGATTAGCTTCATTGCAATAATGTCTTTGGGAAATGGATTATTCCAATCTCCTAACACCTCTTTAATAATGTCTACGGTACCAAGGGATAAATTAGGTATAGCAGGTAGTGTTAATGCCTTAATAAGAAACTTAGGAATGGTTATGGGAGTTTCCTTATCCACAAGTATTTTATATAATCGAATGAGCTATAAAATTGGGTATCCTGTTTTTAGTTATGTCCCTGAAAGAGATGATATATTTGTCTATGGAATGAATTATGTATATATTACTGCGGCAAGCATATGTGTATTAGGAGCCGTATTAACAGCAATAAGACTCTATAATAGTAAGAAAAAAGTACACATTAAAGCAACGATTGGACAAGACTAAGTTAATTTAATATTTTACATTAAAAAAACCTTATTAGATATGTCTAGTAAGGTTTTTTTAAAAGAATAAGGAGCCTTATTCTTAAAAAGTTACAACATATTAAAAATTATTATTATTTCCTCATTTAAAAGGGTATTGTATAATTGATGTAACGCGATGTTTAAGGAAAGTTTTAAATTTAAGATAGATAAAAATAGGTGATAGGGGGATAAATTATATGGAAAGTAAATTAATTTTGGGGAAGTCAATCAAAAAGTGGAAAGAGGAATATCCTTTATTAGTGGATGTTATGGAAACAAAAGAGGTATTCTGGATGAATCCTAAATACAAGAATTTTGAAAAGGGAATTAAGAATATAAATATTAATATGGACGATGTAAAAGAAGCAGAGGAGAGATTATTTAGATTCGCCCCATACATTGCAAAGGTATTTCCAGAGACGGAAAATACAAAAGGTATCATTGAATCACCTATTGTAGAAATTTCAAACATGAAAAGTAGTATAGAAAATTTATACCATACTGAGATATTAGGACAATTATTGTTAAAATGTGATAGCCATCTTCCAATTTCGGGGTCTATTAAGGCTAGAGGCGGAATCTATGAAGTGCTAAAACATGCTGAAGATTTAGCTTTTCAAGAAGGGATTCTTAAAAAAGAAGATGATTATTCAATTATAGACAGTGATAAATTTAGGAGTTTTTTTGCGCAGTATTCAATAGCTGTAGGTTCTACAGGAAATTTAGGACTAAGTATTGGAATCATTAGTGCAAAGTTAGGGTTTAAAGTCACAGTACACATGTCCGCTGATGCAAAGCAGTGGAAGAAAGATCTATTAAGAAGTAAAGGTGTTACTGTAGTAGAATATAAATCAGATTATAGTAAGGCAGTGGAAGAGGGTAGAAAACTATCAGAAATGAATCCCAAAAGCTACTTTGTGGATGATGAAAATTCTGTTGATTTATTTTTGGGTTACGCTGTTGCAGCACTAAGGTTAAGAAATCAACTAGAGGAAATGAAGGTTATAGTAAATGAAGAACATCCTCTATTTGTTTACCTTCCTTGTGGAGTTGGTGGAGGACCAGGAGGCGTGGCTTTTGGACTTAAGTTAGTATTCAAAGATAATGTTCACTGTTTTTTTGCAGAACCCACCCATTCACCTTGTATGTTAGTTGGAATGATGACAAAGCAACATAATCAGGTTTCAGTACAGGACTTTGGAATAGATAATGTTACTATTGCAGATGGATTAGCTGTAGGAAGAGCATCTGGCTTTATAGGTAAAACCATGGAAGAAATTTTAAGTGGTATTTATACTGTTGATGATAATGAATTGTATGTGTTGTTAAGCTTACTTGCAGATTCACAAAAGATCTATCTAGAGCCTTCAGCACTAGCAAGTATACCAGGTATAATTAATTTGTTTAAAACTGAAGAAGGAAGAGCTTATATAAAGTATAATAACTTGGAGAATAAGATGGATAATGCCACACATATAGCTTGGGCAACAGGGGGAAGTATGGTGCCACAAGAAGAAATGATGAAGTATTATTCTAAGGGGAAAAGTTAGATTAGTAAAAGTAAAAGGAATTTAGGGCACATTTATTGTGCCCTGTTTTTTTATATATCATATACTAATAATAAGATTCAGGCATCTATAAAAATAAAGAGTGAAAAATGCCAAGGATAGTGTATATCCACAAAAAGGTTTTTTAGATAAGGAAAATATAATTGAGTAATGAAGTTATACCTAGAATGTTAGAAATATTGGCTAGTTATTTTTAGGAGATGCCTTAGTAATATTAGTAGGTGATGAATATTAAAAAGTATGGCGGATATGACATTGAAGAACTAGAACTTTTGGGAAAGGGAACTCAGGGATGGGTATATAAGATTGATTCACAAAAATGTATAAAGATTTTTAAAAGCGGAGATTCATGTAAAAAAGAAGTGAAGACTTTAAAGATGGCTCAAGGAGATCCACATTTTCCAAAGTTATATAGCTATGGAGATAGATATATTGTAAGGGAGTGCATACAAGGCGTTGAACTTGATAAATATTTAGAAGTTCATCCATTGACTTTAGAGATTTCAGCTAAGCTTATTGATGTGTATGAGACATTAGGGAAGGTGGGTTATAGTAGACAGGATATAATGTTATTTCATGTATTTGTAACCTCTGACAACTTTTTTAGAATAATAGATACTGCAAGAGTGATGAAGGAAAAAACTACTTACCCAAGGAGAATATTTGAAGAACTAAATAAACTTGGATATGATAAGGAATTTTTAAGTCATGTGGATAAATTAAGACCAGACTTATTTAGAAAGTGGGTAAGGAAAAAATAAAACTAAGTAGTAAAATTTAAAAAATGGAAGGGACTAATAAATATGTTCTTTTTAGAATTTTTTATACCCATTTTTCGTATTAATAAATAGTATGTAGTATAGCAATATGTGGAGTATTATAATGTTTTTAAAGGGAGATTTTCATATTCATTCTACTGCTTCAGATGGGAGGCTTACGCCTTTTGAGGTAGTACAGTTTGCAAAGAAACAAGGAGTGGATATTATAGCTTTAACAGATCACAACACCATGTCAGGAGTGAAGGAAGCTTTACTAGCTGGAGAAAAATATGGAGTTGCAGTAATTCCAGGGGTTGAACTATCCACTAGATACAAGGGAAATCGTGTTCATATTCTAGGATATTTTAATGGTAATAGATACAAAGATGACTTCTTTCAAAAAATTTTAAGATTAATTAAAACAAGAAAAACCAAGCAGGTGCAAAGATTATTAAGAGATTCAATAGAAATTACCTTAGACAGCGGAAAACTCTCTGTAGAGAGTGGTATAACACTGTTGAAGCACTTCGGCGCAACAGTAGTTTTAGCTCACCCCGTAACAATAAATAGAAGATATGTTATGGATGTAATTTCCATGCCTTTTCATGGAATTGAAGCAAAATACTTTAGAAACACCAGGGATGACACAAGAAACTTTTTGAAGATATGTAAGGAAAAAGGATGTTTTTATACTGCTGGTTCAGATTTTCATACAAATAAGCAGATGGACTTAAAACATGGGTTAATCGGTGATGCATTTTTAGATAGTGAGGAGATTGATATATTCCTAAAAGAATCATCATTAAATATTTTACTTAAATTAACAGCCTCACAAGTGGTATAATCTAGCTCAAGAAAAATAGTAGGGAAGCTTAAATATTTTATTTCTTTTTATGAAGGAGGTACTATGAACATAATAAATTCACAGTACTTCTTTTATATTTTGAAAAAACTCAAGAGTATAAGCAAAAAAAGAATTTCCGAATCTGCATTTTGTAATATTGTGTGAAAAAATGAATTTTACTCCTCTACTGCTAATAAATCAAAAATTAGTTAGATAGTAGCAAGAAGTGAAAGAAAAACTTCATTTAGTCAATATAGAGAAAGATAATTTGCATAAACATTATTAAATTGGCTCTACTGACCACAAGAATAATTTGAATATAAATGATTTTTGTATTATACTGAAAATACCAAAAATTTATAATATTCAAAAGAAAGAAGGGGAATCCTGTGTTTCAGAATTATAGTGAATTAGAAAACTTCGTTAAGGAAAATGATATAAGAATAGTTGACTTTAAAGTAGTAACTTTACCAGGAAGATGGAATCATCTTTCTATCCCAGTAGAAAGATTAAATGAAAGTATTTTTAAAGAGGGAATAGGATTTGACGGATCAAGCTATGGGTATTCAAGTATAGAAAACTCAGATATGTGTTTCATACCAGATTTAACTACAGCTTTTGTGGATTCTTATTGTAAGATACCTACTTTAACCATGATTGCAAACATTTACACTGTAGGAAAAGAAGAAGGTAGATTCAGTGGTGATCCTAGATATGTGGCTGAAAAGGCGGAAGAATATTTAAAAAGAACTGGTATAGCTGATGAATTCGTTATAGGACCAGAGTTTGAATTCTACATATTTGACCATATTAGTTTTGAAACAAAGAATCAGCACCAAGAAATAACTATTAATTCAAAGCAAGCATACTGGAATACCAATGATAAAGAGGAAAACTACGGTTATAAAGTACCATTCCAAAGAGGCTATCATAGAGACCTACCATATGATTCAAATAATGACTTAAGAAGCGAAATGACTTTAAAACTTGAAAGTATGGGAGTGGATATTAAATATCATCATCATGAAGTTGGAGCAGCAGGACAACTTGAGTTAGAAGTAGAACTTGGTGAAATGAGAAAAATGGCTGATGCTACAATGATAGCTAAGTATGTTATTAAAAATGAAGCTGTAAGACATGGAAAAACTGCAACCTTTATGCCAAAACCTCTATATGGTGAGGCAGGAAGTGGAATGCATGTTCATATGCTTCTTAAAAAAGATGGAAGCAACTTGTTCTATGATGCCAATGGATATTCGATGTTAAGTAAAGAAGCATTGTATTTTATTGGTGGTATACTAAAACACTCTAAGGCATTATTAGCCTTCACGAATCCATCAACAAATTCCTATAAGAGATTAGTTCCAGGTTTTGAAGCGCCAGTATCTATTTGTTTTGCAACGGGTAATAGAAGCTCAGTAATAAGAATACCTGGATATGTAAAAAACCCTGAAAAGCGTAGATTTGAGTTTAGACCTTCTGATGCAACAGCAAATCCATACTTGGCATATTCTGCACTTTTAATGGCGGGTATTGATGGAATATTAAATAAAATAGATCCTACAGAAGAAGGCTTCGGACCATATGACATAAATGTATTTGACATGCCGGAAGAGGAAAGAAATAAGATCGAAGCTCTTCCAACTTCCTTGGAAGAAGCACTTGAAGAACTTAAAAAAGACAATGAATTCTTGCTTAGAGATGGAGTATTTGATACTCATTTTATAAATAATTGGATTAGGTTTAAGTATGAAAAAGAAGTGATGAAAATAGCTAAAGTACCATCTCCAATAGAGTTTGAACTTTACTACGATCTATAAAAATGAAAAGTCCTATTGAAAAATCAATGGGACTTTTTTATTTGTAAAAAAGAAAATCTTATAAAGGGTAAATATTATAAGATTTCCTTCAGGATTTTAATTAATTTCTATTAATTTTTTAATAAAAGGACATGGAATTACAAAAGATAGGATGAAAAGTATATTAGTTTTGAATAGTAATTTTGTTTTAAATATTTGTACTTTCAAAAACAATATAATATAATAGCCTTATAAATTAGTTTGCTTTCAAAAATATACATATTTAAGCAAGATTTATCAAAAAGTTTTTGCACTAAAAGAAGAACATAATATGTCAGGAGGAGAAATTATGAACATTGATTCAAGAGTTAATAGTTTAAGAACCCTAATGAGAGAAAGAGGAATAGATGCTTTTATCATTCCAAGTGACGATAACCATGGAAGTGAGTATGTAAGTGAATACTTTAGAACTAGAGAATGGATATCAGGATTTACAGGATCTGCAGGTACTGCTGTAGTTACTTTAAATGAAGCTCACCTTTGGACTGATGGAAGATATTTTATTCAAGGAGCAAAAGAAATAGAAGGAACAAGCTATATATTAGAAAAACTTGGAGAGCCAGGAGTAAAAAATCACGTAGAGTGGTTAGCAGACAATCTTAAATCGGGTTCCACAGTTGCCTTCAATGGTAAAGTGTTTACTGTAGCAGCTTTAGATAGTTTAAAGGCACTATTCGCAAGTAGAAATATTAATATAAAGATTGAAGAAGATTTGTTCCAAAAACTATGGAATGATAGACCAGCTATGCCAAATGGAAAAATGTTTATACATGAATTAAAATACACTGGTAAATCAGTAATAGAAAAGTTAGCTATGGTTAGAGAAGAAATGCAAAAAGAAGGCGCTACTGACTTTATACTAGCATCTCTAGATGATATAGCTTGGTTATTAAACTTAAGGGGAGCGGATGTACCATGTAATCCAGTATTCTTAAGTTATCTTTTGATGGATGATAAAGCTTGCACTCTATATATAGATAGAGAAAAATTAAGTGATGAAATATCTAAGTATTTAGAAGAAAATAATATAAACATCAAAGGTTATGAAGATATAGTAAATGATATTACAAAGCTAAATGAAAATGCAGTTGTTACATACGATCCGACTAAGACTAATGTTTGGATTAAAAATGCTTTAGACAACAATGTGAAAATAATTGAAAAAAGAAATATTACCACTGATTTAAAAGCAAGAAAAAATGAAACTGAGCTTAAAAATATAGAAAATGCCATGGTAAAAGATGGTGTAGCTATGGTTAAATTCTTTAATTGGTTAAAGAAAAACATAGGAAAAGAGGAAATTACTGAAATAACAGCTGCAGATAAACTTACACAATTTAGAAGTGAAAGAGAAGGCTTCGTAGATATAAGTTTCTCAACTATATCTGGATATGGTCCAAATGGAGCAATTGTTCATTATCATGCAACTAACGAAAACCACTCAAAATTGGAACCAAGAAGCTTATACTTAATTGATTCAGGTGGTCAATACTTAGATGGAACTACAGACATTACAAGAACTTTAGCTTTAGGTGAATTGACTGAAGAAGAAATTATAGACTATACTTCTGTATTAAAAGGAAATATAGCATTAACTATGGCTAAGTTTTTATATGGTATTGCAGGATGTAATTTAGATATTCTAGCAAGAAAACCTATGTGGGATAGAGGGATAAACTACAACCACGGTACGGGACATGGAATCGGATACTTATTAAATGTACATGAAGGACCTCATAGCATAAGAAAAGAGGTTTTAAATGTGCCTTTAGAAGAGGGTATGGTGATGTCAAATGAACCAGGAATATACAGAGAAGGAAAACATGGAATTAGACTTGAAAATCTAATTACTGTAACTAAAGATATGGATACTGAGTTCGGTAGATTTATGAAGTTTAATGTATTAACTTATTGTCCATTTGAAATAGAAGCAATAAAAGTTGAGCTATTATCTAATGAAGAAAGACAATGGTTAAATAATTACCATGAAGTTGTATATAACAAATTAGAAAGCTACTTAACTGAAGAAGAAAAAGCATGGTTAAAACATGCCACAAGAGCTATATAATTAGTATTCCCATAAAACATCTATGAAGAAAATCATAATTAATTAGAAACCGAGGATATAGTAAAAGTATTTTAAATTGCTTTTACTATATCCTCATTACTATTATAAGAGTTATTTATAACGATAGTACACAGTAAAGGGGTACTAGTGTTAAATTTTACATATTATTCGAGATTTTGGAGTTGAAAATTAAACAAATAGCACATAAAAATGGAATTTAATGAAATAATAATCTTAAAGTAATAGTGTTCATAAATATTTAAAATATGAAATCCTGTGAAACAATTAACAGATGTAAAGGTTTAAAATTAATTTTCAGAATTGTGTCCATTTTTTATATACTATAACACTTATAATAACTAAATATTTAGGGCTAAATATATGCATTTTAATAGTGAATAACCAACTTTAGTAACTGTTAGTGAAATTTTGTCCAATGCTAAGACCAATTGTTTAATTTGACGGAAAAAATCAAATATTAAAACTTTTTAAGAAATATTGATTTTTTTAGTAGTATGAGTATAATGATATTTGCGAGGTAATTAAGTTATTATAATTTAATTAAATATTTATAAATAAAGGGAGGATAAAAAAATGTCATCAAACAGTAAAAGTACACAAAAATTAACACTGGTATCATTAATATTAATGATTTTTACTTCTGTTTATGGATTTAACAACATGCCAAGATCATTCTTCTTAATGGGTTATGCAGCGATTCCTTGGTATATGTTATCAGCAATTACATTCTTTATACCATTCGCATTCATGATGGCTGAGTATGGTGCAGCTTTTAAAAATGAAAAAGGTGGAATATTCTCTTGGATGGAGAAATCTGTTGGACCAAGATATGCCTTCATGGCAACTTTCATGTGGTATGCATCAAATATCATATGGATGGTTAACGTTTCTTCAGGTATTTGGGTTCCATTCTCAAATGCTATATTCGGAGTAGATAAAAGTAAAACTTGGTCATTATTTGGCTTATCTACACCACAAACTTTAGGAATACTTGCAGTTCTTTGGATATTATTTGTAACATTTACATCTTCTAGAGGATTAGATAAGATTAGAAAAATTACTTCAGTTGGTGGTACTGCAGTTGCAGCATTAAACATCGTTTTAATAGTTGGAGCAATTCTTGTATTCATCGGTAACGGTGGAGACTTCCAACAACCAGTATCTTTCACAACATCTCCAAACCCAAAATATGTTGGTAGTTTAGTTGCAACATTCTCATTCTTAGTTTTCGCTATATTTGCTTATGGTGGAATAGAAGTTGTTGGAGGGCTTGTTGACCAAGCTGAAAATCCAGAGAGAGATTTCCCAAAAGGTATTGCAATTGCGGCTATAGTTATAGCAATTGGATACTCAGTTGGTATCTTCTGTATTGGAATATTCACAAATTGGCAAGCAGTTCTTTCAGGTGATAAGGCTCACATGGGTAACGTTGGTTATGTTGTAATGAATAATCTTGGATTCCAATTAGGAACAGCATTTGGTGCTTCTAATGCAGTAGCAATTCAAATGGGTAACTGGGTAGCTAGATTTGTAGGATTATCAATGTTATTAGCATTAACAGGTGCGTTCTTCGCATTATCTTATGCTCCATTAAAGCAACTAATTGAAGGTGCTCCAAAAGAATTATGGCCAGGAAAAATGGGCGAGCTTAAAGATGGAATGCCAATAAATGCTATGTGGATTCAAGCTACAATAGTAATAGTTATGATATTATTAGTTTCTTTCGGTGGAGATGCAGTTTCTAAGTTCTTCGATATATTAGTTGCGATGACTAACGTTGCAATGACAATACCATATATGTTCTTATCGATTGCATTTATATCATTTAAGAGAAGAACGGATATACACAAGCCATTCGAAGTGTTTAAATCTCAAAGCTTCTCTTTAGTAGCAGCTATAATAGTAACATTCACAGTTGGATTCGCTAACTTCTTCTCAATCATAGATCCAGCAATGAATGGTGATGTAAAAACTACACTTTATAGTATTGCAGGACCAGTATTCTTTGCTATAGTTGCTGTTGTAATGTACAACAACTACGAAAAGAAAATCAAAGGTCAAAAGAAGAATAACGTAGCGTAAAATTAAATATTTTATATACATGTAAAAGGAGTTGTCTCAAAATAGAAAGTGATTTCTAGAAAGAGGCAGCTCCTTTCTTATAAAAATTAAAAAATTAAAACCCTTTAAGGTGTACATCTTAAAGGGTTTTAAATCCTTACTAATTATTCAACTTTTTTTAGAACATAATAATATGGTTTTTGACCTCTAAGTGTATAATCCCCACTTTTCCATTCCATGAACATATATTGAGAACCATTTATTTCTTGTATGGTATATTGTGATGCAGTAGTATCTCCGTGATGAATAATATAGCCATTTGTCCAGGTAAGCCATTTAACAGCACCTTTTGGTGGATTAGGTATATCTGTAGAAATTGGATGATCTATCTTACCATTAGGTAGTATTGTCATACTTTTAAAGTATAATTCGTTAGTCCAAAACTTAGAACTTGGATCGAAGTCTGACATCTCAAAAACAAAGTTTACGGAAGTCCATTTACCTATTAATTGTTCGTCATCAACAAAAGGATAGTCAATTTTATCAAATATTATTTGTTTCGGTTTTGCATTATCTTCAGTAACTACAGAGATTTCATTAGTTGAAGACTCTGCTTTTGCATCAGTAAGAGATATGAAGCTTACAAATAGTAACGTAACTATAGCTAATATTGAGAGTTTGTAAGAATTCTTTTTAAATACTTTTATCATTGTGATCCTCCTTTTTATTTTTGATTTATTATTTATAATGCCTGCCATACCTGGCAGCCATGGCGCCCTAGATGAAAATTCTGCAAGCTTAATTATTGTAAAACCATATTCATAAACTTCTTTGTCATTTATACAAGAAAGAGCTAGAGTATCGCAACATAGTTCTCTGTCTTCTCGCATTTTATGAAACCCATACCAGATCATTGGATTAAACCAATATAGTATTGATAATAAGCTACAAATATAGTTTACAAGGATGTCCTTACGTTTAATATGTGAGATTTCATGAAGGAATGCATAACGTAAGTGCACATGGTTGGAAGAGTTTAATAAATTACTTGGTACAAGAATTTTTGGGTTTATAAATCCAAGCAAAATTGGAGTTTTTACTGTATTAGTTTCAATTAATGTAATTCTTTTAGATATTCCTATAGTTTTTTTACATTGATTAAATATTTCGATTATGTTCTTTTCTTTAATTTCAGATGAGTTTTTTAGAGATGATAGAAATATTAGATATGAAACAAGGATTATTGTCAGATATATAATAACTCCTAAAATCCAAAGTTTAGGAAATATTTTTTCTATATAATTAGTTGGCTGAGCTTCAGAGGCTGAATAGTTCATTAAATTTAAACCTTCGAAGTCAAATTGTTCAAAGTTTAAATGCTCACCAGAATTAACAGGAGTATTCATAGGAACTATATTGCTAAAATAAGACTTAGAATACTGCTCCATATCTGGCACATAATTATAGATGCTAAGACTACTTACAGGAGCCATTGGGAGTAAAAGTCTTAATATTAAGATAAACCAAAGGGCATATTGAAGTTTAATTCCTAATCGATGCTTTAATGCTATCCTAATTAATAAGATAAGTAACACAAGAACAGTTGCCATAAAGGAAGAGTTAACCATATATGCAGATAAATCATAAAGAACTTCGCTTAATAAACTCAACTGAATTACTTCCTTTCTTTAAGAATACGGGTTAGTTCTTCAATATCTTCCTTAGACAAAGCATCGGTTTCTATGAAATTTAGGAGCATTGTTTTTAGCGATCCCCTATATACTCTTTGTAGAAAGGAGTTACTTTCAATTTTTACAACTTCCTCTTCATTAACAAGGGGATAGTATTTATACTCTCTACCTTCTTGTTCAAAGCCTAACACTTTTTTATCTACTAATCTTTTTATCAGTGTTTTTATTGTTTTTGGTTTCCATTCTTTACTATGCTGTAGTCCTTCGATGACAATACTTGCTGTGGAATGGGGCTGTTCCCAAAGGATCTTCATTACTTCCCATTCAGAATCGGATATTTTTAAATTATCATTCATTCTTTAAACCTCCTTCGATTACAAATGTAATCTATATTTATATTGTAAGTTAACTTGAAAATACTGTCAATAAGTATTTTCAAGATTTTAACAATTATATAATTTTAAAATCATAATCTAATTATTCATGTGCTGGCCAATCTTTTAAGTCCATTGGAAATGTTATATTTGTAATGATGATGGATAGGTTAGTTGGAGGCAAAAGCTTAATAAATTCTGTGACAGATATTATTTATAACTAAAAAGTTAATATAGAAATTAAGTCTATTATTGTTGATAGACTCATATAAATATTTTTTTCAACATATTATTATCTTAAGGAAATAATTTTAGGGAGAAAATTATGGATTTGGAAACTAGTATAAAGAAAATGTATGGATATTTTACAGAAGTTAATAAAAAGGTGAGTTTAATACAATGGCAATATAGAAGAAGTTCAGTAATGAGAGGATATATTGAAGAACATGAAGGTGTAACGGCAACTCCTCCTGAGACCACAGGAGTTCCTATGGAGAATACTGAAGCTCTTCCAGAGGAACGAGTTTTCACTTTAGAAGAATTAAAACAATATAACGGAAGTAACAATAACCCAGCCTATGTGGCAGTTGATGGAATTGTATACGATGTTACTAATATAGCAAGATGGGCAGGGGGAAGTCATTTCGGAGTTAGGGCAGGAACCGATTCCACCCAAGAATATCATCAATGTCATGGGCTAACTGGTGCGGTTAATAAGCTTCCAAAGATAGGGGTTCTTCAAACGCAGGAGGGTTAAGTAATGGCTCAATGTGTGGTAAATAAGAGAATAAGATCATTAACTGGAGAACTGATACTGGAAGCATCTAGAGAAATACAGAATTATAGGAAAAACAAGGTAAATATAGCTTGGATTGAAGCCACCGGATGCTCAGGAAATATAATATCTTTCCTGAATGCAGATGCTCCAAATTTAAATTACTTCTTAACTCAGGTGGCAAATTTAAGATATACAAATAGTTTAATGCTTGCTCAAGGAGAGCAAGCATTAATAGGATTCAATGAATTACTTAAAGAAAATTTTATTTTAATTGTAGATGGGTCAATTTCTGTAAAAGATAACGGAGTTTATACTTATACAGGGAATTTCAATGGTAGGCTAATTACAAGTATGGAGGAGGTAGCTAGTGCAGCCCAAAAGGCTAGTTATATTTTAGCAGTTGGTACTTGTGCTTCTTTTGGAGGAATATCAGCAGCAGCGCCTAATACCTCTGGTAGTATAAGTTTACAACAATATCTTAAAGGAAAAAGGGTAATAAATTTACCTGGATGTCCATGCCATCCAGATTGGGTAATGGGGACTATTGCAAATTTAATCTTATATGGAGAACCAGAGTTAGATGATTTTAATAGACCTAAGATGTTTTATGGAAATACAATTCATGATTATTGTGAAAGAAGATCTTTTTTTGAAAATAAGATTTTTGCGGAATCAGTGGGTCAATTAGGCTGCATGTTTAAATTAGGGTGCAGAGGGCCTGTAACTAGAACAGATTGTCCTACTAGAAATTGGAATGATAGAGTAAACTGGCCTGTGGGAGATAATACGCCCTGTATTGGATGTGCACAATATGGGTTTCCTGATTTAATGGAACCATTTGTGAAGATGGAATAGGGGTGATAATTTGACAACAAAGGTGATAGTAAATCCTGTTACAAGAATAAGTGGTTATTTACAAATAGAAGTTGAAATCGAAAACAATGTAGTGGTAGATGCTAAAAGTCAAGGGATGATGTTTAGAGGCTTTGAAAAAATGTTAAAAGGTAGGGTTCCTAGTGATGCAATATATTTCACAGAGAGAATATGTGGCATATGCTCCACAGCTCATGGACTAGTTTCTGCAAAAGCACTAGAAAATGCTCTTAGCGTCAGCACTTCCCTAAATGAGAAAATTATAAGAGATATAATGCATAGCAGTGAATTTATTCAAAATCACTTAAGGCACTTTTATCAATTTGTACTTCCCGACTACGTAAGTAATATTGGGGTTGATCCAGTGTTTGCATCAACTCACAAGGATTACAGAATTCCCATAGGAGAAGAGGCAAGGCTAAAGGAGGATTATTTTTTATCAATAGAAGTAAGTAAGAAAGCTCATCAATTATTAGCACTTCTCGGAGGAAAGGCTCCCCATACACATGGAATTTTTGTTGGTGGCGTTACAGCTACTATTAATGCTGAGAAAATATTAGAAGCTCAAGGCATAGTTGCAGAAATTATTGGGTTTATTAATAGTAGAATGATAAAAGATGTTATTACAATTGGTAAGTATTATAATGACTATTTCAAAATAGGACAGAGTCATGGTAACTTTATGTCCTATGGACTCTTTGAGAGTTATGATGGTGGGAAATATGTACCTAGAAAAATCATATTAAAAGATGGGCAAGAGTTAGACATCGACCCCAATAAAATAACTCAAAACATCTACAATGCTTGGTATTCTTCAAATAATGTGGAGTTTAACATTGCAAATGAAAGTTGGGAAGCTAATCCCAAAAACCCTACAGGTTATAGCTTTATAAAGGCTCCAAGATATGATGGGATGCCAATGGAAGTAGGTCCCCTAGCAAGAACGTATATATCTGGCTTATACAGGGAAGGTAGCTCCACCATGAATAGATTAATGGCTAGAGTACTTGAAGCAAAGGAAATAGCTGAAGGTATAAGAAGACTTCTTCAAAAAGTTAAAAGTGAACCACCAAGCTATAAAAAATTTATTATGCCTGAAGAGGCCTTTGGTTTTGATCTCCATGATACCACTCGCGGAGCATTAGCTCATTTTGTAGGTATAAAGAATAAGCTCATTGATAGATATACCATAATAACTCCTAGTGGTTGGAACTTATCGCCTACAGATTCTAAAGGCATAAAAGGAACAATAGAACAAGCTTTGATAGGATCTTTTATTGAGAACCCGAAAGATCCTATAGAATTAGGAAGAATTGTAAGAAGCTTTGATCCTTGTGTTTCTTGTGGCACTCATGTTATATCAAATAAAACGTCTTTGGTAGAGATTAGGGTGGTTTGATGAAAACTAAGGTTATTGGCATAGGTAATAGAATCATGAGAGATGATTCTATAGGAATAAAGGTTGTAGAAGCGTTAAAAGATCAATTAAGAGATTTAGGGTTTCAAGTTATCATAGGAGAAACAGATATAGAATATACGTTAAATTATATAGAAAATGGGGATTACATCATTATTGTGGATTCAAGTCTTTTCGGCATTGAGATAGGAGAAGTATCTGTTTTCAAATTAAATGAGTTAAAGGAATTTAGTGAGAAGGGATATTCGCTACATCAAATGAGCCTAGTTAAAATATTAAGTAATTTTAGTTTTCTGCAAATAGAGGGAAAACTCATCACTATTGAAAGCTCTATTATTGATTTTGGAACAGAACTAAGCAAGGAGCTTGAAGTTAAGTTTGATGAAATTAAAGAAAAGGTTATAGCGAAAATTAGGTTAATAAAAGATACAAATTAAGCATGTCTTTAGAATTTATATTTATCTTTATTAAACAGGTAGAATGAAATGTTATATCGATTTATTTATTAATTGTCTATCTTTATTAAATGAGAAATAAGCTTAGAGAGAATTTAAAATTGAAATCAGAAATATAATTCTTGGGGGAATGAAAAATGCATGACTCATTTCTTATGCAGAATATAATAGAAACTATTAAAAAGATATGTAAAGATAATAATTTTGTGAGAGTGCAAGCTATGGAACTTATGGTGAACTGGAATAGCCACATTACTAGAGCACACTTAACGAAGCACCTAGTAGAATTATGTGATGGATATGTAGATGAAGATACAATGGTAGTAGTGAATTATAGCGATATCCAAGAGCTTACAGCCCAAATTAACTATCTAGAGGGAGAAGAAGCTAATTGACTTACAGATATCTAATTAAAATATGTGGCATAGTTCAGGGTGTAGGGTTTAGGCCTTACGTATATAACTCAGCCGTAGATAAGGATTTAAAGGGATGGGTAGGAAATGAGGGCTCATCCCTTATTATTGATATTGAAGGAGAAAAAAGCTCTATTAAAAATTTCCTTTTGAAGATTATTAAACAGCCTCCTAATATGGCCGAAATAAGAAAAATTCACATAGATAAAGTGAAACCTTTAGGATATGAAGTTTTTAAGATAAATAAAAGTAAGGAAAGCAAAGAAGAGGCAAGGTATTTACTAGCTGATATTGCCACCTGTAAGGATTGCATTGAAGATATTAAAGATGAAAAAAACATATGGTATAAGTATGCTTTTACTAGTTGCACCAACTGTGGTCCTAGATACTCCATTATGAATTCTTTTCCTTATGATAGAGATACCACTGCTATGGAGGATTTCCCCATGTGTTCATCCTGTAGCAAAAAATATAAAAGCCACACGGATAGGCGATTCCATGCTCAAACGGTTTGTTGTCCAAGTTGTGGGCCAGATCTGATTCTTGTGGATAATAAAGGGGAGGATTTATATAGTAAAGATATAATTAAAGAAGTAGCTAACCTTATAAAAAATGGAAAAATTATTGCTATTAAGGGGATAGGCGGATTTCATTTATGCTGTGATGCTTTTAATGAAACAGCAGTGGAAACTCTTAGAATTAGAAAGATAAGACCACATAAACCATTAGCATTAATGATAAAGAACATAGAAACTATTAAAAATTATGTGTATGTGGATGAAATAGAAGAGAACTTATTAAAGTCTCCAAAAGCTCCTATCGTATTATTAAGGAAGAAACAAGATAAAAAAGAGTTTAAGAAACTTTCAAATTATGTTGCTCCAAAAATGAAATATTTAGGAATAATGCTACCTTATACACCATTACACCATTTAATTTTCAATGAAAATATTGAGGCATTGGTAATGACCAGTGGGAATATAAGTGGAGATACTGTAGAGTATGAGAACTCAAAAGCCCTAGAGAAATTAAAACAAATTGCAGATTATTTTTTAATTCATAATAGAATGATAAATATTCCAATTGATGACTCAGTGGTGAAAGTAGTTAGAAATAAAGTTTTAATAAGCAGAGTAGGAAGAGGATATGCTCCGTACTACGTAAATGCAGATACGAAATACAATGTTTTAGCTACAGGAAGTGAAATGAAAAATACATTTGCACTATGTAGTGAAAACATATCAGTTATGAGTCAGTATTGCGGTGATTTAAAGAACTTTAACGTGTATGAAGAGTATCTTCATAGCATCAATAATATGAAGAAGTTATTAAATTTTAAACCGGAATATTTAGCTATAGATTGCCATCCAAATTTTATTACAAGGGAATATGAGGATTTAGATAATTGCAAAGTTATTCAGGTTCAACATCACTTTGCGCATATGGTAAGTTGTTTAACTGAGCATAATATTGAGGACAAAGCTATTGGAGTTATATATGATGGGGTAGGCTATGGTGATGACGGGAAAATTTGGGGTGGAGAATTTCTAGTGGGAGATAAAAAATCCTTTAAAAGAATAGGACATTATAAATATGTAAAAATTCAAGGAGGAGATAGTGCTACAAAAAACATATATAAGGTTGCGCTAAGCTTCGTTGAAGAAATTCAGGAAGAAGGCATAAGAAGTTGTGGAATAAAGGGAATTTCAGCAAGCTTAAAAAATTTTTTGAATCAAGAAGAAGTAGAAGTTTCTATAAATAACCATGCCATGGCACTAAGGAATAATATCAATTGCTATGAAACCTCAAGTGTTGGGAGAATCTTTGATGCAGTAGCCTCTATTTTGGGAATTACACAGAAAATAACTTACGATGGACAAGGAGCTATAGAATTAGAAGCAGAGGTTGCTATGGGAATAGATGATGAATATGAATATAAGGTATCCTTAGAAAATCATGAGATTGTTGTAGATATGACTTCAACTTTTAAAGGGATTATTTTAGATAAGTTTAGAGGGATTCCAATCGGAATTATAGCAAGTAAATTTCATAATACTATAATAGGCGTAACCCTTAATATGGTTAAAAGGATAAAAGAAATAACACAAATCTCCTTAGTTGTATTAAGTGGTGGCGTTTTCGAAAATAGATATCTTCTTTGTAATTTAGTAGACAAGTTAGAAGGTGAGAAATTTAGAGTGTTTTTTAATGAGAAGATTCCAATTAATGATGGAGGAATTTCTATAGGACAACTAGTAGCCGCCAACAAAATTATTGAAGGGTGATTTTATGTGTTTAGCAATATCGGGGGAAGTAATAGATGTTAAAGATAATAAGGCCTTAACGGAAGTAAAGGGAATTAAAATGTGGGTGAATATTGATTTAATTGATAATTGTAAGAAAGGTGAATATATTTTAATTCATGGGGGTTTTGCAATACAAAAAATTGATATGAACTATCATAGTTTTCTTAAAGATACAATAGATGAAGTATATTACGACTTTGGAGAGGTTCACCGTGGATGATAAGCTGAAGATATTATTAAAGGAGATAGAAAAATTCAGTAGGGAAATTCGTAAGGACAATATAAATATTATGGAAGTTTGTGGTACCCATACCCATGTGATTTATGATTGTGGTATAAAAGATATGCTACCAAAGAAAATCAACCTTATATCTGGTCCAGGGTGTCCCATTTGTGTAACTGAAAAAAGCTTTATTGATAATGCCATTGCCATAGGAAGACAGGATGTTACTATAATAACCTTTGGAGACATTGCAAAGGTTAGAGGGAGTAATAGTTCCTTAATCGAAGAAAGAAGAAATGGGTTATCCTTAAGAATTATATATTCATTAGATAGCATACTTAATATTTGCAGAGAGGATGCAGAAAAAAATTATGTATTTTTAGGGGTTGGTTTTGAGACCACAACTCCACTAATTGCCAACATAATAAAAAAGGCTCATGAAGAAAACATTAAAAATCTTTACTTTTATAACTCCTTAAAAATAATGCCGCCAATACTAAATAAGATTTTGGTCTCATCCGATTCCATAGATGGATTCATATTGCCAGGTCATGTTGCAGTTATACAAGGGGAGGAAGAGTTTAGGCTTTTATTTGCTAATAGTGAAATCTCTTCTGTAATCGCAGGGTTTAGTTTTGAAGATATTTTAGCATCAATATATTTTTTATTGAAGGCTATCTATAAAAAACAGTGTGGAGAAAATATAGGAAGATTTAAAAACGTCTACAAGAGCTATGTTCAAGTTCAAGGAAACTTGAAAGCTAAAGAACTAATGACACAGGTTTTTCAAGTAGTTCATGGAAAATGGAGAGGTATTGGAATTATAGAGAATTCTTCATTGATTATGAGAGAAAAATATAGCAACTTCAACGCCATAGTGAAATTTAAACTTGAAGAAAATGCTGATTATATAGAAAGTAAAGATTCTAAGTGTAGGTGTTCAGAGGTTATTATGGGAAAAATAAATCCTGAAAGTTGCAGTTTATTTAAAACTATATGTACCACTGAAAATCCTCAAGGACCATGCATGATATCCATGGAAGGCACCTGTTATTGTGCATATAAATTTACAGTTTAATTATGTATGAATCAGAAGAAAAAGTGCATAAAATTGGATAATACTTAATTGGACATTAGGTCATAGTCAGAGGTTCATACTGAGCAAGTTCTAAAATCAACTTTCTAAACTAATACTTTTAGGAGGGCAAATGGAGAGGATAGGGTTAATACATGGGGAAGGTGGAAAGCATACACAGGAGCTTATAAAAAATCTTTTTTATAAACAATTTAATAATGAAGAATTAATTAAGGATAAAGATGCAGCAGTTTTAGCATTGTCCCAAAAAAGTATAGCATTTACAACAGATTCATTTGTAGTAAAACCGTTGTTCTTTAATGGAGGAGATATAGGTAGGCTATGCATTTGTGGTACCGTAAATGATTTAGTTACAAGTTTTGCGTTACCTAAATATCTTAGTCTAAGTTTTATTATTGAAGAAGGATTTGATTTTAAAGATTTAGAAAAAATAGTAGTGTCAATTAAAAATACCGCTATTATAGCAGAAGTTCAAATTGTAACTGGTGACACTAAAGTTGTAGAAAAAGGAATGGCAGATGGAATATTTATTAACACTTCTGGGATTGGTATTGTGGAAAAAAACATTGTGAATTGCCCTGAAGTTGGGGATAAAATAATTATAACTTCTACAATTGCAGAGCATGGAACTGCTATTGCTATGGATAGATATAACCTTGAAATATTAGGCGATATAAGAAGTGATGTAAAACCATTAAATGATCTAATTCCCATTTTAGAGGAGTACAGTGGACATATAAAATTATTAAAAGACCCTACAAGGGGAGGTATAGGTCAGTGTTTCAATGAAATTATAGAAAGATATGATATAGGAATAAGACTATATGAAGAGGAGATACCAATACGAAA
Organism: Clostridium sp.; assembly: GCF_036642255.1. GTDB lineage: Bacteria > Bacillota > Clostridia > Clostridiales > Clostridiaceae > Clostridium_J. The sequence continues at coordinate 57,903 of NZ_JAVWDJ010000001.1, read as the reverse complement.
AGAAGTTGAAACTTTCAATGAAATTATAGGATTAGATCCTTATTACCTAGCCTCAGAAGGTGTCATGATATTAATTGTAAAGGATGAAGTTTCTGAAAGCGTAATTAGAAAACTAAAGAGTGATAAAAAATATGAAAATGCAGCTATAGTTGGAGAAGTTGTTAATGAAAACAAAAAGGTTATTATAGAAAATAAATTTGGTGGAAGAAGGGTATTAAAGGAATTAGAGGGGATAATGCTACCGAGAATATGTTAATATAATCAATAAGTTAAATGAAGGGTATCTTAAAACTTCATTATGAGCTTTAAGATACCCTAAATATTAGTGGTTGATTTTTATTATAAAGAGTAAAGTTATAAAAGCATAGACTTGTACTCTTTGAATATACAATAAAGGTACAATCTACGTAAACTCATTGTAGATTTAAATCAAATTATAACTCTACAAATTCAGGAAGAACATTTTTAGCTCTTAGAGTGTAATAATGTAAACTATTATTAATATAATTAAGAATAATTTTTACTGATTTTTCTTTGGTGTATATTTCTGGAGAGTTTGTTACCTTCATTAATAGCCCTTCAAAAAATATAAGTATATTTCCACTTAACTCTTCTAGATCCTCTTTTTTTATATAGCCATCATCAGCACAAAGCTTTAGTATTGCGATATCTCGATCAATAATATAATCTTTGCTGAGCATTGGAAATAAAATTTCAGGTAAGTCTTCGAGGTCATCAGGAAAAAGATCATAGTATTGTTTCATTGTATCGTATATATTGTGAGGTTTTGAATCTAAAAATAATGATTTAAAGATTTTGGGATTATTAAAGGCATGAATACAAAAACAATGCCATATTCCTAAGTAATTTTTTAAAGAGGAGTAATTTTCATTAACATAATTAGGTAGATCATGGATGTATTGATTATAATACTTCATACTTGCAAAAAATAATATATGGTTTAAATTATTGAAGTACTTGTAAGCAGTAGCTACATTATAACCTGTAAGGCCAGCAATTCCTCTAGCTGTTACATTATCAATACCCTCTTCATCTATAAGTTTTTTTGCTGAATTCACAAATGAAATCATCATTTCTTTCTTTTCAAATGCTGACTTTGTCATAAGAATATCCCCTTTATCTGAATTTTGTATAAAATCTATTATATCATAGATTATAAATCCATCAAATCTTTATGAGAACTTTTAACGTAAAATTAAATTATCTCATGAATAAGTATTAAATATATTAACAGAATTAACCTTTCATTACTAAAAGTAAGATATTCAAGGATATATAAGGATATATAAGGATATAAAAATGTCAGCATTTCTACTGGCATTTTTTTTATGGTCTATTTTAATCTAGCTCTTTGTATTTTTATGCTCTTTCCCTTTATGTTTAATTCATCATGCTCCTTTAGAAGTTTACTTCCATAACCGTTCAAAATGTCCACATGACTATATGTATCAAAGATATCTATAACACCAATAGAATCAGGAGGAATAGCTCCACTATTAGTTAATGATCCTACAATATCCCCTCTACGCAGTTTCTTTTTCTTTCCAGAATTAATATAAATTTTTACCACATCTTTCGTAGCTGGCATGATCTTTTTAATAATTGGTTTTTCAGTAGATACGGGTGCATTATCTAGCTCTTCTTTAGTTGGTGGCGTTGCTTTAGGTATCTCCATGGATATAAATTCTTCAATTGACTTTAGAAATTTATCCTCATAAGGAGTTACAAAGGTAATTGCTTCTCCAGAATTTCCTGCTCTTCCAGTTCTGCCAATTCTATGAACATATGCTTCTAGTTCTAAAGGAATATCGTAATTTATTACATGAGTAACTCCAGTAACATCGATACCTCTTGAAGCTACATCGGTGGCAACTATGAAGGTATATTTTCCTTCTTTAAATTCTTTCATGGCAGTTAATCTATCTTTTTGCAGCATATCTCCATGAATCTCTGTAATAGAATAACCAGAAGCTCTCATTTTCTGTGAAAGTTCACTTACATTCTTCTTTGTCCTACAAAATAATATGCATTGATAAATGCCTTCAACCTTAATTAAATCCTCTAAAAGTTTATATTTTTTTTCTTCATTTACACTATAGTAGCGTTGATTTATTTTCGCCACAGTTAGTGTCTCAGGAGTAATTTCTATCAGTTTAGGGGATTTCATATGTTTTATTATATGACCTTGGATCTCCTCAGATAAGGTAGCAGAAAACATTAAAGTTTGCCTTTGATTAGGTATTCTTTTAATAATGTTTTCAACTTCCTCCAAGAAACCCATATTGAGCATTTCATCAGCTTCATCTATAACTAAGTAACGGATGTTATCTAAATTTAAGGTTCCTCTTTCTATGTGATCTAAGGTTCTTCCTGGAGTCCCAACTACCACATGAACTCTTTGGGATAATTGAGTTTTTTGAACACTAACTGGTTGTTTTCCATATATGGCTATAGCTTTAATTCTTTTATACAGGCCTAAAATTGAAAAGTTTTGTTGAACTTGAACAGCTAACTCTCTTGTAGGAGTTAACACAAGGCACTGTACAGCATTTTTCTCCAATTCTAGATTTTCTAAAATTGGAATTGCAAAAGCAGCTGTTTTACCACTTCCAGTTTGAGCTTTGACAATTACATCACTACCTAGAAGAGCTAAAGGAATTACTTCAGCCTGTACAGGGGAAGGTGTCTCGTATCCTAAAACTTTTACTGACTTAATTATATCTTCGTTTAAATTAAAATCTTGAAATTTTTTTTCTTGCATAATTAGTACCATATCCTTTGTTTATTAAGTTATATGTGTTTTATTATTATTTACCAATACTTATATGATTATAAATTTATTAAAATTTTAATATAGTTTTATTTAACCATAGTTTAGATAGATAGGTTTTTATGTTTTTTACTTTTCTATAAATAAAACTTCGGTGAAATTAAATTCATCCATAAAATTGTAGAAGGGTATGAGCTTGGCTATTATTTAACAACATTTTGGAAGCTATTCAGCTAAGAAAAATTTCTTTGTCATAACAAAATTCCTTTGTTTACAAAGGTGCTTTATTATGTATAAGTTTGAGTCCTGAGGTGTTAGCCTTAAGCAGCTTGCTGGGACTTTAATAGAATTAAAAATTCACACTTTCTTGTATTTGTGCTTGAATAGGCACAGTGGCATCAGAGGGTAACATAACTTTTATTCCTTTAGGGATTATTTTAAAGTCAGCATGATTTGTTCTTAATAACTCACCATCTACATTTAAGGTAAATTCGTTAGAACTAGAGATAATAACTTTTTCACACTTAGAGTAGGAAACTTCTTTTATATGTTTAATATCACCTTTAAGAGCCTTGCCAATGGAAGTTAATAATTTAAATAAACTAACCTCTTTAATATTACAAATATCTAATTTACCGTCAAAAATGCTAGCTTCTGGGGTTATGAAAAACCCTCCACCATAACATTTGCCATTTGAGCTAGCTAAAAGAAAAGTTTTCTGATTTATAACTTTACTATCTAGATGGATTTCTAAATCTAGTGCTCTAAACTTAAAGGCAGTATATAAAACACTTAGTAGATAAGAAATACTACCAGGAAGAAACTTAATATGCTTAAATTTAGTAACATTATAGGCTACTTCTGCATCAAAACCAACAGAAGAAATGTTTAAATAATATCTATTGTTTACTTTTGCAAGATCTATATAAGTTGAGCATCCCTCTACTAGTTTAGAAATATAATTTTCTATGTCAAAATCCTGGTATAGGGTCTTAACAAAGTCATTTCCAGTGCCGCAAGGTATTATAGATAATATACTGTTTGTACCAATTAAACCGTTTAGAACTTCATTTATTGTACCATCTCCACCTACAGCAAATATATGATAGTCATTTCGGCAGGAATATTCTCTAGCAATTTCTTCAGCGTGATTTTTATATTCTGTTAATTCTATTTTAAATTCTTCACTCTTATCTTTAAAATAATCTTGAATTTTATCTATATAGGTTAGACCTTTTCCGTTACCTGCTATTGGATTAATTATAAATAGGTATCTCATTAACCATACTCCTTAATTTAACTTTGTACTATTAAATGTTTAATGAAGTTAATTATTAACGTAAGGAAAAACAATAATAATTATATTTTATCATTTAAATAAGTTAATGTCTAAAGAACCTTTGAATTTAATATTTGTCTTAATAGTTAAAAACATATTAAATTTTAATAGCATCTTTATATATTTTTGAATAGGATATATTAATGAATTCTTACTAAAGGCGCCTTCAAAAGGTAACTAGTTATTTGCTAGTTTATTTTGTTGCATATTGAAGCAATAAAAACTTTTTATTAACTCAATGCAAAATAGTTCCCAAAGATGAGAAATGTATAAATTTTAGGATGCCTAAACTTAAGATAATAATCAAAGAGGTGATTCCAATGGAATGGTTTGTTGAACTAAGTCCTGTATATCAGGCACTTCTTGCTACTTTGTTTACTTGGGGTGTTACTGCTTTAGGAGCAGGATTAGTGTTTTTCTTTAAGAATATAAATAAAAAAGTATTAGATGCAATGATGGGCTTTGCAGCAGGGGTAATGGTGGCTGCTAGCTTTTGGTCTCTATTAGCACCAGCAATTGAAATGTCGCAAGAAGGAGGAGGTATCCCATGGCTTCTACCAGCATTAGGATTTGTCACAGGAGGATTTTTTTTACTTACAGTAGATAGAATATTACCACATCTACATGTAGGTTTTAAAACCGAGGAAGCTGAGGGAATAAAAACTAGTTGGAAAAGAAGTGTATTGCTGGTTTTAGCTATAACTCTTCATAATATTCCAGAGGGTTTGGCAGTGGGGGTTGCATTTGGAGCAGTGGCAGTAGGATTGCCCTCAGCAAGTTTAACAAGTGCAATAGCCCTAGCAATAGGTATTGGACTTCAAAACTTTCCTGAAGGGGCAGCAGTCTCTTTACCTTTAAGAAGGGAAGGATTTTCCAGATTTAAAAGCTTTGTGTATGGCCAGGCATCTGGAATTGTAGAACCTATAGCAGGAGTGCTAGGTGTTATCGCAGTAATGACTATGAAGTCTTTGCTACCCTTTGCTCTTTCCTTTGCTGCAGGAGCTATGATATTTGTTGTTATAGAAGAACTAGTACCAGAATCTCAACTAGGAGGAAATACAGATTTAGCTACAATTGCAACAATTATGGGTTTTGTAGTAATGATGATCCTAGATGTAGCTTTAGGATAGATAATGCAAGTATCGTGCATTAAGATGAAAAATTATCTGTAATTAAAATCTCTATGCAGTTTTGTATAGAGATTTAATTTTTTCATAAGGATGGTTAAATAATTTAAATTGTTAATAATATATGGACAAAACATAGTAGTTTGGGTAATAATTATATTATATAAATTTCTTATAAAATTATTATTCTATTAAATTCGTACTAGAATTATTCTTTATGATAATTATAGTGCTTAAAGAGGTGTATGGGTATTGAATAAGATTATTGGAAGTAAGGTTAAGGAATTAAGAACACAAAAAAAGATGACTTTAAAAGAGTTAAGTGAAAAGACTAATTTATCAACAGGATTCTTATCTCAACTTGAGCGTGGACTTACTAGTATTGCAACAGATTCCCTTTTAAGTATTGCAGAAGCTCTTGAAGTAGAACTTTCATATTTTTTCTCTAGCGCAAAGAGAAAGGAAAGATTTATTCAAAGAAGTTATGAAAGAGAAGTAGATAATATAGATAATTGTTTATACATAAACTATGTTTTGTCAAATAATGCAAGTGACAAGACTATGCTTCCTAGACTTATAGAAATGCTACCTAACTGTAGTAATGAAGATTTATCAGCTTTTCATCATGAAGGGGAAGAGTTTATTTATGTACTTGAAGGAATAGTTACTTTGTTTATTAACAATGAAAGACAAGAGCTATATCCAGGGGATTCTGCTCATTTCGATTCTAAAGTGTGTCATAATTTTACTAATTATACTAATAAGATTTCAAAAATGCTGATTGTAAGCATCCCAAATCACCTTAAGGATGTAAATAAATAATATTAACAAGTGTTCATGGTTAATTATTTCCCATATAAAATGGGTAAAAGAATTAATTTATTGATTACTTATTTAACAGTAGGAGGAACGTATGAATAAAAAAATTGGATTTATAGGTGCAGGAAATATGGGAAAGGCAATGATTGGTGGTATAGTTAAGTCTAACCTTATTCCTGCATCAAATGTAATTGCTTATGCTCCAAATGCAAATAAATTGAATATACTTAAAAATGAGTTTAATATTGAAATTGGTAGTAGTGCAAAACATGTAGCGAGAACTACAGATATAATAGTAATCGCTGTAAAACCTAATATATATGATGAGGTAATTGAAGATATTAAAGAAGACTTAACAAATGATAAGATAATAGTTACTATAGCTGCCGGAAAGAGTATCCAGAATATAGAAAACATTTTAGGAGAAAGTTTTAAAATTGTAAGAACTATGCCAAATACTCCTGCATTAGTTAATGAAGGAATGAGCTCTCTTTGTGCAAATGCAATGGTTACTAATGAAGAATTAGAGGAAGTAAAGAAAATATTTGAAAGCTTTGGTAAGGCGGAAATATTACCTGAATACTTAATTGAAAGTGTAATAGGCGTTAGTGGATCCTCTCCAGCATATGTATTTATGTTTATTGAAGCAATGGCTGATGGAGCTGTTTTAGGAGGCATGCCAAGAGATAAAGCATACAAATTTGCTGCACAAGCTGTTTTAGGGGCTGCAAAAATGGTTCTAGAAACAGGTAAAAATCCAGGAGAATTAAAAGATATGGTATGTTCTCCAGGTGGAACAACTATAGAGGCTGTAAGAACCCTAGAAGAAAAGGGGCTTAGAAGTGCAGTTATAGAAGCCATGGTCAATTGCATGGAAAAATCTAAAAATATGACTAAAAAGTAATGATTTTGCTAAATCATTGATTTGTTCTTGTGGTTTTTTTAATTTTATATATTAATAAATACATAAAATACTCCAATTATATCAATAATTAATATTGGAGGTGTTTGTTAATGAAAAAAAAATCACTTGCTCTAGTTTTCACATTAGTTCTTGCAGTTAATACTAGCACATTAGCTTTTGCACAAAATACAAGTCTTTCAGAAATTCAACCTAAAGTTAACAAGGAATGTTGTGATAAAAAACATCATCATAAAGACTCTTTAGGACTTAGAGGTAAAGAAGTTAATGAAAAGGTATTCACTGAAAAGTTAAAGATATCACAAGAAGAAATAGATAAAGCTAGAGAAGAAGGAAAAGACTTAAGAGATTTAGTTAAAGAAAAAGGGATAACTTATGAGCAATATAAAGCTGCTGTATTAGAAGTGAAATTTGAATTGATTGACAAGGCTGTTTCAGAAGGCAAGGTTACAAAAGAAAGAGCTGAGGAAATTAAGACAAAAATTAAAGCAAAAATGGATAGCAGAACTGATTTTACAGATAAAATAAAGGAAAAGAAAAATAGTAAAAAAAGTGAAAACTAGTAAGTTATTGAATTTATCAAAAATAAGCTAATATTTATTATTAGCTTATTTTTTATGAAAATTATAGCAAATAGTGAATAAATATTAATTCACTATTTGCTATAATTAAAATTATCCTAGATAACATAATCCTCATAGGGATAAGCTAAAATCTTAGCAGGTATACCCACTGCGGTTTTATCCTTAGGAATGGATCTTAATACCACAGAATTAGCTCCTATTCTTGAGTTTTCGCCAATCTCAATTGGACCAAGAACTTTGGCACCAGCACCTATTACTACATTATTTCCTATAGAAGGATGCCTTTTACCTTTTTCTAGACCTACACCACCTAGTGTAACTCCGTGATAAATTGTAACATTATTCCCAACCTCAGCAGTTTCTCCAATTACAACTCCCATTCCATGATCAATAAACACTTCTTTTCCAATTTTCGCACCAGGATGAATTTCTATTCCAGTTAAAAAACGAGAAATTTGCGATATTAGTCGAGCTAGAAAATAGAATTTGAAGTTATAAAGTTTATGGGAAATCCTATGAATAAGAATAGCATGAAGGGAAGGATATAAAATTACTTCCCAAACACTTCTAATTGCAGGATCTTTAGAAGATACATTATTTATTTCTTCTTTAAGTCTATTGAACATATCACCACTACCTATAAATTATTAAAAAAGACCCATAGATAAATATTTTTCACCACTGTCTGGTGCGATCACTAAAACTTTCTTGCCTTTTCCTAATTCTTTAGCAAGTTTTAGTGCTGCAAAGATAGCTGCTCCAGAAGAGATTCCAACTAAGATACCTTCTTCGCTAGCAACTAATCTAGCTGTATTAAAAGCATCTTCATCATCAACAGTTGTTATTTTATCCACTACTTTACTTTCGTAGTTCTCAGGGATAAAGCCAGCACCAATTCCTTGAATTTTATGAGGAGAATGGACTCCACCTGATAAAATTGGAGATTTTGAAGGTTCAACAGCATTGACAATTATAGAGTTTTTAATTTCCTTTAGTTTTCTACCTACCCCAGCAATAGTACCACCAGTACCTACTCCAGCCACGAATCCATCTAGATCAGGAATGTCATGCAGTATTTCAACTGCTGTTGAGGCATAATGTTTATTTGGATTAGCTATATTTGCAAATTGCTGAGGGATAAAGTAGGTGTCATCAACAGCGATTTCTTTAGCCTTCTCAATAGCACCTTTCATACCCTTGGAACCTTCTGTTAATACAAGTTCAGCTCCATAAGCTTTAATCATAGTTCTTCTTTCAACGCTCATGGTATCAGGCATAACAATTATTACCTTATAACCTTTTACTTTGCCAATCATAGCAAGTGCAATACCAGTATTACCACTTGTTGGCTCAACTATAATGCTTCCAGGTTTTAAGAGGCCTGCTTTTTCTGCTTCCTCTACCATACCAATGGCAGCTCTATCCTTAACACTACCAGCTGGATTAGATTTTTCTAGTTTTACATATACTTCGGCCATGTCCTCAGTAACTACATTATTTAATTTTACAATTGGCGTATTTCCTATCATTTCTAAAATATTATTATATAACATTGGTTTTCCCCCTTAAGTTTAATATTAATTTTCAAGTATCTTTTGATCTAACTTCTAACACTATGATAAATCTATATGAATTTCATCTTCATAACAATCAAAGTTCCTTCTAGAAGTATTTAAAACGAAGTAACGTTTCTGTAAAATAAGCTTTTTTATTAATTAATAAAAAAGAGTTAACTAACAGTAATTATATTTACAAAATTTCAAGCGCTTGAAATTAGTATAACCAAAAGTATTAATATAACTAAGATCTTAAATAAAATGAAAAAAACATACAAAAAAGCTTCGTCTCCAAATATAGAGACGAAGCTATGTATGCTTCGCGGTTCCACCCTAATTAGATATAAAAATATCTCACCTCAATCAGGTACAAAAATACCTTATCGCTATAACAGGCGAACCTGGAATACCTTACTATAATTTCAGGCTTCTGCTCCAAAGGGCACTTCACAAAAATCATCAGTAGAAACTTTACACCACCGTTTCCTCTCTGTAACTTAGATTTATGTTACTTTCCTTTTTCAATGCATTTAATTCTTAGTTATTTACTCTGATTTATACTTATATTATATGATAGATTTTAAATTTGTAAACCCCTAAAATGAATTTAATTAAAATATTTCTTTTCTTTATTAAAATCGTTACTAGATATGGTTACCCTTTGATTTATTGTATTATTATGGTAAGATTAAACTACAAATTATAAAACTTTAATAGTTTTATAAGATAAAGTTTTTATTTTAGTCTTCTATAGATTGGGAGGAATAATAGTGATATTAACTCAGCAGATTAACTTTATAAATCAGTGTACTAAAGACATGGACAAATTTACATTATATCTCAGTGTAAGTGATAAAAAAATTACATGTGAGCCTTCATTGGCACTGAAGTATTATTATAAATGGAGTTTAAAGTATATTTACAAAACAAATCTAGAAGATATAAGTGTCTTTGACTATTTTACTAAAATTGTATCTAAAGAGGAATATAAGGCTTTGGGAAAAATGGAATATACTGATGTTAAAAATCTTGTAGTAGCCCATTATTCTTTAGGAGAACTATACTTTCATGATAAAAAATATGATTTATGCAAAGAACATTTTAATAAGGTTATTAGTATTTTAGAAGAAACCTTAAAAAGTGGGAATAAATATGGACACGAAGTTATGAGGGAAAGAGAAGATGTAAGTTTTTTTGAACTTATGATGTGGTCTGGAAAAAATATAGCAGATATGGAATCTGGTGAGGAAGCCTTAGAAAAATATGAAGCAGTAGTTAGCGAAAGCGACTTCTTTTATTTACAAAAAAATTATTGTATCTATAATGTGTCAAAGAGTCTTAATATAGTAACTAAAGCGCATGAAGCAGCAAGAAATATTATCAAGGTTCTTCCAGATTATGAAAATGTAAATATAGATGTAATAAGCTTTTTGAAAGTGCATAGAGAATATTATAGTGCCCTAGAGTTTATAATTAGTGAATATAGAAGAACTGGTGATAAACAATGGATTGATATGACAAAAGACATATGCTGTAGAGATAGTAATTTTAATATTCAATGTGTAGAGAAAGTATTATGTTTTTGTGAAATTTTGCTTTGGAATCTAGAATTAGCAGAATGGAGTAGCATTATATTAAGTCTTTATAATGCTATAAATACATGGGATACAGCTATAAAGCATGTTCTTAATTATTTAAGAAAATCTTTTAATAAAATTAATTACGAAAAGGACTTTTCTCATTTTCCGCAATGTGTAGGTATTCTTAGTAAAATCTACGAGCACATAAGAATAAATAAATATGAAAGTAAAGAATTAAGAGAATATGAGTTTGATTTTACTATTTTCTTATTAGAAGGTGCATTTTACAATAAAAATTACTGTGAAGCTTTCGAAAGCGCAACAAAACTATCGTTTATGACATATAGAAATAATAATATTAAGGATATAAAAAATAAGATTGACACCTTTAAGGTAAGTTCAATAGAAGGACTAGTTTTAGAAAATGATATTTTGGAAAAGTATCCCTGGGCTTATCTTAAAGAGACGTTAGAATACGTAAGGAAACAATGTGAGACAAAAGAGCTTAATAATGAGGAGATTAACCCTATCTCTAGTGCAAATGATGAGAAAAGTGAAAAAGGGGGTTTAACTCGCGAACTTAATCAATATAACATACAAGAACTATCAATAGAGGATGAGAGCTACATCAATATAAAAGACAAGTTCTACTCTTTTAATAATAAGATAGATCAAGACATTAATTCCATAATTATGAAAATTAATGAAGAGGAATCTATATTAAGTCATGAATTAGAGACACTGTCAGATAGCATTTATGAAAATAAAGACATTGAGGCTGAAATTGAAACTATTTTAAAAGAATTTATAGCCAAAATAAAAGGAGATCTAGAATTTTTAAGGGAGTATGGAGATAGTAAAATCAAAATTGCACTTCCAGATATTTTAGAAAACAATCTAAATGTTATAGATGAATTTAATGATGTGAAAACTATAAAAGGTTTCACTGAAGAGAAACTAAAAGAAATTATTGCAAAGTGGTGTGAAGAAAATTTGCAAAGTCTTCTATGGGAACAGTTCAATGTGTATTTATCTAAGTATACAAATCTTTATTTAGAACACATGGAAATTATTAATAAAGTAGAAGGAAACAGAAAAAGAGTTCAAACAGTTTGTGAGGATTTCAATACTGAAATCAATGAAATATCAATTATTCCTAAAGAAGAAGTTTATGATAAATTTATGAATCACTATAAAGAGTTCTTAAGTGAATTAAGCTATGATATCAGAGTTTTACGTGATGAAAAAATGGTAGATACAGTAGCAATTACAATGAAGAGTATTTTCTTGAAAGCAGAAAATAGATTAGATAATGTAAAAAATAGAATAAGACTTCAAGTTAGTGAAGAAAAGTCGCAGATAGCTGATAGACTAATTGAAGAGGTATTTATAGACTTAAAAGGATTAGGTGAAAAACTTCAAACTGAAGTGGAGACTTTGTTCTCAGATATTTTAAAGGAAGTTATCATGGATAGAAGCTGCATAGAAAAAAGATATCATATTGCTAAGCTTAATCATAGTGAGTTAAAAAATAGAAATGAGGAAATTGAAATTTTACTAAATTTAATTAGAGAAGAACTTGGTAAGTTTGATGAGCAAGTTTCCTTAGGTATAATATATTTTAATAACAAATGCTATAGGATATGATATAGTTTTTTCAAGTAACAAAAATTTAGAGTACAAGCTAAATCATTGAATATTAAATGTGTGCATTTAGCAATATTATAGTTAATTATTAGAAGTGTTGAAGAAGTGAAGAAATAAATACACAATAAAAAACTAAGTCTTTAAAAAAGGCTTAGTTTTTTATTGTGTATTTATCAGAATTTAATTTAAGCTTATCTTTAAGGCCTTGTGTTAAATAGATATTATGATCCTTGGATAAAAACAGTGCTTCTACATTTTCTTGAGAATTAATAAATTCTAGTCCTTTTTCTATTCCGAGAGAAAATAGTGTTGTTGATAGAGCATCACCATCTATAGATTTATCAGATATAATTGAAACTCCTAAAATTTCATTTTCATAAGGAAACCCAGTTTGAGGATTTAATATATGATGATATTTTTTACCATTAGTTTCAAAATATCTCTCATAGATTCCAGAGGTTACTACAGATTTATTACTAAGTTCTATATAACCTATACTTGCACCCCTAGTATTTTCAGGGTCTTGAATACCAATTTTCCAATTAGAACCATCAACTTTTGAGCCGAGAGCAAATATATTTCCACCAAGATCTATTATGGCACTTTTTACATTATTTCTTGTTAGTATTTCTGCTATCTCATCAGCAGCATATCCCTTAGCAATAGCCCCTAAATCAATCACCATATTTTCTCTTTTTAAGAAGATAGTTTTATTATTTTCATCCAGTACTAAGTCGTTATAATTTATTAATGATTTTTTGTCATTTATTTCACTTTCTGTGGGTACTTTTGCAGTATCAGTTCCAATTCCCCAAAGTTTAACCAACGGTCCAATAGTAATATCAAGAGAGCCTTGAGATAATTTAGAGTATTTCAATCCCTGAGTTACTACTATGAAAGTATCTTCGCCAACCTTTACAGGTTCCTTTCCAGCCATTTCATTAACTTTATCAAGTTCTGTTCCTAATTTATTGATACTTAAAATATTTTCTAATTCTTTTAACCTATTGAAAACTTCATCAAATATTTTTTCATCCTTATTATCATATAAACTGATTGTGCAAACAGTACCTATAACTACCTCACTCTTTACCAAAGGCGTACTAGATTCTTTAGGTGACGAATTACTACAACCGAATAAAGTTAATGTAGTTATTAATAGCAATATTGATATAATAAGTTTTAATTTTTTCATTTTATCCTCCTGTTTAGACAGCTTTAGTAAAGTAACTGTCCATTTTAAATTTCCTGATTTATAGCCAATAGTAGGTTGATTTCTTAAAATGTAGGACTCTATAAATTTCAAATATTATAGGTTATGAAAGTTTCTAAGTTAAAATACTATTGATTTAATATCTGAAATTTATTATATCATATCATGATTAGCCTTCATATATTCAGTTAGATAATGAACAAGTTCATTTTGGTAAGTGGCTGGGGAAGAAGATTTGACTTTCGCCTAAAGAGGTTAGGAGAATTATCCTTGCAGAATGTCCTTAAAAGGTTATAGAAGTTCTTTTTAATGTTTAATTATTAATATAACATGCCTTAGTTTTTGGTATTTTAAAGGTTTGAATTATTAAAAACAAAGAAAACTTAGTTATGCAAAATATGATTCAAATAGCCATATTTTATAAGTAAACCGTTTCACAAAAATATGTCGTCTTCATAATATTTTGTGTTATACTAATAACTATAAAGGCATATTTACTATGGTTAAGGTAAGATATCTGAAAAATAATGAATCAGGATACCTGTGTGTTTTGTAACATACTAGGTTAATAACAGGACTATTTCATTGTGAGATATAAAAGGTTAGCTGCATTTTTGATTTTATAATTTACTTTATATGCCTAATTTTATTACGAGAATGGATGATAAAATGAAGATTGTTAAGAAGTGGGATGTAATAATAATTATAGTACTTGTGATGATTTCTTTTGTACCCTACATTATTTTTACCTATAGTCAGCGAAATAATACTGGAGAAATCTATGCTGTAGTATCAGTTGCTGGAGAAGAATATAAAAAAATAAGACTGGATAATCATACAACCACAGAGGAATTTACAGTGAAAACTCCAGAAGGTTTTAATATAATTAGGATAGAAGGAAGCACTATAGGGGTTATAGATGCAGATTGTCCTGATAAAGTTTGTATATTGCCTGGGCTTGTAAATAAGGTGGGAGAAAGATTAGTATGTCTTCCTCATAAAGTGGTAGTTGAGATAAAAGGTACTAAAATACAAGAAAGTGAAGAAGACTTTATTTCTCGTTGAGGTGATTAAATGAATAATACAAGAAAAATGACGTATATATCCTTATTGGTGTCTATGGCGTTAGTACTTCATATATTTGAGGGAATGATACCAGTACCTTTTATTACCCCAGGGGCCAAATTAGGATTAGCAAATATTATTACTGTTATAGCACTTTATACTTTAAGCTATAAAGAAACTTTCCTAGTAATAGTACTTAGAATGGTGCTATCAGTAATGTTTGGTGGAAGTATATCAAGGCTTCTTTATAGCTTAGCAGGAGCAATTCTTAGTTATTTAGCTATGATTTTTGTCAAGGAAGTGGGTAAAAATCATGTGAGTATTATAGGGGTAAGTTCTGCAGGGGCAGTGTTTCATAATATAGGACAGCTTATTGTATCAGCTCTTATTGTGCAAACTTTTGGAGTAATGCTATATTTACCGATTATGTCTATAGCTGGTGTTGGTACAGGGATATTCGTTGGATTAACCTGTAATTTTGCTGTAGATCATATAAGAAAAATATCAAGGCGAATGGGATTTGATTTTCTGTCTTAGAAAGGAATTTAACTATGAAAATTAATGAAGAATTATTAAATTTTATTTTTAACAGCTTAGAAGAATGCATAGTTGTAGTAGATGAAAATGGTTTTGTAACAATGATGAGTAATGGTTATAAGGAATTTTTAGGCTGCACTAATCCTGAGGGAAAACATATAACAGAAGTGGTAACCAATACTAGGCTCCACATTGTAGCAAAAACGGGAATAAAAGAGTTTGGGGAACTTCAGGATGTGAATGGACATAGAACAATCTCTATGAGAGTACCAATTATACTAAATGGAAAACCAAGCGGTGCCATAGGAAAAATAATGTTCAAGGATTTAAGTAACTTTAAGATGCTAAGTAGCAAAATTTCTAATTTGGAAAAAGAACTTCAATATTACAAAAATGAATTAGATGGTGAAAAAAAAGCGAAGTATACTTTTAATAATCTTTTAGGGGAAAGTAGTAGTTTTATTGAAGTAGTGAAGTTTGCAAAGAGAGCAGCAAAAGGAGACTCTTCTATATTTATAACTGGGGAAAGTGGAACTGGTAAAGAACTTTTTGCTCAGGCGATACATAATGGAAGTAAAAGATCACTAAAACCTTTTGTGAAAATCAACTGTGCTGCAATTCCAGCAGAGCTTTTTGAATCAGAAATGTTTGGATACGAAGAAGGTGCATTTACTGGAGCAAAAAAAAGCGGGCTAAAAGGTAAGTTTGAACTTGCTAATGGAGGTACTATCCTATTAGATGAGATTGGAGACATGCCTTTAACTATGCAAGTGAAGTTATTAAGGGTTTTGCAAGAAAGAGAAATAGTTAGGGTGGGGAGCAATGAAACTATTAATATAGATGTAAGAGTAATTGCCGCTACTAATAAGTCTCTTCCTGAGCTTATTGAACAGGGGAAATTTAGAGAAGATTTATATTATAGATTAAATGTAATACATTTAAACCTTCCTCCATTAAGAGATAGAGTGGAAGATATAGAATTACTTTCTAATAGTTTAAGAATTAAGCTTAGTAATAGATATGGGGTTTATTCTGAAGGAATATCACAGGAAGCTTTAGAATATTTAAAAGGCTATCATTGGCCTGGAAATGTTAGGCAACTTGAAAATGTTATTGAAAGGGCGATAAACCTGTTAGACACAGATTTGCTTATATTGCCTAAACATCTGCCAGAAAAAGTTCTAAAAGCTAAGGGGAAAAAATATGCTATGGATAATAATGCATTAAAAGATATTGTAGATGAAGTAGAAAAGGATGTTATTATTAGCACTTTAGAGAAAACTGGTGGAAATAAAAATGAAACAGCTAAAATTTTAGGATTAAGTAGGGCTGGGCTCTACAAAAAGCTTAAAAGATTAGGCCTTTATTAGAAAGTTTTCAAAATGTTAATAATTCATATTTAGTCTCTTAAATTAATAGTACAAATTAAGTGTCAACAAATGTACACATGTAAACTTAGTTTACATGTGTTTATTTTTTGCATTAATTTGGGAAAATTATGTAAAACTATAAATGGGATATATTTTTTTTAGTAATTATTAAAAATAAATATGAAGCAATGTATTGTAATTACTTTTAGTGATTAATTTAACATAAGTGTTATAAAATTAACATGAACCATTGAAAATAGTGGGTTTTTCAATGGTGTAAACTTTGTTTACACTTTTGTTTTAAAAAAAGATTTATTTCTGTTGGTATATATGGATTTTATTGAAGTTGCAAAGTTGGCATAAAACTTGCTATACTATCTATGATGATAAAAATAAATTTATTAAGTTAATTAATAAGACGTTTTTTAATAAAAATTTGTTTTTAAAAATATATAGATTATTAAATGGAGGAATTAATTATGAGAGAAGTAGTTATTGTCAGTGCTGCTAGAACAGCTTTAGGATCTTTCGGAGGAAGTTTATCTAAATTATCTGCAGTGGAAATAGGTGCTATTGCGGCTAAGGAAGCTATAAAGAGAGCAGGAATTGATCCGCAAATTATAGAAGAAGCTATAATTGGAAATGTTTTAGGTGCAGGTCTAGGTCAAAATGTTGCTAGACAAGTAGCTGTACATGCTGGCTTAAACGAAAATTCATCAGCAATGACTATTAACAAGGTTTGCGGTTCAGGCTTAAGAGCGGTGAGCTTAGCTGCTCAAATGATTAAAAGTGGAGATGCAGACATTATATTAGCAGGGGGAACTGAAAGCATGAGTAATGCACCATATATTGTTCCAAGTAATAGATGGGGACAAAGAATGGGAGATGCTACCATGGTAGATATATTAATTAAAGATGGACTTTGGGATGCTTTCAATGATTACCACATGGGAATAACAGCAGAGAATATTGCTGAGCAATGGGGACTAACAAGAGAAATGCAAGATGAGTTTGCATTAAATAGTCAATTAAGAGCTGAAGAAGCTATAAAAACTGGAAGATTTAAGGATGAGATTGTGCCAGTAGTTATACCACAAAGAAAAGGAGAACCGATTGTATTTGATACTGATGAGTTCCCTAAAGCAAATATGACTATTGAGAAATTGGCAAAACTTAAACCAGCTTTCAAGAAAGATGGAACAGTAACAGCAGGAAATGCGTCAGGTATTAATGATGGTGCTGCTATGTTAATTGTTATGTCAAAAGAAAAAGCTGAAGAATTAGGTGTTAAACCTCTTGTAACAATAAAATCCTATGCATCATCAGGTCTAGACCCTAAGATAATGGGTTATGGACCAGTACCATCAACAAGAAAAGCTTTAGAAAAAGCAAATTTAAAAGTAGAAGATTTAGATTTAATTGAGGCTAATGAAGCATTTGCAGCTCAATCATTAGCAGTTGCAAAGGATCTAAATTTAGATATGAATAAAGTTAATGTTAATGGTGGAGCTATTGCTATAGGTCATCCAATAGGATCATCAGGAGCAAGAATACTTACAACATTAATCTACGAAATGATAAAAAGAGATGCTAAAACAGGTCTAGCAACCTTATGTATAGGTGGCGGACAAGGAACTGCACTTATTGTTGAAAGATAATAAAAATTAAATTTTAAAAACTTTGAAACCTAGTTAAACTAAGAAATTATCTTAGTTTTAACTAGGTTTTTTCATTTTTAGATAGAGTTACTTAAAGTATATTTTAATCATTACTACACACCATAGTAATAATTAATTGATTAAAATTTTAAAAAATAAATAATCATTATGATGATATATTTTAAGGCTACTGCATAACCGGAGTCTATTTTCTAGCAGTACTATCTATAGATTCAGCTTCATTGTGTATTGAAAATATCCTGTACTAGTTATTTTGTACCAGACACTTTATTATATTTGGAAAGGAAGGATATAATGGATAAAACAACAAAAACACATAAGAGAAAGAGAGTTAATTTATTAATTTTAACAGTATTTATTTTATTAATAATGAGTGTTGTTAGTTATTATTGGTATATGTATTCTATTGCTAATAAATTCAATAATGCCGTTTATCCTAACGTAAGCATAGAAAATATAGATATGTCAGGTAAAACAAAGGAAGAAGTTCTAGAGTATTTTCTTCAAAAGTATGACAAGCCTTTGGAAAATGGTAGTATCAATGTAAAAGTAAAAGATAAACTGCACAATTTGCCATATAAGGAGTTAAATATTAAGTATAATATTGAGGAAGTAGTTAATGAAGCCTTCTTGTATGGTAAAAATTTGAGTGTTAGTGAGCGATATAAACTCATAAAGAAGGGTGAAAATACAAATTATAATCTAAACCTAACCTATAATGATGAAACCATAAGAAGTTTTCTAGAAGGTATAGATAAAACTTTACCTAAAGAAATTATGGATAGCTCCATAAAGAAGGGTAATACTGGATTTCAAGTAACTCAGGAAAAAATAAAGGAAGAAATAGATAAGGAACAAGGATATAAAGAAATAGTAGAGAAGATAGAACAACGATTATACACTATAGATTTAGAAATGCCTGTAAAGTATGTAGAACCTAGAATTACAGCAAAGCAACTCAAAACTATTGATAGTGTAATTTCATCATTTAAAACAAAGTTTATTATTAGTGAAAGAGCTACGAATATTATGTTGGCAACTAAAGCAGCAAGTGATGTTCTTCTTATGCCAGGAGATACCTATAGTTTTAATGAGTTGGTAGGAGATACAACTCCTGATAAGGGGTATAAAGAAGCACCAATAATAAAGAATAAAAAACTAGAACCAGGCTATGGAGGCGGAGTTTGTCAAGTATCAACAACTCTTCATAATGCCGTATTAAGAGCAGGAATTGTACCTATAGAAAGAATGCATCACTCAATGCCAGTCGCTTATGTTCCAAAGGGCGCTGATGCAACAGTATTTTATAAGGCTGTAGATTATAAATTCACAAACACCTTAAATTATCCTATTTATATCCATGGATACATTGTAAATGATGAGGTGATCTTTGATATTTATTCAAATTCAAGTTTGAAGAGTAAGACTTATGATATAGAAAGTGAAATATATAAGGAAATCCCTAGAAAAGTAAAATATATAAAAGATTTAAGTCTCGATGAGGGGGAACAAGTGATTGATTCTAAAGGCAGCGATGGATTTAGAGTGAGAGTTTATAGAATAGCATATGAAAATGGTAAAAAAATTAATAGAGGATTACTTTATGATGACTATTATAAACCAGTGGATAAAGTTGTAAAAGAAAACTTATAGTATGTATAATGCAATAAAGAAACTCCATAAATGTTCAGTTATATGTTGCATTATCTTAAATATAAGTTGTTAAGGTAGTTTTATAATGTAGAAATAACGATGAAACTTATATATGCCACTGGCAGTAAGCTCATATAATAAAAATTAATAGTTTTCACGTGTTTGATAAAAATAAGAAGAAGTAATTAGAGAGCGATGATTGCTTCTTTTTATTTTTGATTGTAAATGGGAAAAGACGTTTTTGAACGTTTATTAATTTAATATCGTATTATAGATAGCTTAAAAGTCTCCAAAAGGTCAAAAAATAGAAATATTTGTTAAAACTAATATATAAGTGAAAGTTTAAAAGCTTTATGATATACTAAAACAGTAAGTTATTTTTCCAATATAATTTGAAAGGGATGTGGCTATGGATATAAATTTAGAGAGGAATAAAGAACAAAATAATAAACCGACAAAAAATAAAGTTAAAAATTCCAAAAATAAAAAGAAATTTATAGTAATATCTGCTATGTTAGGAATTGTTGTTTTAGCCTTTATTGGGACAACCTCTTATGTTTATACGACTGTAAATAAATATAAAAGTGTAATAATGCCTGGGGTTAATGTTGAGGGGATAGATATTTCGGGACAAACTATAGATGAAGCAATGAAAACTATAGGAAATCAATATGAAAAACAAATATCAGATAGAAATATAAAAATCAACGTAGAGGGTAAGGAATATTCTATAAATTATTCAGACATTAAGTTAGAGTATAATATAGAGCACACAGTACAGAATGCTTTTAACTATGGAAAAGATTTAAATTCTGTAAAAGTATTCAATTTAATTAGAAACCCTGAGAATAAAGATTTCAACTTAGAATTTACTTATAATAATGAGGCTATAACAAGAAAAGTTTCAGAGATTGAAAAGGAAGTAAATAAAGAGAAGAAAGATGCAACCATAAAAAAGAATCCTGGTGGTGGTTTTTCTATAGTAGAAGAGAGCTTAGGTGCAAAGCTGGATGTGTCAGGGTTAATTGCTGAACTAAATAGTAAAATTGCCAGTACAAAAGAAGGAAATGTACAGGTAAAGGCTACCGTGAATAAGGATAATCCAAAGGTGACTAAGGAGCAGTTATCCAAAATCGATTCTGTGGTATCATCATTTACTACAGCTTTTGGAACTTCTACATCTAACAGAGCTACTAATATAAGTATTGGTACTAGAACTGTTAACGCAACTTTGTTAATGCCAGGAGATAAATTTAGTTTTAATAGTATTGTAGGTGACACAACGGCAGCTAAAGGGTATAAATCTGGCGGAGCCTATATAGACGGTGTGCTTGTAGATGATATTGGCGGTGGTATATGCCAAGTATCTAGTACTCTTCACAATGCAGTATTAAGACTTGGAATTTTACCAGATCAAAGAAGAAATCACAGTATGACAGTAGGATATGTGCCTTTAGGATTAGATGCAACAATATTCTATGGAGGAACTGATTATACATTTACAAACTCAACCCAATATCCAATTTATATTGAGGGATTCACAGACAAAGGTAAAGTTACATTTAATTTGTACTCTAATTCTTCATTAATAGGAAAAACTTATAGTTTTCCAACAGAAACTTATGAAACTATAGCACCTCCAGTTAAGTATGTAGATGATCCAACTTTGGAAGTGGGTAAAGAAGTCATTGATAAACCAGGTTCAAATGGGTATAAGGTGAAGGCTTATAGAGTAACTTATGAAAATGGTAAGGAAATCTCAAGGGAGCTTATGAACAATGATACTTATAAACCAAGCCCTAAAATAATAAAAAGAGGTACAAAACCAGTACAAGGGACTAATACAGGTACTGATAAACCTAAAGATGAAATTAAGCCAGGCAATAATCAAACGCCAACCACTCCAACTACACAAGGTGAAGCTGTACAACCAAATGATGGTGAAAATCAATAAGATGTAAAAGACCTACGAATGTAGGTCTTATTTTTATATAAAGGTCCATAGTGAACTATTGACAACAAATAAAGATTAATGTAATATAAAATCAGAAATTACGAACGAAAGATTAAAATAAAAAACTTAATATTCGTACTCATATATACTCAGTAATATGGTCTGAGTGTTTCTACCAGGCATCCGTAAAGTGCCGGACTATGGGTTTTATAAACATCAAAGATAACTATCTCATTGGTATCTTTAAGATTTCTATGGCATTTATATAACTATATATTGCTATGGCTATGATGCATTTATAACTCCCTAGTTTTATTAGGGGGTTATTTTTTTATATAAAAATCAAGAATTACAGATTGGGCAAAGTTTCTTTGGTTTTTAAATGATATAAATTAAATAGTCTTAGAATGTGGTGGAAAAATATGACGTTATTCATTATTTAATTGGAGGAAAAGTTATGAAATTATTAAAGCAACGAATAGTTGAAGATGGAAGAGTAATTGGAGAAGATATTTTAAAGGTAGACAATTTTCTAAATCATCAAATAGATATAGAATTGTTTAATGAAATGGGAAAGGAACTTAAAAAGAGGTTTAAAGATAAAGAGGTGAATAAGATACTTACCATTGAAGCTTCAGGTATTGCAGTGGCATGTATTGCAGCACAGTATTTTGGGAATGTTCCTGTAGTATTTGCAAAAAAACATGAAGGTTCTAATATGGATAAGGATACTTATGATAGTGAGGTTTATTCTTATACAAAAAAGAGAAGTTACAATATTAAAACAAGTAAAAAGTATATTAATGAAGGAGATAAAATACTGATAATTGATGATTTTTTAGCTAACGGTAATGCTTGCATAGGACTTATAGACATAGTAAAAAAGGGTTCAGCAGAAGTGGCAGGGGTAGGGATTGTAATTGAAAAGTCCTTTCAATCGGGTAGAGAAAAAGTTGAAGGATTAGGAGTGCAAGTAGAATCTTTGGCAAGAATAAGTGGGTTTAGTCAGGGAAAGGTGCTTTTTCTAGAGTAAATCCATGGAAATCTAGAAGCTAGCATGAGGAGTAATCTAATCGATTTTTAGCATAGCTTTTTATCGATAAAACATAATCAAAGTCAAAAGAAAAAACAACTTTAGAGGAGGATTCAAAAATGAAAAAAATAATTACTAGCATTCTATTAGCTACTTTAATGTTAATGACTTTCATATTAACAGGATGTAGTAGCAATACAGAACCAGCCAATACAGTAGCACCAGAAAAACAACAGAAGGTGAAGGTAGGTTTCATATATGTTGGGCCAGTAAGTGATGAGGGATGGACTTATTCTCATGATGAAGGAAGAAAACTACTAGAAAAGGAACTAGGTGTAGAAACTATATATGTTGAATCTGTAAAAGAAGACTTAGCAGAAACTGAAAGAGTTTGTGAGCAATTAATTAGCCAAGGATGTAATGTAATTGTTGGGACAAGCTTTGGTTTTATGGATGGAATGGAAAGCTCAGCGCTGAAACATCCAGAGGTAAAATACTTACATAACTCAGGCTATAAAACAGCAGAAAATATGTCAAATTACTTTGGAAGAATTTATGAAGGTAGATATTTAACTGGGATAATCGCAGGACTTACAACAAAGTCCAATAGCATTGGATATGTAGCAGCTTTTCCAATACCAGAAGTAGTAAGAGGAATAAATGCCTTCACTTTAGGAGCAAAAAGTGTAAATCCAGAAGTTGTAGTAAAGGTTAAGTGGACAAACACTTGGTATGATCCTGCAAAGGAAAAGGAAGCTGGAAAAGCTTTAATAGCAGAAGGTGCAGATGTAATGGCTCAGCATCAAAATACAGCAGGTCCTGCACAGGCGGCAGAGGAAGCAGGGGCTTTATCTATAGGTTATAACACAGATATGAGCTCAAAACTCCCAAAATCTTATTTGACCTCACCAATTTGGCATTGGGAAAAATACTATATACCACAGATAAAAGCTGTAATGGATGGAACATGGAAATCCTCAGTAACTTGGAATGGAATTAAAGATGGTTATGTAGACTTAGCTCCACTTACAGATAAGGTTCCAGCAGAAGCAAAGGAATTAGTTGAAAAACAGAAACAAGCTATAATCTCTGGAGAAAACAAAATATTTGTGGGGCCAATAAAGGATCAACAAGGGAATGTAAAAGTGCAACAAGGTGAAGTTATGAGTGATGAGGAATTATTAAAATTTGATTGGTTTGTAGAAGGTGTAGAGGGGAAACTTGAGCAATAGTTAATGATATTTATCTTGTAATCTTAAAAGCTTAAATAGGTTTAATATAAGTGCATCATGAATTATACGGTAAGCTCATATAGATTTTCAAATATAATTCTATCAATAATTTAACAAGTCATTTGTTAGTTATTCAATATTACAGATTGGAGTAGAGTGGTATGAAAAAAATTCCTTATATATCAATTAATAATTTAACAAAAACCTTTGGAAAAGTTGTAGCAAATAATAATATGAATTTAGATATTTATGGGGGAGAAATTCATACACTCTTAGGAGAAAATGGTGCAGGGAAAAGTACTTTAATGAATATGCTATCAGGAGTTTATACTCCTGATAGTGGTTCTATATTTATTCATGGTAGTCAGGTTAAACTTTCCTCACCTAAGTGTGCAATGAATTATGGGGTAGGAATGATTCATCAACATTTTAGATTAGTTGATGAAATGAATGGATTGGAAAATATAATTTTAGGTGAAAAAAAAGGCATTTGGTTTAACCATAATAAAGAAATAAGAAAAATACAGGAACTTATTAACAAGTTCCAACTTACAATTGATATTGAAAAAAAAGTAAGAAATATGTCTATAAACGAAAAACAAAATCTTGAAATATTAAAGGTCCTATATAGAGGAGCTAAGATATTGATTTTAGATGAACCCACCACTGTTTTTACTACAGAGGACACAAAAAAACTCTTTAATATAATGAGAAGAATGAAAGAACAAGGCTGTGCAATTATTTTCATAAGCCACAAGATGGATGAGGTAATGGAAATAAGTGATAAAGTTACTGTGCTTAGAAAAGGTGAAGTTATCGAGACTTTGTGTAAAGAGAATACTAATCCTCAAACTTTAACACAACTTATGGTGGGAAAATCTGTAGAATTATTTATTGAGAGAGAAAAATTGTCCCAAGGAGAAGTAATCTTAAACATACAGGGACTTAATATAGTTAATAGCGAAAGTATTAAAGTAGTTAATAATATGAGTTTTCATCTAAGAAGTGGTGAGGTATTAGGTGTGGCAGGGATAGCCGGAAATGGACAAAAAGAGCTTTGTGAAGGTATCTCAGGAATCCAAAAGGTTAAATCAGGAACTATAACCTTACAAGGTGAAAATATAGTGGGGAAATCCCCGAGAGAAATCATGAACTGCGGAATTTCAATGAGTTTTATACCAGAAGATAGATTAGGAATGGGGCTTGTGGGAACTATGGGTATGGTAGAAAATCTTTTATTAAAAGAATATCATATGCAAAAAGGTATATTTATCAGAAAAGCCCCTATGATAGAGAAATCTAAAAATCTTTTAAAACAGTTTAAAATAAAAACTCCAAGTATATATCATCCAATAAAAAATTTATCTGGAGGAAATATACAAAAGGTTTTGGTGGGAAGAGAACTTAGCATTGAACCTAAGGTGCTTATAATGGCATATCCTGTGAGAGGATTAGATATTAATACTTGCTATAATATATATAATTTAATAAATGAGCAAAAGAAGAAAGGCACTGGAATCCTCTATTTTGGAGAAGATTTAGATGTTTTAACAAAACTCTGTGACAGAATCATGGTAATTCACAATGGCGAAATTATGGGGATTTTAAATAGTGACAACGTAAGTCGTGAAAAAATCGGAATGATGATGGTAGGGAGAAATTGCAAGGAGGAAGAAGCATGTTAAAAGTGGTGAAAAGAGGAGACGTAGAAAATAAAACTAATATTCTAATAAGAATAACTTTTATAGTGCTAGCGCTTTCTTTAGTGGCAGTATTCTTAATGCTTTTCGGATTTAATCCCCTACAAGTTTATGGGGGAATAATAAAGGGGAGTTTTGGAAACTCTTATTCAATTATAGAAACCATAGTTAAAGCAGTTCCACTGGTAATAACAGCCTTGGGTATATCCATAGCCTTTAAAATGAAATTTTGGAATATTGGAGGAGAGGGTCAAATACTTGTGGGTGCATTATTCAGTACATATATTGGACTAAACTTTAATTACCTGCCAAAATCCATACTTTTAACTTTAATGGCCATTGCAGCTATTTCAGGAGGGGGCACTTGGGCACTAATTTCCTCAATACTTAGAGAAAAATTTAATACTAATGAAACTATTATTACTTTAATGCTAAATTATATTGCTATAAAGATAGTAATTTATCTTCAGCATGGACCATGGAAGGATCCAGCAGCTATGGGATTTCCAAAGATAAAAAGCTTTTCATTTAATGCTACCTTACCCTCAATTTCTTCCTTACATATAGGGTTTATTATAGCTTTAGTATTGGTAGTTATAGTACATGTATTTTTAAATAACTCAAAGTTAGGTTATGAAATTTCAGTAATCGGAGAAAGTAGAAATACTGCAATTTATGCAGGGATAAACATAAAAAGAAGTATATATTTAGCTACATTTATTAGCGGGGCTTTATGTGGAATCGCAGGATTTGTACAAGCATCAGCAGTAAGTAGAACCTTGTCTGTGGAAGTAGCTGGAGGAGTGGGATTTACAGCCATAATTATAGCTTGGTTATCAGGCTTAAAACCTTGGGTAACTGTTATAACTTCCTTATGTTTTGCCGTATTACTACAAGGAACAGTATACATTCAAACCGCTTTTGGAATACCAGTGGCTACAGCGGAGCTACTTCAAGCCACCATATTATTTTTTGTGCTAGGATCTGAGTTTTTTATAAGGTATAAAATAAAGCTTACAAATAATGTAGATACTGTTGGTGCAATTAATGCAGCAGTAAATAAAGGGGTGGAATAGATGGATGGACTTATATCATTTTTAGCTGCAGCAGTAGTTTCAGGTACACCATTGTTATTTGCAACCCTAGGTGGAATAATGAACGAAAAGGTAGGAAATCTGAATCTTGGTATAGAGGGTATGATGCTCATGGGAGCTGTGATGGGATTTATGACAGCGGTTAAAACAAATAATGTTACAATTACTATTATAGTAGCTGCCTTAGCAGGAGCGCTAGGAGCATTAGTGTATGCTTTCTTAACAACTACTTTAAAGTCAAACCAAGTAGTAACAGGACTAACCTTAACCATATTCGGAACAGGTTTTTCTAGTATGGTAGGTAAGGGATTAATAGGGTTATCTACACCTGAAAATATTAAAGCAGCATTTTCAACCATGAAAATACCTGTGTTAGGGGATATTCCTTTTATAGGACCTATATTTTTTAATCAAGATTTATTTGTGTACTTTGGATATATAGTTACTATATTATTATTTGTTTATTTTTCTTATACTTCTTTTGGACTTAACACAAAAGCAGTAGGGGAGAACCCTTATGCTGCAGACTCAGCTAGTATAAATGTTAATTTGTATAAGTACATAAACATAATATTAGGAGGATTACTATGTGGAATCGGAGGAGCATACTTATCTTTAGTGTATGTTCCAGCTTGGCAGGAAGGTGTAACAGCAGGTAGAGGCTGGATTGCAGTGGCCCTTGTAATTTTTTCGGCATGGAAACCTCAGAGGGCAATTCTTGGTGCTTATATTTTTGGAGGTTTAGATATTCTAGGATTTAGACTTCAAGGAATTCAGGGCATAAATATATCCCAATATTTAATTGATATGATACCTTATGTAGTTACTATAATAGTTTTGGTGGTTACTTCCATGAACAAAAACAGTAAAAATAAAGCACCAGCAGCTCTGGGTATTTCTTATTTTAGAGAAGAAAGATGATTTTTAGTACATAGATTCTAGAAGTTTAAAAGTTTTATAATTAAAAATAGTAAAGCACTATGGATATTATTTGTTTTGTAATATTCATAGTGCTTTTTGTATAAAAAGTAGTGTCATTTTTATGTAAGACTCAAAGAATAGAATTAAAGGTAAAAAAACTAAATGAGTAGTTATCTTTATGTAGTAAAGAATTACTGTAAGGAGATAATAAATGTATATAATAAGATGAAATATAATGTGATAATGGTAAAATAATAAAAGGAAGCTATAATATAAAAAATATATCATAGCTTCAAGTTTAAGGGGGACTATATTTTAGATTATATGAATAGTATATTAATTTAGGGCATTTTCGTTACAAACAATATCTTAACTATGAAAAAATAAAAAGTTCTTAAGAGGATTAAAAGTGAAATGTTTTTATAAATTTGAATTAAAGGAGTGAAAAAGATGAATAATTATTATTTAGAGTTTGAAAAACATCTTATGGAGGATGAAAAACCTTCAGAGTATTTTAATGAACTTATAGATTCAGGCACATATCCTTCAAAACACCCATTTACAATGATTAGTGATTTAATTAAAACAGAACAAAATTTAGAATATCATCCGGAAGGATCAGTTTGGAACCATACTATGATGGTAGTGGATGAAGCAGCGAAAAGAAAAAATAATAGTGAAAACCCAAGAGTATTTATGTGGGCCGCACTACTTCATGATATAGGCAAGGGGCCAACTACAAAAGTCAGAAAAGGGAAAATTACTTCCTATGACCATGATGAAGTTGGTGAAAGAATGGCAAGGGAGTTTCTAGAATTCTTTGAGGAAGATAAGGAATTTGTAAATGAAGTAGCAGGACTTGTCAGATGGCATATGCAGATATTATTTGTGGTAAAGGAATTGCCGTGGCAAGATGTAGAGAAAATGAATGAGGAAACTTCTATTGATGAAATAGCCCTACTTGGAAAATGTGATAGAATGGGAAGAGGGGACATGAACAAATCTAATATTGAAAAGGAAGAAAAAAATGTTAAAATATTCTTAGAAAAAAGTAAAAAGAAGTTGAGAAATAAAGCTAGAAAATAGATACTAAAGTGAATTTAAATTAAGAACAAATTGTAAAGTTAATATTAATATAACCTTTAGTTATATTATTGGAAGGAAAGATATTTTGAAAGAAGAAATTTTAGAAGCTTTAAAAAATAACACAGAGGATTTCATCTCCGGAGAAAAGTTGAGTAAGGAATTTGGTATTAGCAGAGCTGCGATTTGGAAACATATGAAAGCCTTAAAAGAGGAAGGGTACAAAATTGAATCTGTATCTAAAAAGGGATATAGATTGGATTATGCTCCAGACTTATTAACTTATGGGGAATTTAAAACACATCTAAATACAAAGGATATAGGAAGTAATTGCATTCATTATGAAACTATAGATTCTACTAATTTATTAGCAAAAAAGCTAGCTCGGGAAGGTGCAGTTCATGGAACTATCGTCATTGCAGAAGAGCAAACTACGGGTCGTGGAAGACTAGGAAGAACATGGGTATCACCTAAATCCACAGGAATATGGATGTCTATAATTCTAAGGCCAGATATAAGTCCTTTTATGGCTTCAAAACTTACCTTAGTAGGAGCAGCAGCAGTACAGAAAGGCATGGAAAAAATGGGGATAAATTCTTACATAAAGTGGCCTAATGATATAGTTTTAAATAATAAAAAGGTTTGTGGCATTTTAACTGAAATGAGTGGAGAAATAGACAGGGTTAATTATATAATAATGGGCATTGGAATAAATGTTAATATGAATAGTTTCCCTGAGGATATTGAAAATGTTGCTACTTCTTTAAAAATAGAAACAGGTAATGAAGTAGATAGAAAATTATTATTAGCAAATATTTTAAATAAATTTGAAGTACTATATGGCTATTTTATTGAAGAAAATAACCTTAATGAAGTATTAGAGATATGTAGATTTAGGTCTATTCTCTTAGGAAAAGAGGTTAAGCTCATTAATGGAACTAATGAAAGAAGAGCAAAAGCTTTAGATCTAGATGATGAGGGTGAATTAGTAGTTCAGTATGAAGATGGAACTCTTGGAAAAGTGGTATCAGGAGAGGTATCTGTTAGAGGATTATACGGATATGTATAACTGAGAAATAATAATAAAATTCTTTAATTCTAACACTAATAGCTATAATAGTGACTAGGAAGTTTCCGTGTACAAATATTTAGCCGCAAGATAAACTGTGATAGTCCCTAAAATTCATTTTATTAATGGTTAAAGTAAACTTTTTAATAAAATAATAAAACATAAAAAAGTCAACATTCCATAAGGAGGTTGACTTTTTTTCATGTAAATAATGCTAAAATTTATTAGTAAAAATGTAAGCTTGCAAAAATATTGTCTCCACAAATTTCAAGGATTATATAGGAATACCACCTTTCTTTCCTTTTGTTTGTTGGAGAACCAGGATTAAGCATCAGTACTTTCTTTTTTGTACAGATGGAAGGTTGGTGGCTGTGGCCATAGATTATTATATCCACTTCATCATCAGAAAAAGCATGGTATGCATTATCTATAGTGGTGCTTCTCATACCATGACCATGGTATACTCCAATTTTATATTTTTCTACCTTAAGTATTTCCTTTTCTTTAGTAATTTCTCTTATGGAAGCTTTATCATTGTTTCCCCAAACCCCCAGGAATTTCTTGGTTCTTTGAAGGATGGTAACAGCTCTTATATCAGTATAATCTCCAGCATGAATTATTAAATCTGCACAGGAAAGTCTGTTTTTAATTAAAATTTCAAGTTTTTCATCATGCTTATGAATATGTGTATCAGAAATTATTGCTATCTTCAAGTTTATCACCGCCAAAATTAGTTTATTAAATGCTTGATAGGTTTAATATTTTTAATGTTTTAAAAGGACTTAATATTGTGGATTTGGAAAGGTAATTTATTTCTACCATATATACTTAAAAGTTTTTCATAATATAGCTTATTTAATGCAAGTTATTCCTGTTACAAATTATAAACTTTATTAATAAACTATATAAAATAATAGGTAAGTATAATACAATTAATCTATAAAATCATAGATACGTGGGGGACTAGAAGTGACAGAAAAAGAGACCAAGGAAAAGGTTATAGATAGAAGAGGAATAGGAACAAATAACGAAAAGAGTCTACATTCAGATATAAAAAATTTGTATAGTGATGAAAATTCAAAGGTTGAGTATAAAGTTGGAAGCTATATTATTGATGTAATCAAGGACGATGTTTTTTATGAAATACAAACAAAAAATTTTTATGCAATAGGTAGGAAGTTAAAAGAGATTACAGAAGAAAATAATAATGTAGTACTAGTGCATCCAATAGCAGTGGAAAAATATATAGTAACTTTAAATGAAGAAGGAAAAGTTATGAGCAGAAGAAAATCTCCCAAAAGGGGAATTTTAGTTGATGTTTTTGATGAACTAGTTAGTACGCCCTACTTATTAGGAAATGAAAACTTTAAATTAGAAGTGTTAATGATTGTAGAAGAGGAAATAAGAAAAAGTGATGGAAAAGGAAGTTGGAGAAGAAAAGGAATAAGCATCGTGGATAGAAAGTTAGTAAAGGTGCTTGAAAAACATACTTTTAACTCCATAGAGGATTTTCAATGCTTTTTACCAAAGGAACTACCAGAGTATTTTACCAATAAGGACTTAGCAGCAACATTAAATGTTCCAGTACATAAGGTAAGAAAAATAACTTATACACTAAAAAACGCAGAAATCATAAAAGAATGTGGAAAAAGGGGCAGAGAAATTTTATTTTGTAGATAACTTTTAGATTTTAGAAAAATTATAGAAATTTTAATAGAGGTATTAATCCATAGCATAAAATAAAAATATAAGCTTTTGCTTATATTTTTATTTTGAGTAATTTTCAGAAATTTGTAGAAATATGAAGAATACTACATTTGAAAAATATATAGTAAAAAATAGGAAGTTTCAGTATTAAACAAATGTTTAGAGAAATTATTTGGTAATAATCATTATTAATAAATGTAGAATTATTATAGGTTTTTATGTATAATATATTATATAAAACAAAGTTTAATAAAGAGTATTATACCAAAATAATATTAAGGGAAGTTTAATTTTCTTTTGAAAAGTTCATGGAAATTAACTAATTAATTATTTGAATAATATGGGTTTAAGAAGGTTTCTTCATAAGAAAATTTTAAAGTGTTTTAAAGGTAATAACTATTTTAAATAAATAGTTATGCAGGCTGAGATAAAGAATATAAGTAAGATCATATTTTGAGAAGGAGTGATTATAACATGAGTAATGAAATCCTTAACATTATAAAGGACAAGACTTTAACCTATGAGATGAAGGTACTAAATTTAGCAAGAGCTTCAGAAAATAGCTTAGATGTTTTAAATATGAGTGATAAGACGAAACAATATAGAGAAGAAGGGTTAATTTGTGACTTAAACGAAGGAGTAGCACCCTATAGGCCAAGATATATTGTTCCTAATTATGAAAAGTTTATGAAACAAGGTAGTGAATTTTTGAGATTACAGCCACCAACAAATATATGGGAAGCTGTAAATAACTTATTGATACTATATAAACATGTGCCATCAATAACTTCTTTTCCTGTATATATAGGAAATATAGATTATTTACTAGAGCCTTTTGTAAAAGATGAAAAAGAAGCATATGCAGCAGTTAAGTTCTTTTTAATGCATATAGATAGAACTATTACAGATTCTTTCTGTCATGGAAACATAGGACCTAGAGAATCAAAAGCTGGTAGAATCATACTAGAAGTAGAAAGAGAACTTCAAAATGCAACACCAAATATAACTTTAAAATATAGCGAAGAAACTAGTGATGACTTCGCTATTGAAGCTATAAAAACAGCTCTTTCTTGTGCAAAACCAAGCTTTGCAAACCATAGAATGTTTTCTAAGGAGCTTGGTGAAGACTATGGAATTGCTAGCTGCTATAATGGTTTGCATATTGGTGGAGGTAGCTACACTCTAGTTAGAATGATTTTATCAAAGGTAGCTAAAAAGGCTAAAAATCCAGAAGACTTCTTAGCCAATGTACTTCCTGATGCCATGGAAGCTATGATTGATTATATGGATAAAAGAATTAAGTTTATTGTAGAAGAAAGTAATTTCTTTGAATCAAGCTTCTTAGTCAGAGAAGGATTAATAAGTCCAGATAGATTTACTGCTATGTTTGGATTAGTAGGACTTGCAGAATGTGTAAACACTCTTTTAGGGGCTACGCAGCAAAAGGATAGATTTGGGCATAATGAAAAGGCTAATAAGCTTGGAGAAACTATAATTAAAGTTATGTATGATATAGTTGAAGCTCATAATAATCCATACTGCACTCCAACAAATGGACACTTCTTGCTTCATGCTCAAGTTGGAATAGAAACCGATTGTGAAACAAGTCCAGGATGCAGAATTCCTATTGGAGAGGAACCACAGTTACATGAGCATTTAGTTCAAAGTGCTGTATTCCATAAGTACTTCCCATCAGGAATAGGTGATATCTTTAAGTTTGATACTATGTCAAAGAATAATCCTAAATCTATTTTAGATATAATTAAGGGAGCCTTCTCCTTAGATATGAGATACTTTTCCTTATACTGTGATGATTGTGATGTTATAAGAATCACAGGATATCTAGTTAAACGTTCAGACATTGAAAAGTTAGATAGAGGAGAGCAGGTTCTACAAGATACAGTGGCATTAGGCTATGGTGCAGTTAAAAACTCAAAAATTCTTGAAAGAAAACTAAGACACAATGAGTAAAAGTGCCTTAGTAAATAAGATAATTCCCTTCAGCAATGTAGATGGGGAAGGAAATAGAACAGCTATATTTCTTCAAGGTTGTAACTATAACTGCCTATACTGCCATAACCCAGAAACCATAAATCACTGTAATAGCTGTGGGCTTTGTGTGCCTCATTGTGAATATGGAGCACTATCTAAAGTAGATGGAAAAGTAGCTTATGATATAGAAAAATGCCAAAACTGTGATAAATGTGTTGCAGTGTGCAATAGAAATAGCAGTCCTAAAATCACCCCCATGACGGTGGAGGATATTGTAAAATACTTGGAAAAGACTAGATATTTTATATCAGGAATAACGGTGTCTGGTGGAGAATGTACACTTCAAAGTGACTTTTTAACAGAGCTTTTTAGGGAAGTTAAGAAAATGGGATTAACTACCTTTGTTGATACCAATGGTTCTACTCCAATATTTAAAGATAAAGAATTCTTAGAAGTAATGGATAAGGCCATGATAGATTTAAAAGCCTATGACAGTGAAGAAAACAAGATGCTTACTGGGCTGGAGAATCACACTGTTATAGAAAATATAAAGGTATTAGGTAAGCTAGATAAGGTCTATGAAATTAGAACAGTAGTAGTTCCACAAGTTTTAGATAGCAAAAAAACTGTGGATATGGGAAGCAAGCTTCTTGCAAGCATAAACCCAAATATTATTTATAAACTCATTAAATATAGGCCCATGGGAGTTAGAGAAGCTTTAATAAAATCCACTGTACCAACTCAAGGTTATATGGAAGAACTTAAAGAAATAGCTATTTCAAATGGCTGTAAAAATGTAATAATTGTGTAAGATAAAGGCTAGAGGACGGGTTTCTCTAGCTTTTTATTTGCAATGAAAAATGAAGTTATTTAAGTAGGTTATTAAAGGCACAGTAAGCTGCTTAAGTCTAACAACTTAGAAGTCAGATTTAGATTCAATAAAATATCTTTGTGAGCAAAAGAGTCTTGTTACACCAAAGCAGTTATCATTCTCAAATATCCTTAAATAACCTTATTTATATGGCAAAGAACCATGAAGAAAACTTAGACCTATATTGTTAATCAGTGGTACAATCTATGTGTATATAAGTTACTTAAATTCAAAATAAATTAACACTGATTAATTTATTCTTTAATAAGGAGGCATCTTGGATGAAATTCATTTATCAATTAGGAATTATTTTAGCAATTACCTTTATTGGTGAGGCAATATATAGACTAATACCATTACCAATTCCAGCTAGTATCTATGGCTTACTAATAATGTTAATATGTTTAAAAAGAAAAGTTGTTAAGTTAGAAAGAGTAAAACAAGCTGGTGATTTTCTGTTAGAAACTATGCCTTTAATGTTTATACCAGCGGCAGTAGGGTTACTTACTGTTTGGGAGGAATTAACCCATATTTTATTACCAATTATCGTCATCACCTTCCTCACCACCATTATTGTTATGGTAGTAACTGGGAGGATGACACAATTTGTAATGCGCAAGGGGGACAGTGATGAAAGAGATATTATGTAATTCAGTTTATTTTGGAGTAGCCGTTAGTATATTAGGTTATATTCTTGGCATGGCAATAAAAAAGAAATTCAAGTGGAGTTTTTTAAACCCATTGCTTATCTCCATTATTTTTGTAATAACTATTTTATTAGTTTTCGATATAGACTACGAAAGTTATAATCAGGGAGCAAAATATCTCAGCTATTTTTTAACTCCTGCAACGGTTTGCTTAGCGATACCCTTATATCAGCAATTAGAGCTACTAAAGAAGAATAGTAAGGCTGTGATTATCGGCATATCAACAGGAGTGTTATCTAGTCTTGGAAGTGTATTAGGGTTGTCGTATCTATTTCAACTGACTCATGAACAGTATGTTACATTACTACCAAAATCCATTACCACAGCCATCGGCATTGGTGTATCAGCAGAATTAGGTGGAATAACCACAATTACTGTTGCTGTGATTATCGTTACTGGGATACTTGGGAATATTTTAGCAGAAGGTGTTTGTAAGTTATTTAAAATAAAAGAACCTATAGCAGTTGGATTAGCTATTGGAACAGCTTCGCATGCTATAGGAACAGCAAAGGCTCTTGAAATAGGGGAAATAGAAGGAGCAATGAGCAGTTTATCCATTGCAGTATCAGGGTTATTAACAGTGGTTTGTGCATCCTTTTTTGCCACCTTGTTTTAACATTTGTAAATGTATAGAACGGTTAACGATAGTTTAAACATCCCCACAAGCCACTAATTAGAGTAGGAATAAATACATTAGTTAGAATAGATACAAAAACTATTGTTATTGGTAAAGATACCAATTATAATTAGTATAAAATTACGGAAGGGAGGAAATATCGAGTTATTTCTAATGATTTAATATCGGTATTCCAATTCTATGAAGAAATTAATTAAAATATCCTGCAATGAGGACATTTCGTTAAAATATAAGGGTACACCAATAGAAAAACTTTTAAATTATCATAATTTAGGCTATCCTTTTAAAGAGCATGAAAAAGCAGAATTATTAATAGGAATGTGTATGGACAATAGAAAACAGCTTAAAATTCCTAATAACTTCTCATACATTCTCCGTACCGGTGGTGGAAACTTACGTTATAGTGAATTTAAAGTTTCCTATGCAATTGCAGTGGGGGGAGTAAAGGCCATAGCATTAACTGGTCATAATAATTGTGGTATGGTTAATTTAATGTCTAAAAAAGAGAGATTTATTAGTGGTCTAGTTGAAAATGCGGGATGGACCGAGGAACAAGCCAAGGAACATTTCACTAATTTTGCACCAATGTTTGAAATTGATAATGAAGTAGATTTTTTATTAAGTGAAGCAAAGCGATTGAGAACAAAGTATCCAAAGATACTTGTGGCTCCATTGTTTTATAATGTTGATGATAATCTTTTATATTTAATCAATGAAGATGAATAAGGTTTATTAGATAAGGAACATAAGAGGAACAAATTTTACAACTTGATTTCTATTACCGTGTAATATATAATTAATACTGTTGAATTTTATTAAAATTAGTAGGACAGTTCGTAAGCCTCCTGTCTTTAAATAAAACTACGGCATTGAAATCTTTAGAGTACAACCCTTTGTATATATACAAAGGCTATTACCTATGCGTTAAAGATTACAAGGCTGTCATTTATGGCAGCTTTATTTATTTGTGAAATTAACTTTATTTAGAAGTCTATTTTTAAGTTACAACTAGTTTTGGTTATGAATTACCTTTCATAGTGATAGAATGGTTCATTATGTGCAAACTAGACTAGGATAAAGGAAAGATCACCTTTATCTAATAATCAGGAAACTTAATTATAGATTTATATTAAAAAGAGTTCACGGATAATAATGCTGAAGTTGATATGTGAGGTATGGCCAACTGTTAAAGATATGTTAGGGGGAAGAAAAATGAATGATAACAACAATTTAGTTAGATTATTAAAAATGTCTCTAGTAGCAGCTATATATGTGGCTCTTACTTATGTTTTTGCTCCATTATCTTTTTTAGGGGTACAGTTTAGATTCTCTGAAGTTATGGTGCTTCTAGCATTTATAGATCCATTATATGTACCAGCACTTACAATAGGATGTTTTATTTCAAACTTCTTATTAAGTCCTATGGGAATGGTGGATGTAATAGTTGGAACTTTAGCTACTTTATTTGCTACAATTGCGATTAGTAAAACTAAAAACCTTTTCATTGCATCTCTTTGGGCAACAATATTTAACGCCTTTATGGTTGGAGCGGAACTTTATTATGTCTTAAATCTTCCATTTTGGTTATCTACACTTCAAGTAGCAGTGGGAGAATTTACAGTGGTTTCAATTGTTGGAGTTGTAATATTTAAGTACATCTTAGACAATAAAAAACTACTTGAAACTTTAAGGCTTAAAAAATATTAATAGGTTATAGAGTTATTTAAGAAGAAATTCACTCTGAAAAATATTTTTAATAACACAATATTGTGTTGGTAACAATAACTATTTGACAAGAATATATTTAAAGAATATAATATTTTATATAGAAAAATTAGTATAATTATTTAAACTTTTGTATATTATAAAAGTAATACTAAAAGTAAAAACAATGATAAGAAGAGTAGATATAAGAAGTAGTTAAAGCGAGTTGGTGAGGGTGGAAGGCCAATATGAAGCTTATATTGAAGAACATCTTTGAGTTTCTAACCGAAATCCATTGGAGAGTAGACTTAGACGGCATCATACCGTTATCCTTGAGCAGTATCGAGAACTCTCCGTACTGATAGAGCCGGTGATTCTATATCACAAATTGGGTGGTACCGCGAAATTAATACCTTTCGTCCCTTTACTTAGGGATGGAAGGTTTTTTGTTTTATAAAATAATAAAAAACTTGAAAGCCATAGCTAATAGTTTTCTAAAATAGTTAGCTAGTTTAGGTATAAAATAAATTAAATGAATAAACAAACTCAGGTTTGTAAGTAATATAGGAGGAGTTAATATGGAAAAAGTATTAGTAAAACAACTTTACAGAGAAACAGAAAAATTTGATCACAAAGAAGTGTCTATTTCTGGATGGATTAGAACTTTAAGATCTTCTAAGGCCTTTGGGTTTATTGAAGTAAATGATGGAAGCTTCTTTAAGAATGTTCAAGTAGTCTTTGAGGACAATTTAGAAAACTTTAAAGAAATAGAAAAATTAAGCATTAGTTCATCTATAACAGTAGTAGGAACAATAGTTTTAACTCCAGAGGCAAAACAATCCTTTGAAATTAAGGCTACAAAAATAACAGTAGAAGGAGAGTCTTCTAGTGATTACCCCCTTCAAAAGAAAAGACATACTTTTGAATATTTAAGAACTATTGCACACTTAAGACCAAGAAGTAATGCATTTTCAGCTGTATTTAGAGTACGTTCTTTAACAGCTTTTGCAATTCATAAGTTCTTCCAAGAAAGAGGTTTTGTGTATACACACACTCCAATTATCACAGGAAGTGACTGTGAAGGTGCTGGAGAAATGTTTAGAGTTACAACAATGGATCTAAACAACATTCCAAAAACTGAAGAAGGTAAAATTGATTACAAGGGTGATTTCTTTGGAAAAGAAACTAACCTTACAGTTAGTGGACAGTTAGCAGCAGAAGCTTACGCCTTAGCCTTTAGAAATGTTTATACCTTTGGACCGACCTTTAGAGCAGAAAACTCAAACACTCCAAGACATGCAGCAGAGTTTTGGATGATTGAACCTGAAATTGCTTTTGCAGATTTAAATGATGATATGGAGCTTGCAGAAGATATGGTTAAATATATCATTAACTATGTAATGGAAAATGCTCCAGAAGAAATGGAATTCTTCAACAGTTTTGTAGATAAAGGCTTAATTGAAAGATTAACTAATGTAGCAAATTCAGAATTTGGTAAGATAACTTATACTGAAGCTGTGGAGCTTTTAAAGAAAGCTAATAAGCAGTTCCAATATCCAGTAGAGTGGGGCTGTGACCTTCAAACTGAACATGAAAGATATATTACAGAAGAAGTATTCAAGAAGCCAGTATTTGTTACTGACTATCCAAAGGATATCAAAGCCTTCTATATGAGAATGAATGAAGATAACAAAACCGTAGCAGCTACAGATCTTTTAGTGCCAGGAGTTGGAGAACTCATTGGTGGAAGCCAAAGAGAAGAAAGACAAGAACTTCTTGAGAAGAGAATAGAGGAACTAGGACTTCACAAAGAAGATTATTGGTGGTATTTAGAGCTTAGAAAATACGGTGGAACAAAACATGCTGGTTTCGGATTAGGTTTTGAAAGAATGATCATGTATGTAACTGGTATGAGCAATATCAGAGATGTAATACCTTTCCCAAGAACTACAGGCACGGCTGAGTTCTAAGATTTAAAAAAAATAATAGTCTTTAAATGATTGAAAAATCACTTAAGGACTATTTTTATTGTTTTTTAATGTTAATTTGTTAAAAATATTTAACATAACTCATTAAAGAAACAAGGTTTATAGTATTTACTATTTAAATAATTTATAGTATAATAAAATAGGATAACAATGATAAATTAAGCTAAAATATATTGTAGTAGCCATATTAAGACGTGAGCTTATTAGAGTTACTATACATAATAAAGATTTTCTGAATTTGTTACATGCAATTTTAGAAATGAGTATAACTCTTTTCCATATAGGTTAAGAGTTTTTTATTTGTGCAAAAATAAATATATTTTTATGTTTAATTAAATAATATACTTTAAGGAGGTAATCCAATATGAAAAAAACAATCTACGAATATGTAATGATTACATTAGGACTTATATTAGTTGCAGCAGGAGTTTACTTCTTTTTAATTCCTGACGATCTAGCAGCAGGCGGAGTTACAGGACTTGCTATGGTAATTAACCATTACTTTCCCGTTTTAAATGTGGGAGCAATAATGTTAGTACTTAACGTTATTTTATTTATAATAGGGTTTATTTTTATAGGTTCAGGTTTTGGGGTGAAGACAATATATTCCAGCTTAATGCTTTCTTTTTTGATTTCTATTATGGAAATTCTATTTCCATTAGAGGGACCAATAACTGAGGATATATTTATTAATCTTATATTTGGTATTCTAGTTGGTGCTATAGGGATGGCTATAGTGTTTAATCAAAATGCTTCCACTGGTGGTACTGATATAGTTGCAAAGATTTTAAATAAATATATGCATTTGGATATTGGTAAAGGATTGTTATTGGCAGATTTAATCGTAACTCTACTAGCAATAGCTGCCTTTGGTGCAACTATTGGAATGTATTCTTTACTAGGTGTAATTATAAATGGATTTACTGTAGATTCAGCTATTCAAGGTTTAAATATAATTAAGAAGGTTGAAATAGTAAGTAGTAAAGGTGCTGAAATTAAAAACTTTATTATTAAAGAGTTAGATAGAAGTGCAACATTATATGATGCTAAGGGCGCTTACTCACTACAAAATAAGGAAGTTATTACTACGGTTTTAGGAAAAAGAGAAGTTATTAGACTTAAAAACTTTATTAAGGAAATTGATCCTAAGGCATTTATAATAACTTATAATGTTCATGAAACTTTAGGTGAGGGATTCACAGACTTAATGGAATAAAAAGATTTGGGTGGGTTAAATCTCTTCTCAAGAAGGGTTAAATAAAATGAATTTATTCATTACTTAGTAGTTCGTTTCTGCTAGGTGTATAAGTTCTATAACTCACATAAAAAAACACAAGCTATTAACAATAAAGTTAATAGCTTGTACTTTTATTAGTTATGTTCAATTATTCTTGAACTGGAGCTCCTACTGGACAAACGCTAGCACAAGCACCACACTCGATACAAGCATCTCCGTCGATTAGGTATATTCCATCTCCAGCTGTTATACAGTTAACTGGACATTCTGGTTCACAAGCTCCGCAAGATATGCAAGCATCTGCAATTTTATAAGCCATAATCAAAACCTCCTTTTTCTTAAATCAACATTATAATAACATATTTTCAAATAATAATAAAGAGATTTATCAAAATATAGAAACGATTTAGTCATGGAATAAAATGAAATAAACAGTGAAATTTATCATCAAAATACAAAAGACTTATTAGTATTTACTAAACATGTGATATTTTTAACATAGTATTTCAAAAGTTAATTCTAGGTTTAAAACAAGCAAGCTTAAAGAAAGATAACTTCTTATAATGGTGATACTGAAAAAAACGCCAATTTTTATATAAATATTTTGTTGTAGAATTAAATTTTTTAGTGGGGTAAAATAAATACTATAATTAATATTATTAGTTTTTAATTAACCGTATATAAAGAATATAAATCTTCACAATAATACTTTAAAAGAGGAGATAACCCATACTCAATAAGAGATAGTCGCAGTTCATTGATAGAATGTTACTTTTAATTAAGAGTGAAGCTATTTTGGATGATGATGGAATAAAATGGTGTTGTTCTTTATTTGATATATCAAGATTTTTACTTTAGGAGTGATAAAATGAATTTAACGGGTAAGGTTGCTGTAATAACTGGAGGAACTAGAGGCATAGGAAAAAGCATTGCTTTAGAGCTAGCAAAACAAGGAGCTATGATAGT
The DNA here is from genome assembly GCF_036642255.1 of Clostridium sp. GTDB lineage: Bacteria > Bacillota > Clostridia > Clostridiales > Clostridiaceae > Clostridium_J. The sequence continues at coordinate 16,126 of NZ_JAVWDJ010000001.1, read as the reverse complement.
ACTGAATTATGTCAATGATGACAATAGTGCAGAGAACACCGTAAAAGAAATTAGAGATAGTGGAGCCTTTGTAATGTTAGTAAAAGGAGATGTAAGTGATTATAAGTTTGCAGCTATGATGATTGATAAAGTAATAAGCGAACTTGGGAAAATTGATATCCTTGTAAACAATGCGGCTATATCAAAGGTAGGTTTATTTATGGATATGGAGGAATGTGATTATAACACAGTTATGGATGTGAATTTTAAATCTGTGTATAATACTTCTCATAATGTTATAAAACACATGATTTCTAAAAAAAACGGAAATATCATAAATATTTCTTCTATGTGGGGAAATTTAGGTGCATCTTGCGAAGTTTTGTATTCTTCTTCTAAAGGGGCTATAAATTCTTTTACTAAATCCCTAGCAAAGGAGTTAGCTCCAAGCAATATAAGAGTTAATGCAGTTGCACCAGGAGTTATAAATACAGAAATGAACGGATGGTTATCAAAGGAAGAAAAGGAGAAATTAATAAATGAAATTCCCCTTGGTAGATTAGGAAATGGAGAAGAAGTAGCGAAGGTTGTGGCATTTCTAGCTAGTGAGGATTCTAGTTATGTAACAGGTCAAATAATAAATGTGGACGGTGGATTGCAATAATATTAAGTTTTTATTAAAATACAATAATATATTTTAATAAGTGAGTAATTATAATATAATGTATATAAAATTCATATATTTAGGACAAGGTATTAGTAAAAATTAAATATACCTTGATAAAGAAGGGGAAGGAACTTAAAAATTCTATGAATAACTTAAAAGAAATACTAAAAATTATGTTAATATTTATCTTGCTTATCGTGTTTTCACCAGTGATATTTGGAGTTCTTGGATTTTTAATGAGAAGCTTATTTTTCCTAGTTGTATTTGGAGCTATAATTATTACAGGTGTAGTATTTTATTTTAAATATAAAGCTAAAAAAATAAAAAAACAATATGAAGATAATCCTAGCTATAGTGCAAATTATAACATGAATAATAAGGATGAATATGAGGCAGGCAGTGAAGATACAATTATTGATTATAGTGATTCACCTATAATTGATGTTGAGTTTGAAGAAGAAGAAGAGCAAAAGTAAAAGTAAAATATGGTATGTTTGTAGAAAGTGAACTTTCTACAATGAAGCATGGCATTTTAATATTGATTAATTTGATACAAAAGCAAAAGAAAGAATGAGATTTTCATTCTTTCTTTTGTTTTTTATACACACTGGGGTAAATATTAAATTTTATTTTTTTCTATGAGTTTCTAAATAATTTATTTCATTTGAATCTAAAGTTTTAAGTGATAATAGTAAGTCTATAGCAATAGTAGGTAATACTTAAAACATGTCGAAGCTGATTTACTACAGTTTTAAATCACTATAATTTAATTGTAACAAGTAGTTGTAATGAATTTTCCATAAATTTGTGGTATCTTTGTGAAATTTAGACACAAAAAAACTGACTCTATGGAGTCAGTTTTTAGCTATAATCTATAGGTAATTTAATGGTAAGAGGAGAAAATTAGCTTAAGGATTAGCTGCATCCTGTAGTAGTTCCACAATCCTGACAAACTTTACAAGTTCCGTTTTTAACTAGTCTTGTACTTGAACAGTGAGAGCAAACCTCTGAGTAAATTCTTTCTCCTTCAATAGAATTAGGGAATTTTAAGTCCTCATCTATGGAACTAGATATTTCACTTTCTACCATAAAAGATTTAGATCTATTATTTATAAGAATTTCGTAGTTATCAGGTTTTACCTGGCATCTAGAAAAATCTCCAAGCTCAATATCTATAATTTTACTAATTAAATCAGAAATAGAGGAAACATTTTTAATGTATGGATGCTTTTGTACAAAGCCATAAGGTTCATACTTTTGACCTCTAAGCATTTTTGCAATATCACTTGCTGGAACATGATATTGAAGCATTACTGAAATAGATTTAGATAGGGAATTTAAAAGTCCAGTTATTATTGTTCCTTCTCTATCAGTAGTCATATAAATTTCAGATATTTCCCCCTGTTCGTTTCTGTTAACTGTAGTATAGATCTTTACGTCATCTATTTGAGCAGGATGAGTAGTACCAAATCTTATTCCATGAAGTTTTTCTCTTGTAGAAACATTAGATTTATGTTGTAACTCTTTTGCCTTTTCGAGTAGTTGATCGTAACTTAAATCTTCTAGAGCAATCTTATCATCACTATTTAAGCTAGTAGAGTTAAGTGGTTGACTTGCTTTGCAACCATCTCTGTAAAGAGATATTCCCTTTACGCCAAGTTTCCAAGAGGTTAAAACTACTTTCTTAAAATCTTCTACTGTAGCATTTTTAGGTAAATTTACAGTTTTAGATATAGCTCCAGAGATTAATGGAGTTATTGCAGCCATCATTAAAACATGACCCATTGGTTTGATATATCTTTTACCACTACCACATTTGTTAGCAGTATCAAATATTGGTAAGTGTTCTTCCTTAAGATGTGGAGCACCTTCGATCTTACCATCTATAATCTTTTCATATTCAAAACCTTTTTCTGTAACTGTTTCTTTTCTTAATATATACTCTATAATATCGCTAATTTCCTTTTCGCTATAGCCTAAGTTCTGTAAGGAAGCTTCAATTACAGGATTTACTAAAGTCATGAAGCCGCCACCGGAAAGCTTCTTATAAATAAAATGAGAGAAGTACGGTTCAATGGAAGTAGCGCCACAATCCATAGCAAAAGAAATAGTACCAGTAGGTGCAACCACAGACACTTGTGCATTTCTAAAGCCATATTTTTCACCATATTCTATAGCTTCACACCAAAGATTTTTTAAAGTATCAGACATATTAGAGAGATTATTTTTATTCAATATATCATGATCAACCTCTAATGGCTTATAGTGTAAGTTTTCATAAGGAGAGTTTATAGCGCCAGCAACTCTTCCATGATTTCTAATTACTGATAGCATGTAGTCTTTGTTTATATCATACTTCTCAAAAGGACTAAGTTCTTTTGCCATTAGTGCAGAAGTAAGATAAGAAGTTGCTGTAAGAGTTCCTATTAAAGCAGCAGAAAGTGTTCTTGATTCTTCTGAATCATAAGGAAGCCCCATTACCATAAGCAGAGAAGCAAGGTTTGCAACTCCAAGCCCAGTAGTTCTAAACATATAGGTTTTACGAGCAATATCTTCTGTTGGGAACTGACCCCAATAAACTGATGCTTCAAGGGCAAGCTGAGTTAAAGCTACCAAATGAACATAGCCATCTATATCAAAGGATTTAGTTTCTGTATTGTAAAATTTATAAATATTTATAGAAGCTAAATTACAAGAAGTATCATCTAAGAAAGCATATTCTCCGCAAGGATTAGTACAGTTTATTCTATTGTGTTTTGCACCATATAATCCATCTTCACCAGCTGGGCAAGTATGCCAAGCATTAAAGGTATCATCAAATTGAGGTGCTGGGTCAGCACACTGCCATGCTGAAGTATTAAATGAATCCCAAAGGTCTTGAATTTTAACTTTTCTATTAATCCTATCATCCACTCTACCTTTAAGAGTAAGAGTCTCATTAGGATGAACTTCTAGATTATCAACTTTATTCATAAACTCATCACTAAGTCTTATGGAGTTATTACCGTTTTGGCCAGATACTGTTTCGTAAGCATCCCCTTCAAAGTTTGAATCATAGCCCATTTTAATCATTGCGCGAACTTTATCTTCTTCTTTAGCTTTCCATTGGATAAACTCCATTATCTCAGGATGATCTATATCTAGACATAGCATCTTCGCAGCCCTTCTCGTAGTACCACCTGATTTAATTGCTCCTGCATTTCTATCAAAGCCCTTTAAGAAGCTCATAACACCAGAAGAAACACCACCGCCAGAAAGTTTTTCCCCTCTTCCTCTTAAGGTAGAATAATTAGTCCCAGTACCAGAACCACCTTTAAATAGTTTAGTTTCTGTTACATACTGCTCAGATATAGAGTGGGGACCTAAAAGTTTATCTTCTACTGACAAAATAAAACAAGCAGATGCTTGTGTGCGAGTGTATCCATCTTCACTTTTAACAACTTTTCTAAGGGTCTCATCGAAATAATAATTATGCTGAGTTTCCCCAGCAATACCATAGGAATGTTTTAACCCTGTATTGAACCATTGAGGTGAATTCGGAGCATACATTTGAGCTAAGAAACAGTATGCTAACTCATCATATAAAATTTGAAAGTCTTCTTCGGAAGTAATTATTTCTTCATCTATAAGTGCTTCGCACCAAAAATTTACGATTCTATGAACTACAAGCCTAAGGCTATTCTCATATCCAACTTCATTTGGAACCATAGCTTTCTTAAAGTATTTAGAAGCAATGATGTCACAAGCATTTTGTGAATAATCTACAGGGAACTCTAAATCCTTCATATCCACAATTATATTATTTGTCTTATAATCCTTTAAAAACACATTTACTTTTTTCCATTGAAACAAGTCATATACTGTAAGGCTTTTATCGTTTTCCAATGATTTTGTATAATATCTTTTAATCATATCCTTTATTTTCTTCATTATAAATGCTAGCTATTCCAAAGAAAAGACCAGCAAAGTCACCCCCTATAAAATAAATCGACACACAATATATAGTTGTATATTAATAGTGTACTACTATATGTGGTATTATATACCAAAGTAATTAATTAATCAATATAGAAATTATCGACTAATACTGTTAAATATTTAGATAATTAATGTGAAAAATTAGCAAAGCCTTTAGCTGCAATACATAGCTAAGTTTAAAAATATTTTGGTAAAATTTAAAATTTTTTTCTTGACAGAAATAAGCTATAAATAATAAGAACTTAAATATTGTGGAATTATAATAGAAAGATGCAATAAGAAATTTTAATTATTTTTAGCAAGGTTGATTATTAATTTTTTATGAAAAAGCATTTTTATATGGTTAATTAGATGACTTTCATCAGTAGCTGTTGTGAAAGTTCCTTGTGAAAAATATAGGATAGCTTGAAAATTTTTCTTATTTTATTAATTAATTTGTCTATTAATGATATAATAAGGGGTAAAGTCTATAAGCCTATTAACCATGAGAATTCTTTCATAAAATAAGTTTTTAGTTAAAGTGATTTTCATAAAAATCAGGTATTATTAGTTATTTAAGAATATTTAATGGAGGAGGAAGAGGATATGATAAAAGCTTATAAAGGAAACACACCAGAAATAAAGGACTCATGCTTTATTGCAGAAAATGCAACAGTGATCGGACAGGTTGAAATTAATGATAATGCAAACATATGGTATGGCACTGTAATAAGAAGTGATATGAGTTATACTACAATTGGCGAAAATACAAACATACAAGATAATACATCTGTACATAATGATTTTAGTACTCCTACAGAAATTGGTGACAATGTAACTATAGGACATAATTGTGTAATACATGGATGCAAGATAAGCAATAATGTTTTAATAGGAATGGGTTCTGTTATATTAAATAATGCAGAAATTGGCGAGAATACAATTATAGGCGCAGGAAGTCTAGTAACTCAGGGGAAAAAAATTCCTGGTGGGGTACTTTGTATAGGTTCCCCAGCAAAAGTTATAAGAGAGTTAACGAAAGAGGAGATTGAGTCAATTAAATCTTCGGTTATTCATTATATAGAAATGGCAGAGGAACATAAAAAGTTATAATGCCGTTTTGGAAGGATAATTTCCACATCCTCTTTAGATGAAAGTTAAATCTCCTTCCAAATTTGTTAAACAAAATGAACTTGTTCCTTATTTAATTGGAAGTTATGGAGGCGTTAAGCAGTGATAAAATTAGATGTTTTAGATAAAATGACCACTGAAGAAAAATATAAGTATATGTTAATCTTACTTGAAGGACAATTAAGCTCAGAAAGTGATATATATGCTAACATATCAAACGCTAGTGCAATTATTTATGCAATTATGGATAAACTAAATTGGAGTGGATTTTACTTCATGCGTAGCGGTGAATTAGTGTTAGGGCCTTTTCAAGGAAGACCTGCTTGCAATAGAATACAAGTTGGAAAAGGAGTTTGTGGAACTGCAGTATCCACAAAGGAAGTCCAAAGAATAGCAAATGTTTATGAATTCCCAGGGCATATTGCTTGTGATTCTGCGTCTAATTCAGAAATTGTAATTCCTTTAATAAAGAATGAAAAGGTATATGGAGTACTAGACATTGATAGTCCGGTTCTTAACAGATTCACTGAGCTAGAGGAAAAATACCTACTAAAATTTGTTGAAAAACTAAATAAATATATTGATTGGGAAATGCTATAGGAGTTAGGAGAAAGTTATGATAGAAATAGGAAATTTTAATAAATTAGAGGTTGTTAGAACTAGTGATATTGGATATTATTTAGAGGGTCATGGTAAAACCACCTCTGACGATATTCTTTTACCACGAAAAAGTGCTGTGGGAGAGTTTAATGTAGGAGATGAAGTAGGAGTCTTTATTTACAGAGATTCTAAGGACAGAATAATAGCTACAATGAAGCAGCCTAAATCTACTGTAGGGCAAGTTCAATACTTAGAAGTAGTAGATAAATCAAAGGTTGGATACTTTATAAGTATTGGATTAGAAAGAGACGTTTTAGTTCCTTTTAAAGAAATATCTTATGACCTAGAAGTAGGAAAGAGTTACTTGTTTTATATTTATTTAGATAAAACAGATAGAATAGCTGCTACTACAAAGGTTGATAAACATCTTCACCATACTACAACTTATAACATAGGTGATGAAGTAGAAGGTACCATTTATGGAACTCACAAAAATGGTAATGTAATGGTTGCATTAGAAAATACTTATAGAGGATTAATACTTAGCAAGGAGTATTTCGCTAAGGCTGTTATGGGAGAAGTGTTAAAGGTTAGAGTAAAGAAATATTTTGACGATGGAAAAGTTGAAGTTACTGCAAGAAAACCAAGATTAGAAGAAATGGATTCAATTGAAGAAGTGATTATGAAATATCTTGAGAGCCACAATGGCTTTATGATTTACAATGATAAGAGTGACGCAGAAGAAATAAAAAAAGCTTTTAAAAGCAGTAAGAATACCTTTAAAAGAGCTCTTGGTGGCTTAATGAAAAAAGGGCTAATTACTCAAAATGAAGAAGGAACAAGACTAAAAGTAACGCAAGAATAAGTTATTCTGTATAGAAATAGCCTCCTAATTAAATAGGAGGCTATTTCTTATGACAGAAGAAATTGTTTCAGTTATATAGTAAGTTTAAAGGGAAGTAACTAAAGAACTAAAAAAGATAGAGTTCTTTAGTGCTTCCTTTAATTTTTGATTTAAATGAGTTGTAGATTGAAAATTACACTACAACTTATTTGTTACGTTTAAATAATTTAACTACTTCATTAACTACAAGTACAATGATACTTAATAGAAGTACAAAGCCCCAATCTTTTAAAGTTAAAGGTACAACCTTAAATACTTCTGCTATAGGAGCGATATATATTACTACAAGTTGTAGAATTATACCAATGGCAATTGCGCCAAGCATATACATGTTAGTAAAAATGCCAACCTTAAATATGGATTTGTTTTCACTTCTCATATTAAGAGCATGAGCTAATTGAGTACCACTTAATACTACAAAAGCTAAAGTTTGAGCATGCATTAATGCTTCTGGATTATTTGCAACAGTAGTAAGAGTAACCTCAGCACCACCGTAAGTGTGTACACCATAAACAAAGGCAATTAGTGTTAATAGACCAATCAATGAACCGTTAAGCACTAAAGTAAATATAGAACCTTTAAATATGCTATCTTTAGGATTTCTTGGTTTTTTCTTCATAACATCCTTGTCACCTGGGTCAACTCCAAGAGCAAGAGCAGGGAAGGAGTCTGTTATTAAGTTTACCCAAAGAATATGAGTAGCATTTAATGGAGATGCCCATCCAAGAATTATAGCAAGGAATAGTGAAACTATTTCCCCAACATTACAAGAAATTAGGAATATTACAGATTTTTTAATGTTATTAAATATATTTCTACCTTCTTCAATGGCTGCAACGATAGTAGAGAAGTTATCATCTGTTAAAACCATATCTGAAGCACCTTTTGCAACGTCTGTACCAGTGATACCCATAGCAACACCAATATCTGCTGCTTTTAAGGAAGGAGCATCATTAACACCATCACCAGTCATTGATACAATGTTTCCTTTAGCTTTGAACGCTTTAACAATTCTAACCTTATGTTCTGGAGAAACTCTAGCAAAAACTCTTAGAGCGTCAATTTTAGATGCTAGCTGCTCGTCATTCATATCATCAAGTTCAGCACCAGAAATTACTTGATTGATACTATCTGCAATCATAAGCTCTTTAGCTATGGCAAAAGCAGTGTTTTTGTGGTCACCTGTAATCATTATTGCTTTAATACCTGATTGCTTACAAAGTTCTATAGAATCTTTAACCTCTAATCTTGGAGGATCTATCATACCAACTAAACCAATGAAAACTAAGTCTTTTTCAAGTTCATCTATTTCAATGTGAGTAGATGGAACTATCTTAAAGGCAGAGCCTAAAACTCTAAGAGCATCATCAGACATTGCTGTAGCAGCTTTTAGGAACTGATTTTTTAGCTCTTCAGTTATTGGTACTATTTCACCATTAATATAAGCACTATTACATAATGGTAAAAGGTTATCTGTAGCACCTTTTGTCATTACATAGTAGTTATCACCATAGTTATTTACTGTGGTCATTAATTTTCTATCTGAATCGAAAGGGATTTCATCCATTCTTTTATGAGTTTTCTCTAAAGCTTCTTTAAATACATTAAATAAGTTACCAGCTTCAAGTAACGCAATTTCTGTTGGATCTCCAGTTTTTGAAGTTTCAGTAGCAGTTGCGTCATTACAAAGCACAATATTTTCTAATAAAAGTTTTTGTGTTTTATTTTCAAGGTTTAACTTTGAAACTTCATCTAAAGTACCATCAGCATAAAACTTAACTACAGTCATTTTGTTTTGAGTTAGTGTACCTGTTTTATCAGAACAAATTATATTTACTGATCCAAGGGTTTCAACTGCAGGAAGTTTTCTGATAATAGCATTTTCTTTTATCATTCTTTGAACACCTAGAGCAAGTACTATTGTAACTATAGCAGCTAAACCTTCAGGAATAGCAGCAACTGCTAAACTTATAGCAGTCATAAACATAGTACTGAAACCTCTACCTTGTAATAGACCAACACCAAATATAACTACACATATTACGATGGCACCAATACCAAGGATTTTTCCTAATTCCTCAAGCTTCTTTTGAAGTGGAGTAAGTTCATTTTCACTTTCATCTAACATCTTAGCTATTTTACCTATTTCAGTATCCATACCTGTAGCAACAGCCACACCGATACCTCTACCATAGGTTGCAAGAGTTGACATGAAAGCCATGTTTTTCTTATCTCCAAGAGAAACTTTTTCATCATTTAAAACTAATTTAGCATTTTTATCTACAGGTACTGATTCTCCAGTAAGTGCAGATTCTTCAATTTGTAAATTTGCACTTTCAATAAGTCGAATATCACAAGGAATAAATCTACCTGCATCGATAATAAGTATATCACCAGGAACTACTTCTTCTGATGGAATTTCTTTTAATTCTCCATCTCTTTTTACAATAGCCTTTGGAGTGGAAAGTTGTTTTAAGGCATCCAATGCCTTTTCAGCTTTAGCCTCTTGAATTACTCCAACAAAAGCATTTACAAGAATAACAATACCAATAATTATTGCATCACCAATTTCGTGACCTACTATAACCGATAATACTGCTGCAACCATTAAGATATAAATTAAAATATCATTAAGTTGAGCCAAGAATAGCTGGATTTTTGTTTTTGGCTTTTTGGTAGCTAGTTTATTTAAGCCATATTTTTCTGTGTGTTCTTTTACTTGGGAAGAAGTTAATCCAGTAGCACTATTAGTACCATACTTTTTTATAACATCTTCAGAAGTTTCGTTAAAATACATCAGCATCACCTCATAAATTATTATTTACCTACATAATTTTATTATTTATAAAAATTTTATTATGTACTATAAAATTATCCCATATAGATATGATTTCAAATTAAGTATCTGAATGAAAAAATAAGACAAAGCTATGACGAATATTTTGCATTCACAAGCACCCAGGTTCCATTGATGATCTGTTTGTTACCAATAAATTCTGTTCACTGAGTATGATGCAAAGTAGTCCAGCTTATTGACTAGTTAATTTTCAGATAACTTAAAAATTAAACTGTGAAGTTATTGAAAATATGGGACTGAAAGATATTATACCATAATATGGTAGAAAAATTAAGAAATTATTTTAATATTAACAAGTTGATTTTAGTGATTATATCTAAAGTATATATAATTTTCACTAAAGCTGCATTATTGTGACAAAAATTCATTTTTGAATAAACTTTTAAATTTACAATAAAACAAAGATAAGTCCGGAGTTAATAAGTGAAATTTCAAATCTATCTTAAATTGTAAGTTGAAAAGCCATTGTAAAATAAAAGAGACCCATGTATAATGCAATTTGCTTCATACATGAGTCTCATCATTTAAGGCAAGGCCAGACTTATAAAGTCACGATGTTGACCTTGCCACACAATCAATGGTGCTAATTACTCCCTCATTAATAAAAAATATATTTACTTCATATCAAATGATTATAAATTAGATTATACAATAATCCTTATAAACAGTAATATCTAAGTAATAAATATGTCTATAATATATTTATACAGCTTTTTTGCAATTATGTCAATAAATTTGCAAGTGATATATCGCAAAAAATTCATTAGTTAAGAAATTTCAGCATAATAAAGTCAAATAATCAATAAATAAAGTAGGATTAACCACTTTACACCATGATTTTACTTTAATCAATAAATATCTATAACTTGAAGGGAACATGAGATTTATCCTTCGAAAATGTGGTTTAAATTAACTTATAAAACTTGGTATTACTCCATAAAAAACTACACCGAGAATACCAGAAATTACAATGATTAAAATAGGGTTTATTTTTGTTTTATAAAGTAATGTACCAATAATTAAGGCAATAATTATACTGTTTAAATCTCTATAGGATTCATAACCCAAAGACAAAAACACAGATATTATTAAACCTATAAGGGCAGGGCGCATACCAGATAAGGCAGAGGAAAGAATTTTGGACTCTTTAAACTTGTTGAAAAATATATAGGCTAAGGATACAAGAATAAAAGAAGTGGTAACAACACCCAAAGTAGCAACTATGCTTCCTACAACGCCGGCAACTCTATAACCCACAAAGGTAGCAGAGTTTATTGCTATAGGACCAGGAGTCATTTGGGAAATACCTATAATATCAATAAATTCAGTTTTACCAATCCAATGATTATTATCAACTATTTCTCTTTCGATTAATGGAAGCATCGCATACCCTCCACCAAAACCAAAAGTACCTACCTTTAAGAAAGCTAAATATAATTTTAAAAGGATTCCCATCTATTCCACCTTCCTTCTATTTGACATAATACCATAAATTCCTGAGACTAAAATTATATACACTGGGTTTACATCAAAGATTAAGATTACAGATATTGTAGCTACTATAATAAGAATATTTTTTGTAGTTTTACTCACAACCTTAGAAATACTATTTACGCCAACTAAAATAAGAAGAGGAACTGCAGCATTAATTCCTTTAAAGATAAGTTCTACAATATACAGACTTCTAAATTTATCAAAGAATATGGCGATGAGGAGTATTATTAAAAATGAGGGTAACACTACACCTAATAATCCTAAAGTAGCACCTAAGGGGCCTCCTAGCTTATACCCAATAAAAGTACAACTATTTACCGCAAGAGCTCCAGGAAAGGTTTGAGATACAACTATAACATCTATAAATTCGTCCTTAGTAAGCCATTTGTTCTTACTAACAACTTCTGCTTCAATAAGAGGAATCATGGCATAACCACCACCAAAGGTAAAGCTACCTATTTTAAAAAAGGTTAAAAACATCATTAATAATCGTTTCATTATTATTACCTCCAAGAAAATTTATGGTTTTCAAGAAAAATTTTATAAATAATCTATACTTACTAGATTGTCTTTTAGCAATAAGATGCTTAAAAATTAAAATTAAACATAGGGTTTATTTTTAATTTTTATATAATGAATTGGAAATACAACCCAACATTAGAATTATACCCTTTATATATTATGAGCGCAAATCTGTTGGAATAAAGCTAAATGATTCATTGGGTATCTAAGATCACAATATAAAGAATCAAGAAATATTTTGTGATTACAAGCAAGTTCAATACCCAGGTAAATAAGAAATGGTTGTCACAGAACTAACTTTTATTCACAATATTTTAAAACAACCTTAATATATTTAGAGTACATTGATTTGTTAATGAATCCACTTATGTAAAGTATAGATCACATTCTACATAAAACAAAGGAAACTACTCATAGTGCATGTGCTGCATTATGAGATGCCTCTTTCCTTTAGATGCAGTATACCGCAAAATGGGGTAGCGTACTTACTAGTTATTTATTATAATATAAATTATAATTGTATTATAAAAAGTAGCTTTGAAGGGAGTTAAGTGAAATGGAAATATCTAAAGTGAGAAGAACTGCTCCAGTAAAGCAAGAAGGAATTGCTGTAGGAAGTAAAAGTGACTTTACAAAGAATTTTAACTTTGCTCGTCAACAAAAATCTGAAGAACAACTAAAACAAATGTTTAAAGATATAAAAAGCAAAGGCAATAGGCTAGCAGTTTCTAAGTGTTATGCTGATGTTAAAGCTTATAAGCGAGCTATTAAGGAATATTTAGAATCCATGATGGCCTTTATGTATTCAGTGAAGAAGGATATAAGCTTTTGGCAAACTCAATATTATGTAACAGTTGAAATTATAGATAAAAAATTAGAAGAACTAACATCTATGTTATTAAGCGAAGAAAAAGAAAATTTAAATATTGCGGGAACAATAGATGAAATAGCTGGATTAATTGTGGATATCTATAAATAATCATTTTAAATTTGTGGACTATTTATTAGAATTTAAAGTGTGAATACTCTTATGTAAAATGAATTTTAATATGTATTTAGGTTTTTTATAGTTTTTAAACGAATAAACTTCTTAGAAATTAAAGATTTAAAAAGAAGTAGGTTGAAAGTTACATTATTGTAGCAGTCAACATACTTCTCTTTTTTTAGGGTACTTTTTTATATCTTATATCCAACTATTATAACTTGCATCAGAAGGCATTCTTAAATCCCCTCGGGGAGATACGCTTATAGTACCTACCTTTGGCCCATCAGGAAGGCAAGAACGCTTAAATTGTTGAGTAAAGAAACGTTTTAAGAACATATGAAGCCATTTAGAAATTTCTTCTTCAGAATAATTATCCTTGAAGGCTACTTTAGCTAAAAATAATATTTTTTCAGGTGTAGCACCTTGTTTAATGAAATAATATAAGAAGAAGTCATGAAGCTCATAAGGTCCTACTATATCTTCAGTTTTTTGAGCTATCTCTCCATTCTTATCTTTAGGAAGGAGTTCGGGACTAACAGGAGTATCTAGTATATCAAGAAGAGTTTCTGATACTTTTCCAGAAAGTTCTTTTTCAGCTACATATCTTACTAAATACCTCACAAGGGTTTTGGGAATAGAACAGTTTACAGAGTACATAGACATATGGTCGCCATTATAAGTACACCAGCCTAGAGCTAATTCCGATAAATCTCCGGTACCAATTAAAAGTCCAGCTTCTTTATTAGCAAGATCCATAAGTATTTGAGTTCTTTCTCTTGCTTGCACATTTTCATAGGTAACATCATGAAGTTCTACAGGGTGACCTATATCTTTAAAGTGTTGCAAAGAAGCATCCACAATATTTATTTCTCTTAAATCGGTGCCTAAATGCCTGCATAAATCTAAGGCGTTTGTATAGGTTCTATCTGTTGTTCCAAATCCAGGCATTGTAATAGTTACTATATTCTTTCTTGGAATGGACAGCATATCAAAGGTTTTTACAACTACAAGTAGTGCTAGAGTAGAATCTAATCCACCAGAAATACCTATTACTGCTTTGTTTAATTTTGTATGGCAAAACCTTTTTGCAAGGGCAGAGGATTGGATGTTAAAGATTTCTTCACAGCGCAAATCACGTTCATGTTCATTACTTGGTACAAAGGGGTGTCTATCTATATATCTATCGAACTCACTTATTTCTGTGTTATCAAATTTAAAGTGTATATATTCTCCCTTAAAAGGGCAAAAAGCTACACTATCCCTAAAGCTTACATTTTTGAGTCTTTCAGATTTAAGTTTATTTATATCTACTATACCAGTAATAATTTCGTTTTCTCTTTGGAATCTCTTGTTTTCAGATATAGTTGAACCATTTTCAGCAATCATAAGATGACCACTAAATAATAAATCTGTAGTGGATTCGAAGACTCCAGAGGAGGAGTACACATAAGCACTCATACATCTAGCACTTTGATTTGAAATAAGATTCTTTCTATAGTCACTCTTGCTCACTAACTCATTTGATGCGGATAGGTTACAAATAATATTAGCTCCCAATATGCTTAAATAGCTACTAGGTGGAATGGTTACCCATAAGTCTTCACAAATTTCAAAGCCTATCTTTATGTCACCACAAGTGAATATTAAATTTGTACCAAAGGGAATTTCACTTTGGAAAGATAAATCAATAAGGTCTGTATCTACATGTAATCCACTGCTAAACCAACGTTTTTCGTAGAATTCAGAGTAGTTTGGTAGGTAACTTTTAGGAACTATCCCTAGAACTTTGCCTTTAAAAATTATGTAAGCTACATTATAGAGTAGGTTGTTATGCTCAAAGGGAGCACCTACAGCTATTAGAATATCTTTATCACTAGAGTAATTACAAAGACTTTCTAAGGCATTTTCGCTTTTATCTAAAAGTCTTCTTTGTAGAAATAAGTCGCTGCAAGTGTAGGAGGTTATTGAAAGTTCTGGAAAAACCACAACTTTACATTCCCTACTTATGCTATCATCAATACACTTTTTTATGTTTAGTAAATTAAAATCCACATCAGCTACATTTGTAACTGGACAAGCAGAGGCAACTTTAACAAAGTTCATTTTATTTCACACCTTTCATTTTCTTAGTTTTCTTTTTCATAACGGAATATCCAAACTTTCCAAGTGGCTTATTATTTAAAGAAAAATATTCACCATGAGAATAAGAAATTAAATCTGCGTTTTCAAAATGTATTTTACCCTTATCATCAATCAAAGTTTCTTCTACATGACAGCAAAGAACTTCTGCTAGAAATAAATCATGGCTACCAAGGGGAGTTATGGATCTAACCTTACATTCGAAGGAAACAGGACACTCCTTAATAATAGAAGAAGAAACCATGTGGCCTGATTCTAAGGTGAAGCCCATTTCTTTAATCTTATCAGTTTGTTTCCCAGAGCGAACGCCACAATAATCTACTGCTTTAACTAAGTCTTTTGAAGGGAGATTTACAATAAAGTTTTCACTTTCTTTTATGTACTCATAAGAAAGTCGCTCAGGTCTTATGGCTACAGTTATCATAGGTGGCTTAGTGCAAGCAGTCCCTATCCATCCTACTGTAAACACATTATCTCTTCCTTCTTTGTTCTTAGAAGTAATTAGGACTGCAGGAACAGGATTTAACATTATACTGCCCTTAAAAGTTGCTTTAGCCATGTATATCACATCACTTTCTAATATTAGGATAAGTAATTTTATAAATTTTATGTTTAATATAGGCCTCCAAGATGAATATTTAGTATACATCTTAAAAAAGCTCTAGTGGAATACCGTAGAATTATGCATATGCAAAGTTTTGTAATGGATCCCTAATGATGAATTAATAAACAGTTTCATTGTGAATTCTTTTATGTATTATAACCTATATTGTAGAAATTTTCCATGTATAATGAGTTTAGAGGAAAGTTAATGTAAAGTTAAGTAATTGTCTAATCCAGTTATAATGTATAAGCTAAGGTGCTATAGCGTTAGTGGCTAAGTAAAAAATT